>JADLDB010000035.1 GCA_020846875.1 Myxococcales bacterium | reverse complement strand
TACGGCGCCACGTGCGGACCCACGTCGCCCGCCGGCGCGCTCCCGAACAACACCTCCTGCGGTACCACCGCGAAGGTGATTGGCCGCCCCGTCCCCTCCGGCGGTGGGGGCCGCGCCGCGTCGTAGAGGAACAGCACCACGTTCCCCCGCGCCGCGCTGGCCACCACCACCTCCCCCTCGATGCGCCCCGTCACCGTGTTGGCCCGCTTGTCCGCGCCCGGAAAGACGAGCGGCGCCTCGCAGGCAGCCAACAGCACCACGACCGAGAGCAGGGCACGCTTCATGGCGTCACCGTGAGCTGCGCGTAGATGCGCCGCGAGACGAGGTTACCGAAGGGGTGCTCCTGGTGGTTGGGCGCCAGTTGGCTGGCCACCACCGCCACCGACGCCTTGTCGCTGAAGAAGCGGTACGCCACCCGCGCGTTGAGCACCGTGTACGCCGCCAGCGGGTTCTGCACGTTGGCGATCTGCGTCGGATCCTGCGCCGACGGCTCGCGCTCCACCCACGTCGTCCCCGTCACGAAGGACACGTCGCTCGACAGGTCCAGCTTCACCGGCGTGCGGTACACGAAGCCCGCGTTCATCTTGAAGGCCGGCGCCTGCGTGCACGGCCCGCACACCGCGATGGCCGTGTTGGGGACGATCTGCTGCAGCGCTCCCGACACCCGCAAGTCCAGGCCGGAGATCGGATTCCACGTGCTGCCCACCTCCACCCCGCGCGCCGTGTACGTCTGGCCGTCGTTCGAGAAGAGCGAGCGCCCCAGCAGGTAGCTGCCGCTCTGCGCGTCGAAGGCGTTCGCTGCCGGCACCGGGTTCACCGCCGACAGGACGATCAGATCGCTCACGATGTTCCAGTACCCCGCCACGTCCCACGACAGCCCGTAGCGCGCCGCTTCCCCCCGGTAGCCCACCTCGAAGCTCAACAGCCGCTCCGGCCTCAGGCTGCGGTTGCCTTCCGTCAGCACCGACGCGCCGTTCACCCCCGGCACCGGCGTGCGGATGTCCATGTAGCTCTCCAGGAACGTCGGCTGCCGGAAGGCGGTGGCGAAGCTGCCCCGGAAGGCGTGCCCTTCGAACGGCCGGTACACCAGCGACACCCGCGGGCTGTGCGCGTACCCCGGCGCGCCGTTGTTGAGCAGCGGGTGCCGGTCGAGCCGGTAGCTGGCCACCAGCGAGAGGGGATTCACGATTCGCCACTCGTCCTGCACGAAGGCCGCGAAGTGGACCTCCTGGATCAACTGCGGGCCGATGTAGCCCCAGTCCACCCGCTTGATCCGCCCCGACACCCCCGCCGCGAAGAGGTGCGTGCCCGCCAGCTTGAACTCCTGCTGGAAGAGCGCCTCCAGGTCGAAGACGTTGGTGTCCAGCGTCGTCACCAGCGAGCGCTGGCCGATGGGCTCGTACTGCGGCCCCGCGGCGAAGGTGGCGTGGTTCCAGAAGAAGCGCAGCTTCACCGGGCCGGCGGTGAAGTCCACCTTGGCGAAGCCGGTGACGCCGTCCAGCCAGAAGTTGCGCAGCAGGCCAATCGCATACAGCTCGGTGAAGAGCCGGTTGACTCCTCCCGACACCGCCACGCTGAAGTCCTTGTTGAAGGCGTAGAAAGCGGTCAGGGACGCGCGCGCCGAGCGCATCGCCAGGTTCTCGTCCGCCACCACCGACGCCACGTCCGGCCGGCCCTCCGCGTAGTCGCGCGAGTACTTGTCCCCCTGCAGGTAGCCCACCGAGGCGCGGTACTTGAGCCGCTCCCCGCCGGTGGCGATGAAGCTGCCTCCCGCCAGGTTGCCGTTGCCCACCAGCCCGTTCAGCTCGGCGCGCGGCCCCGAGCCCGGCGCCCGGGTGATGATGTTCACCACCCCCAGCATCGCGTTGGAGCCGTACAGCGCGCTGCCCGGGCCGCGGATCACCTCCACCCGCTCGATCTCCTCCAGCGCGATGGGGATGGCCGGCCACAGCGTGAGGCCGAGGAAGTCCTGGTACTCGGGCCGCCCGTCGAGGAGCACCAGCACCTTGTTGGAGATGCGCTGGTTGAAGCCGCGGATGGACACGTTGTGGTTGGTGAGGCCCATCGCCATCACCTCCGCGCCCGGCACGCGGCGCAGGATCTCCGGCAGGCTGAACAACCCGGTGGCGCGGATCTCGTCGCCGGTGATGACGGTGATGGAGTTGGGCGCCTCCAGCGTCGATTGCGCGCGCCGGCTCGCCGCCACCACCGTCTCCTCGTACGGCACCGCGAAGTCGGTGGGCTCGGCGGCCACCGCGTGCTTCTCCGCCTCCAGTCCAGGGGCGGGCAGCGCCTCCTCCCGGGCCTCGGCCCGCTCCACCGCGCGCTCCAGGCGATCCGCCAGCGCCGCCAGCCGGGCCAGCGCCGCTTCGTCCACCTGCGGGGCGGCGGGCGCCACCTCCGGCTTCACCTCGGGCTTGGGCAGCGACGCCTCCAGCTTCTCCACCTTCTCCTTCACCGGCCCCGAGTCCGGCGGGTTCGCGTCGAGGTAGCGCCGGTAGTAGTCGAGCGCCTCCTTCTGACGGCCCGCGGCCTCGTACGCCTTCGCCACGTTGAACAGCACGTTGGGGTGCGGCTTGATCGCGTAGGCCTCCAGCAGCTCGCTGACGCCGTCGTCGTATTTCCCGTCGGCGATCAGCGCCATGCCGTTCTTGAAGTGGCGCCGGGCCTCCACGCGCGGATCGGCGCGCGCCACCAGCGGGAGGAACAGCGCCACCAGCAGCACCACGGCGGCCGGCGCGGGAAACCACACGCGCGGCGTCGCGAGTCGTCTCATTGGTACGGGTCGTCCTTGTAGCCGGGGGGTTGGTCGGGCGGCTTCTTCGTGCCCCTGGGGGGCTTCTTGCCGGGCGGCTTCTTCGTCAGCGTCTCGGTCACCTTCACCGTGCCGTCCTTCCCCTTCGCCACCACCGACCTCGGCTGGTAACCGTCGAGGGCGAAGGACAGCTCGAGCGCCAGCGCGTCCTCGCCGGTGCGCTCGCGGGTGAAGGAGAAGGGCGTTGTGCCCAGCACCGTCGCTCCCGCCGAGACGGCCGCTCCGGGAGGCTCGCTGGTGACGTCGAACGTCACCTCCACCTTCGCGGCCGCTGGCGGCGCCACCTTCACCGGATCGGCCTTCGGCGCCGGAGGTTCGACCACCGGCGGCGTCACCGTCACCACTGGCTTCGGAGCCTCCCTGAAGACGCCCAGCGCCAGCGCGCCGCCCAGGCTCACGCCCACCACCCCCAGCGCCACGCCCGCGATGATCAACCGCTGACGCCTGGCCCGCGCGCGGGGATCGGCCGCGTCGGACTCGGTGACCCGCTCGTCCGCGGTCTGCTGGGGCACCGGTCGCGGCTCCCCGGTGGCACCTCCCGTGGGTGAGATCAGCTGCACCCCGGACGACGAGATGCGCGGCATCAGCCCGGACATGGAGCGCGGATCGGCGAAGACGCCCGACATGCCGTGCCCCGAGGTGGCCGCGCGCATCGCCTCCAGCAGCTCCTCCATCGTCTGGAAGCGCGCCGCCGGCTGCTTCTCCAGGCACTTCATCACCAGCCCGTTGACCTCCAGCGGCACCTCGGGCGCCAGCTCGCGCAGCTCCGGCGGCTTCTCCCGGATGTGCTTGACGATCAGGTCGATCGACTCCTTCCCCACGAAGGGCGGGCGCCCGGCGATGGACTGGAAGAGCAGCACCCCCAGCGCGTAGATGTCGGTGCGGGGATCGGCCTCGTTGCGGGCCTGCTCCGGCGCCATGTACAGCGGCGAGCCGAGCAGCACGCCGGCCTGGGTCAGCTCGGTGTCGGAAGGCTGCTTTGGGCGATCCGGGGTGAAGGACTTCACCAGGCCGAAGTCGAGCACCTTCACCACGTCGCCGCCGGTGCCCTCGCTCAGCAGCATGATGTTGGCGGGCTTCAGGTCCCGGTGCACCAGCCCCAGCTTGTGCGCCTCGCGCAGGCTGCGGGCCACCTGCGCCCCCACGTACAGCGCGCGCGGCCAGGGGAAGGGGCCGGCCTTGAGCGCCTGGGCCAGCGTCTCCCCTTCCACGTACTCCATGGCGATGAAGTAGATGCCGTCTTCCGTGCGGCCGTAGTCGTGCACGGTGATGGTGTTGGGGTGCTTGAGCTTCGCGGTCATCGACGCTTCGAGGAAGAAGCGCTTCTCGAAGCCGGGATCCTTCGAGCCGTCGTAGCGGGGGTTCAGCACCTTGAGCGCCACCACGCGATCGAGCGGCTGCTGCATGGCCTTGTACACCCGGCCCATGCCGCCCACGCCCAGCGGCGCGATGATCTCGAAGCGTCCGTTGAGGACCTTCCCGACCAGCGGATCGACCTCGGACTCGGACATGCATCCCCCGCGGCGAGGAAGTCGCCCGCGTGGACCCGAGTCCTACCACGACCTCCTCCCTGGGGCTCCTGTCGTGGCGTCAGCCGAAGAGGCCGAGGGCCTTCGGCGTGAACCCGGGGAAAGCAGCCCCCCAGAGGCCCGGCCCCAGCGCCCGGGTGATGGCCTCCGCCAGCACCTGGCGAACGTCAGTGGTGACGGCCAGGTCGCGGCCCTCGAAGAGCGAGGAGGGCGACAGCCCGGGCCAGTCCGCGAAGACGCGCCCCCCGCGCACGCCGCCGCCGAGGACGAACATCGCCGACGCGGTGCCGTGATCCGTCCCCCGCGTGCCGTTCTCCTTCGCGGTGCGGCCGAACTCCGTCACCGTCAGCACCGTCACGTCGTCGAGGCGCGGGCCGAGGTCCTGCGCGAACGCCGCCAGGCCGGCGCCGAGGTCCTTCAGGCGATTGGCGAGTTGTCCTTCGTCGCCGCCCTGCGCGAGGTGCGTGTCGAAGCCGCCCGCCTCGGTGACGCCGACGCGCAGGCCGACTTCGGCGTGGAGGAGCCGCGCGAGGTCCTTGAGCCGCTTGCCCAGCGGGGAGTTGGGGTAGGTGGCGCCGTTTCGCGGCTGGGCCGTGGCCAGGCCCTGGTCCCTCACGAAGGAAGTCGACTCGAAGGCGTCGCGGCCGGAGGTGCGCAAGGCCTCGTCCAGCGCCGTGTCGTAGAGCGCCTCGAAGGTGGTGTGCGCCGCGCTGCCTCCGGCCACCTTGAAGTCCTTGAGCGCAGGGAAGGCGAGGGCGGGAGCCTCACCGGACAGCGACGTGGGCAGCGCGCTCTGCAACGCCACCGCCTGGAAGGGAGGCCGCGCTCCGTCGAGGCCCCGCAGCGCCCGATTCAAGTAGCCGTCGCCCTGCTTCTGCCCCGGCGTGCCGGACTCCAGGAAGTCCTGCGCGTCGAAGTGGCTGCGGCTGGGTTGCGTCTGGCCGACCGCGTGGAGCACCGCCAGCCGGTTGGACTTGAAGAGCGGGAGCAGCGGCGAGAGCGCAGGGTGGAGCGAGAAGCCGGAGTCGAGGGGCACGCCGCGCACCGTGAGGACTCCGCGCAGGGAGGGGAGGACGGGATCTCTCAGCGGAGGCACCATCGCCAGGCCGTCCACTCCGCCGCGCAGGAAGAGGGTGATGAGCGCACGCGGGGAGGGCGTCGACGCGAGTGCGCGGCTCGCCAGGAGGAGAGTGACAGCGCCGAGGAGAGACCGGCGGCTGAGGAGGTGCGGCTTCCCCTCTCCTGGACCCTCTCCCCCGATGGGGGCGAGGGGAGCTGTGTCTGGTGTCGTCATTGCTTCTGGAAGTCCGGCGAGCCCAGCAGCAGGCCCGCGATGAGGGATGGAGTGACGGCGCGCACCTCGTCCACCGCTTCCGCGTCGCGCGCGGCGAGCGCTCGGAGCAACGACGCGCGGGTGGCCGGCGTCGGCGCGTGCCCCAGGACTCGCAGCGCCACCGCGTCCAGCGTCGCCTCGGTGGACGCCTGGGCCGGCGGCAGCGCCACCAGCACGCCCGGCACGCGACCGCTCGCCAGCTTGAGCCCGAAGTTGATGCGCGTCACCAGCGCGCCCGCGCTCACCCACGGCCCGGCCACCTCCGCGTAGCCGGTGGGTGGCGCACAGCGGTACAGCGGCTGGCCCAGCGCCTCCAGCGGCTGCGCCAGGGGCCGCTGCACCTCGTCCAGCGTGCCCACCGCCCGCACCGAGGACACCACGAACTCCAGCGGCGTCTTCGTCTTCGCCCCCACCGCTCCGGGCGCCCAGAACTCCGGCGCCTGGAAGATGGCCAGCACCGTCGCGCGCAGGTCGCCGTCCGTCGCCAGGAACTCGGCCGCCACCTTCTCCACCAGCGCCGCGGGCGGGCTGTCCGACACGAAGCGCACGCACAGCTTCTTCGCCACGTGCCTCGCCGTCGCCGGGTGCCGCGCCAGGTAGTCGAGCAGCGCCTCGCCGTCGTCCTGGCCGCCGCCCGCGGGAAGCGTCAGCCCGAAGACGTGCTTCTCCCCCGCGTCGTGCACCCGCGGCCGGAAGAGGAACTGCCCGAAGGCCTGCGACTTCGGCTTCACCTCGAGGGTCCACCCGGTGAGCGCCCGCGCCGCCTCGCGCACGTCGTCCTGCGTGTAGCCCGCGTCCACGCCCAGCGTGTGCAGCTCCAGCAGCTCGCGCGCGTAGTTCTCGTTGAGGCCGCGCGGCATCACCTCGGCGCTGGGCAGCCCCTTCGGAGGCTCGAAACCGTCGCGCACGCTCATCCAGTTGTCGAGGTACCAGAGCATCGCCGGGTGCTTCGCGGTGGCGCCCAAGAGCTCCCGGAAGCGCCCGAAGACGTGCGGGCGGATCGCCTCGCGCTCGAAGGCCGTCACCATCCACCGGGTGCGGTTCTTTTCCGCTGAGACGTTGAAGTGATTGAACCAGAAGTCGACCAGCACCTCTTCCAGCTGCCGCTTCGACTGGACGGCGCGGTGCAGCTTCGCCTGCGTCGCCTCCACCAGCAGCTGCACCGGCAGCTCTTCCTTGTTCTCCTTGATCATCTTCTTGAGCTGCGCGCGCGCCTCCGCGTCGCCCTCCAGCTTCGTGGGATCGACGCCCATCGCCTCGAGCCGCTGCTGCACCGGCGGGTAGGCGTGGAAGGCGTCGGCCACGGAGAGCTTGAGCGTCTTGAAGCCGGACAGCCGGTGCGCCACCTCCGCGTCGACGCCGGGCGCGAGCTGCTCGGCCAGCCAGGCCTCCACGCCCATCGCCTGCACGCGCTCCACGTCCTGAGGCGACGGCCCGAAGGCGGCGCGGTTGAGCAGGTGGGCCACGCGCTCCTCTTCGCCGAGCGAGGTGGTGGGCAGGCGCACCACTGCCTCCTCCCCGGGCGCCGCTGGCTTCGGCCCCGGGCCGGCGCAACCGACGGACAGGAGGAGTGCCACCGTGAGGGCCGCGCGCATACGTCCTCTCTACCCGCGAGCCGGTCCAAGGTTGTGCCGGCCGCAACCCGCTGGAAAGACGATGCCTTCGCGAAGAGCCGACGACCTGGGGGGGCCTTCAGGTAAGAGCGTCGGAGCCATGAACGAGAGCCCAGCGCCGGCCACCTCCGCGAACGGGACGAAGCCGGGGGACGGCGGCGGCGGACCCGCGCCTCACGGCAAGCTTTTCCCGATCGCGCTCGGCGCGCTGGGCGTCGTCTATGGCGACATCGGCACCAGCCCGCTGTACGCGCTGTCGGAGTGCTTCGCGATGAAGCCCACGGGCCACGAGGGCGCGCTGGAGACGGCGGCGCACGCGCTGGAGGTGACCGACGCCAACGTGCTGGGCATTCTGTCGCTCGTCTTCTGGTCGCTCACCATGGTGGTGACGGTGAAGTACATCGGCTTCATCCTCAAGGCGCACAACCGCGGGGAGGGGGGCATCTTCGCGCTCTTGGCGCTGGTGCCGGCCGGGGCGAGTTCGCGGGTGCGCGCGGTCGTGGTGCTGTCGGCGCTCTTCGGCGCGGCGCTGCTCTACGGCGACGGCGTCATCACCCCGGCCATCTCGGTGCTGTCGGCGGTGGAAGGCCTGCGCGTGGCCACGCACGCGCTGGACAAGTGGGTGGTGCCGCTCACGCTGTTCATCCTGCTGGCCTTGTTCCTGGTGCAGAAGCGGGGGACCGAGCGGATCGGCAAGGCGTTTGGGCCGGTGATGATCGTCTGGTTCATCGTGATCTCGGCGCTGGGCGTGCGCGGCATCGTGTCGAACCCGGAGGTGCTCAAGGCCGTCAACCCGCTGTGGGCGGTGGAGCTCTTCAAGACGGACCCCACGCGGGCCTTCCTGTCGCTCGGCGCGGTGGTGCTGTGCATCACCGGCGGCGAGGCGCTGTACGCCGACATGGGCCACTTCGGGGCGCGGCCCATTCGGGTGGCGTGGTTCGGCTTCGTCTTCCCGGCGCTGTTGCTCAACTACTTCGGGCAGGGCGCGTACCTGCTGGATTACGGCTGGGTGGAGAAGCCGTTCTGGGCGATCGTCCCGGCGCCGCTCGTGTACCCGATGGTGGCGCTGGCCACGGCGGCGACCGTCATCGCTTCGCAGGCGCTCATCTCCGGCGCCTTCTCGCTGACCCGCCAGGCGGTGCAGTTGGGCTACATGCCGCGCGTCACCATTGTCCACACCTCGGAGACGGCGGAGGGGCAGATCTACGTGCCGGAGGTGAACAACGCGCTGATGGTGGCGTGCCTGGCGCTGGTGCTGATGTTCCGGCACTCGAGCGGGCTGGCCGCGGCGTACGGCATCGCCGTCACCGGCACGATGGGCATCACCTCTTTGGTGTACTTCGTGGTGGTGACGCGGAACTGGGGCTGGAGCACCGCGAAGGCGCTGCCGCTGCTCGTCCTCTTCCTCGCCTTCGACACGCCCTTCTTCCTGGCGAACATCGTGAAGTTCTTCGAGGGCGGCTGGTTCCCCATCGTGGTGGCCTTCGGGCTGTTCGCGCTGATGACCACCTGGAAGCGGGGCCGGGCCGAATTGGCCGAGCGCTTCAACACCTCGGTGATGCCCCTGTCCGCGCTGCTGGAGGACATCGAGGGCACCAAGCCGCACCGGGTGCGCGGGACCGCCGTCTTCATGTCCGGCAACTCCGACGGCACGCCGCCGGTGCTGTTGCATCACTTGAAGCACAACCAGGTGCTGCACCGGCAGGTGGTGCTGTTGTCGATCGTCTCGGAGAACGTGCCGTACGTGCTCAAGGACGAGCAGCTCGAGGTGAAGGACGTGGGCGCGGGCTTCTTCCGCGTCATCTGGCGCACCGGCTTCATGGAGACGCCCAACGTGCCCGCCATTCTGGTGCGCGCGCGGGAGCAGGGGCTGGTGTGCGAGCCGTCCACCACCAGCTACTTCCTCGGCCGCGAGACGCTGCTCACCGGCGGGCGCTCGAAGATGTTCCGCTGGCGCAAGCTGCTCTTCGCCTTCGTCTCGCGCAACGCGCTGCCGGCGACCAGCTACTTCGGCCTGCCGCCGGGGCGGGTGGTGGAGCTGGGCATGCAGGTCGACCTCTGACGTGAAGATCTCGGTCATCATCGCCACCTACAACCGCCGAGCGCTCCTCGAGCGGCTGCTGGGGCAGCTCGCGCAGCAGACGGTGCCGGCGGGGGACTTCGAGGTGGTGGTGGTGGACGACGGCTCGAGCGAGCCGGTGGCGCAGCCGCTGGACGCGGGCGCCTGGCCGTTCTCGCTGCGCGTGGTGACCCAGGCCAACGCGGGGGCGGCGGCGGCGCGGCACCGGGGCATCCTCGAGGCGAAGGGTGACGTCATCGTCATCACCGACGACGACATGCAGCTCCCGCCCGGGTACCTGGCCGCGCACCTGGCGCTGCACCCGACGGGGAGCCGCCGCGCGGTGGTGGGGCGGATCAAGGCCGATCCCCACGTGCAGGACATGCCGTACTTCGAGCGCTGGTACGCGCACCGCTTCGATCGCCTCGCCGAGGCCTACGAGCGCGGGCGGATGACGCTCACCGGGGGCTCCTTTCACACCGGCAACTGCTCGCTGCGCCGCGCCGACTACCTGGCGGTGGGGGGCTTCGATCCACGCTTGAAGCGCAGCGAGGACATCGACCTGGGCTTCCGGCTGGAGCAGGCCGGCGTGGAGTTCGTCTTCACCGGCGACGGCTACACCCTGCATGGATCCGATCACACCCGCGAGGACGTGTGGCTCCAGCGCGCCTTCCTCTACGGGAAGTACGACTCGATCATCCACCAGAAGCACGCGGGGCTGCCTCAGTCCGACCCCTGGCGCTTCCTGTTCCGCATCAGCGCGCCGGCCCGGCCTCTCCTCCTGGCGGCGGCCTGCGCTCCGCGCGCGACCCGGCCCCTGTCGAGGGCGGCGCTGGCGGTGGTGAAGGCGGCGGACGCGCTGGGGATCGACCGCGCCACCTGGGCCGGAACGGCGGTGGTGTACAGCATGGAGTACTTCCGCGGCGTGCGGGACGAGGCCGGCTCACTGCTGGGGGCCGTGCGTGCGCTGTCCCGTCACGCGCGAGCTCGCCAGGGGACCGAGTGACCGTCGATCCGGCCAGGCTGGCACAGGAGCCTTGACCCGGAGGTGGCAGTTGGGGGACGCACCGGCTCCATGCGCGCGCTCACCCTGGGGTTTCTGGCTGGTCTGCTCTTCGCGTTCTCCGGCGCTTGCGGGGCGCCGAAGCCGACGTGCTCGTCGGCCAACTGTCCCGGGTGCTGCCACTCGGACGGGACGTGCCAGCCTGGAGATCAAAACGTCGCCTGCGGCCGCGCCAGCGGGCTGTGCGACGTGTGCAGCATCACCGCGAGGTGCCAGGCGGGGACGTGCGTGCCCGTGGGGACCGGCGGCGGCGTGGGTGGAGGTACGGGCGGCGGCGTCGGCGGCGGGACTGGCGGCGGTGGAGGCACCGGCGGCGGCGTGGGCGGAGGGACTGGCGGCGGCGTGGGCGGAGGGACTGGCGGTGGAGGCACGGGCGGCGGCGTGGGCGGAGGGACCGGTGGAGGCACGGGCGGCGGTGTCGGTGGAGGCACGGGCGGCGGCGTCGGCGGAGGCACGGGTGGCGGCGTGGGCGGAGGGGCCGGTGGAGGCACCGGGGGCGGAACAGGCGGCGGCGTGGGCGGAGGCACCGGTGGCAGCATCGCGGGGCAGCTCTGGTTCCGCGGCGACCTCTCCCCGAGCGTGGCCACGCAGGTCTTCCGGCAGGCGCCCGCGGGCGGCATGACGACGCCCTTCTCCGTCATCCCTCCGCGCAACAACGACTTCACCATCAGCGCCGACGGCCTCCTCGCCGTCCTCGTCTCGGATCAACAGTCAGACACCGTGAAGGTGGTCCCCACCACCGGCGGGACGGAGGTGCCCATTCACACCGGACAGTCGGGGCATCAGATCAGCAGCCCGGTCCTCTCCCCCAACAAGCAGTGGGTCGCCTTTCAGCAGGGCACCACGTCCTCGGTCGGCTTCGATCTCTTCCTCATCCCCGCGTCGGGACTCGTTCCGGCGGCGCAGATCTCTCCGGCGCACGCGCCTTTTGGGAACCTGCAGCCCGGGCTGTGGGCCTTCTCGCCCGACTCCCGCTACCTCGCCTTCACCGGGGACTTCACCACCAACAACGCCTTCGAGCTCTACGTCTGGGACACGATGTCTGGCACGCGCACCACGCTCTTTGGGGCGACGGACGTGGGGACCTTCGACGGGGCGCGTGATTTGGGCTGGTCCAACACCGGGAACCTGATCGTCCGCGCGCGGCTCGCCACCGGGACGTCCTCCATCTTCACCTGTCCGCCTGCCGGGCCCTGCGCGCTCATCCCCGGAGATCCCGGCAACGGCAGCACCACCGTGAGCGCCCTGGCCGTCTCTCCCGACGGCACCGTGCTGGTCTACACCGGCGACCAGCGCGCCGCGGGCGTGGCCGACCTCTACCGCATGTCCACCGCCGGCGGCGCCTCGACCCGGCTCGCTCCCGACGTGCCCGCCGCCCGCCGCGTCCAGAGCCAGACGCTGGTGGTGAGCCCAGACAACCAGCGCGTCGCCTTCCTCGCCAACTACGTGAACGCCAGCAACACGCTGTACGACCTCTTCGTCCTGCCCATGTCGGGCACCACCACGTTGCAGCCGCAGGTGGTGGTGCTCCTCAACCAGGAGATCTTCACGCTCGTCTTCTCGCCGGGCTCCGATGCCCTGGCCTTCCGCGCGGACTTCACGGTGAACGGTGACTTCGAGCTCTTCCGGCTCGGCGATCTCACCACCCCCGGTCAATCGCCGGTGCTGCTCCAGGGCGTGACGGGCGGAAACATCGCCGACCTGCGCTGGACGCCCTGACCGCGCACGCCTACGCGGGGCATTTCCTTCGCCAGCTCAGCTCGCACCGCCCTGAAGACAGCGCGGCGCGACGGTATAACCAGCTCATGCGGCCGCTCTGCGCCACGTTCGCCGTGCTGCTCGCGCTGACGTGCGCCGCCCAGGCGCCGCCCGCCGCCGGCAAGGCCCCCGCGCCGAAGGTGGCGCAGCTCATCTACGACTCCGGGCTGCAGGGCGCCTGGGAGGACTTCGGCTGGGCCCGGCGCGACCGGCGGCTGGGCGGCCCCGAGCGGCTCGACTTCTCGGAGCACGCCGGGTGGATCCTCGCCAACCGGAAGCTGGCCGGCAGCTTCGGCGGCCTCGTCTTCCGGCTGCGGGCGCCGCCGGCCCACGGCGACTTCCTGCAGGTGCGCGCGGACAGCGAGGTCGCCGACATCTTCCCCCGCGTGAAGGTGGGCTCGCAGCACCGGCGCGACCTGGGCGGAGGGTGGACGGAGGTGTTCGTCGCCATGAAGGAGCTCAACCCCACGGGCGCTGCCTTCGACAAGGTCGTCTTCCGTGCCTGGGCCGACGTCTCGAGTGCCTGGGTGGAAATCGACGGCGTGGCCCTCACCGTCGCGGACGCAGCCGCCCCGCCCGAGGTGAAGCCAGGTGGGACACCGGCCGCCTTCTCGGTCGACTGCTCGAAGCCCACGCATCAGATCAGCCCGCTCATCTACGGCATCGCCTTCAACGCGATGCGGGAATACCAGTCCGATCGCCAGTGGAAGCTGGGCGCCACCGCGCGGCGCTGGGGCGGCAACACCACCAGCCGCTACAACTGGAAGCTGGGCAACGCGTGGAACACCGGCGCCGACTGGTACTTCCGCAACGTCAACTCCACCGGCCGAGACGGCTTCACCTGGCGCGACTTCTTCACCGCCAACGCCGCGCACGGGGTGAGGACGGCGCTCACCGTGCCGACCCTGGGCTGGGTGGCGAAGGACACGAGCAGCTTCAGCTTCTCCACCGAGGCGTACGGCCCTCAGCAGAGCGTCGATCCGGATCGCCCGAAGGCCGGGAACGGACTGTCTGCTGCGGGTAGGCCGCTGGAGCCCCCCGCGCCCGCTACCACCAGCGTGGAGGCGCCACCGAAGTTCGTCGCCGACTGGCTCGAGGCCATCGCGAAGGAGGGCCGGAGCGCGGACCTGGTCATCCTCGACAACGAGCCGATGCTGTGGAGCGACACCCACCGCGACGTGCACCCGCTGCCGACGACGTATGACGAGCTGCTGGAGCGCACCGTGCAGTACGGCTCCGCGGTGCGGAAGGCCGCGCCCAGGGCCCTCATCGCCGGGCCCGCGCTGTGGGGCTGGCCGGCGTACTTCCACTCCGCGCAAGACTCGGCGGTGGGCTTGTCGCTGAGGCCCGATCGCCGCCGCCACGCAGACGAGCCGCTCATCACCTGGTACCTGAAGCAACTGGCCGCGCACGAGAAGAAGACGGGCGTGCGGCTGCTCGACGTGGTGGACGTGCACTTCTACCCGCAGGGCAAGGGCCTCGGCCTGGGCGAGGGCGGCGCCACCGACGCCGACACCAACGCCCGCCGCATCCGCAGCACCCGCGCCCTGTGGGATCCGACGTACCGCGACGAGTCGTGGATCGACGAGAACGTCCAGCTCATCCCGCGGATGAAGGAGTGGGTGAGGTCCTCGTACCCGGGCCTCAAGGTGGCCATCGGCGAGTACAACTTCGGCGCCGAGAAGCACCCGTCGGGAGGGCTGGCCCTGGCCGAGGCGCTGGGCCGCTTCGGGCGGGAAGATCTCTACGCCGCCTTCTACTGGACGTACCCGCCGGAGAGCTCGCCCGCCTTCTGGGCCTTCCGCGCGTACCGGGACTACGACGGCCAGGGCGCCCGCTTCCTCGACTTGAGCCTGCCCACGGGGGCTCCCGAAGGCGCGTCGCTCTTCGCCGCTCGCGACCAGGCGCAGTCGAAGGCGACGCTGGTGCTGCTCAACTTCTCTCCCACCGGCGCGCTGGAAGGCGCGGTGACGCTGAAGGGTTGCCCGGCGGTGGCCAGCCAGCGCGTCTTCAGCTTCGCCGGAGATCCAAAGGGCTTTGCGCCGGTGGCGGTGCAGGCCGGCAAGCCGGTGCCGCTGCCGCCGTACTCCATCACCGTGGTGGAGCTGTCCTTCGCGCCAGCGAAGGAATGAGGTGCACACTAACCCCGGAGATCGCCTGAGCAGAGCACGCCTCGCTGGTCCCTTGCCCGGATCTCGTCGTCGCTCGTCGGTCACGGGCCCACCAGCCCGCTCCCTCCTCGCTTCTCGACCTCCGGGCAACGTCC
>JADLDB010000034.1 GCA_020846875.1 Myxococcales bacterium | reverse complement strand
TGGCCATCGCGGCCGGAATCGCCACCTCCGTCACCGCGGGGTGAGGCGCCGCTCAGGCGAACAGCTTGAGCCCCGCCTCGCGCAGCACCCGCACCAGCCGCTGCATCGGCAGGCCCTGGATGGCCGCGCGGTCTCCTTCGATGCGCTGGAAGAGCGCCTGCCCGCGGCCCTCCACCCGGTAGCCCCCGGCGCAGCCCTGCCACTCGCCGGTGGCCACGTAGGCCCCCACGTCGTCCGCCGACAGCGGCCACACCGTCATCCGCGCCGCGTCCACCTCGCCCACCAGGAAGGCCGGGCCCACCACGCACAGCGCGGTGTAGATGTCGTGCGTCTTCCCCGAGAGCGACTGGAGCTGCTTCGCCGCCGCCAGCGCGTCCGAAGGCTTGCCCAGCGTGCGCCCTTCCAGCGACACGAGCTGGTCCGCCCCGATGACCAGCGCGCCCGGGTGCTTCGCCAGCACCGCCCGCGCCTTCCGCTCCGCCAGCAGCGCCACCGCGTGCGGCACCGCAGTCCCCGCCGGCACCTCCTCGTCCACCTCCGGCGACACCGCCCGGTACGGCAACCCCAGCGCGTCCATCAACGCGCGCCGCGCCGGCGACGTCGAGGCCAGCAACAGCTCGGAGTACAGCCCGGCCAGGGAAGGGTGCACCGGCCGCGCAGCATACCCGCCCCCTGTCACCGGCAGGCGCCATTCGCGGCCGCCATCGCGGAGGTTTCGCCGGGTTTTGCAGTACCATTTTACGTTGTCTCTCGGAATCCGAGGGGCGTGTTGAGGCGACCATTCCACACCTCAGCTGATCGGAGCCTCGCGATGACCATCCGTCTTCCTCCTGGCCGCCCCGTCGTCCCTCCGCCGCTGCCGCCGTCGCCCAGCCCGCGCGACGTGCGCCGCGCCGAGCGGTTGCTCAAGAAGGCCGGCTTCAACCCCGGCAAGGTGGACGGGCGCATGTCTCCGGCGCTGGCGCAGGCGCTCGAGGACTTCCAGAAGGCGTACGGCATGGCGCCGACGGGGCAGCCGGACGCGCGCACGCTGGCGCGGCTTACGGACGTGGGCCACCGCATCGACAAGCACGCCAGGAAGAAGGACGGCTACGTCTCGGTGGGCCAGAAGTCCGGCGGCATCAAGAACGCCGAGAAGCGCCTCAGGCAGCTCGGCTACGACACCGGCGCGGTGGACGGGGTGTTCAGCCGCGAGACGGCGCAGGCGGTGAAGAAGTTCCGCGCGGACCAGAAGGAGCTCAAAGACGGCTCGGGCGCGCTGGCCAGCACGTCGCGCAAGCTGCTCAAGAAGGAGGTCGCGAGGCTGCACCACGTGCCTGAGCGCCGCCGGCTGGCGCCGACGAAGAAGCAGCGCCGCCTCGACGAGAAGACGAACCAGGCGGTGCGCCACCGCAACCAGGACGGCACCGTGGGCCTCGGCGTGGGCGCGAAGGGCGAGGCGGTGCACAACCTTCAGAAGCACCTCACCGCGGCGGGCTTCCCGCCCAAGCACTGGGGCGGGCGGTTCGACGAGCGCACCGGCGCGGCGGTGAAGGCCTTCCAGAAGCACAGCGAGCTGCCCGTCACCGGCGTGGTGGACCCGCGGACGTGGAAGGCGCTCAAGAAGAGCTACATCCTCGCGAAGAGCCCCACCGGCCCGGCCCAGGCGCTCCACGAGCGCAGCGGCGCGGTGAAGCGCACCGAGAAGCTGCTCAAGGCCGCTGGCTTCAACCCCGGCCGCGTCGACGGCTTCTTCGACAAGAAGACGCAGGCCGCGGTGAAGGCCTTCCAGAAGAAGCACAAGCTCGAGCGCGACGGCGACATCGGCACGAAGGACCTCTCGAAGCTGAAGAAGGCGGCGAAGGGCGACTACCGGGACAAGGTGCTGGACCTGGCGCGGAAGTACCTCGGCTTCCACGAGCGGGGGGAGAACGGCAACCCCTTCTCCACCTTCTTCGGGCGCGGCCCGGAGGCGTGGTGCGCGGACTTCGTCAGCTACTGCTACACCAAGGCGGGAAAGAAGCTGAACGAGCCGTGGACGCCGGCGCTGCTGGCCAAGCTGAAGGCCAACGGCACCTACACCCGCAGCCACCCGAAGGCCGGCGACATCATCATGTTCGACTGGGCGCCGGGCAGCGGCCCCACCGCGCAGCACACGGGCCTGGTGGAGAAGGTGTTCCGCAAGGGCGGCCAGTTGTGGGTGCAGACCATCGAGGGCAACTCCGGCGACGCCGTGCGCCGCAAGACGTACCCCGTGTCCTCCTCCGTCATCGCCGGCTTCGGCACCATCCGGTAGGGCGCCATGGCCATCCGCTCTGCGACGGGCGTGCCCTTCAGCTTCCCTCCTGCGCCGCCGGCGCCGTCCGCGCGCACGGTGAAGGAGGCCGAGAGGCTGCTCAAGAAGGCCGGCTTCCACCCCGGCACCGTCGATGGGAAGGCGACGCCCGCCTTCGAGAAGGCCCTGGCCGAGTTCCAGGGCGCGTGGGGCCTGCCCACCACCGGGCAACTGGACGCCCGCACGCTGAGCCGCCTGCGCGGCACCGGCAAGCGCCTCGACGCGCACGCCAGGAAGAAGGACGGGCACATCTCCGTCGGGCAGAAGTCGAGGGGCATCGCCCAGGTGGAGCGCCGGCTGCGCGCGCTGGGCTACCAGCCAGGCAGGGCCGACGGCGTGTACAGCCGGGAGACGGCCGAGGCGGTGAAGCGCTTCCGCGCCGACCAGCAGGACTTGAAGCAGAACGGCTCCGGCAGCCTGTCCCGCGGGGGCCGCAAGGCGCTGGAGCGCGAGGTGAAGGGGCTTCGCCACCACGCGTACCGGGGCCGGCGCGCGCCCACCCAGGGCCAGCGGCGACTGGACGACGCCACGGCGAGGGCGGCGGCCACGCGGCACGGCGACGGGACGGTGGGCCTGGGCGTGGGCAGCGACGGCGCGGCGGTGAAGAACGTGCAGAAGCACCTCTCGGCCGCGGGCTTCTCGCCGAAGCGGTGGACGGGGAAGTTCGACGAGCGCACCGAAGGCGCCTTGAAGGCCTTCCAGCGGCGCAGCCACCTCGAGGCCACCGGCCGGGTGGACAGCCAGACGTGGAAGGCGCTCAAGAGGTCCTTCATCCTGGCGAAGAGCGGCACCGCCCCGGCCCAGGCGCTGTGGGAGAAGAGCGGCGCGGTGAAGAGGTCCGAGAAGCTGCTCAAGCAGCTCGGCTTCAACCCCGGGAAGGTGGACGGGCTGTTCGACAGGCGCACCCGCAAGGCGGTGAAGGCCTTCGAGAAGCAGCAGGGCCTCGAGCGCAACGGCGAGGTAGAGGCCAGCCAACTGAAGAAGATGAAGCGGCTGACCAAGGGCGTCAGCTTGAGCGACCTCCACCGCATCATGCCGGCCCTGCCGATGTCGAAGGCGCGGAAGTACCTGCCGCTGCTCAACAAGACGATGGCCGAGGCGCACATCAACACCAGGCAGCGCAAGGCGATGTTCCTCGCCCAGTTGGCGCACGAGTCGGTGCAGCTCAAGTACTTCGAGGAGATTGCCTCGGGCGCCGCCTACGAGGGCCGCACCGACCTGGGCAACACGCACCCGGGCGACGGCGTGCGGTACAAGGGGCGCGGGCCGATTCAGTTGACCGGCCGGTCCAACTACCGCGCGGCGGGGCGGGCCCTGGGGCTGCCCCTGGAGAAGCACCCGAAGCTGGCCGCGCGGCCCAGCGTGGGCTTCCGCACCGCGGGGTGGTTCTGGACGAGCCGCGGCCTCAACCACTACGCGGACCAGGGCAACTTCCGCGAGGTCACCCGGCGCATCAACGGCGGGTACAACGGCCTGGACAGCCGCCTCGCCTACTACCGCCGGGCGCTGCGGGTCCTCTGACACCTCACAGGCCCGGCACGCCGCGGGGCCTCTGACACCCCACGCCGCAGACTCCAGTCATTCCGCGCACCTCGGCCCCCCCTTTCGCGGGCCCACCCGAAGGCCCACAATCGCCCCCGCAGCCATCACGGGGGGTGAGGCGATGCCGGCAGCCAGCATCCTCGTCATCGAGGACGACCAACACGTGCGGGCGGCGTTGATGACGCTGCTGCGCCAACTGGGCTACCGGCCGACGGGCGCCCTCCACGGGAAGGAAGGCCTCGACACGCTGCGCGCCGGGCGCCGCTTCGACCTCATCCTCTGCGACATGCGCATGCCGGAGTTGGACGGCGTGGGCTTCTTGAAGGGCCTCAAGCAGGTGCCGGACGCGCCGCCCGTCATCGTGATGTCCGGCGCCGGCCTGCTGGAGGACGCGGTGGAGGCCCTGCGCCTGGGCGCCTGGGACTACCTCACCAAGCCCATCCTCGAGGTGGAGGTCCTCTCGCACACCATCGGCCGGGCGCTGGAGAAGCAGGCCCTGGTGGCGGAGAACCGGCGCGTCACCGACGAGCTCAAGGCCACCTTGAGCGTGCTGGCCGAAGGGGAAGAGGCCGGCCGCCAGCTCCAGGCCCGCATGCTGCCGCCCAACCACCAGCGCTTCGGCGCCTTCGAGTTTTCCCGCGAGCTGGTCCCCTCGGTGTACCTGTCCGGCGACTTCATCGACGCCTTCCGCCTCGACGAGCGGCGCTGGGGCTTCTACCTCGCCGACGTGGCCGGGCACGGCGTGTCCTCCGCCCTCGTCACCGTCCTCCTCCGCAGCGCGGTGCAGCGCCACGTGGAGTGGGCGCACCACGAAGACGCGGCGCTGGCGGCCTCCCCCGCGCGGCTGCTGGAGGCCCTCAACGAGGAGCTGGGCAAGGAGCCGCTCGAGCGCCACGTCACCTTCTTCTACGGCGTGGTGGACGAGCAGGCCGACACGCTCACCTGGTCCAGCGCCGGGCAGTTCCCCGCGCCGCTCCTCTTCGACGGCACCCGGGCGCGCCGGCTGGAGGGCGCCGGACTTCCGCTGGGAATGATGCCGCACACCCGTTACCAGCAGCACGTGGAGCCGCTGGGCCAGCGCGTGGTGCTGTCCGCCGTGTCCGACGGGGTGCTGGAGGTGCTGCCGGCGGCCAGCCTGGAGGAGAAGCTGGAGCTGTTGAGCCAGCACTTCGGCCGCCTCGACGTCACGGTGGAGGGCGCCCGGGCCGCGCTCAAGCTGGACGAGCACTCCACGCTGCCGGACGACGTGGCGCTGCTGCTGGTGAAGCGAGGAGGCGCCCATGTCGAGCCGGGCCAGCTTCGGGCGACGTGAGGGCACAGCGCTGGTGGTGCTGCGGGGCCAGGTGCGCTACCCCGAGGCGCGGGCGCTGCGCCGCTTCGTCGACGAGGTGGTGCTGCCGGCCGGCTGCGACACCGTCTTCATCGACGTCTCCAGCGTCGACGCCATCGACAGCACCGGCATGGGGCTGCTGGCCCGCATCGGCCGCGCCACCGTCGAAAAGCACGGGCGGCGGGCCATCCTGGTGGGGCCGGGCCGGGACGTGGCGCCGTGCCTGCGCGCCGCCGCCTTCGACTCGCTCTTCCACCTGGTGGACGCCTTCCCGTACGAGCCGCAGGTGGAGGTGCACGAGGTGCCCCTGGTGCCCGAGCCCGGGCCGCCGCTGGCGCGGGTGATGCTCGACGCGCACCAGACGCTGGCCGAACTGGCGGAACGCAACCGGGCGGCCTTCGCCGACGTCATCTCCGTCCTCGACGAGGAGGTGAAGCGGGACGAGCGGCACTGACGGGTGGCGCCGCGTGTGCTCTAACGAGGGCGCATGGCCGCCAGTAAGAAGCCCCCCGGGGCGCCCGACGAGCCCACCGAGAAGGAAGGGCGCGCCCTGTCCTCTGCCTCGGAGAAGAGCGCCGGCCGCGGCCGGAGGCTGGTGGAGGAGCCGTCGGGCAAGCACCACCTGGTGGCCGAGGTGACGGGCGCCGGGCCCGCCCTGGGCGCGCAGGAGGCGGCCGCGGCGCCGAAGAAGCACGCGGTGCCCGCGGAGGTGACGGCCGGGCGCGGCCTGGCGCTGGCCCTCACCTCGTCCGAGGAGGTGACGGCGCGCGGCGCGGCGGTGAAGGAGCCGCCTCCTTCCGTCTCGGCGGGGCGGCGCGCGCAGGCGCTGGCGGAGGCGACGGCGGCGGCCTCGAGGGCGCCCGGGCGGAAGGCGGACACGCAGGACGACACGCGCGACCTCTCGCCCTCGCCCCGTGGGAACAGGGCCGGACAGAGGGGCGTCGCTCCCCCGAAGGCGGACGCGCGCGCCGGCCGCGGGACGGAGCAGGAGGACGCCGCGGACGACGAAGGCACAGCCAACTCCGCCCCCGAGGGACACGAGGTGCCTCCCGAGGGCGAGGACGACTTCGACGCCCCGGCAGAGGCCGAGGAGGAGGGCGAAGGCGAGGGTGACTCCGAGGGTGACTCCGAGAGAGAAGACGACGAGGACGGGCTGGAGGAGGAGGACCTCCCTGGCGCGCCGCCCGGGCCCGACGACGCGGCCGCGCGGGTGCTGGCGGTCGCGGCGCTCCTGCAGCGGGCGCTGCACGAGGCGCGGCCCACCAACGCCTCGGAGGTGCGGCAACTGCAGGGCTGGGTGGACGCCTTCGGCCTGTACGCCAGCTTCGGCCCCGGCGCCTTCGAGCTGTTCGACGCGCCCCACGGCAGTTGGGCCCCGGAGGACCGGGCGGCGGTGGGGTGGACGGCCGAGGAGCTGCGGCTGCTCCTCTGGGCGCTGGGCGTCGAGCCGGCGCTGCCGTCCACCTTCGAGCGCAGCGAGGCCCGGCCGCTCCTCAAGAAGGTGCCGCTGTTGGAGCCCCCGCAGGTCTTCCTGGAGAAGGCGGCCCTGCGCGCGCTGGACGAGCTGGAGGTGATGCGCGCCTTCTACGAGGTGGTGCTGGAGGCCTTGCGCTGCGAGGTGTGGGCCCGCGTCGTCCTCCTGGAGCCCTCCAGCCTCGAGGACGGCGACGAGGAATTGGAGGAGCTGCTCGCCAGCGCCTCGGAGAGCGAGGGCGTGGACCTCCCCGCGCTGGAGAAGAAGAGCGGCAAGCCGGCGGCGGCGGCGGCGGGGCTGCGCGCCTGGGGCAAGCAGCTCGTCACCTCCCTCTTCGAGAGCGGCTCCCCGCACGCGCCGCTGGCCTTCGACTCGGGGGCGCTGGAGGCGATGGGTGAGGCGGCCCTGGCCAACGCCTACGCCATCGTCCGGCAGCGGGCGGCGGCGCTGGAGTGGCTCACCGAGGGCGACGAGTGGGACCTCGACGAGGAGGTGGACTCGAACGAAGCGGACGAAGCCGCCGAGGAGGAAGACTCCGAGGTGCCTCAGGGGACCAACCGGTCCACGTAGCTGTGCGCTCCCTCAGGTGTGAGGGCCGCTGCGCTGCTGCGCAGCCGGTGAGCGTTGACGCGAGGACGACGAGGGACCAGGCGCGCATGGCACGAGCATCACCCAACGACCTGGCATCCCCGTCGCGCCCGCGCCGGCAGGACGGAGCAGGCACGCGGCGGCGAAATTCTGAGGGACACCCGGCGCCAAGTCCCTCATCAGAGGACTCCCCGCGTGGCACGCGAGGTGCTCTGCTTGCGGGTATGAGACTGTTTCTCCTCGTCCTGGGCTGCGTGGCGCTGTCGGCGTGCTTTCAGCCTCCGGTGGAAGGCCCGGCCGACGGCGGCGCGGACGCGGGACAGGGAGGCGGCGCGGGCGGAGGTGGCGGCGGTGTCGGTGGCGGCGGTGTCGGCGGTGGCGGCGGCGTCGGTGGCGGCGGCGGCGGTGTCGGCGGTGGTGGCGGTGTCGGCGGTGGCGGCGGTGGTGGCGGTGGTGGCGGCGGTGGCGGCGGTGGCGGTGGCGGCGGTGGCGGTGGCGGACCCGACGGCGGGGTGGTGCTGTACGCGGCGGCGAAGCCGGACTGCGCGCCCAACGACGGCCCGGCGTGGCGCTTCCTGCTCTCGTCCACGCCGGTGACGTGCGCAGACCTGAGCAGCGCCTCGGAGGGCTACTTCCTGTGGCTGTGGACGGGCGACGTGATGGTGAGGACCTATTCCATCGGCACCTTGACCAACAGTGAAGGGAGCGCCTGCCTGTGCGGCTTCGTCGCCGACAACGCGACGAGCGGCAGCGTCACCATTCATGAGGCGAGCGACGCCGGCATCCGCGGGCGCCTCGACGCGACGTTCAGCCAGGGCAGCGTGCAGCACGACGAGTTCGAGGCCATCCTCTGTCCGAGTACGACCCTGTGCAGGTGATGAAGCGCCGGACACCTCGCCGCCGCATCACCGCAGCGTGAATCGCATCTCGCGCCGGTTGATGGCCACGCACCGGCGCAGCAACGCCTGCTCGAGGAGGCGCTGGGCGTCGGCTTTGTGTGGATGCGGCGCGACCACGACGTACATCGGCGCGCTGCTGTCGAGGACCGGGCCAGCCTCAATCGGCGACGCGGTGCAGCGGCCCCCGGCTCGCCTGGCCAGCAGGGCGATCCGCCGTCGGCGGTGCTGAATGCAGGGGCCGCGGCGGCGCAGAATGCAGGCGGCGGCGAAGAGCGCGCCCGCACCGAAGCGCTCTTCTCGGCGCTCCACGTCGTCCTCACGCTGGTGGACGCGCGGCCGTGCCAGCCGCTGCCGAAGTCCACCTGCTTCGGCCCCAGACGGTGACGGGCGCGGGCGTGGCGGGGCGCCGCCGGTGGCGGGCCGGGTGAAGTCGTCCAGGGCTCCGCGCAGGGGGAAGCGCGCCGGGGGCACGGCGCCATTCTCGCGGGCGCAGGCAGCACCACCGGGTTCGGCTGGCAAGGGAGGCGCGCGCTATGGTGGCGGGCGGTGAGTGACGGCGTCCAGAGTCCGCGGGTGGCGCGGGTGGCGCTGGCGGTGCTGCTGCTGAGCATCTACGGCACCCTCGCGGTGGCCCGGCGCCTCACCAACGCGCTGCGCGACGCGGGAATGCTGAAGCTGACGGTGGGCTTCGGCTTCGCGCTGGCGGGCCTGGCGGTGGTGGTGACGGTGTGGCGCGTGCCGGAGCTGCGGCGCCCCCGCACGCTGGCGGCCCTGGCGCTGAGCGTGGCGGTGTACGGCCTGGTGGTGTGGCCGATGGATAGCCCCGAGGAGAAGCTGCACTTCATCGAGTACGGCGCGGTGGGGGTGCTGGCCTTCCTGGCGGCGCCGCCTTCTTGGACGACGCGGCGCCGGGCGCTGGGGGCGGCCCTCTTCACCACGGCGGCGGGCTGGGTGGATGAGGGCCTTCAGGCGGTGTTGCCCAGCCGCCACTACGACCTGAGAGACGTGGGCTTCAACGCGCTGGCGGGCGTGCTGGCGCTCGGTGCGCTCCTCGTGATTCGGCGCCAGGCGCGGACCTCAACGAGTTGACCCTGCGTGTCCTCCCTGCGCCGAGCGTGACGCGAGCCCGCGCTGCCGAGGAGGCGCAGCTCCCCTCGTCCGGTGTCGCGGTGCAGGACGAAGCGGCCCACCCCAATGATCTCCAGGGTTGAGGCCACTGCTCCGCGCGACGCGAGCGGCGCACCTGGCGTAGGCTCCCAAGTGAGTGTCGACCACCCGGTTGGTCTTCTCAGTGCTGCTCGTCGCGACCGCGCTGTCGGGCGGGTGCACGTGCGCGCCGTTCGCTGATCAGCACCGCTACGCCTGCGCCACGGACGACGACTGCGTCCCAGGTTACTCGTGCCAGAGCGCCGACTCAGGGAGGGAGTGTCTGCCGCTGGATGGTGGCCCGGTGGGCGGCGGCTCGGGCGGAGGCGGCGGTGACGGCGATGGCGGCACGGGAGGCGGCCTCGGTGGTGGCGGCGGCTCCGTCGGCGGGGGCGGTGGAGGAGACGACGGCGGCTCGGTAGGAGGAGGCGGCGGCTCGGTAGGAGGAGGCGGCGGCTCGGTGGGCGGAGGCGGCGGCTCGGTGGGAGGAGGAGGCGGCTCGGTGGGAGGAGGAGGCGGCTCGGTGGGCGGAGGCGGGGGCTCGGTGGGAGGAGGCGGCGGCTCGGTGGGAGGAGGAGGCGGCTCGGTGGGAGGAGGCGGGGGCTCGGTGGGAGGAGGCGGCGGGAGCGTTGGTCCACCGGTCGCGCTCCTCCTCACGACACCTCCACGGACGGTCGACCCCTTGGCGTGCTCTCCCGCGCTCACGGTCCAGGTCTCCGACGCGGCCAGCGACCCCGTGCCGGTAGGCGCCGACCTCACTGTCAGCCTCTCGGGGGCCGGTCTCAGCTTCTTCGACAACCCCACCTGCGCCGGCGTCGGCCAGGCGAACCTCGTCGTCCCCACAGGACAGGCGAGCGTCACCTTCTACTTTCGCGCGCCCCCTCTCGAGGGCACGTACCTGGTGACGGCTTCGGCGACGAGCCTCACCCCCGCCCAGCAGAGCCAGACGGTGCTCGCCCGACCCGACGCGCTGCGCTTCGCCAGCGTCGTACCCAATCCGGTTCGCGCGGGGGATTGCGTCGGCGTGAACGTGGTCGCCGTACGCAGCGGCGCCGACTTCACCGTGGGGGTCGACACGCCGGTGGTGCTGACGAGCTCCGTGCCCGGCGGGCTGCACTTCTTCAGCGACGCCCAGTGCACCACCCGCCTGGCGATGGACACCCTCACCCTCATCGCCGGGTCCCCCTCCGGGTTCTTCTACGTGAAGCCCATCACCGGTAGAGGCCAGGTGTTGACGGCACGCGCGCCCACCGGCACGCCTGCCACGCAGGGCTGGATCGTGCTCCCCATCGTCCGCAGGAGCAACTGTACGCTCGCGGCGAGCACGCTGAGCAACAGCAACTGCAACATCCCCGGCAACCCCTCTGTGGACGACGCCTCCTCGCTGATTGTGACGCAGGCCACGACGAGCGGCGGCAACAGCAGCCCGGGTGACGGCCAGGTGAGCTGCCGTTTCTCGGGGAGCAACGCCCGGCTCATCTGCACACGCGAGTCCTCGAGCGGCGACGTGTTGGTCCATTTTCAGGTCGTCGAAATCTCGCACAACTTTCGCGTCGAGCACGTGTCCTCCACCGGCAGTTGCCCCTCCCTCACCCTGGTCCAGGGGGTCAATCCCGCGCAGAGCTTCGTCTTCAAGAGCGTCACCAACGCCGGCAGCTCCTTCGGCGGAAACGACGTGGCGATGTACACGCTCACGGCGCCCAACCAGGTGACCAACACCTCTGGCTGCGGTGGGGCCCAGGTGAACGTGGCGCAGTGGACGGGCGTCACCGTCACGCGCGTCAGCGTCGACGGCGGCATCCCGATGGGCGTCTCCAGCGTCACCGTCGAGGGGCTGCCCGTTGCGACGAGCTCCAACGTCGTCGTGGTGGCGCAGGCCACCGCCCCCAACATGTGGGGCAACAGCACGTCTTGTGAGTACTTCGTTCAGGGCCAGGTCGCCTCGCCGACGTCGGTCCAGCTCACCCGCGGCGCCGGCGGCACGACGTGCGCCAGCCAGGCGCTCCAGGCCCACTTCGAGCGCATCGACTTCGGCTCCCGCGCGACGGTGCAGACGAGGAATACACTCGTCGCCAGGGGCACGGCGTCGGTAGACGTGCCCATCACCCCGGTGGACGCCACGCGCACCTTCGTCTTCACCTCGAGCCAGTCGGCCGGCGGCCAGGGCGCCGCCGAGCACGACGGCATTCCGTACTCGGCGGGCCTGTTGGCGACAGAGTTGGTCGCCAACCCCGACGGCGGGTACCAGAGCGACGTCGTCACGGTGCGCCGCGGCTCCAACGCCGGCAACGCGCAGGTGACGTTCTTCGTGGTGCAGGTCGAGCCCTGAGCCACCCACGCTCTGTCTCCAAGCGAGTCGTCAGTACCGCATCCGCGCGGCCGCGGTGTGCGCATCGACGTTCGTCAGGCGGCGCCCGTACGCGGTCCCCACCGCCTCCTGGAGGACGCGACCGACTTCTCGAGGTTCACGAGCTTCCGGGCGCCCTTCCGTCAGCAACCGTCCGATGAGGCGGCGCGGGGTACGGACACAGAGACCGGGTCGCCCGCAGCTCAGCGCGGCAGCCGCCCGGCGACGCCGCGCGCTGAACACCGGCGCCCACCTCGAGTCGCTGCTGCCCCGCGTGCCGCACCGCCAGTGGACGCTTCCATGAGAAGGCCGCCGCGCCGTCCGCCGCGTCCACCTCACCCGCAAGGCCGCCGAGGCCCGCCTCGTCGAGTTGGAGGCATCGCGCGTGGTTGTGCGGGTTGCCGGCGGCACACGGCGAAGCGTCTGCGGTGGCTGCGCAGCGCTTGCTTGATCGCGGAGAAGCGGGACGGCCTTCGCGTCAGCGCCCCTGCGCGCGGGAGAGCCACGCGGCGACGGCGGGCGAGAACCAGCCCAGCACCCGCAGCCGGCGCGCCAGCGCCTCGATGTCGCGCGCGGTCTGCCGCGGGTCGGCCGCGGAAGGACGGTGGAGCAGCACGAGCGCGCGCCGCACCGAACGCTGCGGCACCTCTTCGACCTCCCAGGCGCCTGCCCGCTGCAGCAGCGGCCCCAGCACCACCCGCTCGAGGTGCCGGCGCGTGAGCAGCACGCCCTCTCGCCACTCGTCTGCACGCAGCCGCGCCAGCGCGTCCGGCGGGAGCGGACTGCCCACCTCGCGGCAGGCACGGCGCGCGGCCGCCAGCGCCTTCCGCGCGTCCCGGCGGGGAGGCACCGCGAGGATCTTCTCGAGCAGGCGACGCTCGCCGGCCGGAAGGACGCGCTCGAGCGTTCGCCACCGCGGCGTGCGGTACCCGTGCGCCCGGTACGCCCAGGCCGCGGCGAAGCGGAGCGCGGCCTCACGCAACGGCGGCAACCGGTTGAGGTCGGAGCCTCGCGCGCCTTCGCGCAGCTCGTCGAGCAACGCCCGTGAGGTCGCGCGGCACAGGACCCTGAACGCTCGCGACCGGACCGCACGCGCCCGCCGCTGTAACCCGGGGAACAGGCGCAGCGGATCGTGGAGGACGAGGAGATCCTCCGTCTCGCAGCGCGACAGGGATCTCAAGCTACCCGCGCTGCGCCGCCCGTCCACCAGCAGGGTGACGTCGACGCCTGACCACCGCAGCGCGCGCCGCTGGTGCCGCACGACGCCCGGCGCGAGACACCAGAGATCGAGATCGGATCCGCGCGTCGCATCGCCCCGCGCGATCGAACCGGTGATCGCGACGGCGAGGAAACCCTCGCGTCTCAAGAGCCCTGCGAGCTCGCGCTGGGCCAACGCCCGGAGGCGATCAGCTTCCGCCGCCACCGAAGCTGCCGCCGCCGCCGAAGCCGCCACCCGAGTGCGTCGGCCGGTGTGTCGGGCGGTGCGTCGAGCCGCTGGACTTGCTGCCGCCCGAGCGCGTGGTGGAACGGCCACCGCTCTTGCTGCCGCCAGTCCGCGACGACGAGCCGGACTTGCGCGTGGAGGCCTTCGGCTTCCAGCCCGCGCTGCTCGTCGACTTGCTGCCCGACGAGGACTTCGCGTGCGAGGAAGAGGACTTCGAGGACGTCGGCTTCGTGGTGGCCTTCGGCCGGCTGCTGATTCGCGTCAAGG
>JADLDB010000033.1 GCA_020846875.1 Myxococcales bacterium | reverse complement strand
GGGGAGCGTGAGGGTGAAGGTGGTGCCCTCGGGCGTGGACGCCGTGAGGTGCAGGGTGCCGCCGTGCAGCTCCGCGATGCGCCGGCAGAGCGACAACCCCAGCCCGCTCCCCCCGCCACCCCGCCCCCGCCCGTCCCGCAACCGGTGAAAGGCCTCGAACACCGTCTCCCACGCCTCCCGCGGAATCCCCACGCCGTTGTCCGTCACCCGGATTGTCAGCGCGTCTCCGCTCGTCG
Source organism: Myxococcales bacterium (assembly GCA_020846875.1). Lineage (GTDB taxonomy): Bacteria > Myxococcota > Myxococcia > Myxococcales > Myxococcaceae > JADLDB01. The sequence goes on along the minus strand of JADLDB010000033.1, from coordinate 7,927 downwards.
CCGCTTCCCACTTCAGCGTCACCGGCGCCCGCTCGTTGTACTTCCACGCGTTCCGCAACAGGTTGAGGAAGAAAATTCGCAGCAGCTCGCTGTCTGCAGACACCTCCACGCCGGAAAATCCCGTGAAGGCCTGCTCCACCGCCACCGGTGCGTGCGCCGCGTCCTCTTCCAACACCGCCTGCAAGGAAGAGAGCTTCACGGCGCCTCGCTTCAGCACCCACCCGCCCTTCTCCAGCCGGTTGAAGGACAGAATGTTCTCCACCAGGAACGAAAGCCCATCCACCGTCTGCACCAGCCGCGCCGGGTAGTCCTTCGCCACCCCCTGGCCCTCCAGCTTCCGCTCCAACGTCTCCGCCATCACCCGCATCGACGCCAACGGCGTCCGCAGCTCGTGGCTCACCGTCGAGACGAAGTCCGATTGCAGCGCCAGGTAGCGCGCGCGCCGGGACTGCGCCCAGGCCGTCACTGCCACGACGCCCACCCCGAGGAGCAGCGTCACCAGCGCCAGCAGCGTCTTCAGCGTGAAGCGGGAGGTGAGGGCGGCTTCTGCTTCAAGGAAGCGCGGGGAGGTGAGCTCGAGGCGCAGAGAAGACAGGGCGCGCCAGCCGCTCTTCCCCTCACCCCGGCCCTCTCCACCGATGGAGGAGAGGGTGAGCGTGTCCGACGCGCGCAAGAGGCCGCGCTCCCGCATGTCCCGCTCCAGGCCCCCCAACTGCCGCGGCACGTCCAGCGTCAGGCCCACCACCTCCTCTCCCCGCACCCGCACCACCGCCCCGTCCGATGAGAAGCGCACGAAGACGCCCTCGCCCTCCGGCAACGCCGGCCGCCCCTCCGCCCGCCCACACTCCCGCCCGAAGTCCTCCGCCGGCACCGCCGCCCCCCGCGACAGGCCCGCCACCTCCGCACACAAGAAGCGCACGTCCTCCGCCCCCAACCGCCCCCACGCCCGCAACACCTGCCGCTGCAGGCCTTCCTGCTTCGTCCCCTTCAGCTCCAGGCCGTCCCGCAACACCCGCCGCATCAGCTCCGGGGAGGCGCGGCCCGTGCGAGTCACGAGTCGCAACAGCGCCACCGCCGCCGAGAGGTCCTCCTCCGGCGGTAAGACATACAAGAGCCGGTGCTCGAGAGACTCGCGGACCGCCTTCTCGAAAGCACCGGAGTCCTGCGCGTCCAGCGCTCGCGACGCCGCCCGCAGCAACGCGAGCCGCTCCGCATACGGGCCCGCGGGCGACTCCCCTCTGCCCTGCCCGTCTCCCCAGGGGGAGAGGGTGAGACGCTCCACGCCTCTCGACTCCGCCCCCGCCACCCGCGGCAATTCCAATACGCCGTCTCGCACCAACAACAGGCCCCGCGCGTCATGCAACGGGTCCGCCTCCACCTCCGCTGCCCGCAGCGCCGCCAGCTCCAGCTCGTCCGACAACGCCCGCGTCAGGGATGACGTGCCGTAGGACTCCAGCGCCCGCCGCGTCTCGGAGAGGGTGGCGCGCCCGTCCGACAGCTCGCGCCAGAAGACGACTTCCAGCACCGTGAGGAAGGCCACCAGGCCCGCCAGGCCCAGCAGGAGCCGCCCGCGCGCACGCCTGCTCCCGTCGGCGGACGCGGACTTCATTCCAGGACTGGCAGGCGGTCGAAGTCCATCGACGCCACCGGCGCCTCCTTCTCGAAGCGGTCCGGCCGCGTGTCCAGCCGCTGCGCCTTCACCACCAGCGCCCGCAGCTCCACCACGTCCGCGCGCGCCCGCAGCCCCTCCGGCAGGCCGTCCAGCGCCGCCACCAACTGCCCCCAGGACAAGGTGCGCGTCCAGTAGCTGCCCCGCAGCTTCTCCGCGAAGCCCGCCGCCACCAACGACAGCCGCGCCGGCCCCGTCGCCTCCTTCGCCGCCCCCCGCACCACCGACGTGGGCAGCCGGTGCTCCACCAGCTTCGACGCCCCGCCCGACGCCTCCTGGTAGCGCGCGCGGAAGACCGCGAAGGACGACGCCTCGGCCGCCGCCGCCGTCAGCTTCACCTCGTACAGCGCCGTCACCTGGTGCCCCGCCCCCAGCTCCCCCGCGTCCACCTTGTCGTCGGCGAAGTCCTTCGCCGCCAGCACCCGGTTCTCGAAGCCCAGCAGCCGGTAGCGCTCCACCACCTTCGGGTCGAACTCCACCTGCAGCTTCACGTCCTTCGCCACCACCTGCAGCGTCCCCGTCAGTTGCTCCACGAAGATGCGCCGGGCCTCGGCCAGCTTGTCCACGTACGCGTAGTGCCCGTCGCCCACGTCCGCCAGGCGCTCCATCAGCACGTCGTTGTAGTGCCCCATGCCGAAGCCCACGGTGGACAGCGTCACCCCTTCGCTGGCCCGCCCCTTCACCTTCGCCCACAGCCCGCCCGCCTCGCTGACGCCGTTGTTGGCCACCCCGTCGCTGCACAGCACCACCCGGTTGATGCCCCCCGGCACGAAGCCCTTCATCGCCAGCTCATACGCCAGGTCCAGCCCGGCCTCGACGTTGGTGCTGCCCTCGGGCTTGAGCCGCGCGATGGCCGAATGCAGCACCTCCTTCTCCGTGGCCGGCGTGGGCGGCAACACCACCTGCGCCGTGTCCCCGTAGACGACGACGGACACCCGGTCCCGCTCGTCCAATTCCTCCACCAACAGTCCCAGCGCCTGCTTCACCAGCCCCAGCCGGTGGCCCTGCGCCATCGAGCCCGACACGTCGATGGTGAAGACGAGGTGGCTGGGCTTGCGCTGCGCCTTCGCCACCTCCCTCGCCTTCACCCCCAGGTGCAGCAGGTGGTAGCCCTTGCGGCTGGGCGAGGGGAAGGCCTCCACCTGCACCGCGAAGGCCTCCTTCTCCGGCGCCCGGTAGCCGTAGTCGAAGGCGTTGACGAATTCCTCCACCCGCACCGCCGCCTCGTCCGGCAGCGTGCCACGCTCCAGGTAGGCCCGCGCCAGGGTGTAGCTGCCGGTGTCCACGTCCGCGGCGAAGGTGCTGACGGCCTGGGCCCGCGTCTCGACGGTGGGGTTGACGCCGTAGTGCTGCAGCACCAGCTGCGGCTGGTGGGTGCCTGGCTGCTCGCCGGGGGCGGCCTCCACGTCGTCGGGCGGGCGCTCCGTCAACACCGGCACGTCCACCGTGGTGGTCACCGGCACCTCGGGGCGCTTGAGGGCGCAGCCGGCCATCAAGGCGGCCAGCGTCACGAGGGCGAAGACTGCGAAGAGGAGGAAGCGGCGCGTCGTCATGTCTGGGTTTCTCCCGGTGGGGGTTTCGGGAGGAAGCAAAGCCGCCCACGGCGCGCAGTGTGGCACCGCCGGCGCACCGCTGCTTCACGGTTCCTTCACGGCCGCGAAGGCCCTCCGAGACGACGAAAGCCGCGGAGGAATGCCCCGCGGCCTTCGGACTGCTCGAGCGTGTGTCCCCGCGCTACGGGGTGACGGTGGCGGTGAGGGTGAAGTTGGCCTCCACCCCGCCCCAGGCGCCCACCTGGATGAGGACCGTCTGACTGGCGCCGCTCATGTTGGTGTAGGTGGCCGTCTCCGGGTCCCCGTCGAAGCCGTCATCCATGCCGGCCAGGCAGGCCGCCACCATCGTGCAGCCCGCGGTGGAGTTGATGACGTTGACGAAGGGGTCCATTGACATGTCCGGGGTGACGACGATGGACGCCGTCGAGCCGTTGGGGATGACCAGGGTGTAGAAGACGTCCTTCTTGGCCGAGCCCGCCGCCTTGCACATCATCGGCGAGGCGCCGAAGAGCATGTCCGGCGAAGCGGAGATGGTGGTGCCATTCACCTGCATGCCCGACGTCAGCGCGGTGGGCGCGGCGCAGGCGTCGTTGGCGGGCGGCGGAGGAATGGCCGCCACGGTGGCCTGGATGGAGAAGCTGCCTTCCTCGTCGTCCCAGGAGCCGACCTGGATGAGCAGCGTCATCGCCGCGGTGGTGGTGTTGTCGTAGGTGATGGTTTCTGCCTCGCCGCCGCTCCCGCTGTCGGCCGCGTCGAGGCACGCCGCCACGCCCGTGCAGGTGCCCGGCGCGTCGGTGATGTTCACCACCGCGTCCAGGGCGCTGGAGGTGGCGGAGGGCGTCACGACGATGGTGGCGCGCTGACCGGCCGGCAGGGCGAGGGTGTAGAAGACGTCCTTCATCGCACCGCCCGCCTGGCCGTCCTGGCAGACGGTGGGCATGGCGCCGAGGAACATGTCCGCGGTGCTGCCGTCGATGGTGCCCATGGTGCTGGTGGCGGGCATCAGCGTGGCGGCGGCGCCACACGCGTCGTTGGCCGGAGGCGCCGGGAGGTCGGCCACCGTGGCGGTGAGGGCGAAGTCCGCCCCGAGGTCGTTCGCGTCGGAGGTGGCCACCTCCACCGTCACCAGGAGGTTGGCGGTGCCGCGGTTGTCGTAGGTGGCGACGGCCGCCGTGCCCGTCGTCTGCTCTGTCGCGGAGCGGCAGGTCGCCACGTTCATGCAGGCGCCCTCGAAGAGGTTGAGGCCGATGGTGGTGTCCGCCGCCTGGGTGACGGCGCTGACGGTGAGGCGTTTCCCGGGCGGCACGTCCACCGTGTAGAAGACGTCGCCCAGGCCGGCGGTGTCGACGCAGGTGGTGGTGTTGGCGTCGAAGGTGAGGTCCGGGTTGGCGCCCTGGGTCGTCCCGTTCACCGCCGTGCCCGTGCCGGGCAGCGAGGTGGCCCCGGTGCAGGTGTCATTGGCGGGGACGGGTGGCAGCGGCGCGATGGTGACGGTGGCGGAGAAGTCGCCCTGGCCGATGACCCAGGTGTCGTCGGTGCCGTCTCCGTCGGTGTCCGTCTGCGACGCCACCGGGGCCCAGCCGGACTCGATGACGAGGAAGACGTCGGCCGGGGTGGTGTCGGTGTTCTTCCAGCTCACCGTCTCCGCCGACAGGAGGTCGGTCGCGTCGTTGAACGGGTCCTCGCTGGCCGCGAAGCAGGTGGCCACTACGCCGCCGTCCGCGGTCGCGCTGGCGCAGTTGGCCGCCGGGCTGGCTACCAGGTACACCGACGGGTCGAAGATGGGCATGCCCATGGCCGAGCCGTCGCCGCCCTGGCCCTGCACCACCGCGGTGAGGCGGGAGCGGGCCGGCACGGAAATCTGGTACACCGCGTCGGCGCCCGGGTGGCTGCCGTAGCCGTTGCAGCCGCTGCCCGAGGCGAAGCGCGCCACGTCGTAGTTGCTGGTCAGGCCGGTGGTGGTGGCGCTGAACACCGTGGAGACGGGCGCGGTGACAGGCACCGCCATCTCGCACGTCTCACCGCCCGCGATGACGCCGCCGTCCACGGGAGCCATGCCACCGCCGCCGGTGCCGCCGCCGGTGCCGCCGCCGGTGCCGCCGCCGGTGCCGCCGCCAGTGCCGCCGCCCATGCCGCCGCCCATGCCGCCGCCGCCGCCGCCGCCCGTGCCGCCGCCGCCGCCGCCTCCGCCGATGCCGCCACCGCCGCCGCCGCCCGCCATGCAGGCGCCGGTGCTGGTGTTGCAGGTCTGTCCCGTCGGACAGTCCGTGTTGGAGGTGCACTTCTTGGTGCCGCCGCCGCACGCCACGAGGACGAGCGCGGACGACACGGCCGCGAGCCGAACCAACAGAGTCTTTGTCATGTGCATCAACCGGGCTGAAGCGGACGTTTCCCCGACAGTCCGCAAGGTGAGGGGGCGGCTCCTACCACTTCCACCCACAAAGAGAAGCCCCCCATGGGGCCGCCTCGAAGTCGAAAGGCGCGAACCCCGGTGTGACAATGCGCGCCGTGCACTGGTGGCCCATGCTGTGGACTGGCGTGTGGGGGGGGCTGATGGCGCTGGAGCGCCGCGCCTTCCTCCAGGCGATGGTGTCCCGGCCGCTGGTGGCGGCGACGGTGACGGGGTTGCTCAACGACGACTTGCGGGCGGGGCTGTACGTGGGCCTCGTCTTCGAGCTGTTGCACCTGGGCGGAGCGTCTCTGGGCGGGGCGCAGGCGGAACACGAGACGCTGCCCGCGGTGACGGGCGCGGCGCTGGCGGCGGCCATGGGGCAGACGCTGGGCAGCGACTCCACGCCGGCGATGTGGGCGCTGGCGATTCTCCTCACCGCGCCCACCGGCTTCCTCGGGCGGCTGTTGGAGAAGCGGCTCGACGAGCGGGCGCGCCGCTACTACGGGCGGGCCCTCCACGAGGCCGGCGCGGGGCAGCTGGCGCGGGCGTCGCGGGAAAACCTGCGGGCGATGTGGCCGCAGTTCGTCTTCTACGGGCTGTTGTGCGCGGCGGCGGCGGCGGCGGGCCCGCCGGTGGCGCTGGTGGAGAAGGCGCTGCCCCTGCCGCTGCTGCGGGGCCTGGGCTGGGCGTACCCGGCGATGGCGGCGGTCGCGGCGGCCACGGCGGTGCACGGCAGCCACGCGAAGGGGCGCTACGCGATGGCGGCGGCGGCGGCGACGGCGGTGGCGGGGGTGGCCTTCGCGGCCTGGTACGGAGGACACCCGCCGTGACGGCGCCGGCGCGGCCCATTCCGTCGCGGGTGGCGTGGCGCGTCTTCTGGCGCAGCCTCTTCCTGCAGGCGGGCTTCTCCCCGGAGGCGATGCAGACGCTGGGGCTGTTGTACGCGCTGGCGCCGGCCCTCAAGCACCTCTACCCGGACGAAGCGGCGCAGCAGGAGGCGACGAGGCGGCACCTCTCGCCCTTCAACACCCACCCCTACGCGGCGGCGGCCATCGTGGGCGGCATCATCTTCTACGAGGCGAAGGTGGCGCGGGGCGAGGAGCCACCCGAGGCGGTGACGCGCTTCAAGTCGGCGTTGATGGGCCCGCTGGCGGCGCTGGGCGACGGCTTCTTCTGGCTGTCGCTGCGGCCGGCGGTGGGCGTGCTGGCCTGCGCGCTGGTGCCGGTGGTGGGCTTCTTCGCGCCCGTCGTCTTCCTTGCCCTCTACAACGCGGTGCACCTCTCGGCCCGGGCGTGGCTCTTCTGGCAGGGGCTGCGGTACGGCGAGGCGGTGGTGGTGCGGCTGCAGACGGCGAAGGTGCCGATGTGGAGCAACCGGCTGCGGTTGGTCAGCGCCACCCTTGCCGGCGCGCTGGGGGCGTGGCTGGCCCTGCGCTTTGGCGCGCTGGCGGAGGGGGCCCTGTCGGTGGGCGTGGCGCTGGCCACCCTGGCCGTCGGCGGGGTGACGGTGCTGGCCGCCAGCCGGAGGTGGAACCCGTACTGGCTGTTGTACGGCATGGCCGGCGCGGCGGTGGCGGGGGGCGCTTTCCTGTAGGGTGCTTCTTTGGACGAAGGAGGTTGTTTGGAAACGGCGCAGGGCGAGTACACCATCATCAACGCGCTGGGGCTGCACGCCCGGGCCGCGGCGCAGTTGGTGAAGGTGGCCAACCGCTACACCTGCGAGGTGGAGCTGGAGTGTGAAGGCCAGGCCGTCAACGCCAAGTCCATCATGGGCGTGCTGATGCTGGCCGCCGCGCAGGGGATGGTGGTGAAGGTGACGTGCAGGGGCCCGGCCGCGCAGGCCTGCCTCGAGGAGATTGCCGGCCTCATCAACGCGAAGTTCGGCGAGCCGAAGTAGTCCCTTCCTGCGTGCGCGGCGGAGACTTGAAGCGCGTCGTTTCCTCCTGCCGGTGAGCGAGACTCGGGTTCGTGCGCTGGTGGCGAGTCGTGTGGATGACGTGGGCGGTGGTGAGTGGACCTCCCCGCGAGGCGCTGGCCCGTGCCCCGGCGAAGGTCGTGAAGGTGGACCGCGTCGACGCGCGCGGCTGCGGCGAGGTGGTGGTGGCGGGCGAGGCCGTGCAGGGCGCCGCGCCCGGGCTGTGCGTGGTGCAGGCGCTGTGGGCCCCGCTGGAGGGAGGCGTGGTGGCGCTGCTGGTCCGCGCCCCCCACCGCTTCGAGGAAGAGGAGCGCCTGCGCGTCTTCGTCTACCGACTGGAGGGGCGCCGCCTGGTGCCGCGCTTCCTCGGCTCCGGCTTTGCGTCGCGGGAGGTGCGG
>JADLDB010000032.1 GCA_020846875.1 Myxococcales bacterium | reverse complement strand
GGCGCTTCCATCGAGCCGGATCGATCGACGAGCAGCATGAAGTTCGGCACCGGCTCCCGCGCGGTGATCACCTCTCTCCACGTCGTCTGCGCCACCGCCAGCGGCTCCACCGGCTCGAGGTCGTACGATGCAGCCAACCATCGCGAGGACGGACAGGGCGACGAAGGGGTTCGCGCGGGAGCATGGGAGCTTTCTTCGAGCGAATCAATTGGGTGATTCCTGCTCCAGGCCCACATGTCGCCGCCTGTGTGGGGTCCCGGCAGGTGCTCGCGGGAATTCAGCGGCCTGGCCATCGGACCCGCCGGCGCCGCCAACCTCCGTGACACGCGCTCCCCGCGAATTCGTGAGGCGCCGTCCCGTCGGTGCTACACGATGCGCCTCGTGAACGTGGTCGTCCTGAGCCGCTCGCGCAGCATTCCGTCGACGAAACGGCTCGTCGAGGCGGCCCGCGCCCGGGGCCACACGGTGCGGGTGATGAGCCCGGCGCACGTGGCGGTGCACCTCGATCGCAAGGGCAGCCGCCTGCGCTACCGGCAGAAGGTGATCAAGGTGCCGGACGTGGTGATCCCCCGCATCGCCGCCTCCATCGCCAGCTACGGCCTGCCGGTGGTGGAGCAGTTCGCCACCCACGGGGCGGTGGTGATGAACTCGGCGCGCGCCATCGGCCAGTCGCGCAACCCGGCCCGGTGCCTCCAGCGCCTGTCCGCGCACGGCATCGACATCCCCTCTACGGTGATGGCCCGCGACGCGGCGGAGATGAAGGCCATGGTGCCGCTGGTGGGCGGCGTGCCGGTGCTGGTGAAGCTCTTGACCGGCAGCGAGCGCCGCGGGGTGATGCTCTGCGAGACCGAGCAGTCGCTCGAGGCCGCGCTGGAGGCCGTGCTGGGGCTGGGCCACAACCTCGTGATGCAGGAGTACGTGCGCAAGGCCGGCCGCGACCTGCGCGTCTTCGTGGTGGGGGGCCAGGCGCTGGCCGCCGTGTCCCGCGTGGCGCGCCCCGGCCGCCTGTCCCGCACCCTCTCCCGCATTGCCCGGCTCGAGAGCTGCACGCTGACGCCCGAGGTGAAGGCCACCGCCGAGGCCGCCGCGAAGCTGTGCGAGCTCGAGGTCTGCGCCGTCGACCTGCTGGCGCCGAGGTCCGGCGCGCCCCGCGTCTTCGAGGTCAACGCCTCGCCCGCGCTGCCGGACATGGAGGAGGCCACCGGCGTCGATCTCGCCACGGCGATCATCGCGCGGGCCGAAGCGCTCGCCTCCCGGAAGGAATTCGGCGGGTGAAACCGCCCCATACTCGTGACACAAGGAGTCCTCCCATGATCCGCACCCTCTTGATGACGACGCTGCTCCTCGGCCTCCCCGCGCTCGCGGAGGCCGACGTGAAGGCGCTGTACGACGTCAGCACCGAAGGCACCTCCACCCAGGTGAAGGCCGGGGGGAAGGGCACGGTGAAGATCGCGATCACCACGAAGGAAGGCGCGCACGTGTCTGACGAGGCGCCGCTCAAGATCGAGCTCTCCAGCAAGGAAGCGAAGCTGGACAAGCAGAAGCTGGCGTACACCGACTCGCTGGCGAAGAAGGGCGAAGGCGGGAAGGCGCACCCCGATCCCCGCTTCGAGGTCGGCTTCACCGCCGCCACCAAAGGCAAGGCCACCGTCGACGCGAAGCTGACCTTCTTCATCTGCACCGACAAGATCTGCGCTCGCCAGACGAAGGCCCTGTCTTTGCCCGTCGAGGTCCAGTGACCGTCATCTTCGGGATCAACCCGGTGCTGGAGGCGCTGCGCGCGCGGCCTCAGAGCGTCGAGAAGCTGTACGTGGTGAGCGGCGCGGTGAACCCCCGGGTGGCGGGGGAGATCTTCAGCCGTGCCCGCGACGCCGGCCTCAAGGTGGACACCGTGGATCGCGAGCGCCTGGGCCGCCTGTCCGACGGAGGCGTGCACCAGGGCGTCGCCGCGGAGGTGCGCGACTTCGAGTACGTCGAGCTGGGCGAGCTCATCTCCCAGGCGAAGGCGTCCGCTCGTCCGCCGCTGGTGGTGCTGCTCGACGGCATTCAGGATCCGCACAACCTCGGCGCGATCATCCGCTCCGCGCACGCCTTCGGGGCGCACGGCGTGGTGGTGATGAAGGATCGCGCCGCGGGGATCACCGGGGTGGTGGTGAAGGCGTCGGCCGGCGCCACCGCCCACTGCCCCGTCTGCCGCGTCACCAACCTCTCGCGCGCCCTCGAGGAGCTCAAAGAGGCCGGCTTCTGGGTGGTAGCCGCGGATCCGGAAGGCGATCAGACGCTCTGGCAGCCGAAGCTCGATGGGCCGCTGGCGGTGGTGGTCGGCGCCGAGGGCGCGGGCGTGCGCAAGGGCGTCCTGGGGCACTGCGACTACCGCGTCCGCATCCCCATGGTGGGTCAGGTGGCCTCGCTCAACGCGTCGGTTTCCGCCGGGGTGCTGCTCTCGGAAATCACCCGCCAGCGCCTGGGCGTCGCTGGCCGTTGATCTCCTTGACTATCCGTGGAGCGCGTGGGTAGAGAGCGCCGCCCTCGGAGGCTTCGGGGGGAGAAGGTGGCGGGTTTCCTCGTGCAGTTCTGGAGCCTTGCCGGTGTAGCTCAGTTGGTAGAGCAACTGATTTGTAATCAGTAGGTCGCGGGTTCGAGTCCCGCCGCCGGCCAGGGAAGTGGCCGAGGGGAAAGGGCGGGGGACAGACAACTGAATAGGTGCGATTCCCTTTCGGAGGGGTAGCCAAGTGGCCAACGGCAACAGACTGTAAATCTGTCGGTCCTCGACCTTCGGTGGTTCGAATCCACCCCCCTCCACACCACGGAAGTCGATCGTCACGCGGGGATAGCTCAGCTGGTAGAGCGTCAGCCTTCCAAGCTGAATGTCGCGGGTTCGAGTCCCGTTCCCCGCTCCACCCTCGAGCCGTATGCAGCAGCAGCGAGAGCAGCAGTCGTGAGTGAGAAACGAAGAGAGACGAGCAGGCAGTGCCCTGATAGCTCAGTTGGCAGAGCGCATCCTTGGTAAGGATGAGGTCTCCAGTTCAATCCTGGATCAGGGCTCCATTTTGAGCGCAGCCCACACAAGAAAGAAGGACCGACATGTCGAAAGAGAAGTTTGAGAGGAACAAGCCGCACGTCAACATCGGCACGATCGGCCACGTTGACCACGGCAAGACCACCCTGACCGCGGCGATCACCAAGGTGCTGGCGAAGACCGGCGGCGCCACCTTCCTCGCGTACGATCAAATCGACAAGGCGCCCGAGGAGCGCGCGCGCGGCATCACCATCTCGACCGCGCACGTCGAGTACCAGACGAAAAACCGTCACTACGCGCACGTCGACTGTCCCGGCCACGCCGACTACGTGAAGAACATGATCACCGGCGCCGCGCAGATGGACGGCGCGATCCTGGTGGTGTCCGCGCCGGACGGCCCGATGCCGCAGACCCGAGAGCACATCCTGCTCGCCCGCCAGGTTGGCGTTCCGTACATCGTCGTCTTCCTGAACAAGGTCGACATGCTGGACGACCCCGAGCTGCGCCAGTTGGTCGAGGAAGAGGTCCGCGACCTGCTCAAGAAGTACGAGTTCCCCGGCGACAAGACGCCCATCATCCCCGGCTCGGCGCTCAAGGCCCTCGAGGGTGACTCGTCCGAGATCGGCGAGCCGGCGATCCTCAAGCTGATGGAGGCGGTGGACTCCTACATCCCCACCCCGCAGCGCGCCATCGACAAGCCCTTCCTGATGCCGGTCGAGGACGTGTTCTCGATCGAAGGCCGCGGCACCGTAGCCACCGGCCGCGTGGAGCGTGGCGTGGTGAAGGTGGGCGACGAAGTGGAGATCATCGGCATTCGCCCGACCTCCAAGTCCGTCGTCACCGGCGTCGAGATGTTCAAGAAGCTGCTCGACAGCGGCATGGCCGGGGACAACATCGGCGCGCTGCTGCGTGGCTTGAAGCGTGAGGACGTGGAGCGCGGCCAGGTGCTCGCCAAGCCGGGCAGCGTCACCCCGCACACCAAGTTCAAGGGCCAGGTGTACGTGCTCTCGAAGGAGGAAGGCGGCCGCCACACCCCGTTCTTCAAGGGGTACCGCCCGCAGTTCTACTTCCGCACCACCGACGTGACGGGCACCGTGCAGTTGCCCGCCGGCGTGGAGATGATCATGCCCGGCGACAACACCGCCATCGAGGTGGAGCTGATCACCCCCATCGCCATGGAGAAGGAGCTGCGCTTCGCCATCCGTGAGGGTGGCCGCACGGTGGGCTCCGGCGTCGTCTCCGAGGTGATCGCCTAAGGACTGTAGGTCGCAAAACGACCTGGCTTGACACGAGGGGAGGGCTCTGTCAGAGGGCCTTCCCCTCTGTCGTCTGGTACAGCCATTTTGAGGAGTTGAACGTCATGCCGAAGGGCAATCGCAGCCTGATTTCGCTCGAGTGCACGGTCTGCCGTGATCGCAATTACGTGACCACGAAGAACCGCAAGAAGCAGCAGGACAAGCTCGAGCTGTCCAAGTTCTGCCCGAAGTGCCGGAAGCACACCGCGCACAAGGAAGGCAAGGTCGGCTGAGCGGTTCTCCCGCTGCCGGTCGTCGGTTTCAGTAGGCCAGTAGCTCCAATGGTAGAGCAGCGGTCTCCAAAACCGCCTGTTGGGGGTTCGAATCCCTCCTGGCCTGCCAGTTTCGAGTCAGTGAAAAGAGGAGCCGCAACGCATGTCGGCCACAGATGCCAGTCAGCAAGCGAACCGCGCGGGAATGGACCGCCAGCGGCTGGTCGTCATCAGCTACCTGGTGTTCGGGATCATCCTCACCCTCTTCCTCGGCCACCTCGTGGAGCTGGCCATGGGCGCGGTGGGGGTGAAGAACGCGCAGGTGGTGGAAGGCCTGTCCGAGCTCAAGCTGGCCAACCTGATCGGCTTCGCGCTCACCGTGGGCCTGGCGATCTACGCGTGGACCAGCCCGAAGGTGAAGGCGCTGTCCAACGAGGTTGCCGAGGAGTTGATGCGCGTCACCTGGCCGAGCTGGGATGAGACTCGCACCTCGACCGTCGCGGTGGTGGTGGCGTCGTTGGTGGCGGCCTTCATCCTCTTTGGCATGGACAGCTTGAGCTACAAGCTGATGGTCGATTGGCTGCCCAGGATCTGGAACGCGGTGGGGACCTGATGATGACCGACATCGAAAAGCCGCTCGAGAAGAAGTGGTACGTGGTGCACACGTACTCCGGCTTCGAGAACAAGGCGAAGAAGTCCCTCGAGGACAAGATCAAGATGGAGGGCCTCCAGGAGGACTTCGGAGAGATCCTCGTGCCCACCGAGCAGGTGGTGGAGATGCGCGACGGCCAGAAGCGCACCACCCGCCGCAAGACGATGCCCGGCTACATCCTGGTGCAGATGGCGATGTCCACCCGGGCCAAGTCGCTGGTGAAGAACACCCCCAAGGTGACCGGCTTCCTCGGGGCGCAGGGCCAGGAAGATCCCCCTCCGCTGCGGGAGGCCGAGGTGCAGCGCCTCACCACCCAGCAGGCTGAAGGGTCGATGCGCCCCAAGCCCAAGGTGCAGTTCGACGAAGGCGACACGGTGCGGGTCATCGACGGCCCCTTCGCCAACTTCAACGGCACGGTGGAAGAGGTGAACCCGGAGAAGGGCCGCGTGAAGGTGCTGGTCAGCATCTTCGGGCGCTCCACCCCCGTCGAGCTCGACTTCATGCAGGTGGAGAAGACCACCGGCTGACTGGCTGTCCCGGCACTTCCGCCGGGCCTTGAAAGCGTGGGAGGTCGCCGCGAGGCGGCCGTCTGGACCACGGGAGACGTACCGCAATGAAGAAGGTCACAGGTAGCTGCAAGCTGCAGATCCCAGCCGGGAAGGCGAACCCGGCTCCGCCCATCGGCCCCGCGCTGGGTCAACTGGGCGTGAACATCATGGAGTTCTGCAAGCAGTTCAACGCCAAGACGCAGGCCCAGATGAAGGACGCCCTGATCATCCCGGTGATCATCACCGTGTACCAGGACCGCTCCTTCTCCTTCGAGCTGAAGACGCCGCCGGCGTCGGTGCTGCTCAAGAAGGCGGCCGGGCTGCACACCGAGAAGAAGAAGGGCTCCGGGGCGAAGAAGCCCGGCAAGGAGACCGTCGGCAAGGTGACGAAGAAGCAGGTCGAGGAGATCGCGAAGCAGAAGATCCAGGACACCACGGCCAGCAGCCTCGAGGCCGCGATGCGCACGATCGCGGGCACCGCCCGCTCGATGGGCATCGAGGTCGCCTGACCGCCTCGCGTTCACCCTTCACACACTTTTTCAAAGAGGACACCACCATGCCTGGCAAGAAATTCCGCGCGGCCGCCGAGAAGGTCGACCGCAACAAGCGCTACTCCATCACCGAGGGCTTTCAGGTCCTCAAGCAGACCACCGAGCTCACCAAGGGGAAGTGGGACCAGACCGTCGACGTCGCGGTGAACCTGGGCATCGATCCCAAGCACGCCGATCAGATGGTCCGCGGCGCCGTCGTGCTGCCCCACGGCACCGGCAAGTCGGCCCGCGTGGCCGTCTTCGCCAAGGGCGAGAAGCAGACCGAGGCCACCACCGCCGGCGCCGACTTCGTGGGTGAAGCCGACCTGGCCAAGAAGATCGAAGAAGGCTTCATGGACTTCGACACGGTCATCGCCACTCCCGACATGATGGGCGTGGTGGGCCGCCTGGGCAAGGTGCTCGGCCCCCGCGGCCTGATGCCGAACCCCAAGGTGGGCACGGTGACGATGGATCTGGCCAAGGCGATCAAAGAGGCCAAGGGCGGGAAGATCGAGTTCCGCGCCGAGAAGGCCGGGATCGTCCACGCGCCGGTGGGCAAGGCCAGCTTCAGCGCCGCGAACCTCCAGGAGAACTTCAACACGCTGATCGAGCTGATCATGAAGATGAAGCCCGCCACCGCCAAAGGCGTGTACCTCAAGGGCATCACCATCTCCTCCACCATGGGCCCGGGCATCAAGCTCGACACCCAGGAGATCAACGCCCGCCACAAGTAGACGCGCTAAGTCGGCACAGCGCCTCGACTTTTCGGGGTGTTGACACGACGCAGCGGGTACGTGTAAGGGCCCCGGGCTTTGCAATGTCGACGCCAAAGGCCGCGAGGCCGGCAGCGTCAATACAAAAAAATACCCTGGACGAAGACAGCAGGGACTTGGCGTTTCGAGCCAGCACGACTCCTGGCAACCCCGCGCATCTGGGCGGGGGGTGGGTCGCGCAGACTTGGACGGCGGGTTTAAACGGCAGCCTCGCTCTCGCATGCACTGGAGAGAAGGCCGCCCTGCCGAGACGGGGAGCGGTGACTGAAGACGGAAGGGGTGATGAACCCGGCCCGGCTTCGCCTCACGAAGCGGTACTCGCTCCTGCACTTTGCGCCAGGAACGCAGGAAGGGAGGTGACAAAGTGCTCAGGAGCGAGAAGGAACAGATGATCAGCGAGCTGAACGGCAAGTTCACGCGCGCCAAGGCCGTGGTCGTGGCCGAGTTCTCGAAGCTCGACGTTTCCACCGTGAACAGGCTTCGCAAGAAGCTGCGCGAGGGCAAGGTCGAGTGGAAGGTGCTGAAGAACACGCTCGCGCGACGCGCGGCGAAAGGCACGTCCGTCGAGAAGGTGTCCGATGACTTCACGGGGCCGGTGGCGACCGCCATCAGCTACGACGACGTCATCGCACCGGCGAAGATCCTCGCCGACTTCATCAAGGAGTTGGAGTCGATCAAGATCCGCTCGGGCGTCGTGCAGGGTCAGAAGATCGACAAGGCCGGCGTGATGGCTCTGGCGAAGATGCCGGGGCTCAACGAGCTGCGCGCGACGATTCTCAGCATGATCAACCAGCCGGCGACGAAGCTGGTCCGGACCATCAAGGAGCCGGGCAGCGCGCTCGCGCGGGTCCTCAAGGCGAAGTCAGAGAAGCAGTGACATTCACTCAACCCGTTTTCAATCAACCCGTTTTTCGAAACTGAAGGAAGAAAGTCATGGCGGACATCAACGCAATCGTGGACCAGCTGTCGTCGCTCACCGTGATGGAGGCGGCGGACCTGGTGAAGAAGCTGGAGGAGAAGTGGGGCGTGTCGGCGGCGGCGGCGGTGGCCGTGGCGGCTGGCCCGGCGGCGGCGGCGGCTCCGGCGGAGGAGAAGACCGAGTTCACCGTGGTGCTGGCCAAGGCCGGTGAGAAGAAGATCGACGTCATCAAGGTCATCCGCGAGATCACCGGCCTGGGCCTGAAGGAGGCCAAGGATCTGGTCGAGGGCGCGCCCAAGACGGTGAAGGAAGGCGCCAGCAAGGACGACGCCAACAAGATGAAAGAGAAGCTGACCGCGGCCGGCGCGACGGTTGAGCTCAAGTAGACAAGAAGTCCAAGTGGTTCGAGGGGGGAGCCGGTGGCCCGAAAAGGGTCATCGGCTTTCCTCGCATGAAGAGGCTGCTGCTTTTGGCGCTTAGGAAGTTCTAGGCAACACCCCGAGCCGCTCCCGACGTTCAAGGGGAGCTTTTGAGAGAGCGAATGGCCACCCTGCAGAACAACTTCCGCGTCCGGAAGAGCTTCGCGAAGATCAACAAGGTCATCGAGATCCCCAACCTCATCAACATTCAGAAGCAGAGCTACGAGAAGTTCCTGCAGGCGGACGTGGCGCCGGAGAAGCGCGAGGACGTCGGGCTGCAGGCGGTGTTCAAGTCGGTGTTCCCCATTCGCGACTTCAACGAGACCAGCTCGCTTGAGTTCGTCAGCTACAACCTGGAGAAGCCCAAGTACGACGTGGACGAGTGCCGCCAGCGCGGCATGACGTTCGCGGCGCCGATCAAGGTCGTGGTGCGCCTGGTGGTGTGGGACAAGGACGAAGAGACCGGCGCCCAGTCGATCCGCGACGTGAAGGAGCAGGAGGTCTACTTCGGCGAGATCCCGCTGATGACCGAGAACGGCACCTTCATCATCAACGGCACCGAGCGCGTGGTGGTCAGCCAACTGCACCGCAGCCCCGGCGCCTTCTTCGATCACGACAAGGGCAAGAGCCACTCGTCCGGCAAGCTGCTCTACAACGCCCGCGTCATCCCCTCGCGCGGCTCGTGGCTGGACTTCGAGTTCGACCACAAGGATCTGCTGTACGTGCGCATCGACCGCCGCCGAAAGCTGCCGGTGACGGTGTTGATCCGCGCGCTGGGCGCGGTGCCCGACGCGGCGAAGAAGAACCCGCTCGAGTTCCGCGGCACCACCGAAGAGATCCTCAACTACTTCTACGCCACCGAGACGGTGTTCCTGCACACGCAGGAGGAGTTCGAGAAGTCGGTGGACTTCGAGCTGCTCTACAACCAGCGCGCCACGCGCGACGTGAAGACCAAGAGCGGCGAGATCATCGTCAAGAAGAACCGCAAGTTCACCCGCGCGGCCCTCAAGAAGCTCGAGGCCTCGAAGATCGTGCGCCTGCCGATCGACGCCGACGAGCTGTACACCAAGGTGTCGGCGATCGACGTGGTCGACGAGAGCACCGGCGAAGTGCTGATCGAGTGCAACGAGGAGCTGTCCCCGGCGGTCGTCGAGGAGCTGATCAAGCGCGGCCAGAAGGAGATCAAGGTCCTCTTCATCGACAACCTCAACGTGGGCCCGTACCTGCGGGACACGCTGTTGATGGACAAGATCGAGACCCCGGAAGAGGCGGTGATGGAGATCTACCGGCGCGTGCGCCCGGGCGACCCGCCGACGCCGGACACGGCGATCAACCTCTTCAACAACGTGCTGTTCTTCAACCCCGAGCGGTACGATCTGTCGAAGGTGGGGCGGCTCAAGCTGAACAGCAAGTTCGGCCTCGAGGAGCCGCTGGACAACCAGGTGCTCTCGAAGCGCGACATCCTGGAGACGATCCGCTACCTCATCGATCTGAAGAACGGGAAGGGGCAGATCGACGACATCGATCACCTCGGCAACCGGCGGGTGCGCGCGGTGGGCGAGCTGCTGGAGAACCAGTACCGCATCGGGCTGGTGCGCATGGAGCGGGCGATCAAGGAGCGGATGAGCCTCCAGGAGATCGAGACGCTCATGCCGCACGACCTGATCAACGCCAAGCCGGTGACGGCGGTGATCAAGGAGTTCTTCGGGTCCAGCCAGCTCTCGCAGTTCATGGATCAGACCAACCCGGTGTCGGAGGTGACGCACAAGCGGCGCCTGTCGGCGCTCGGGCCGGGCGGCCTGACGCGTGAGCGCGCGGGCTTCGAGGTGCGCGACGTGCACCCCACGCACTACGGCCGGATCTGCCCGATCGAGACGCCGGAAGGGCCGAACATCGGCCTCATCTCGTCGCTGTCCAGCTACGCGCGGGTGAACGAGTTCGGCTTCATCGAGACCCCGTACCGCAAGGTGGAAGGCGGCTCGATGACGCCGGACGTGGCCTTCTACTCGGCGCTCGAGGAGGAGAAGCACACCATCGCCCAGGCCAACGTGGCGGTGGACAAGAAGGGCAAGTTCACCGACGAGCACGTGCAGGCGCGCCGCGGCGGTGAGTTCGTCCAGGCCCGCCCCGAGGACGTGAACCTGATGGACGTGTCGCCGAACCAGTTGGTGTCGGTGGCGGCGTCGCTCATCCCCTTCCTCGAGAACGACGACGCGAACCGCGCGCTGATGGGCTCGAACATGCAGCGCCAGGCCGTGCCGCTGGTGCGCACCGCGTCCCCGCTGGTCGGCACCGGCATCGAGGCGGTGGTGGCGCGCGACTCCGGGGTGTGCGTGGTGGCCCGCCGCGACGGGGTGGTGGAGTCGGTCGACGCGTCCCGCATCGTGGTGCGCGCCGAGGTGGCCGCGTCCTTCTCGGACGTCGCCAGCGAGGTCGACATCTACAACCTGGTCAAGTACCAGCGGTCCAACCAGTCCACGTGCCTCAACCAGAAGCCCATCATCAAGAAGGGCGACAAGGTGAAGAAGGGCGACGTGCTGGGCGACGGCCCCGCGTGCGAGACGGGCGAGCTGGCGCTGGGCCAGAACGTGGTGATCGCGTTCATGCCGTGGCAGGGCTACAACTACGAGGACTCGATCCTGATGTCCGAGAACATCGTCAAGAACGACGTGTTCACGTCCATCCACATCGAGGAGTTCGAGTGCATCGCGCGTGACACCAAGCTGGGCAAGGAAGAGATCACCCGCGACATCCCGAACGTCGGCGAGGAGGCGCTCAAGGACCTCGACGAGTCCGGCATCATCCGCATCGGCGCCGAGGTGAAGCCCGGCGACATCCTGGTGGGGAAGATCACGCCCAAGGGCGAGACGCAGCTTTCGCCCGAGGAGAAGCTGCTGCGCGCGATCTTCGGCGAGAAGGCCGGCGACGTGCGCGACACGAGCCTGCGCGTGCCCCCGGGCGTGGGCGGCACGGTGATCGGCGCCAAGGTGTTCAGTCGCAAGGGCGTCGACAAGGACGAGCGCGCCAAGCAGATCGAGTCGATGGAAGAGGCCCGGCTGCTCAAGGATCAGAACGACGAGATCAAGATCCTCCAGGACTCCGCGTTCAGCCGCATCCGCAAGATGTTCCTGAACAAGGAGGCCCAGTCGAAGCTGATCGACGACAAGGGCAAGCAGCTGCTCAAGAAGGGCGACACGCTCAGCGATGAGCTGCTCGGCCAGATCCCCTACAAGTACTGGGGCGAGATCTCGGTCAACGACCAGGTCGACCAGAAGGTGCGCGACATCTCGAAGAACCTCGAGGAGAACAAGGAGGCGGTGAAGCTGGCCTTCGGTGAGCGCATCGCGCGGATCAAGAAGGGCGACGAGCTGCCGCCCGGCGTGATCAAGATGGTGAAGGTCTTCGTGGCCATCAAGCGCAAGCTGGCGGTGGGCGACAAGATGGCCGGCCGCCACGGCAACAAGGGCGTGGTGTCGCGCGTGCTGCCGCTCGAGGACATGCCGTACCTCGAGGACGGGCGGCCGGTTGACCTGGTGCTGAACCCCCTGGGCGTGCCGAGCCGCATGAACATCGGGCAGATCCTCGAGGTGCACCTGGGCTGGGCGGCCAGGGGCGTGGGCGAGCGGCTGCAGAGGTACCTCGACGACAACTACTCGCCGGACGCGCTGCGCAAGCAGCTCAAGGGCGTGTACGACGACGAGAAGTTCCACGAGTTCCTCGAGAAGCTGAACGACAAGGAGGTCGTGGAGCTGTGCCGGCGCCTGAAGCGGGGCATCCACGTGAACAGCCCGGTGTTCGAGGGCGCGCAGGAGTCGGACATCCACGGCCTGCTGGAGAAGGCGGAGCTGCCGAAGACGGGCCAGATGGTGCTCTTCGACGGTCGCACCGGTGAGCCGTTCGACCAGAACGTGACCGTGGGCGTGATGTACGTGCTCAAGCTGCACCACCTGGTGGACGAGAAGATCCACGCGCGCTCCATCGGCCCGTACTCGCTCGTCACCCAGCAGCCGCTGGGCGGCAAGGCGCAGTTCGGCGGGCAGCGCCTCGGTGAGATGGAGGTCTGGGCCATGGAGGCCTACGGCGCCGCCTACTCGCTGCAGGAGTTCCTCACGGTGAAGTCCGACGACGTGGTCGGCCGCACCCGCATGTACGAGTCCATCGTGAAGGGCGACTACACCCTGGAGTCGGGCCTGCCCGAGTCCTTCAACGTGCTACTCAAGGAACTCCAGGCCCTCGCCCTGGACGTCGAGCTGCTCGAGACCGCCCCGCCGGAGCGCCGCCGCGCGTCCATCGTCATGGACGAGCCGAGCAAGACCGGCACCGACGCCTGATCCCCGCTGAGCTCTTTCTTCGAACCTTCAATCGCAAGACCCAGGTGAATCCGTGAAGGACATCTTCAATTTCTTCGAGAAGCCGAAGGACCCGCTGTCTTTTCAGGCGATCCGCATCGCCCTGGCCTCGCCGGACAAGATCCGCCAGTGGTCGCACGGCGAGGTCAAGAAGCCGGAGACGATCAACTACCGGACCTTCAAGCCGGAGCGCGACGGCCTGTTCTGCGCGCGCATCTTCGGCCCGGTGAAGGACTACGAGTGCAACTGCGGCAAGTACAAGCGCATGAAGCACCGCGGGGTGGTGTGCGAGAAGTGCGGGGTGGAGGTGATCCAGTCCAAGGTGCGTCGTGAGCGCCTCGGCCACATCACCCTGGCCACGCCGGTCGCGCACATCTGGTTCCTCAAGTCCCTGCCGTCGCGCATCGGCAACCTGCTGGACATGACGCTGAAGGACCTGGAGAAGGTCCTGTACTGCGAGTCGTACATCGTGCTCGACCCGAAGAGCACCGAGCTGGAGAAGGGCGAGCTGATCACCGAGGAGCGCTTCCAGAAGCTGCTCCAGGAGCACGGCGAGGAGTCCTTCGTCGCGGCCATGGGCGGCGAGGCCGTGCGCGAGATGCTCAAGGCGATCAACGTGGACACGCTGGCCGAGGAGCTGCGCGGTGAGATGAAGGTCACCACCAGCGAGGCCAAGCGGAAGAAGATCGCCAAGCGCCTCAAGGTGCTGGAGTCCTTCCGCAGCTCGGGCCCCGCCGGTCAGCGCAACCTGCCGGAGTGGATGATGCTGGACGTGATCCCGGTGCTGCCGCCGGATCTGCGCCCGCTCGTCCCGCTGGACGGCGGCCGCTTCGCCACCTCGGACTTGAACGATCTGTACCGCCGGGTGATCAACCGGAACAACCGCCTGAAGCGGCTGCAGGAGCTCAACGCGCCGGACATCATCATCCGCAACGAGAAGCGCATGCTGCAGGAGGCCGTCGACGCGCTGTTCGACAACGGCCGCCGCGGCAAGACGATCACCGGCCCCAACAAGCGGCCGCTCAAGTCGCTGTCGGACATGCTCAAGGGCAAGCAGGGCCGGTTCCGCCAGAACCTGCTCGGCAAGCGCGTGGACTACTCCGGCCGCTCGGTGATCGTCGTCGGCCCCGAGCTCAAGCTGCACCAGTGCGGGCTGCCGAAGATCATGGCGCTCGAGCTGTTCAAGCCGTTCATCTACAACAAGCTCGAAGAGAAGGGCTACGTCACCACCATCAAGTCGGCGAAGAAGATGGTGGAGAAGGAGCGCCCGGAGGTCTGGGACATCCTCGACGACGTGATCCGCGAGCACCCGGTGCTGCTCAACCGCGCGCCGACGCTTCACCGCCTCGGCATTCAGGCGTTCGAGCCGGTGCTGATCGAAGGCAAGGCGATCCAGCTGCACCCGCTGGTGTGCACGGCCTTCAACGCCGACTTCGACGGCGACCAGATGGCGGTCCACGTGCCGCTGTCCATCGAGGCGCAGATGGAGGCGCGCGCCCTGATGATGTCGACCAACAACATCCTCTCGCCGGCGAGCGGCAAGCCGATCATCGTCCCCACGCAGGACATGGTGCTCGGGATCTACTACATGACCCGTCCCCGCGAGTTCGCGCTGGGCGAGGGCATGACGTTCGCCTCGCCGGACGAGGCGCGCGCGGCGTTCGACCAGGGCGCGGTGCACCTGCAGGCCAAGGTGAAGTGCCGGGTGCGCGGGAAGATCTACGACACCACCGTCGGCCGGGTGCTGCTGTCCGAGATCGTCCCGGTGAAGGTGGGCTTCGAGGAGGTCAACAAGGTCCTCGACAAGAAGCAGCTCGGGAACCTGATCGACACCTGCTACCGGCTCACCGGTGAGAAGGAGACCGTCCTCCTCGCCGACAAGATCCGCTCCTACGGCTACACCAACGCTACGCGCGCGGGCATCTCCATCGCGCTCAAGGACATGATCATTCCGCCCGCGAAGTACGAGCTGATCGAGGCGGCGCAGAAGGAGGTCACCGAGGTCGAGAACCAGTACCTCGAGGGGCTCATCACCGTCGGCGAGCGCGGCAACAAGGTGATCGACATCTGGGCGCAGACGACCGAGGCGATCACCAAGAAGATGATGGAGCAGATCTCCGAGGAGCACGTCACCGGGGTCAACCGGGACGGGAAGAAGGAGACGCGCACCCAGAAGTCCTTCAACCCCATCTTCATCATGGCCGACTCCGGCGCCCGCGGCTCGACGCAGCAGATCCGCCAGCTGGCCGGCATGCGCGGCCTGATGGCCAAGCCGTCGGGTGAGATCATCGAGCAGCCGATCACCGCGAACTTCCGCGAAGGCCTCTCGGTGCTGCAGTACTTCATCTCCACGCACGGCGCGCGCAAGGGCCTGGCGGACACGGCGCTCAAGACGGCGAACTCGGGGTACCTGACCCGCCGCCTGGTGGACGTGGCGCAGGACGCGATCATCACCGAGTACGACTGCGGCACGCTGGACGGCCTGATGATGGCCGCGCTGGTGGAAGGCGGCGAGGAGATCGAGCCTCTGGCCGAGCGCATCCTGGGCCGCGTGGCGCTGGACGACATTCACGATCCGGTGAACGGCGAGGTGCTGGTCCGCGCCAACGAGGAGATCGACGAGCAGCGGGTGCAGAAGATCGTCAACGCCGGGCTCGATCGCGTGAAGATCCGCTCGGTGCTGACCTGCCAGACCCGGCGCGGGATCTGCGTCGAGTGCTACGGCCGTGACCTGGCCCGCGGCCGCAAGGTGTCGGTGGGCGAGGCCTGCGGGGTGATCGCCGCGCAGTCCATCGGCGAGCCCGGCACGCAGCTCACCATGCGCACCTTCCATGTCGGCGGCGCGGCGATGAGCAAGTCGCAGCAGTCCGAGCTGATCGCGCGCTTCGCGGGCACGGTGAAGCTGATGACGCTGACCGCGGTGAAGCGGTCCGGCGGCCACCAGGTGGTCACCAACCGCAACGGTGAGATCGTGATCGTCGACGGCTCGGGCCGCGAGCGCGAGCGCCACAAGGTGGTGTACGGCGCCCAGTTGCTGGTGGCCGAAGGCGAGAAGGTGGAGCCCGGCGCCAAGCTGGCCGAGTGGGAGCCGTTCGCGATCCCGTACCTGTCCGAGGTCGGTGGGGTCGTGAAGTTCGAGGACATCATCGAAGGCGTGACGATGAGCGAGTCGATGGACGAGGTCACCGGCCTCTCCCGCCGGACGATCATCGAGTCGCGCGATCCCGAGGCCCGCCCGCGCATCACCATTCGCGACGGGAAGGGCGAGGTGAAGAACCTGCCCAACGGCCAGCCGGCCAGCTACTTCCTGCCGCAGGGCGCGGCGCTGGCGGTGGACGACGGCAACGAGCTGACCCCCGGCGAGGTGCTCGCGCGCGTGCCGCGTGAGACGACCAAGACCAAGGACATCACCGGTGGTCTGCCCCGCGTGGCCGAGCTGTTCGAGGCGCGCAAGCCGAAGGATCACGCGATCATCGCGGAGATCGACGGCATGGTGTCGTTCGGCAAGGACACCAAGGGCAAGCGCAAGCTGATCCTCACGCCCGAGGTGAACGGCGAGCGGCGCGAAGATCTGGCGAAGGAGTACCTGATCAGCAAGTCCAAGCACATCACCGTGCACTCGGGCGACCGCGTGCGCGCCGGTGAGTCGCTGATGGACGGCGCCGCCAACCCGCACGACATCTTGAAGGTGCTGGGCGAGAAGGAGCTGGCCCGCTTCCTGGTGGACGAGATCCAGGAGGTGTACCGGCTGCAGGGCGTGAAGATCAACGACAAGCACATCGAGACGATCGTCCGCCAGATGCTGCGCCGCGTGCGCGTCACCGACGTGGGCGACACCGAGTTCCTCGTCGACGAGCAGGTGGAGAAGTGGGTCTTCGAGGAGGAGAACGAGAAGGCGCTCAACTCCGGCCGGCGTCCGGCGGTGGGTGAGCCGCTGCTGCTCGGGATCACCAAGGCGTCCCTGTCCACCGAGTCCTTCATCTCCGCGTCGTCGTTCCAGGAGACCACCAAGGTGCTGACCGAGGCGGCGATCTCAGGGAAGGTCGACTACCTGCGCGGCCTGAAGGAGAACGTGATCATGGGCCGGTTGATCCCCGCCGGCACGGGCCTGCCCAACTACAAGCACCTCGACATTCAGGTGGACAGCCCGGCCGACGAGATCCAAAACATGGAGGATGCGCTGGCCGCCACGCACGCCGGCGATCCGTCTGCCCTGAGCGCCCCGATGCCCGCCAGCCGCCCCGAGTCGGGCGTGGCGTAGCCGGAAGGCTCCAGAAGAAGCCAGCTTTCGGGGTGACTCCGGGCTTCCGGAGTCACCCTCTTTTTCTGCCACAGCCCCTTGCGCAGGTAACGCGTCGCGTTATATGCATTGCGTCAAAGGAGGGACTCGCACATGGCGACCCGGAACGGCAAGGCAGTGGCTCCTCAGAGCGTCAAGGAAGTGCAGGACTTCGTGGTGGTGCAGTTGGAGGAGGCGCGCAAGCGAATCCAATCATTTGAGAAGGAGCTGGTGAAGCGTGGGCGGACTCAGCAGAAGGAGCTGGAGTCGGTGATCTCCAGCATCCGCTCGGGCAAGCAGTTGAAGAAGCTGGAGAAGCAGGCCAGCGCGGCCAGCGGAGAGGTCCGCAAGCGCCTCGACGGGCTGCAGACGACGGTGCTGGACGCCCTGGGTGTGGCCTCGCGCGACGAAATCCGTCAGATCCATCGCGAGATCGCACGGTTGAGCAAGCGCGTCGACACGCTGATCACCAAGAAGCCGACGGCCTGATTGTTGGGGCTTGCGCCCCTGTCGGCCGATGTGGTGAGAGGTGGGCCAATGGAGCCCACCTCGAAAGACAAGCGGACCTTCTCCGAATTTTTCCAGCAGGTCTGGAGCCAGGCGCTGGTGACGGTGACGGGGGCGGAGGAAGAGGTGGCCAAGGCCCTGGGCCGGCTGCAAGGCATGACGGGGTGGAGCCAGGACGAGGTGCGACGGCAGGTGCACCAGTTCACCGAGCGCCTGGCGACCCAGAGAAGAGAGCTGGAGCGGAGCGCCGAGGAGTCGGTGAAGGCGTCGATGCAGAAGCTCAAGGTGCCGCGGCGGGAGGAGCTGGCGCAGTTGAATGCGCGGCTCAACGCCCTGGCGAAGCGGGTGGAGGCACTGACCAAGTGAAGTGGGGACTTCCAGCGCTGGCCCTGGCCAGCCTTGCGGTGGCGGCGGCCCAGTGGAGGCCGCTGGTCGAGCCGCCTGCGCCGGTGGTGCTGGAGCCCGTCGGTCTGCTGGAGGTGCGGCACCCCGACTTCGCGCGGATCGACGCGGTGCTGCAGAAGCGGGCGCCGGGCTGGGGCCTCAGGCTGCGCACCCAGGTGGCCCAGGCGATCGCCGAGGAGTCGGAGAAGGCCGGCCTCGATCCGCTGCTGGTGCTGGCGCAGATCACCGTCGAGTCCGAGTTCCAGCAGGACGCGGTGTCCGTCGTCGGCGCGAAGGGCCTGATGCAGGTGCGCCCCACCACGCTGTACTTCATGGCGCAGAAGGAAGGCCTCAAGCTGTCGCGGGCCGAGCTGGACGCCGATCCCTCGCTCAACGTGCGGCTGGGCGTGCGGTACCTGAAGGCGATGAAGGCGCAGTTCAAGGGCAACCTGGACCTCGCGCTCATGGCCTACAACGCCGGGCCCAACCGGTTGATCCAGGCGCTCAAGGCGCGGAACACCGAGCCGTACCAGGGCTACGTGCGGGCGGTGCGGCGCAACTTCGCGCTGCTCAAGCGGGCGCACGGCGAGTCCGGCGACTGGACGCTGGCTTCCCGGTGAGGGACTCCATGACGGACTTGAGGTCGGTCCAGGAGACGTACGCCCCCCACAACGCCTGCTTCGGCTGCGGGCCGGCGAACCCGCAGGGTCTGAAGCTCCGCTCCTTCGAGCAGGGCGACGCGCTGGTGGCGGCCTGGACGCCCGAGCCCCACCACGAGGCATTCCCTGGAGTCTTGAACGGGGGGATCATCGGCTCGCTGCTGGACTGCCACTGCAACTGGGCGGCGGTGATGTTCCTCAAGAAGGCGCGCGGCCTGGACACGGCGCCGTGCTGCGTCACCGCCGACTACGCGATCAGCCTCAAGCGCCCCTGCCCGACGGACGGGCCGCTGTCGATCTCCGCGAAGGTGGTGCAGCACGACGGCGACAAGTGCGTGGTGGAGGGCGTCCTCGAGGCGAAGGGGAAGGTGCGGGCCACCTGCAAGGGCACCTTCGTCGCGGTCCAGCCGGGACACCCCGCGTACCACCGCTGGTGAGCGTCACGCCGCGTGGCGGGCGATGGCACTGAGCCCCCAAGGCCGCGGCGATCACGAGTCATTCGAGGCGGCGCGCGGGGGATCGGCTGGGACCTCTCCCGGCTGCTCGCTCGACGGCGCGGTCAGCTCGGGGGCCTCATGCTTGAGCTCGGTGACGGGGAGCAGCTCGTCGGCGGCCTCGTCGAGCTGGGTGGACTGGCCGGGCGGGGGCACCAGCGCGGGGGGTGGAGGCAGCACGGGCGGCGGGGCCTGGGCGGCGGTGGCGCGCAGCACGCTCGGGGTGAGGCCCGGCGGCGGCTTCAAGTAGGGCGGCAGGCCCGAGTGGCGGCGGGCGGCCTCGGCGAGCAGCGAGTGGTGGCGGTACTTCGCCTCCACCATCTTGTGGATCAGCATGGGCGCGCCGGGTACGCGGCGCTCGGTGAGGAGCTGGGTGGCCTTGCGGACGGCGTAGCGCACGCGACGGATCTGCACCCGCCAGCCGCGGGGCGTCCAGGTGAAGAGGCCCCAGGCCGGGCGGAGATCTCCGTCGCGCGGAATGCCGGCGGAGGCGACATCTGCGATCACCATGCGGCCCACGCGGCGGCGGTACGGGAAGTGGAGGTGCCCGAAGGCCACCGCGGCGGCGTCGAGGTGGGAGAGGTACCGGCGCAGCGTGCCCTCATCCAGCGTCGGCTCCAGGGACTCCTCGAGGTTCTTCGGGTTGGCGTGGCAGACGAAGAGATCCTGCCCCCGGCGAGGGGAGTAGCGGACCGAGAAGGCCAGCCTGCCCAGCGCCTCGAGGCGGGTGGGCCCGAGCTGGGCGCGCGTCCAGTGGAGCAGGTTGGTCTTCCAGTGCGTCGACTCCCGGTAGGCGCCGCCCAGGTAGATCCCCGCCAGGTAGGCGTCGGTGTTGCCCATCAGCAGGGCCTGGCAGCGCGACTGGAGCAGATCGAAGACCTCGGCGGGGTGGGAGCCGCGCAGGCACAGATCCCCCGCGGCGACGATGGCGTCCGGGCTCTGGCGGCGGATGTCCTCCAGCACGGCCTCGCAGGCCGGGAGGTTTCCGTGGACGTCAGCCAGCACCGCGACCCGCATCCGCCCGGAATCCTACCCTGACGCGGACGGATTCCCAGCCGGTGGGAGGGCGCCCTGGGCCGGGGCTCCTGCGCCGCTGCTTCGCGCCGGGAGCAACTGGACGAAGAAGGTGGAACCTCCCCGCGCGCCGCTCTCCACCCGCACGTCGCCATTCATGGCGGTGGCCAGGTGCTTGACGATCGACAGGCCCAGCCCCGTGCCGCCCATGTCGCGACTGCGGCCCTTGTCCACCCGGTAGAAGCGCTCGAAGAGGCGCGACAGGTGCCGGGGCTCGATGCCGGGGCCATCGTCGCGCACGCGCAGCTCGATCGCGCCGTCGACCTCCGCGGCGCTGACCCACACATGCCCGTTGGCGGGCGTGTACTTCACGGCGTTGTCGACGAGGTTCAAGAGGATCTGCTCGACCGCGCGTTGATCTCCGAGGACGCAGGTGCCGGGCGCGATCTGCAGCTCCAGGGCGGTGCCGCGGTCGCGGGCCTTGGGGCGCACCGCCTCCAGGGCGCGCTGGGCGGCCTCGGCGAGGTCCACCGGCTTCTCCGTGAGCTGGAGCTGCCGCGACTCGAGGCGGGACAGCTCGAGCAGATCCTCCACCAATTCGGACAGGCGCTCCGACTGCCGGTGGATGATGTCGACCATCTTCGGCGCGTTCTCCGGATCGTTCAGCGCGCCGGCCTGGAGCGTCTCGGAGTACCCGCGGATCGCGGTGATCGGCGTGCGCAGCTCGTGGGACACGTTGGCGACGAAGTCCTTGCGGACCTTCTCCAGCCGGCGCAGCTCGGTGACGTCGAAGAAGACGGCCGCGGAGCCGCCGAGCTCGCGCCCCAGCGGCGAGACGCGCACCGACAGCACCGCGGGCCTCACGCCTTCCACGGTGAGCTCGAGGTTCGACGCCTGGCCTTCGCGGCACGCCTTCTCCACGGCCACCTGGAGCTCGGCGCTGCGTAGCAGCTCCAGCGGGCGCTGACCGAGGAGCTGCTGGCTGGTGTAGAGCAGCTCCTTGAGGGCGTTGTTGTGCTCGACGACGGTGCCGTCCTCGCTGGTGATCCACACGCCTTCGCGCATGCCGTCGATCACCGCGCGCAGCACGGCGAGCTGGCGCGAGAGCTCCTTCGCGTCGGCTGCGGTGCGCTGGACCTGCTGGGCGAGGGCGTCGGCGGGGGCGGGGGCGTCGGCCCGGCGGCGAGAGAGCCGGCAGAGCGCGAGGGAGGTGAGCCCCGCGCCCAGGCCGGCGGTGACCGCGGCCAGCCAGGCGGCGGACCCGGAAGAGGAGAGGGCGTACGTCAGCGCCGCGGCGGCGAGCGCCGGGGGGAGGGCCCAGGAGAGTGGGGCGCGCCGTTCCATCAGCCTACGAGCTTGTAACCGACGCCTCGGATGGTCTCGATGATGTCGCCAGCCGGCCCCAGCTTCTCGCGCAGGCGCTTGATGTGCGTGTCCACGGTGCGGGTGGTGATGTCGGCGTCGATGCCCCAGACGTCGGACAGGAGCGTCTCGCGGGTCTGCACCCGGCCGGGGCGCTCCAGGAAGGTCTTGAGGAGGCGGAACTCGAGGGCGGTGAGCACCACCGCGTCGCCCCGGGCCTTCACCTCGTGGCGCTCGGTGTCGAGGACGATGTCACCGGCGGACAGCAGGCGCCCGTCGACTGGCGCCGCCTCGCCCTGGCGGCGCAGCACGGCCTTGACCCGCAGGAGCAGCTCCTTCACCGAGAAGGGCTTGGTGACGTAGTCGTCGGCGCCCAGCTCGAGGCCCCGGACGCGATCGGTCTCCTCGCTGCGCGCGGTGACCATGATGATCGGCACCCGCCGCGACTCGCCTTCGCGGATGAGGCGCGCCACCTCGCTGCCCGCGATGTCGGGGAGCATGAGATCGAGCAGCACCAGATCGGGCTTGAAGCCGCTCAACCGGCCGATCCCCGCCGCCCCGGTGCGCACGACCTCGGCTTCGTGGCCGTCGGCCTTCAAGTTGTATTCGAGCAGCGTGCCCAGGTCCTGCTCGTCCTCGATGACCAGGATGCGCGCCATTGAGGAACGCTTCCTAACGCAACTGGACTCATGGCATAAGCCAACGCGTTCGCTCATGGCCGAGGGGAAAGAGAAACGCAAAGAGCTGCGCGTCCCGGTCGATCTCTGGATCGAGGCCGAGCGGGAAGGTGAGCTCTACTACCAGCGGGCGTCCAACCTGTCGGTGGGCGGCGCCTTCTTCGCGCAGACGATCCCGCTGCCGCTGGGCACCCACGTGGCCCTCAAGTTCACGCTGCCGGGAGACGCGCAGGAGATCGCCTGCGACGGGGAGATCGTCTCGGCGAAGGAGCTGGGCATGGGGGTGCAGTTCCTCGAGCTGCCCGAGGCCGATCGCCTGCGCATCGAGCGGCTGGTGATGAGGCTGTCGCACCTCAAGCCGTCGCCGAAGCGTTAGTCGAAGGCACGCACGCACTCTGCGGCGCGCTCCTCGACTTCGGGGCGATGGGCTGCTAGCGAGCCCGCCCATGCGACTGTCTGCCGCGGTGGTGCTGGTCCTCATGGCCCTCGGGTGCGCGAGCGCACCGGCCGTCACCGTGATGCGGATGGGGCCGTTGTACCCGGCACGGGAAGGGAACTGCTCGCTGGAGTTCTTGAATGCCCAGCACGTGGAGATCGCGACCGGGGGCTACGCGCAGCTCGGCCTGGTGTCCTTTTCCGGCACGCCCGAGGAGATCGCCGAGGCCTCCAACCGGATCCCCGGGGCGGTCGCCCAAGCGGCGTGCGAGATGGGCGGCACCTCGGTTTCGCTCAACGCGGCCATGGCCACCACCGGGGCGAGTGTGATCCAGTTCAGCGTGTGGCATGCCCCGGAGAAGCCGGAAGCGAAGCCGGGCGCCAACGCGAGCGAGATCTGATCGGACTGGTCTTCTACGGGAGCGAGGGATCGCACGACGCCGGCGTCGTCAGCATCTCCACCCGGGCGAAGACGGTGGCGTTGGTGCCGGCGGTGAGCTCCTTGACGTAGTTGCACGAGCTGCCCGCGAGGCGGGGTGGCGCGTCCTTCGACAGGGCCTCGACCACCAGCGCGAAGTCGCGGCCCAGGGGGAGATCTCTGAGCGACACGTCCTGGGTGTTCGGCGTGCCGGTCTGGAGCGAGATCGGGAACCGCAGTGCCTGGTGCGTCACGCCGGCCGAGTCCTTCACCGGGACGAAGCGATCCGCGCCCACCTGGTCCTTGAGGCACGCGCGCTGCACCGTCACGCAATCGAGCGAGGCGCCCTGCTTCACCAGCACCACCTGGAAGGCGCTGATCTGATCGAGCAGCCCGCGCGAGACGGCGAGCTGAATGTCGAACCCGTCTCCCGGTGCCGCGGCAGGCCCACAGCCCGAGAGCACCGCGCCGAGCATCAGGAGCGCGCGCTTCACGGCATGCCCTCGATCTGGATCTGGATCGGCAGCGTGGCCGACTGCTGGCTGGTGGCGATCAGCACCACGCCGGTGGTGATCGCGGCGGCGCCCGCGCCGATCCCCACCCAGATCCACGGGTTCTTGTACCAGGGCCGCGACTCCGTCACGGGAGGCGAAGCGCCCGCCTTCGCGGCCACCTGGAAGACCAGCGGATTGAAGGCGTCCCCTTTGCCGGCCAGGCGGCGCTGCGCGGCGTCGGCGACCTCCACGTAGTACTCCATGTCCCAGGCGGCCTCCTCCGCGGGCACCTCGAACGCGGGGATGGTGGCCAGGTAGTCCACCTTCGAGCCCTTCTCGCGCACGAAGTCCACCGAGCTGAAGGCCTGCGCCCCCGCGCGCCGGTAGAACAGCTTGGCCTTGGCGCCCAGGGCCATGTCCTCGATCCGCGCGGGCACGCCCACCGCCTCGCCGCCGTCCACGTCCGGTGCGGGCTGCACCGTCAGCGTCACCGGGCGCACCCGCCGCTTGCGGATGTCTTCTTTGATCCGTGCGTACAGCGTACGGATCTTCGGCGGGGCCGTCTTCGGCAGCTCGTAGTCCGGCCGCGCCTGGAGCAGCTTCTCGAAGGCGTCGCGCGCCTTGTCCTCGTTGCCCAGGTACAAGTGCGAGAGGCCCAGCAGCCGGTACAGCTCGACCAGTTGATCGTCGGTGAGATCCGGCTGCTCGAGGCCCTTCTCCAGCGTCTTCACCGCGTCCTCGAAGTCGCCGTCGTCCACCTGCTGGCTGGCCGTCGCGATGGCCTCGTTCTTCGGTACCACCTGCGAGAGCACCGTCGAGGCGAGCGGCACGTCGGAAGGCAGCGCTCCGTCGGCCAGCGCCCCCGTCGCGACCAAGCCTGCGAGCATCACCCCGACGCGCATCCCCGATGCCCCTTAGCAAAATCACCCGGCAGGCGGGGGACGCGTTTGACTCGCCGCGCCGCCATCATGTAGGTTCCGCCGCCCTTTCGGGGTGGAAGTGGTTGCAAATGCTCGTAAAGATTGAAGAAATACAAGGCGCTGGCCTCGAGCTCAGGGAGCCGATCAAGGCCGAGGTGTTGACCGAGGCGCTCACCGATGCGCCCGGCTACACGCTGGTGTCTTCGCGGCCGCTGTCGGCGTCCTTCAAGCGGGTGTCCGGGCAGGTGCACCTCAAGGGGGGCTTCGGCGCGGTGGTGAAGGCCCCGTGCCGCCGCTGCCTGAAGGACGTGACGCTGGATCTCCCGGTGGAGTTCTCCCTGCGCATGGTGCCGCAGGGGCACACCCGGGAGGACGACGAGGACGAGGAGCTGGAGGCGGCGAAGGGGCCTTCGAAGGGCAGGCGCCGGCAGAAGAAGGACGACGACGGCCAGGCGCTTCTGGCCGCCTCCTTCGAGCTGGACGAAATCGACGCCGAGCCCTTCGACGGCAAGACGATCGATCTGGACCCGGTGATACGGGAGCAGGTATTGCTGGCCCTGCCGGTGACCGTGCTGTGCCGGGAGGATTGCCGGGGGCTGTGCGCCACCTGTGGACAGGATCTGAACGAGCAGAACTGCGGTCACGCCGAGAAGAAGGAAGTCGATGTCCGGCTCGCGAAGCTCAAGGACATCAAGCTGAAGAACTAGCGGTTTGAAAGGACGGGAAGTTCCAGATGGGTGTTCCCAAGAAGCGGACCTCGAAGATGCGCCGGGATCGCCGGCGGGCCGCCAACAACAAGCTGAAGAGCGCCGTGCAGGTGTCCAACTGCCCCAACTGTGGAGCGGCGGTGATGCCGCACCGCGTGTGCCCGAGCTGCGGCTTCTACAAGTCGAAGAAGGTCGCCGCGGGCTCCGCGGATTGATTCCTCTTCCGCCGCACCGCGCGCGACAACTGCAGGTCGGATCGGTCACTCCTGGGGCCGGTCACGGAAGGGGTACACCCACGACGCGATGCGCCGTGCGCGCGCAGGCCGGTTTCCCACCTGCGTAAAACGGTTCGCGGTGACAGGGGGAAGGTGCCTTGGTATTGGCCCGCCCCGTGACGCGCGCCCGCATCATCGGAACCGGCAGCTACGCCCCCGAGAAGGTGCTGACCAACCATGATCTGGCGAAGCTCGTGGAGACGAGCGACGAGTGGATCGTCGAGCGCACCGGCATTCGGCAGCGGCACGTGGCGGCCGAAGGGGAAGTCACCAGCGACATGGCCTTGAAGGCGTCGATCCGCGCGCTGGAGCTGGCGCAGACGCGCCCCGAGGATCTCGACGTCGTCATCGTCGGCACCATCTCTCCGGACATGCCCATGCCCGCGTGCGCGGCCTTCCTGGCCCACAAGCTGGGGGCGAAGAAGGCGTTCGCCTTCGACGTGTCGGCGGCCTGCGCGGGCTCGCTGTTCGGCATGTCAGTGGCCGCCCAGTACATCCAGACGGGGGCGGTGAAGCGGGCGCTGGTGGTAGGCGTGGAGCTGCTCACGCGGATCATCGACTGGCAGGATCGCAACACCTGCGTGCTGTTCGGCGACGCGGCCGGCGCGATGGTGATGGGGCCGTCGGAAGACGAGGGCCGGGGCGTGTTGTCCACGCACCTGCACACCGACGGCGCGCAGACGCAGATCCTCTGCATCAAGGGCGGCGGCTCGCTGAACCCGATGAGCGAGCAGGCGCTCAAGGACAAGCTGCACAAGGTGTCGATGAACGGCCGTGAGGTGTACAAGTTCGCGGTGCGGGCGCTGTCGGAGGCGGTGAAGGAGGCGCTCGAGCACAACCACGTCACCGCCGACGGCGTGACGCACGTCATCGCCCACCAGGCGAACCTGCGGATCATCGACGCGGTGCTGGACCGGCTGGGCATTCCGCAGGCGAAGGCGTGGCTGAACATCGACAAGTACGGGAACACCTCGTCGGCGTCGCTGCCGATGACCCTGGACGAGGCCAACCGGGCCGGGCGCCTGCAGCCGGGCGACACCATCGCCATGATGGCGATCGGCGCGGGCATGTCCTGGGGAAGCGCGCTGGTCCGCTGGTAGCAAAGTGAGCAAGCCCATGAGCATCGCGTTCATCTTTCCAGGGCAGGGCAGCCAGGAGGTCGGGATGGGGAAGGCCCTGTGCGAGGCCTACCCCGAGGCGAAGGCCGTCTTCGACGCCGCCGACGACGCGCTGGGCGAGAAGCTTTCGAGGCTGTGCTTCGAGGGGCCCGAGGACGCGCTCAAGCTGACCGCCAACACGCAGCCGGCGATCCTCACCGTGTCGGTGGCGGCGCACGCGGTGTTCTCGAAGCGCTGCGCCACGGCGCCGGCCTTCGTGGCCGGGCACTCGCTGGGGGAGTACTCGGCGCTGGTGGCCGCGGGCGCGATGAGCCTGGCCGACGCGGTGCGCAGTGTGCGGGCGCGTGGCACCTTCATGCAGGACGCGGTGCCCGCCGGCGTGGGCGCGATGGCCGCGGTGCTGGGCCTGGGCCCCGAGAAGGTGAAGGAGCTGTGCGCGCAGGCGGCCCAGGCGGCCGAGGGTGAGGTGGTGTCTCCCGCCAACTTCAACGAGCCGGCCCAGACGGTGATCGCCGGCCACGCGAAGGCGGTCGAGCGCGCGTCGGAGGCCCTGAAGGCCGCAGGCGCCAGGCGGGTGGTGCCTCTGCCGGTGTCCGCTCCGTTCCACTGCGCCTTGATGCAGCCGGTGGTGCCGCGCCTCGACGAGGTGCTCAGCCGCGTGGCCTTCAAGCCGCCGTCCTGCCCGGTGGTGACGAACGTGGAGGCGAAGCCCAACGCCGACGCTTCCCGGCTCAAGGCGCTGCTCCTGCAGCAGGTGACGGGCTCGGTGCGGTGGGTCGAGAGCGTGCAGGCGATGGAGCAGGGCGGGGTGAAGCAGGTGGTGGAGCTGGGCCCGGGCAAGGTGCTGTGCGGGCTCGTCAAGCGGATCTCGAAGGGGATCGAGTGCGTCAACGTCGAGGATCCCGCCAGCCTGGACAAGGCGCTGGCGGCGATCGGGGGCTGACACCATGGGCGACTTCAGCGGCAAGGTGGCGCTGGTGACGGGCGGCTCGCGCGGCATCGGCCGGGCGATCGCCGTCGAGCTGGGCAGGCGCGGCGCGTCGGTGGTGCTGTCCTACGCCGGCAACGAGGCGGCGGCGGCCGAGACGGTGAAGGCGATCGTCGACGCGGGTGGCAAGGCGAAGGCGGTGCGCTTCGACGTGGCCGACTCGGGGGCCTGCAGCAAGGCGGTGGACGAGGTGGTGAAGGAGCAGGGCCGCCTCGACGTGCTGGTCAACAACGCGGGCGTGGCGATCGACGGCCTGTTGATGCGCTTCAAGGACGAGGACTGGGACAAGACGCTGGACACCAACCTCAAGGGCGCCTTCGCGCTGATGCGGGCGGTCAGCCGGCCGATGATGAAGCAGAAGGGCGGGGCGATCGTGAACCTCTCGTCGGTGGTGGGCGAGATGGGCAACGCCGGGCAGGCGGCCTACGCCGCGTCCAAGGCAGGGCTGATCGGCCTCACCAAGTCGGTGGCGCGCGAACTGGCCAGCCGGAACATTCGCGTCAACTGCGTGACGCCCGGCTTCATCACTACCGACATGACGGCGGGCCTCAACGCCGAACTCAAGGAGAAGATGGCCGCGGCGATTCCATTGTCGCGCATCGGGAATGCCGAGGAGGTCGCCGCTGCCGTGGCCTTCCTCGCGTCGGACGCCGCCTCGTACATCACGGGCGAAGTCCTCAAGGTGAACGGCGGCATGTACATGTAGTTCCCCGTTGGTCACATCACAGCGCTGTGCTAACCGCGCGGCGCACAACCCACACGGCAGTACCAAGCACAAGGAAGCCATTCATGACGGCCACCAACATCGAAGCCAAGGTCAAGTCGATCATCGCCGATCAGCTCGGCGTGGGAGAGGACGAGATCAAGCTGGAGTCGTCCTTCATCGAGGATCTGGGCGCGGACAGCCTCGATATCGTCGAGCTCGTGATGGCGATGGAAGAGGAGTTCGAGATCGAGATCCCCGACGAGGAGGCCGAGAACATCAAGTCCGTCGGGGACGCGATCAACTACATCAACACCCACAAGAAGTAGGGGTTGGTGAAGCTGTCCCGCGGGGTCGCCCTGGCCGCCGGAGTGATCCCGCCACGCGCTTTTTCTGGAGAACCCACGTGAACGCTCCGCGCCGCGTCGTCATCACCGGGACCGGGCTCGTGACCGCTCTGGGCACGGGCACGGAGAAGTCCTGGCAGGGGCTCATCAAGGGCCAGAGCGGCATCGTCCGGCAGACCCGCTTCGAGAAGGGCCCGCTGAAGGTGGACATCGCCGGGCAGGTGCCGGACTTCGACGCCGGGGCATGGATGGACAAGAAGGAGGCCCGCCGCATGGACCTCTTCTGCCAGTACGCCCTGGCCGCCGCGGAGATGGCGATGCAGGAGTCGAAGCTGCCGGTCGGCCAGGACAAGGCCAACGGGTACGATCCCACGCGCGTCGGGGTGATCGTCGGCTCCGGCATCGGCGGGCTGATGTCCTTCGAAGAGAGCCACACCACCGGCATGACCAAGGGCTGGGATCGGCTCTCTCCCTTCTTCATCCTGAAGATGATCGCCAACATGGCGCCGGGGCGGATCTCCATGCGCTACGACTGCAAGGGCCCGAACTGGGGCCCGGTGTCGGCGTGCAGCACCTCGGCGCACGCGATCGGCGAGGCGTACAAGTCCATTCGCTTCGGCGAGACGGACGCCTGCTTCGCGGGCGGCAGCGAGGCGGTGGTCACCCCCATGGGCATCGGCGGCTTCGAGGCGATGAGGGCCCTGTCCACCAACACCGCGGATCCGGCGAAGGCCAGCCGGCCGTTCGACAAGAACCGCGACGGCTTCGTGATGGGTGAGGGCGCGGGGATCGTCGTGCTGGAGGAGCTGGAGCACGCGAAGAAGCGGGGCGCGGCGATCCTGGCGGAGGTGGTGGGCTACGCGGCGAACTCCGACGCGTACCACGAGACGCAGCCGGCGCCGGAAGGCGAGGGCGCGGTGCGCTGCATGAAGCTGGCGCTGCAGTCGGCGGGGATGAAGCCGGAGGACATCGGCTACATCAACGCGCACGGCACCTCCACGCCGTTCAACGACATGAACGAGACGAAGGCGATCAAGACCGTCTTCGGGGAGCACGCGCGCAAGGTGATGATCTCGTCCACCAAGTCGATGACCGGGCACATGCTGGGCGCGGCGGGCGGGGCGGAGGCGATCGTCTCCACGCTGGTGTTGAACCGGGGCATCATTCCCCCGACCATCAACTACGAGACGCCGGATCCGGACTGCGACCTGGACTACGTGCCGAACACGGCGCGCGAGGTGCGGGTAGACGCGGTGATGTCCAACTCCTTCGGCTTCGGCGGCACCAACGCG
This sequence comes from Myxococcales bacterium, assembly GCA_020846875.1. Classification (GTDB taxonomy): domain Bacteria; phylum Myxococcota; class Myxococcia; order Myxococcales; family Myxococcaceae; genus JADLDB01. The sequence continues at coordinate 16,569 of JADLDB010000032.1, read as the reverse complement.
GTGCTGATCCTCAAGCGCTTCAAGGCTTGAGGCCACCCGCTCCCCCTGGGGAGAGGCCGCGTGGACGATGGAGGCACGGAGAGGGTATGCGGAGCCTGCTCGTCTTGGTCGCGCTGGGCTTCTCGGCCACGGCCTGTGTCACGCCCGTCAGCTTCGACGCGGCCAGGCAGCGGGTGCTCTTGCGCGCGTCCTTCGAGCTGGCCTGCTCGCCAGACAAGCTGCAGGTACAGGAATTGGCCACCGACGAGGTGGGCCCGGTGTACCTGGGCGTGTCGGGCTGCGCCCGGCGGGCGGTGTACGTGCGGCTCAACACCGCGTCGGGGCCGCTCTTCCTCAACGACACCGTCCCGCCCACCGAGGACGCCAGGGCGCCGGGAGCGCTGTAGGAGAACCGACATGAAGACGCTCGGCATTGTCATCGCGTTGTCGCTGGCCGGCTGCTCCACCCCCCTGGTGCAGCTCAAGAAGGAGCTGGGGCCCCGGGCCTCGCAGTACCTGGAGTGCGGCGAGCAGGAGCTCGAGTACGAAGAGCTCGAGAAGATGATCAGCTCGACGAAGGTGAAGGTGATGGGCTGCGGGAAGGAAGCGATCTACCGGCTCGAGGAGAGCCGCTGGAAGCTCCAGCAGGGTGGGGAGAACTGAAGCCGGAGAAGGCGGCGCCGACGGGTGAGAGCGGAGCCCTTCGACGCCATCGAGCTCGCGGTGGCGGCGCTCTTCGGTGACGAGCCCTCCGACGGCCCCTGAGGGCCTGATTGAGCTTCACCGCCCGCGCGGCTACAAGTGCAGCATGCCACTCACCGTCGCGATCGCTTCCGATCACGCCGGCTTCGCCTTGAAGTCCGAGGTGATCGCCGAGCTGAAGAAGCTGGGACACGAGGCCCTGGAGCTCGGCCCGACGGACACCTCGCCCGTCGACTACCCCGACTACGCGGTGAAGGTGGCCGCGGCCGTCACCCAGGGCCAGGCGGCGCTCGGGATCCTCGTCTGCGGCACCGGGACCGGCATGAGCATCACCGCCAACAAGGTGCACGGCATTCGCGCCGCGCTCTGCCGCACCGAGTTCGAGGCCCGCATGGCCCGCGGCCACAACGACGCCAACGTGCTGTGCCTGGGCCAACGCGTCACCGGCGCCGGGCTGGCGGCAGAGATCGTCAAGGCCTTCCTCGCCACGTCCTTCGAGGGCGGGCGCCACGCGGGCCGGGTGGAGAAGATCCGCCAGGTGGAGGCGAAGCGATGAGCCGCGCCCTGGTGGTGCTGGGGCTGTTGGCGCTGGCCGGCTGCCGCACCGAGATCCGCCCCCTGGTGAAGGAGACGCCGGCGAAGATCGAGCGCATGGTGCCCGGGGAGTGCCGGGTGCGCGACTACCCGTCCGCGCCGGACGTGCCGGAGGGGGCCGAGAACATCGGCTGGGTGAAGGTGCCGCACGAGAAGACCGACGAAGAGACCTTCGAGAAGCTGCGCGAGGCCGTCTGCGCGAAGGGCGGCAACGCCTTCAGCCAGGCGCACTGGATCCGCGAGGCCGGGGCCAGCATCGCCGATCAGCCCACCGAGCTCGAGGCCAACGCCTGGCTCGTCCCGGTCCGCCGGTAGCCGGCCGGCGCCCTTCAGAAGAAGAGCTGCGCCTGCACGCGCACCTGGTGCCGCCCGTCGCCGAAGTGCCCGTCGTCCAGCCAGAAGTAGTCGAGCTGCAGCTTCAGGTCGTGCTTGAGCACCATGAAGTTCACCGTGCCGCCGAGCTCCCTCAGGCGGGTGAAAGTCGGATCGGCGCCCTCGGAGGGCCGCGCGTCGCCGTAGCGCGCGCCCAGCTCCAGCCACGGCAGCACGTAGTACCCGGCCTGGGCGAACCAGCCCCAGCCCGACCGTGAGTACTCCGTCAGCGGAGCACCCGCCACGGTGTGCGTCTCGGACGGCGCGTCGGCCTGGCGGTAGAAGAACTCCGAGGCCACCGACAGCCCCCTCCACTTGAAGACCAGGTCGGCGCCGGCGTGGAGGTAGTCGAAGCTGGCCGCCTGGTACGGCGTGGCCGTCGTCGAGCGCGGCCGGTTCGTCTGGACGTTGTAGGCCACGCCGCCGCCCACCCCCAGGCGCGCCTCGCTGCTGCGATCCGGGTCGCCCTCCCACCTCTCGTCGAACTTCCCGAAGGGGCTCACACGCAGGCGCGCTGCGTAGAGCAGGCCCGGGGTGGTGCCGATCCGGTTGCGGCCGTCGCCGCCGAAGACGCTCAAGGCGTACTGCAGCCGCCCGCCCAGCCCGAAGAGATCGTCGGAGAAGAGCGTCACCCCCACGTCGCGGTCCAGGTTGAACTCGCCCACCACCACCGAGCGATCGACGAACTGCTGGGCGCTGGAGGAGATGACGCGCTCCACGCCGTACTGCACCTTGCCCTGGCCGAAGCGCACGGACACGTCGCGGAAGCGCCGCCACTCCGCGTAGAAGTCGCGCAGCACGTTCGAGTAGTCCGGCTCCATGTCCAGCTTGGCGAAGGCCAGCTGGAGCGTGAAGGACAGCGCGAAGGGAAGCTCGCCTTTGAGGGCGAGGCGCGCCCGGCGGATCAGGATCCCGTTGGCCCGCGCGACGCTGGAGTCCTCCTCGGTGGGCACCACCGCGAAGCCCTGCACCTGCATGCGGCCGCGCAGGTTGAGCCGGAAGTCGCCGCTCTGCACGGTGACGCCTTCGCCGAAGCCGGCCTTCACCACCGCGGAGTCCCTGGCGGGCGGCGGCTCGAGCGCCGGAGGCACTCCGCCGTCTGTCTGGGAGAAGCGCGGCCGCGTCTTCAAAGGCCCCGCCGAGTCCTCGTCCTCTGCCCACGCCGCCGCACCCGCCAGCATCACCATGACAGTCGCCAGGCGCTCCATGGGACGCATCTTGCCCCGAACCGCGCGGCGCCCTGTTGACGGAATGGTGACTTCGGGGTGACTCGCCCCAGGGCGCTGAGGGGCTTGATCGAGGCACGGTCTTCCGCGCCTCAATCGCTTGTGAGGCCGGGGCTTTGGCGCTACGCGGAGCCGCCATATGGAGAACACGACGCCCCTCGATCAGGTCGACCCCGCCATCTCCGAGATCATCCAGGCCGAGACACGGCGCCAGGAGGAGGGCCTCGAGCTGATCGCCAGCGAGAACTTCGTCAGCCCGGCGGTGCTGGAGGCGGCCGGCAGCGTGCTGACCAACAAGTACGCGGAGGGCTACCCGGGCAAGCGCTACTACGGCGGCTGCGAGGAGGTGGACAAGGCGGAGGCGCTGGCGATCGAGCGGGCGCTCCAGCTCTTCGGGGCGCAGGCGGCCAACGTGCAGGCCCACTCCGGCAGCCAGGCCAACATGGGCGCCTTCATGGCGGTGATGAAGCCGGGGGACACCATGCTGTCCTTGGATCTGAACTCCGGTGGGCACCTCACCCACGGCGCGGCCTTCAACTTCTCCGGCAAGCTGTACAAGGTGGTCCACTACGGGCTGGAGCGCGAGAGCGAGCGGATCGACTACGCGCAGGCGGCGCACCTGGCGAAGGAGCACAAGCCGCGGATCGTCGTGGTGGGCGCGTCCGCCTACCCGCGCTTCATCGACTTCCACCGCTTCAAGGAGATCGCCGACTCTGTGGGCGCGGTGCTGATGGTGGACATGGCGCACATCGCCGGGCTGGTGGCGGGCGCGGTGCACCCCTCTCCCGTGCCCCACGCGGACATCGTCACCAGCACCACCCACAAGACGCTGCGCGGCCCGCGCGCCGGCCTGGTGCTGATGAAGGAGCACTGGGCGAAGCCGATCAACTCGCAGATCTTTCCCGGCATCCAGGGCGGCCCGTTGATGCACATCATCGCCGCCAAGGCGGTGGCCTTCGCCGAGGCCTTGCGGCCCGAGTTCAAGGTGTACGCGCACCAGGTGGTGGAGAACGCGCGGGCGCTGGCGGAGGGGCTCACCAGGGAAGGGCTGCGCCTGGTGTCCGGCGGCACCGACACCCACCTGATGCTGGTGGACCTGCGGCCCAAGGCGCTGACCGGCAAGGCGGCCGAGGAGGCGCTGGGGCTGGCGCACATCACCGTGAACAAGAACCAGATCCCCTTCGATCCGGAGAAGCCCACCGTCTCTTCGGGGATCCGCGTGGGGACGCCGGCGATCACCACCCGGGGGATGACCGCCAGCGACATGGCGGTGGTGGCGAAGCTGATCGGCAAGGCGCTCGATCACGCGGGCGACGCGGGCGCCCTGGCGAAGGTGAAGGACGAGGTGAAGGAGCTCACCAGGGGCTTCCCGCTGTACCGCTCCCGTCTCCGCTGACGAGCCATGCGCTGCCCCTTCTGCCAGGCCGCCGACACCCGCGTGCTGGACTCGCGCGACTCCGCCGAGGGCACCATCATCCGCAGGCGGCGCGAGTGCGAGACGTGCAAGCGCCGCTTCACCACCTACGAGCGGGTGGAGGAGCTGAACCCGCTGGTGGTGAAGAAGGACGGGCGGCGCGAGCAGTTCGATCGCGACAAGCTGCTCGCGGGGTTGAAGAAGGCCTGCGAGAAGCGCCCGGTGTCGGTGGAGCAGGTCGAGGCGCTGGTGACGGAGATCGAGCGCACGCTGCAGGAGCTGGGCGAGAAGGAGATCCCGTCGAGCACGGTGGGCGAGTTGGTGATGGAGCGGCTGTCGGCGCTGGACGAGGTGGCCTACGTGCGCTTCGCCTCGGTGTACCGCAGCTTCCGCGACATCGCGGAGTTCATGGACGAGCTGAAGGAGCTCATCGAGACGCAGCCGAAGAAGCCGGTGAAGGGCAGGGCCAGGCCGTGACGAAGAAGCCCAGCGCCCGCGACCAGGCCTTGATGGCGCTCGCGCTGGGCGAGGCGAAGAAGGCGCTGGGCCGCACCCACCCCAACCCGGCCGTGGGCGCGGTGCTGGTGAAGGGCGGCAAGGTGGTGGGGCGCGGCTTCCACGCCAGGGCCGGCGAGCCGCACGCAGAGATCGTCGCCCTCAAGGCCGCCGGGACGCGCGCGAAGGGCGCCACGCTGTACTCCACCCTGGAGCCCTGCAACCACTACGGCCGCACGCCGCCCTGCACCGAAGCGATCATCGCGGCCGGCGTCGCCCGCGTCGTCTACGGCTCGTCGGATCCCAACCCGCTGGTGGACGGGAAGGGGAGGCGGCGGCTGGTGAAGGCGGGCCTCGAGGTGCTGCCCCACGTGCTGCGGGCCCAAGCCGATGAGCTGAACCGCCCCTTCTTCAAGGCGATCACCACCGGGCGCGCGTACGTGACGCTGAAGGCCGGCATCACCCTGGACGGCAAGCTGGCCACCGGCACGGGCCAGTCGAAGTGGATCACCTCCCCGGAGGCGCGGAAGGAAGCGCATCGGCTGAGGAACCGCTGCGACGCGATCCTCGTCGGCTCCACCACCGTGCGCTTCGACGATCCCGAGCTGACGACGCGGCTGCCGCAGGGCCGCTCTCCGGCGCGGCTGGTGCTCGATCCCGACCTGGTGACGGATCCGGCGGCGAAGGTGTACGCGCCGGGCGTGCGGCGCGTCGTCCTGGCGCTGGGCGATCGCACCTCGCGGGCGGAGGCGTTCCGCGCGCGCGGCGTGGAGGTCTGGCGGCTGGAGCGGCGCGACGGGAAGGTCGCCCTCGCCCCGGTGCTGGAGCGGCTGGTGAGGGAAGGCCTGATGCACCTGCTGGTGGAGGGCGGCTCGCTGGTGCACCAGTCCTTTCTCCAGGAGGGGCTGGCGGACGAGGTGATCCTCTTCGTCGCGCCCAGGCTGTTCGGCGATCCCGGCCGCACCTGGACCGGCGCGCTGGAGGTGGAGGAGCCGGCGAAGGCCCTTCAGCTCGAGGAGCTCGAGGCCCGGCCGATCGGCCCCGACCTGATGATCACGGCGCGGGTCCGAGCAACGTCCCGCTGAGGATCAGGCTGGCGGCGGTGAAGTAGATGACGATGCCCGTCACGTCGACCAGCGTGGCGACGAAGGGCGCCGAGGCGGTGGCGGGATCGAAGCCGAAGCGGCGCAGGATGAAGGGCAGCATGGAGCCGATCACCGAGCCGAAGAGCACCACCCCCACCAGGCTGCAGGCCACGGTGAGGCCCACCAGCAGGTAGTGGGAGCCGTAGCTCGACTGAATCACGCCGAGGTGGTGCAGGCCTTCCCACAGGACGATGCGGGTGAAGCCGATCGCCCCCAGCATCACTCCGAGGAAGAGGCCGGACCTCAGCTCGCGCACCAGCACGCGCCACCAGTCGCCGAGCCCGATTTCCCGGACCGCCAGCGCGCGGATGATGAGCGAGGTCGCCTGGCTACCCGAGTTGCCGCCCGAGGAGATGATCAGCGGGACGAAGAGGGCCAGGACGATCGCCTGCTCGAGCGCGTGCTCGAAGTAGCCCATGGCGGTGGTGGTGAGCATCTCGCCGATCAGCAGCACCGACAGCCAGCTTCCGCGCTTCTTGATCATCTCGAAGGCGCCGACGTCCATGTACGGCGCGTCCAGCGCCTCGACACCACCCATCTTCTGGATTTCTTCGGTGGCCTTCTCTTCGGCCACGTCCAGCACGTCGTCGGCGGTGATGATCCCCACCATCGCCCCGCGGCTGTCCGTCACCGGCAGGGCGACCCGGTCGTACTTCTCGAACACCTCGAGGACCTCGGCGCGGTTGGCGGTCGCCTGCAGCGCCACCAGGGCCCGCTTGGGCACGTCCGCCACCCTCGTCTGGGGCGGGGCCATCACCAGCTCGGCGAGGCGCACGTCGTCGAGCAGGATGCCCTTGTCGTCCACCACGTAGAGGATGTTCAACGTCTCGCGGCCCTTCCCGTTGGCGCGCACGTAGTCGAGCGCCTCCTGGGCCGTCATGCTCGGCTTGAGCGCCAGGTACTCCGGCGTCATGTACCGGCCGGCGGAGCTCTCGGGGTAGCCCAGCAGGGCCCGGGCCACCTTGAGCTCTTCCGGCTTGAGCTGCTCCAGCGCCCGCTTGGTGACCTCCGCGGGCAGCTCCTCGAAGAGGCGCGTGCGATCGTCCGGCGCCATCTCGTTGAGCACGTTGGTCAGCTGCTCGCTGCCCAGCGTCTGGACGATCTCGGTCTGATGCTCGAGCGGAAGGTACTCGAAGGCCACGCCCGCCACGTCGCGCGGGAGGATCCGGAAGAGGACGCCCGAGTCCGCGGCCGGCAGATCCTCCAGCACCTCGGCGATGTCGGCGGGATCGACCTCCTCGAAGGCGATCCGCAGCGACTCCCAGTCCTTCTTGGCGATCAGCTCCTCGTACTCGGGCTTGAGCAGGTGACCGAGCACGGTGCCCCCAGCGAGTCCCCTACATCGCCTTCTTCAGGCTGTCCTCCAGCTTCGCCTTGGGTACGGCGCCGACCAGTTGATCGACCACCTTGCCGCCCTTGAAGAGCAGCAGGGTGGGGATGGACCGGATCCCGTACTGCTGCGCGACCTGCTGGTTCTCGTCCACGTCCACCTTGGCGATCTTCACCTTGCCCTTGTACTGCGTCGCCAGCTCTTCCAGCGCCGGGGCGATCGCCCGGCAGGGGGCGCACCAGGTGGCCCAGAAGTCGACCAACACGGGCACGCTGGAGTCGAGGACTTCGGCCTTGAAGGAGGCATCGGCGACGGCGACAGTGTCTTTGGACATCGGAATTTGACCCCTTGTGAGTTTCGACTTTCCGCGGTTCGGGTTTTAATAGCGGAAGGTAGGCCGTGCAGGGCAGCAAAAACGAGGTGGCACCCGCGTGAAGCTCTTTCTCCCCCAGACGACGCTCGAAGAGTGGGCCACCAGCGACAAGGCCGATCTGGTCGACGGCAAGCTGGTCGTCCGCGAGGGGGCCTCGAGCCACCCCGTCACTCCGGCGGTGCACTTCTCCAGGCTGGTGTCCGGCGAGGACAAGAACGCGCTGGTGGGCCGGGTGAAGACGATCCTCCAGTTGGCCGATCTCGGCGCCGAGCACATGGCCGACTCCTGCATCGTGGGGGAAACCGCCTACGAGGTGGCCGAAGGGTACCTCACCGAGGTCACCGCGGGCGCCCCGGCCGCGAAGGGCGGCGACGGGAAGAAGAAGTCGGGCAGCCCCGAGGCCGATCTGCTGGCCGCCTTCATCCTCGACAAGCTGTAGGCGTTCCTCCGGGCCGGTGTACGCTTCGAGGCCGCTGCGGAGTAGGCTCACAAACCCGATGAAGCGATCCGCCTTGCTCGTGGGCGTGCTGCTGCCGGCAGTCGCGCTCTCCTCCACCATTCTTCCCCACACCCTGGCCCAGCGCTTCGCCGCCTCAGATCGTGTGGCGCTGGTGCAGGTGCTGTCCCGCGTGACGGAGCCGCAGGCCGACGGGAAGAACCTGAAGACCTACACCCGCCTTCTGGTGGGAGAGGACTTGAAGGGCAGCGGGCCGCGCGAGGTGACGCTGGTGCAGTTGGGCGGCCGCTCCGGCGCCACCGAGGCCTTCGTGCCCGGCGATGCGGACTTCTCGGTGGGCGAGACGGCGCTCGTCTTCCTCCACTGCCGAACCCCGGAGCGCTGCTTCCTGGTGGCCCTGGGCGAAGGGAAGGTGGCCATCGACGGCGGCGACGCGGTGGTGCACGACCTCTTCACCGGCGCCTTCAGCAAGAAGCCCCTCAAGGCGCTCAAGCGGGAGCTCCTCGAGGGCGCCAGGAAGCCGGAGCACGCCCGATGAGGTGCGCGCGCCTCCTCGCCTTCGCCTGCGCGGTGGTGCCGGCGCTCGCCGCCGCGCAGCCGTACGAGTACCTGCCGTTCCGGATGATCAACACCCAGGCGCAGCCCTTCGAGTACTACGTCGACAGCCGCTCCTCCTCGCCCGCCGGGCTCTCGCTCTCCGGCATGCAACAGGCCTCGGAGGCCGCGTGGGACACCTGGAACGCGCTCCAGTGCTCGTCCCCCAAGGCGCGCTCCAGAGGGCTCACCGCCGGCGTCGTGCCGGATCCAGAGAACCGGTACGATCTCTACTCGGTGGCGCCGGTGTGGCTGCTGAACCCCAGCGATCCGGACTTCCAGGACGTGCTGGGCCCGGCGCCCTTCTACGTGCTGTCGGTGTCCGTCCCCATCGCGGTGGGCGGGGCGCTGAAGACCTGCGACGTCTACTTGAACGGCACCGTCGCCTGGAGCCTCACCAACCCCACCGCGGCCGGCGCCGTGGATCTGCAGACGGTGATGACGCACGAGGCTGGCCACTGCCTGGGCCTGGGCCACAACGGCACCTACGTGATGAACGACGTGATGGTCGCGGCCGTCCAGGCCGAGGAGGTGCGCCGCACCCTGGGCCCCGCCGACTCGATGTCGATGTGCGCCCGCTACCCGTTGCCCGGCAACTACACCGCGCCCTGCCTGGCCGACGGCGGGTGCAACGGGCCCGACCTCAAGTGCCTGGTGCAGCCGCTCACCAGCGGGATCACCACCAGCATCTGCAGCAAGGGGTGCACGGTGAACACCGGCGGAGGCTGCGAGATCCCCACCACCTGCCAGGCGTCGGCCGCCTTCTCGCCCGGCTTTTCCGGCGCCTGCCTGCTGCCCGGCACGGTGATCACCCAGGTGGGCAAGCCGTGCGCCATGGACACCGAGTGCGGCGCCCCCAACTCGGACTGCCTGATGCCCAGCCAGCAGGTCTCCGGGACGATCTTCTGGGAGGACGGCTACTGCAGCCAGGACTGCGCGCCGGGCCAGCCGCCGTGCCCGGCTGGATCCGAGTGCATCGACTTCGGCGCAGGGGTGAGCCGCTGCTTGCAGAACTGCCGCGTCGGCCTGTCCGACTGCCGGCCCGGGTACGCCTGCGCCGAGGTGACCAGCGGCACGGCGGCGTGCATCCCCGCGTGCAAGACGAACTCGGACTGCGCGGACACCACCAACTACGACTGCCGCGTGTGCGACGGGCTGTGCGTGGCCAAGCAGAACCCGTCAGGGCAGATCGGCGACCTCTGCACCACCGACGCCACCTGCGGCCCCGGGCAGACCTGTGAGAGCTTCCTCGGCAGCCAGTGCAGCCGGCAGTGCTCGCGCGGCTGCGCCACCTGTCCCAGCGGGTCGACCTGCACCAGCACCCCCCGCGGCCTCTTCTGCCTGCGCGACTGCACCGGCCCGGGCACCTGTCCATCGGGGCTGCGCTGCGCCGACACGGCCAACGGCAAGTCCTGCCTGCCGGCCTGCCAGAATGACTCCCAGTGCCCCGTGGGCCAGTACTGCTACCTGGGCGAGTGCTACTCGCCGATCGAAGACGCGGGCTGCACGACGCTGTGCAACCGGCCGGACGCGGGCAAGCCGATCGTCCCCGTGGTGGACGCCGGGACGGGGGGCGGCTCGGGCACGGCGGGCTGCGGCTGCCAGTCGGTGGACGCCACGCTGTATGCGCTGTTGCTGATCTGGCTGGGCTTCTTCGTCGAGGCCGCGCGGAGGCAGGCATGGCGACGGCGGTAGCCCCGGCCGAGCGGCGGCGCGCGAACGAATTCACGCTGGCCTGGTTGCTGGACGTGTTGGTGAAGGCCCAGCTGCTGGTGAAGAGCCAGGCCCAGGACATCGCCGCCAAGGAGGCCCAGGCGAAGGCGCGCATCCTCAAGCAGTTGGGCGATCCCAACTACGTCCCCTCGCCGGTGGAGGTGGTGGCCGCCTTCCAGGTGCCGCTGCCGGGCCGGCAGGGCGAGGTGCTCGATCAGGATCGGGTGAGCGAGGCGGCCGCGCAGGCGTCGGGGCTGGGCTACCGGAAGATCGATCCCCTCAAGCTGGACATGAACCTGGCGGCGCGCACCGTGTCCCGGCCCTTCGCCCAGAAGCACTGCATCCTCGCGCTGGAGGGCGGGGGAGGGCCTGCCTCGCCGCTGACGGTGGCGGTGGCCAACCCCTTCGATCACGAGCTGTTCGACAACCTCTTCCGGTTGACGTCGTCGCCGATCATCCCGGTGCTGTCGGCGCGGTCCGACATCCTGAAGGGGGTCGCCGACGTCTACGGCTTCAAGCGCACCCTGCAGGCCGCGGTCAGCGAGCACTCGGAGACGGGGGCAGGGATCGGCAACTTCGAGCAACTGGTGCAGTTGTCCACCGGCCGGGAGCTGGACGCCTCCGATCGCCCGGTGATCCAGGCTGTCGATCACCTGATGCGCTACGCCTTCGACAACCGCGCCTCGGACATCCACATCGAGGCCAAGCGCGAGAAGTGCACGGTGCGGCTGCGGATCGACGGCGTGCTGCACACCGCCTACCAGTTGCCGCCCCAGCTGCACCTGCCGGTGGTGGCGCGGATCAAGACGATCAGCCGGCTGGACATCTCCGAGAAGCGCAAGCCACAGGACGGGCGCATCAAGGTGGATCGGGAAGGGCGCGAGGTGGAGATCCGCGTGTCCACGCTGCCCACCGCCTTCGGAGAGAAGGTGGTGATGCGCATCTTCGATCCGGAGACGCTGGTGGTGGACATCGCCCAACTGGGCTTCGATCCGGACGAGAAGCACGTCTTCGAGTCGTGGATCGCCGAGCCGCACGGGCTCATCCTGGTCACCGGCCCCACCGGCAGCGGCAAGACGACCACGCTGTACTCCGCGCTCAAGGCGCTGGCCGGACCAGACGTGAACGTCACCACCATCGAGGATCCGATCGAGATGGTGTGGGAGCCCTTCAACCAGGTGCAGGTGCAGCCCAAGATCGGCCTCGACTTCGCCAGCGCACTCCGCCACATCCTGCGGCAGGATCCGGACATCATCATGGTGGGTGAGATTCGCGATCCCGAGACGGCGGAGAACGCGATCCAGTCGGCGCTCACCGGCCACCTGGTGCTGTCCACCCTGCACACCAACGACTCCACCGGCGCGGTGGGCCGGCTCGAGGATCTGCAGGTGCCGCCCTTCCTCCTCTCGTCCAGCCTCTTGGGAGTGATGGCCCAGCGCCTCTTGCGGAAGAACTGCGGCGCCTGCGCCCAGCCCACCGCGCTGACACCCGAGCAGGTGGCTGCCCTGGGCGCCCCGGTGCCGTTGTTGCCAGGCGGGGTGCAGTTCAAGAAGGGCGCGGGGTGCGTGAAGTGCCGCGGCACCGGGTACTACGGCCGCACCGCAGTCTTCGAGATCTTCAACGCCACACCGGAGATCCGGGATCTGATCGCCCGGAAGTCCTCGGTGGACGTGCTGACCGCCGCGGCGCGGTCCCAGGGGATGCGCACCCTGCGGGAGGCGGCGGTGCGGAAGCTGGCCCTGGGCGTGACGGCCTTCGACGAAGTCCTGCGCATGACGTCGACGCATTGACAAAAGGGCGTGATGACGAGCGACTGCGGACGGCAGCGGTGGTGGGGCGCGGCGGCGATCGCCCTGGTGTGCCTGGCCGGCTGCAAGAGACCGGAGGATCAAGTGGATCCGAAGGTGCGCGCCGACGGCTACTACCTGGCGGGCACCTCCGCCTTCTTGAAGGGCGACTTCGCCGAGGCGCACAAGGCCTTCGAGGAGGTGCGGAAGCTGAACCCGGGCGATCCGCGCCTGCCCGCGGCCGAGGGCGAGGTGTACCTGTCCGAGATGAAGCTGCCGGAGGCGATCGCCAGCTTCGAAGACGCGACGAAGCGCGATCCGAAGCGCAGCACCAACTGGAGCCGGCTGGGGTACCTCTACCTGCTCAAGAACGAGCCCGCGAAGGCGAAGGTGGCGCTGGAGAAGGCGATCGCCCTCAACCCGAAGGACTTCAACGCGCACGAGGCGATGGGGGACCTGACGCTCAAGGCCAACGACGTGGACGGCGCGGTGACGCAGTACGTGCTGGCCGCCGAGGTGGCGCAGGGGACCGATCGCGCGGAGCTGGTGCTGAAGGCCACCGGCGAGCTGATGAAGGTGAACAAGGCACAGCGGGCGCTCGAGGTGCTGGAAGACGCGGTGAAGAAGGGCATCGAGAGCCCGGCGCTGTGGTCCGAGTACGGCGATCGGCTGGTGACTGCGGAGCGGCTGCCCGAGGCGCTGGCGGCCTACGAGAAGGCGGCGAAGGGGGATCCGAAGGATCCGACGCTGTGGGAGCTGGCGGGAGAAGTGCGGCTCAAGCTGGGGCAGGCGGCCGAGGCCGAGGCTGCCTTCCGCCAGTCCCTCGCGGTGGAGGATCGCAGCGTGGTGCACGTGGCGCTGGCGCGGCTGTGCCAGCAGAAGAAGGACGAGGCGTGCCTGAAGAAGGAGCTGGATCTCGCGCTGGAGAAGGCGTCCGGCGAGGAGCTGCGAGAGACGACGGATCTTTCGGATCTGCTCGCGTCTCTGGGCCGGAAGAAGGACGCGCTGACGCTGCTTCGCGCGGTCAGCGAGGAGCCGGAGCAGAAGGGTAACTTCGAGCTCCAGGTGAAGACGGCCCGGCTGGCGCGCGAACTCAAGGACGAGGTCACCCTGAAGGCCGCCTGCACCCGGGCGCTGGCTGGCGGACAGGCCGGCCTCAGGTGTCCCTGAAGCGCGGACCTTCTGGTGGAATCGAGCGCTTCGGGTGCTGGCGCACACGAGGTTTGCCGGGCTGGTCCGGTGAGGGTTGAATGCGCGCTCCACCCGTTCGGAGCCACCCTGCATGCCCAACCGCACCACCGCCGCTCAGTCCGTCGCCCCGCGCAGCACCCCCACCAGGTCCGTCGAGCGCAAGGCCTTCTGGCACTCGCCGTACACCAACGCCGACGCGAAGGTGGTGCAGGAGAAGAAGGGCCTCAAGACGCTGGACCTCGCGAAGGACTTCATCGGCAGCGCGGTGCTGAACAAGCAGGAGGGCGAGCTTCAGAAGCTGGGCGTCACCCGCTACCGCTTCGACGATCACGACTGCCTGACCCGCTTCCAGCGCTCGGGCTTCACCGACTCCGACGTGGCGCAGGCGAAGAAGTCCTTCTCCTTCCTCAAGGGCGCCAGCACCGACGAGGTGAAGGGCTACCTGGGCCTCAAGCTGCGCAACGCCGAGGTCGGCTACAAGGGTGGCCTGGAGATGCTGCAGCAGCACGGCATCACCGAAGGCAAGTACGACGCCCACGAGATGATGGACGCCTTCAAGTCGTCCGGCATGGGCGATCGCCACGTGCGCGACGCGAAGGCGCGCTTCGGCTTCCTCCGGGACTCCTCCGCCGCCGAGGTGAAGCAGTACCTGGGCCTCAAGGTGCTCAACGCGAAGGACGGCTACGCCTTCGCGAAGGACTTCCTCAAGCAGATCGGCGCGAACGGCGGCTGGTCCGCCCGCAGCTGAAGAGAGGTGGCCGATCCGCTGGCCCGCGTGGGCCTCGAGCTGGAGCTGCTGGCTCCCCGCGGCGTCGATCGCCCGGCGGTGGCCCACGCCATCGCCCGGAAGGTGCGCGGCCACGTCGAGTACGGCTTCAAGTACACCAGCGAAGGGCGCCTGCCCGACGGGCGCCCGCTGTGCCGGCTGTCCGACGCGGTGCGGGTGGTGGACGCGCGCGGCGTGCTGGTGACGGTGGTGGATGATCCGACGATCCGGGCCCGGCTGTCGGTGACGCCTCGCCAGCGGACGTTGAGCGTCACCGATGACCTGCGGATCGCGCTGCTCGCCGAGCGGATCTGCTGGAGCCGCCGGCGCGACACCCGGCTGCAGCCCCTCGCGGCGCTCTTCGGCGGGCCGATCGAGGGCGGGACCCTCGCGGACGCCTTCGGGCACCCGCTGGTGGTGCTGCTGGAGGAGCCCCTGTCCTGGGGCAGGGTGTGCGAGCTCGTCACCCGTCCGCTGGCCACCCGGGCCGAGCGCCGGCAGGTGGCGGAGCTGCTGCTCGGCGTCGCTCGCGAGCTGCGACTCGCCGTCCCCGCCGAGGCCGGCCTGCACGCGCACTACGACGCGGGGCCCTGGCGAACGACTCGGACCCTGAGGCGGCTCATCCTCGAGAGTACGGAGCACCGCGCGGCCTGGCACGAGCGCCTGAGGCCCAATCCCCGCTGCCTCAAGCTGGGCCCCTTCCCCGACGCCGTGGTGCGCGTGGCGCGGGAAGGCGCGCGGGTCAGCTTCCCCACCTTCGCGGCCGCCGTGCGGCTGGCCGGGGCGCGCAAGGAAGGCGACGTCAACGTGCTGGGCGTGGTGGAGCCGCGGCCTCGCCAGCCTACGCTGGAGCTGCGCTGCCTGCCGATGTCCTTGCACTGCGCGGAGGTGCTGGCGGCGCTCGAGACCGCTGAGGCGCTCCTGTCGCCTTGTCTGACGCGGTGACACCGAAGTCCAGGTTCCCGCCTGCGGGACGTGCTTGAAGCCGTCTTCATGCGAATCGTCTGGGTGGCGCTCAGTGGGCTGTTGGGTTTCGCACTCCTGGCGTGTGGCGGGCCGGCACCCGCGGCGGGCACATCCAGGCGGAGATCCGCGGCGGGCTGAACCCCGAGGTGCGGCCCCTCTGGTCCGCGGCCCCGACGCTGATCCACGGCACGGTGACGAGCACCTTCACGCCGTAACCGTCAGCCGGCGACGAGGACTACCTTCACCACCTCGGGCGGCGCGCCCACGCGCACCGGCGGCCCTACGAAGCCACAGCCCCGGCTGGTGTAGAGCTGCGTGTCACGGTGCTTCGAGAGGCCCGCGTTGCGGCTGCCCCAGACCACCTCGCCCACCAGCGTGCCGGGAAACATCTGCCCGCCGTGGGTGTGGCCCGAGAGCTGGAGGCCTACCCGCTTCTGGGCGGCCAGCTCGAGGCCGTTGGGCTGGTGCGCCAGCAGCACCGACGGGCGCTGGGGATCGCGCCCCGCCGTCGCCGCGTCCAGGTCGTACCCGCCGGCGCCCCAGCGGGAGCCGAAGTCCTCCACGCCGACGAGATCGAAGGAGCCGCCCGCGTCTCCGATGGTGACGAAGCGGTTGCGCAGCAGCGTGAAGCCAACGCCAGGGAGCACCGCGGCCCACTCCTCCCAGCCGGAGTAGTAGTCGTGGTTGCCGGACACGAAGTACGTGCCGTGCCGCGAGCGCAGGTTCCGGAGCCGCTCCACGAAGCGGCCCAGTTGATCGGGCTTGCCGTCCACCAGATCGCCGGTGATCGCCACCAGATCCGGCTTCGCGGCGTTGGCGGAGGTGACCAGTTGATCGAGGAAGCGCTCCCGGATCACCGGCCCCACGTGGAGATCCGAGAGCTGGACGATGGTGAAGCCGTCGAGGGACTTCGGCAGGCCGGGCAGCACGATCGGAACCTCGGTCACCTCCGGCGGGGCGAAGGCGCGGTAGCTGCCGAACGCGGTGAAGCCTCCTCCGACGGCGAGGGCCCCGGCCGCCGTGGCGCGCGCGAGGAACTTCCTGCGGCTGACATTCTCGGCAGTGGACTGGGGAGAGGGGTTGCCGGGCAGGCCGGACGCTGCCTCGGCGCTCACCTTCGGCCCAGTCCGCAGCGACAGGAGGCCGCGGCCCGCCTCCGCCACCACCAGCGCCATCAGCGTGTAGATGATGACGCCCCACCACGAGAGCACCACGGTGGTGGCCGTGGCTGGCGGCAGGGTGCCTCGGAAGACGAAGCGGATCAGCGGCACCGAGAGGAACGCCAGGGCCATGGCCCCCGCGGCCGCGCGGCGGATCCATGGGTGATCCGTCACGTCGCGCACCAACCGCCGGTAGAGGTACACGTTGGCGCCCACGAAGACGCCGAGCATCAACCCGCCGAAGACGATCCGAGACGCCAGCACGGTGCCCGTTGTAACCCGCCCCGCGGCGGATTTCTTTCGGG
>JADLDB010000031.1 GCA_020846875.1 Myxococcales bacterium | reverse complement strand
CCGGAGGCAGCGCGTTGATGCGCCCCGCCGCCGCGCTCCCCGAGAGGAAGGCCGACTCCACGTCGCGCCCCAGGCACCAGTCCCCACACACCGCCAGGCGCAAGGCCGCGTCCCACACGCAGGCCTCCCCCAGCGGCCTGGACGCGCGCGCGTTCCGCCAGAGGTGCGCCTGAGAGGACGCCGGTGCCTGCCGCGCCGCCCCCGTCGCCGAGACGTACGCGTCCAGCAGCATCGCCGTCACCTCGTCGGCGGAGGCGCCCAGGTGCCGCGCGCTCCACTCGCCCGTCGCGTGCAGCACCCAGCGCTCCCCACCCTCCCCGCGCCGCTCCGGCTTGCTCGAGTCCCGCCACACCCGCTCCAGCGGCCCTGCCCCACCCTCCTGCAGGTCCCACTCCACGCCCGTCGGCGAGGAGAAGGACAACAACACCGCCCAGCACGACTCGAAGGACACCTCCCGCAGCCGCGACGCCAGCGAGAAGGACGCCGGGTCCACCAACGTCGCCGCCTCCGGCGCGGGCAGCGCCACCACCACCACCTCGTACTCGCCCAACGACTCGCCCGACTCGTCCTTCAGCCGCCAGCGCTCCGCGTCGCGCTTCAATTCGCCCACCGTCACGCCGAAGCGGACGTCGAGTTGATGGTGCAGCCGGGAGACGAGCGCGGCGTTGGACGGCGAGGCCACCAGCCGCGCCGCCGGCCTCTTCCCCTCTCCCCCTCCCTCTCCCCCGCTGGGGCCGAGGGAGCTGGGGGTCCATTCCGCCAGCACCCGCTCCTGCCACCACGCCCGCGCCCACCGCGCGAAGCGCTCGTCCTTCACGCTGAAGTGTGACGCGCCGGAGTCGAACCGCAGCCCTCCCTCCCGCCAGGAGGACAGCCGCCCCCCCGGCTGGCGCGCGCGCTCGAACAACACCACCGCCTGCCCCGCGTCCTTGAGCGCCCGCGCCGCCGCCGCGCCCGCCACGCCCGCCCCCACCACCGCCACCGTCAGCGGCCTCCCCCGCGAGGGGCGGTGCACCCGCCGCTCGTACTCCGCCACCTCCAGCCGCTTCGAATGCTCTGCCGTCGGCCGAGGCCGCACCGCCCCCAGCACCGGCACCTCCGGCGCGAAGGGCCGGTCGAAGGCCCCCAGGCACCAGAGGATGCCGCCCACGCTGGAAGGGTCTCTCCCGTCCAGCGCGTAGCGGTGGTTCAAGTCGAACAGCAGCGCCAGCGCCGACTTCGCGTCGCGCGTCCACTCCAGCAGCCGCTTCCCCCACGTCATCCGCACCGCGTGGTGCAGCTCGCCGTGGGTGAGCAGTTGCCGCTGCGCCGCGTCCCACAAGGCGTCTCCCGTCTGCGCCCGCGCCAGGTGCTCCCACGACGGCAACGCTTCCCGCCGGTCGCCCTCGTGCGCCTGCAGCGTCTCGCGCGCCCACGGCGGCAAGGCCTCCACCGAGTCCGGCGACGGCGTGTGCCAGCAGAAGTGCCACGCCAGCTCCCGCCAGGTGAGCAGCTCGTCGAGGAACTTCTGGGCGCCCTCGCCGCCGTGGCCCGCCGCCTCCCGCGCCAGCCGCAGCGCCGAGACGTGCCCGAGGTGCAGGTACGCCGACAGCCGGCTGGTGCCATCGCCAAGCGGCTCGTCGCGGGCGCGCGCGTAGGCGTCCAGCTTCGTCTCCAGGAAGGTCCGCCAGCGCGCGAGGCCCGCGGAGGTGCCTCCCGGGGTGTGGTGCACCGGCGACACCGTGTGGTCCACCTCGCAGCCCGCCACCAGCGCCGAGAGGTCCGCGCCCGGCAAGTCCACCGGCGCGAAGGGCAGGTCGGGCAGGAAGGCCGGCCCCGGGGACTCCACGTCGCGCCACGCCTCGCGCACCCGGCGCGCCCACGCTTCCCTCGCCGCCTCCCGAAACGCGCGCGGGCGGCCGAGCCGCTCGCCGAAGCGCCACAAGGGCGCCACGCAGGACGCGTCCACCCGCCACAGCGGCGCCAGCTTCGCCACCTCCGCGTCCCAGCGCAGCAGCGGCTGCAGCGGCAGGAAGTCCGTCACCACCAGCGCCGCGTCCTGCGCGAGGGACTGGAGGACCGGCGCGGGCGCTGGGGGCCGCTCGAGGTGAAACGCGTAGCCGATGCCGCGCGCCGCGAGCCCCTGCTGCACGTCGCGCGCTCCCTCGAGGAAGAAGGTGTGCAGCCGGTCGCTGGCGTAGCGGTAGCGCTGGGACAGCGCGTGGTAGACGAAGACGGGCTTTTGGAGCGCCTTGCCCGCGGCGAGCGCCACGTCCAGCGCGGGGTTCTCGGTGGCCCGCGCGGCGACGCGCATCCAGTACACGACGAAGCGGCCCTCTCTGGGCGCAGGCGCGTTCGGCTCGAGGCGCTCGGCGAGGTGGGCGGGCAGCATGGCCCGCCAGAGGCTAACCCGAGAGTTGGCGGTCAGCGCCCGGAGGCGGCGTGAGGAACACCCAGGGGAAGTCACCGGTGACCCGCCGGGGGGCCCGCGGAGGCCATGGTTTCCGGGCTGATCCGTCGCGGCGCCCGGCTTGCAACGCGTCGGGGGCATGCGCCACTTCCGTCTCAAGGCCACCGTCACCCTCGAAGTCCACGCGGGGAATGCCCGGCTGCGGGACGTCATCTCCAGCAAGGTGTTGGCGCTGTCCCGGACCGAAGGACAGCTGCTCACCATGCTGGGCCGGGACATGTCGCCCACCGACATCGTCCTCCATGTCGAGCGGCACACCACCCAGTTGGACCAGGCGACGGTGCTGGTGCTCTTCACGCGGTTGGCCGCCGCCGGCTTCCTCGACACCGACGCGGCGCCCACCCCGAAGCCCATCCCCGCGCCTCCGCACTCTCCTGCGGAAGTCGTCCCCTGCATCCGCAACGACCTGGACTTCGTGCCGGGAAGGAAGCTGGGGCTGGTGGAGGTGCGGGACGACAAGCAGGGGCGCAGCTTCACCCTCTACGACTTCGAGGCCAACATCGCCCGGATGCTGGACGGGCGCCGCACCATTCGGCAGGTGGCCGAGGCGGCGGAGAACCTGGGCATCGAGACCAGCCCCGACGCCTTGAGGAACTTCTTCCGTCAGTTGAAGGCCTTCGGCTTCCTCGCCGACAAGCCGGTGCCCATTCAGCCGCCCCGGGGCCGCAAGCCGTGGCTGCCGGAGATTCGGGAGATGTACCGGCACGCGCTGCGCCACTCGCGCAAGGGGGAGTTGGACCAGGCTGCGGAGTACCTCGAGGCGCTGTTGCAGGTGGACCCGGAGATCTCCGAGGCGCGAGACCTCCTCGAGCAGGTGCAGGCCCAGCAACAGGGCGCGTCTTCCCCCGGCCTGGACTTCCAGTCGCTGCACGGCCACCGCTATTACCTCGAGTCCCCGGAGCCAGCCGCCCCCCCGGCGCCCAACCCCTTCCAGCGCTTCGAGAAGAGCGGCGTGAAGGTGGTCCCCGCGCCGGCGATGCGGCCCACGAGGCACGCGCCCTCTCCGCCGTCCGTCGCGCCCACCCTCGCGCCCCCCGAGGCCCCCGAGGCGGACGGCCCGCCGGTGCTGCCCACCTCCAACTCGCTGCCGCCGCTGTGGACCGTGTCCACCGTCATCTCCAACCTCACGCTGCCCGAGGTGGGCGACAGCGTGCTGGCCTTCGACCCCCGGGCCCTCCTCGACAACCGCGTCCAAGAGAAGCCGGCGCGCGGTGAAGCCCCCGACGACGAGGTGCCCTGGGACCTCGCCGCCAACGAGCGGTGAGCCTCCGGCAAAAACGGCGCGCTGCGCGTCGGGGGAGCACGCAGCGCGGCCGGACACGAAGGCACACGATGGAGCCAAGGCGTCGCGCGGACGACTAATCGCCGCGGCGCGGCCTCGCCACCTCCACTGCCTCTTCGGTCCACTTCCCCAAAGCCACGTGCGCGTCAGCCGACTACGCTTTCACGCCCGATGCTCCTGTCCCTCACCGCCGCCCTCTGCCTGGCGTCCGCCCCGCGCCTGGACAGCCCCGTCACCGCCGAAGCCGAGGCGCTCGCCAGGCAGGCCCTCTCGCAACCCAATGAGTCACGGGCGGCGGCCGCGCTGGTGAAGCTGCACGCGCTGCTGGACGAGGTGGACGACTTGAACCTGCTGGCCGAGCCATACACCACCGTCACGTGGCGGCGGAACGTGGACCCGCAGGTGCGGGTGCTGGCGAAGCTGCTGCTGGCCGACGTGGAGCGCGCCCGCGGCCGGACGGTGAAGTCGCAGGAGTCGCTGGCGCAGCTGGGCTTCGTGAAGGACTGGTGGGTGGTGGGCAGCTTCGACAACGAAGGGAAGACGGGCTGCGACACCGACTGGGGCCCGGAGTCGGCGCTGGACTTGAAAGCCACCTACCCGGCCGCCACCCGCGAGGTGGGCTGGCGCAAGCCCAACGCCTTCGGCGCGGACGGCTACGTGGACCTCTCTCTCTCGCTGCAGCCGGCCACGGAGGCGGTGGGCTACGGCCTCACCTTCCTGCAAGCGGACGAGGTGATGAAGGCCGACTTGAGCCTGGGGACGCCCGGCGCGTACCGCCTCTTCGTCAACGGGGTGAAGGTGTCGTCCTCGGACCGCTACAACCGGCCGCGGCCGGACCAGCACCGGGTGCAGGTGACGCTGCGCAAGGGCACCAACCGCGTCCTGTTGAAGGTGTGCCAGGTGTCGGGCCCCTTCGGCTTCTACTTCCGTGCGGAGAAGGCCGACGGCGCGAAGGGCGCCCTGGCCGTCGCGCTGCCCGAGGTGGTGCCGCCGCTGGAGAAGGGCCCGGCGCCGCAGCCTTCGCCGCTGCCCACCCTGTCCGACGCGCTGGAGAAGAAGGTGCGGGCCGCGCCCAGCGACGCGGCGCTGCGCGCGGACTGGGCCACGGTGCTGGCCTGGACACGCGCCTGGCCGGAGGTGGAGCACACCCCGGACGTGGAGGCGAAGCGCGCGGCCCTGCAGAAGCCGGACGACGCCGGGCTGCAGTTGACGGCCGGGCTGCTGCAAGCCGACGACTTCAACGAGAGGCGGCGCTTCCTCGAGGCCGCGGTGCGGCTCGCCCCCCAGCACCCCTTCGCGCGGCTGGCCCTGGCCCGGCTGGAGTTGGACCGCGAGCACCCCGCGGAGGCGCTGGAGCACACCGAGGCGCTGCTCAAGGCCTTCCCCCTCTTCGCCCCGGCGCACGTGGTGAAGGTGCGGGCGCTGGAGGCGCTGGGGGACCGCGTCGGCGCGCAGCGCGCCACCGAGGAGGCCTTCGCGAAGCTGAAGCATGTCCCCTCCATCGCGCGGGAGGCGGCGGCCTCTTCCCGCCGCAGAGAGAGGCTGGACGAGGCGGTGGAGCGCTACCGGCTGGTGCTGGCCCTGCGCTTCGACGACACCGGCACCCGGCGCGCGCTGGCCACCCTGCTGGCGGACCTGGGGAAGGTGGATGAGGCGGCGGAGCAATACCGCAAGGTGCTGGCGCTGGACCCCTTCGACTCGGGCTCGCTGCTGCGCCTGGCGGAGCTCTTGTCGGCCAACGGGAAGCTGGAGGAGGCGAAGGCGGCCTTCGGGCAGGCGCGCGCGCTGGCGCCGGAGGAGCCAGACGTCTACGAGCGCGAGGGCCGGGCGCTGCTCCACGCGGGGCAGAAGGACGCGGCGCTGGACAGCTTTCAGCGCTCGCTGGCCCTCAAGCCGCAAAACCCGGTGCTGAAGGAGATGGTGCGCACCCTGCGCGGCGACGACGACGCCGTCTCGCAGGAGGCCTTCCCGGTGGCGGAGTTGCTGAAGGCGCCAGGCGGGGACTTAGGCGCCGAGGACGCGGTGGTGCTGGCGGAGGTCACCCACGTGAAGGTGCAGCCGTCGGGGGTGGCGGCCCGCTTCACCCAGTTGGTGGTGAAGGTGCAGACGCAGCGCGGAGTGGAGACGTACCGGCAACTGCCCCTCACCTGGAGCCCGGACAGGCAGGACTTGCGGGTGCTGAAGACGCGCATCACCAAGCCGGACGGCAGCGTGGTGGACTCCTTCAGCGAGCAGGACCGCAACCTCAACGAGCCCTGGACGGGCATGTACTACGACACGCGGGCGCGCCTCCTCACCTTCCCCGCGCTGGCCCCGGGCGACGTGCTGGAGGTGCAGTGGCGGCTGGAGGACGTGGCCGTCGACAACCTCTTGTCCGACTACTGGGGCGACGTGGACGCGGTGCAGGGGATGAGCAGCAAGCTGCGCTACCGCTACGTGGTGGAGATGCCGAAGGCGCGACCGCTGTACTGGAATCGCCAGGGGCTGCCCTCGTGGCTGTCCACCTCGCAGGCGCCGGCGGGGGAGCGCACCGTGTACCGCTTCGAGGCCTCGAGGGTGCCGCGGCTGGTGCCGGAGCCGAACATGCCGGGCTGGGCGGAGGTGGCCACGCCGCTGCACCTCTCCACCTACCGCACCTGGGAGGACGTGGGCCGCTACTACTGGGGGCTGGTGCGCGACCAACTGGTGCCCAACGAGGAGCTCAAGCGCACGGTGGAGGCGACGCTGAAGGGCGTGGACAGGAAGGACACCGCGGCGGTGGTGGCGGCGCTGTACGGCTTCGTCGTCACCAACACGCGCTACGTGGCGCTGGAGTTCGGCATCCACGGGTACAAGCCGTACCGGGTGGACCGGGTGCTGGCGCGGCGCTTCGGGGACTGCAAGGACAAGGCGTCCCTCATCCACGCGATGCTGGCCGTGGCGGGGGTGGAGTCGCGGCTGGTGCTGCTGCGGATGCGCAGCCTGGGCAACCTGTCCGGCGAGGTGGCGTCGCTGTCGGCCTTCAACCACGCCATCGTCTACGTGCCGAAGCTGGACCGCTTCCTCGACGGGACGGCGGAGTTCCACGGCAGCACCGAGTTGCCCTCGGCGGACCGCCTGGCCAACGTGCTGGTGGTGGAGCCCGAGGGGAAGAGCCGCTTCTTCACCAGCCCGGAGGCGACGCCCGAGGACAACGTGTCGCTGCTGGACTTGACGGTGTCCCTCAGGGTGGACGGCAGCGCGCAGGTGAAGGGGCAGTTGAAGACGACGGGCCAGGGGGCGCCGGAGCAGCGGCGGGCCTACGAGACGCCGGCCACCCGCCAGTCCGTCTTCGAGCAGCAGTGGGCCCAGTCCTTCCCCGGGGCGCAGGTGGGCACGCTGGCGGTGTCGGACGTGAAGGCGCTGGAGCAACCGGTGACGCTGGACTTCACCGCCACCCTGCCCCGCTACGCCGAGGCCGGCGGAGGCGTGCTGCGCTTCTACCCCTTCGGCGCCAGCCGCACCTTCACCCAGGCCCTGGCGCCCCTCTCGGAGCGCACCTGGGACGTGGCGCTGCCCGGCGTGTGGGTGAATCACCTCGTCTTCACCTACCTGGTGCCGGCGGGGTGGACGCTGCCGGAGGTGCCGGCGGACGTGGTGGAGGACTCGCCCTTCGGCACCCTGCGCCTCGTCACGCGCCGGGTGGAGGGCGGGCTGCGGGCGGAAGGGGTGCTGGCGCTGAAGGTGCCGCGCATCAGCGCGAAGGACTACCCGGCCTTCCGCGCCTGGTTGATGGCCGTGGACCAGGCCTTCGGCCGCAAGCTGGTGGTGCAGCAGGGCGGCCAGTCAGCCAGGGCGCGCTAACCGGCATGCCGGCGCTGGAGTTGCTCGCGCACCTCGACGTGGCGGCGGCCAGCGGGGTGGTGTGGCACCAGGGCAGCCTCTTCGTGGTGGCGGACGACGGCCTGGCGCTGCTGCGCGTCTCGCTGGAAGGAAGCAGCCCCTCCCTGCTGCCGCTGCGGCCGGGCGCGGGCGGGGCGGCGCTTGCGAAGGCGGCCAAGCCGGACTTCGAGGCGCTGCTGGAGGTGGGCGGAAGGCTGCTGGCGCTGGGCTCGGGCTCGGGGCCGGCGCGGCGCCGGGGGGTGTGGCTCGCCGTGACGGGAGGGCCGCCGGCGGAGGTGGACTTCTCCCCTCTCTACGCCGCGCTGGCCTCGCGCTTCGAGGCGCTCAACGTGGAAGGCGGGGTGGCGCGCGGCGGCGAGGTGTTGTTGGCGCAGCGGGGCAACGGGCCGGGCCGCGAGGACGCGCTGGTGCGGCTGGACAGGGCCGTCTTCGAGGTGGAGGTGGCGGCCGGTGAGGTGACGGCGCGGGCGCTGCGCGGCGTGACGCCGGTGGCGCTGGGGGCGCTGGAGGGAGTGCCGCTGTCGCTGACGGACCTCTGCGTGGGGCCCCGTGGCGAGCTGCTCTTCACCGCGGCGGCGGAGGCCACGGACAACCCCTGGGACGACGGCGAGGTGGCGGGCAGCGTCGTCGGGGTGCTGGCCGCGGACGGACGGGCGGAAGGCGCGTCGCTCCTCACCGCGGCGGGCGTGAAGCTGGAGGGGGTGTGCGCGGTGGAGGTGGCGGGCCGCTGGGAGTTGCGGCTGGTGGCGGACCCGGACGACGCGAGCGCGCGGGCCCCGCTGTACCGGTGCGGCTGGCCGCGCTGAAGTGAAGCGCTCGCACCAGCGCCGCCTGTCACCCCTGACGCCGGCCGGCGAGGCCACTGAATGGAGAGCGCGGACCCGAAGCACCGCGACTTCCGTCGAGCGCCTCATCGGGTGGTGCCGCCACCGCGCCCAGGTGGAGGCCGGCTCTCACTGCACCGGCGGCAGCCAACTGCAGCTCCAGTCGAGCTGGCAGGGGTCGAGGTCGAGCTCGCGGCCGTCGGTGGCGAGGTAGCGAATCATCTGGTTGATGAGCAGCGAGCCGAGGTCGAAGGGCTTCTCGGGCGTGGGCTGCGGGAAGCCGTGCACGCCCCGGGGGCTCATCATCGGGAACAGCATGGCCGTCTTCCCGCCGCCCTGCGCGGCGCTGTTTGGCCGAATCAACCGCAGCGCCGGACTCAGCCGCGGCACGTCGAAGCCGTCGCCCGCGGGCGAGAGGTTCTGCAGGTCGTCGATGTCCATCAACACCGGCTGGCCCTGTCCGTCGAGCCACCGGCCCGAGGACTCCGCGCCCTCCACGGTGCCGGTGTCCACCAGCACCTGGTGGACGGACTTGCCGTACCGCGGGTCCACGTCGCGGAAGTTGATGAGCCCCACCGCGCGCCCCAGCGTCACGCCCGAGGCGGTGGGCACGCCGGAGTCACCCATCGTCTGGATGTAGAAGGCCCGCGTCGACACCGTCTCGCCCGTGCCGTACGTCAGCGTGCGCTCGCCGTGCATGAAGGGCGCGGAGTTGGCGGGGTCCGCGCTCTCGAGGGCCACCTGCGCGAGCCCCATCATGCGGCGGATTTCCGGGTTGTTGCGCCTCAGGCCGAAGCCGTCGGTGACGGCGAGGAAGTCGCTGCCCGCCGCCCAGGTGGCGCCCTGGTACGTCACGTCGGCCTCGAAGCGCGACACGCGCTGGGTGGGCTCTCCTTCGGGCTGGCAGCCCTCGCGCTCGCGGCTGGGCAGCTCGCCCGGGTAGAAGGACAGCTCGAGCCGGTGGCCTTTGTCGCTGGGCACCGCGACGCGCAGGTGGCCGTTTGGCTGCACGCGGCCGCACCGCCACTCGCCGGAGTCGAGGTTCTTCAGCACCGCGATGGACCCCGGGGCCGGCACCTTCGAGAGCGTCGCCACCTGGTACTCGCGGTACTCCGTCAAGTCGGGGACCGCCTCGTACACCACGCCGTCGCGCACCAGGATGAGGGGGGCCATCATCCTCAGCACCATCGCGTCGCGCACGCCCTCCAGCGTGCTGCGGGTGCCGATGTCGGCCAGGCCGCCGCCGCCGATGATGGGGATGACGGACTCGACGTGGGGCTCGAGGCCGCCCACGTAACTGGAGATGATGCCGCCCAGCGAGCCGCCCACGAGGTGCACCGGGGCTTCGCCGCCCACGTCCACCGCGCCGTCGCCGTCGAAGTCCCCCGCGAGGTCGTCCTGCCCGTCGCCGTTGGCGTCGTACCTCCAGCGGCGCGTGCCGTCGAAGCTCTTGAGGGTGCGGATGACCTGGAAGAGATCCACCGCCGTCTGCCGCACCACGTCGCGGGTGTGGAAGAGGTACGACGTCCAGTAGTCGGCGCCGGAGTCCAGCTTGCCGTCGGCGTTCTGGTCGAGCGCGCGCCCGGCGATGATGGCGGTGCCCATGCCCTCGATGCCGCGCTGCTTGAATTGGCCGCGCACCAACTCCTGGGTGACGGTGTCGATGTCCACGCCGTGGCTGACGGCGTCGATGCCCAGCGTCGCGACGCCCATGCGCGCGAGGAAGCCGGCGACGTTCATCGCGTCGAACTTCGTCGAGCCATGGCCGTGGATGAAGATGGCCACCGGGGCCGGGCCGGCGCGATGCTTGGGCACCATCAGCCAGAAGTTGACGCCTTCCTTGCGCACGAAGGCCTGCCCGCTGCTCGCGTCGAAGCGCCACACCTGCTCGGTGAGCGGCAACTGCGTCACGCCGTCTTCGGCGAAGCGCGGGAAGAACTGCGGCGAGTCCACCGTGCCCAGCGCGTGGAAGTCGAGGAAGGCGAAGTTGTCGAAGAAGAGCGCTTCCTGCGCCGCCGAGCTGCCCGAGCCGAACTGCGAGTACAGGCTCTTCGCCAGCTCGAGGAAGAGGGCGTTGGGCACCAGGCGCTGGTTGGTGACGCCGGCGCCGCGGGCGCGCACCGCGGCCAGCGTCATGTCGGGGGGGAACTCGGTGGCCAGGCGGGCGAAGGGCCCCTTGCCGTACAGCCCGTCGCGCGCGGCCACCAGCGCGCGGGTCCACGCCTGGGTGGTGAAGGTCCACGCGAAGGCCACGTCGCCGACGGAGAAGCCGAGCTGCCCCAGGCACTCGTCGGCGAGCGGCTGGAGGGCGCGGGTCTGCGCGGCGTGGTTGACGTACGCGAAGGGCGAGCGCACCGGCGCGCCGTCGACGTCGACCAGGTTCTTCGTGAGGACGACCGCGTAGGTGGTGGCCTCGCGCAAGGGGTAGAGCGGCCGGGCCAGCAGCGTCTTCGTCTCGCGCTCGTAGAAGGTGATGAGGGACGGGTCGGCCGCGCTGCGGGTGTTGGGGTGGTCGAGCACCCCGTCCAGGTCCGTGTCTTCCCCGGGGTCGAGGGCGCCGTTGCCGTTCAAGTCCTCTTCGGCCTCCTCGAAGAGGAGGCTCTGCAGGCCCGCGCGGGGGTCGTCCGGGTAGTAGTCGGCGCGGTCGAGCCGCACCGGGAAGGCGCCTTCGCCCAGGTCGAGCGGCACCGCCTTGCAGAAGTCCGGTGAGCCGCGGGTGACGTCGATGACGAGCAGCGCGTCGTCGCTGGTGTCGAGGCCGTCGCCGTGGTGCCGGCGGATGAGGTTCTCGGTGTCGAGGTCCTTCTCGAAGCTGACCGAGAGGGGCGCCAGGGTGCCCCAGCCGTCCAGCCCGTCGAGGTCACGCCGGGTCTTCGACTCCCAGGCGGTCGGGGCCACCATGCTGGCGTTGAGGCGCTTGCCGGTGGGGGACGTGCCGTCGAAGCGCGAGGCGAAGTCGTTGGGCAGCGGAACGTCCGGGAGCGGCCGGTGGTAGACGTCGAAAGTCACCAGCGCGCCGCTGCCTTCGGGCGTGGGGGCCAGCCCCGTGCCCTCCGGCGAGGCGCAGGAGAGGACGAGCAGCAGGGAGACGAGGGCGAAGCGACGCATGGAACCTCACGAGGGCCTGGTGGCGGCGACAGCAGCGCGCCAAACCACGTTCCGCGGCACAGGCGCAAGGCGAACGCGGTTGCGGGGGCCCTTCCCCCGGTGGGTCCTGGGTGACGGTGCCGCCCGAGCGACAGCTTCTCGAGAGCCTGGCTTCAGGCTGAGACACCTCTGCTGGTCCGCCGGCCTACTTCACCTCGATGGTGGAGTCGGCCGACTTGTCCACCGTGACGGTGCCGCCGCCGTAGACGACGAGGGTGCTGCCGCCGGTGAGGGTGCCCGTCACCTGGGCGGAGGCGCGCACGGTGAGGTGGGCGCGGTTATTGCCCGTCACGCTGACGCTGCTGGCGGTCACCTCCTCGGCGTGGACGACGGAGTCGTCCTGGGCCACCGCGTTCACCGAGGTGGCCTGCCCCGTGGCGATGGCGGTGGAGGCGCCGGTGGCGGACACCTCCAACTGGGTGGAGGCGAGGCCCGTCACCGTGCCCGAGGAGCCCCCCGACGCCGTCAGCCGGAAGAGCGTCACCGGGCTGGCGGCGGCCGCCGCGCGCGAGCCCGTCTGCAGCTCGAGGCCCTCCACCACGTCGTTGGTGACCTCCACCTTGAGGCCCACCACCGGGGCCAGCGTCACGTCGGGGCGGACGCGGGCCACGAAGACTTCGCCGCTCTCCACGTACGTCTCGAGGTACTGGAGCAGGTTGGAGTCGGCCGTCAGCTTCACGTTCCGCTGTCCGGGCAGCACGGTGGCGGTGATGCCGCCCTCGAAGCGCGCCCGCTTGAAGGCCCCCACGAGGCGCGCCTCGTTCTCCGGCACGCCGTTGCCCACGATGGTCTGCGGGTAGCCGCAGATGCACCCAGGCGCCAATGCCCCCAGCAGAAGCACCCACCACGCGAACCGTACGCGGGCCATTGGGGCCGACCATAGGCACACCGCCAGTTGGGAGTGAATGGTGTTGCGCCTCCCTCGTCAGCGGGCCGCGGCGCGCGCGGCGGCGAGGCCCTTCGGCGTCAGCTCGAGGCGCCAGTGGCAGTGCAGCGCGCCCGGGGGCAGGCGGATGGGCTCGAGGAGCAGCCCCTCTCGGATGGCGGCGGCGAGGGCGAAACGAAACGACGCGAAGTCGAAGTCCGCGCCGGTGAGCTCCTTGACGCGCTCGAAGCCCGCCTCCACGTCCGGCGCGTCGACGACGTGGCCCAGCGCCGCGAGCAGCACGGCGTCGAGGGGCGTCATCGGCCAGGCGCGCTCTGCCGGCGCGCGCGCAGCTCGGCGATGACCTGGGCCTGCGCGCCTTCGTCCAGCAGCGCCCGCACGGCGGGGAAGAGCACCTGCTCCTCGTTGGCCAGGTGGCGCTCGAACTCGGCCGAGAGCGCGGTGGCGGCGGCGAGCAGGCGCCCCCGGGCGTGGCTGGCACCCGGCGCGCGGCGCACCTCGGCGGCGGCGGCGAGCAGCGCCGTCAAGGCGGCCTGGTGTTCCGCGTGCTGCGCGTGCATCACCTCGAGCGCGGCGTCGACGTCGGCGCGCCGGCCGCGCAGCCGCGGCAGGAGGCTCGCCTCCTCGTCCTCCACGTGCAGCGGCAGCGCCTGCACGAAGTAGCGCTCGACCCGCGCGCACGCCTCCACGGCCTCCGCGGCGGGCAATTCGGCGCGGCGGCCGACCTCCTGCGCCAGGCGCGTGAAGGTGCGGATGCGCTGGTGGCACTCGAGCAGCAGGCCCACCAGGTCCTCCGGTGCCGTCCGCGTCCCCAGGGGAATCAGCATGCGCGGCCACCCTTCGCCGCGGCGAAGCGCCCTGTCAAGCCGGCCCTGGGCGTTCCTCCGGTGCGGAGCCTGAGGAACGGGCGGTGCGGCTGCTCCAGCGCAGCGCGCGGACCTGGTGGCGGCGGCGTGACGGCGGGGACCCCTGGGGGCTGGAGCAGGGGGGAGCTTCGGCGCGGGCGAATCGGGTCGAGTCCTCGTTGATGTTCGTCCTCAACCGGCTGAAATAACGAGGATGTTCGGCCCGACGCCGCGCCGCTGGAGGATGTAGACTCCTATCCCACAGTGTCGTATGGGCTGGCCCATGAAGACCTCACTCTGGTGGGCAGTGCTGGCGGTGGCGGTTTCGGCGTGCGGGCCGACGGACGCGCAGTTGGGTGACTTCGAGGACGAGGTGGGCGGGGACTCGGCGGAGCTGTCGGCGCGCTCGCGCACCTACGTGCAGCTGCGGCGCGACGCACGGCGCTGCGTGTCGCCGATGTGCGGCGGCTTCTGGGTGCACGACGTCAACCGCGTGGCGCTGAACGAGCAGTACGTGAGCGGGCTGGACTTCTCCGCCTCCGGCCTGTCGGACGAGGTGCAGGCGGACGTGTACAGCGCGCCCGAGGGCGAGGTCATCCTCTACGGCAAGCTGGGCGCCGAGGAGCCGCAGTTCCACACCCGGCCCTTCCTCGTCACCTCCGCGTGGCGCGGCATGCCGGGCGTCGAGCCCGCGACGGGGGAGCTCTTCTACAAGGTGGCGGCGGTGAACGTGCAGTGCTTCGTGGCGCCCTGCCCCACGCTGAAGGCGACGAAGCTGCACTCCACCGCGGCCACCCTGGCCACCGGCCTTGACACCTCGCGCGCCAGCCTTCCGCGCGTGGACGACGCGTGGCTCGAAGGCCGGGTGAGGAGCAAGGGCGCGCTGGTGGCCGGCAAGTTCCGCCCCGGCAGCAGCGTTGGCATCAACCGCGAGCTGGTGCTGGACGCCAGCCAGGTCTTCGTGAAGCTGCCCGACCTGACGCAGTCCTGCCCGCGCCCCGCGATGATGCGGTGCCCCGCGGGCAAGGTGGTGGCCCTGCAGCGCAACGCCGACCGCTGCGTCATGCCCACCGGCTGCGTCGAGCCGGGCGCCTGCGCCGCGTACGTGCCCAGCTGCGCGGCCGGCTACTCGCTGGTCTCCTGGACCGGGGGCGTGCACGCCTGCCAGCAGTACGCGTGCGACCCCGAGTTCCTCTTCGACTGATCCTCGCCGCGTCTCACCCCACCGCGTGCGAAGCGGGCGGGAGAAGTCCCCACCAGAATCTTCCTGAGCAGCTTCGGCCTCGTGCCCCTCGGGTCAGCTCGCGGCTCTGGCTCTCCTGCGCCGGCGCGCGCGCAGGTTGAGCAGCTCGACCGCCAGCGCAAAGACCATGCTCGCGTAGATGTACCCCTTGTTGATTTCCTGCCCAAAGCCGTCGGCGACCAACACCACCCCGATGAGGACCAGGAAGGCCAGCGCCAGCATCTTGAAGGTGGGGTTGCGCTCGATGAAGGCCGAGATGCTGCCGGCGAAGGCCGTCATGAAGGCCACCGCGATCAGCATCGCCACCACCATGATCCACACCTGCTTCACCATGCCGATGGCCGAGATGACCGAGTCCAGCGAGAAGACCAGGTCGAGCGCGACGATCTGCGCGATCACCATGCCGTAGGAGGCGCCCTGCGCCTTCGCGGCCACCTCCGCCTCCTCGTCCTCCATGGTCTTCTTGTGGATCTCGAGCACGCTCTTGGCGATGAGGAAGGCCCCACCGCAGATCAGCACCAGGTCCTTCCCCGTCACCACGTCGACGTGGTGGCTCGCCAGCCACAGCTCGGGCACCCAGCCGATGCTCGACCAGTGGAACACCGCGGCCTCCAGCCCCATCACCCAGCGGATGCCGAACAACAGGAGCAGCCGCGCGCCCAGCGCCAGCCCCAGCCCGAAGAGCCTGGCGCTGCGTCGCTGCTGCTCGGGCAGCGCGCCGACGAGGATGGAGAGGAAGATGATGTTGTCGATGCCCAGCACCACCTCCATCAGCGTGAGGGTGGTGAGGGGAAGCACCCAGTTCATCTG
>JADLDB010000030.1 GCA_020846875.1 Myxococcales bacterium | reverse complement strand
GGAGCGGCTGGCCAAGCTGGAGGCGGAGAAGGCGGAGAAGGCGGAGAAGGAGCGGAAGCGGCGCGAGGCGGAGGAGGCGAAGGCGAAGGCGGAGGCGGAGCTGCTGGCGAAGCTGGAGGCGGAGCGGCTGGCCAAGCTGGAGGCTGAGAAGGCGGAGAGGGAGCGGAAGCGGCTGGCGGAGCAGGAGGCGAAGGCGAAGGCGGAGGCGGAGCGGCTGGCGAAGCTGGAGGCGGAGAAGGAGCGGAAGCGGCTGGCGGAGCAGGAGGCGAAGGCGAAGGTGGAGGCGGAGAAGGCGGAGAAGGAGCGGAGGCGACTGGCGGAGCAAGAGGCGAAGGCGAAGGCGGAGGCGGAGCGGCTGGCGAAGGTGGAGGCGGAGAAGGCGGAGAAGGAGCGGAGGCGGCTGGCGGACCAAGAGGCGAAGGCGAAGGCGGAGGCGGAGCGGCTGGCGAAGCTGGACGCGGAGAAGGCAGAGAAGGCGGAGAAGGAGCGCAGGCAGCGCGAGGCAGAAGCTGAGAAGGTCGCGAAGGCGGAGGCCGCGCGCCTGGCGAAGCTGGACGCGGACAAAGCGGAGCGGGAGGCGAAGGAGCACCAGCGGCGGGAGGCGGAGGCGGAGCGGCTGGCGAAGGCAGACAAAGAAGAGAAGGCGCGCCGCCAGCGCGAGCTTGAGGCCGCCGCCGCGAAGACGCCGTCGCCCGCCGAGCTGATCGCCTCAGGCGCCAGGGCCCGCGTCACCTACGTGGGCTTCAAGCAGAATGACGGCGTGGGGAAGATCTTCCTGCGCACCACCTCGGCGGTCCGCTACTCCGTGGGCGAGGACGAGGATCGGCAGGTGGTGGTGACGCTGGAGCGGACGCAGATCGATCTGCCCAACAACGAGCGGATCCTCGACGCGTCCTTCTTCGACACCGCGGTGGCCCTGGTGAAGCCGGAGGAGATCTCCGACGAGCGGGTGCGCGTCACCATCAGCCTGAAGCAGGCGGTGGCGTACCGGGCCAGCCAGCAGGGCAACGAGCTGGTGCTGGAGTTCGAGCGGCCGGAGTAAGAGTGGGCGGGCGTGCTCGTCGTCCCGTCCTCTCTCCTCTGTGCAGCGCTCGTTTCCCTCTCCCCCATCGGGGGTGAGGGGCAGATCACGATCACCGCGGAGCGCGTCCTTCACGACGGCCGCGCGGATCGCACCACGGCCGAAGGTCACGCGGTCCTGCGCGGCACTGACCTGGCGATCACCGCGGATCGCGTCGTCTACGATCGAGCCCAATCGGCGGTCACCGCCACGGGCCACGTGGTGGCGCGGATCACCCAGGGCGGGCTGCTCGCGGTCACCGCCGACGTGGTGACGGTGCGCCTGGACGGCGATGAGGTCCGCGAGCTCTTCCTGCTCGACGGCCGGGCGGTCTCCAAGGTGGACACCACGAAGGAGGCCTTGCTGGCGGCGGAGACGGCGGAGGCGATCGACGCGACGGGCCGGACGAACGCGCTGCTACAAGGCAACCACCTCTCGCGCGACGGCCCGCGCTGGGACGTCGATCACCTCGAGCTCGTCCCGTGCGAGTGCGACTTCAAGGAGCCCTCGTGGTCGATTTCCGCGTCCTCGGCGTCCATCGACACCGAGGCGGAGCGCGTCTCGGTCGTCTCCCCCGTGGTGCGGGTGAAGCAGCTCCCGGTGCTGTGGCTGCCGTGGCTGTCCCTGCCGATGACGGATCGGCAGACGGGCCTCCTCTTCCCGCGGCCCAACTACACGCAGCTCAACGGCTTCAGCCTGGAGCAGCCGGTCTTCCTCACCCTGGGGCGGAGCGCGGATCTCACCCTGACGCCAGGTTTCTTCACCGGTGGCACCGGAGACTACGGGCTGGCGGGCCCGCGCCTCCTCGGCGAGCTGCGCTATGTGCCGTCCCAACGGGCGCAGGGGCGGCTGTCTCTGGGGATCCTCTACGACGCGCGGGCCGAGCGCGATCCGGTGACGCCGTCCTTGAAGGGGCCCGACCCGCGCGGGGTTCGCGGCGAGGGAAGCTGGCAGCACCTGCAGGACTTCGATCACGGCTTCGGGCTGCGCGTGGACGCGAAGCTGTACTCCGACGGCTTCTACAACCGCGATGTGACGCCCGACGTGGTGGCGAGCACCAACGGCTACCTGCGCAGCACGGCGCTGGCGACGCAGCGGAGCGCGGATCACCTCGTCTCGCTGGACGTGACGCTGCGGCAGGAGCTCGCTTACGGCTACACCTGGCTGGGGAGGCAGCCCGAGCTCTCCTCGAGTACCGCGCCCCGCTATGGGCCGAACCCGCTGCAGCGGCTGCCGGCGCTCACCTTCACCCTGCCCACGAAGCGACTGGCCGGCCCGCTGGCGATCGACGTGCAGGCCGACGCGGTGCGCCTCTCGCCGCTCTTCGGGCTCACCGGCGATGAGAGCCCCGTGGCGACGGAAGGGCGCCTCACCGACGACACCGGCAGCGAGCTGGAGTTCCAGTGCCTGCGGGAGCGGCTCTACTTCCCCGAGGCGCTCTCGGGCGCGTGCGGTGTCACCGCGGCGGACAAGGTGGGGCAGGGCGATCGCGTCTTTCAGCCCGGAGAGCGCGAGGCGCGCGATCGCCTCTCCCTCCTCCCCAGGCTCTCGGTGGCCGGCACGCCCGGCGACGTGGTGTCCCTGTCGGCCTTCGCCGGGTACCGGCAGTCGCTGTGGTTGGGCGAGGTGACGGGGCGCACCTGGCAGCGCGGCTATCCGCTGCTGGGCGCGCGGGTGGAGACGGAGCTGGCGAGGAGCTTCGCAGGCGGCGCGCTCCGGCACGCGATCACCCCGGTGGTGGAGGTGCGCGCGGTGCCGGCGGTGGTGCGCGGAAGCAACAACGCGGAGCTCGAGCCGGTGCCGTACGACGAGGTGGATCGCTCCATCCCCAACGCCCCGGCCGGAGCGGCCACGGCGCGCGTGCAGGCGATCGCCGAGGTCCGCCAGCGGCTGGGGCGGGCAGGGGGCGCCGGGCCCGTCTTCCGCTTCGATCTCGGGCAGGGCTTCGACTTCGTCGCTCCGGAGCGGACCGGACCTGCCTTGGCGGAGTCCTACGGGCGGGCCACCTTCTCCCTGGGGTGGGTCAACGCCGGCGCGACGGTGCGGGTGGATCCGGTGACGCCCCGGCTCACCCGGCTGAGCGCCACCTGCGGCGTGGACGACGGCCGGGGCCACGCCGCGTACGCCGCGTACGACAACCTGCTGGACGACGGCAGCAACCGGACCCGTGCGCCCGTCGATCTCCTCTTCGGGCCGATGGTGCCTTCCGGGGTGCAGGCGCGCTCGAACATCCTCTCAGCGGGCGCGCGCTGGCAGTTCGGCACGGTGGGGCTGCGCTACGACGCGCTCCTCCTCGATCGTCTCTGGGGGACCGAGGAGCGCTTCTCCCTGGCCCAGCACACCGTCGGCGTGTCCTGGGCGCCGGCCTGCGACTGCTGGCGGCTGGAGGTCTTCGCGACGCAGCGCCCGCGCACCGACGGCACCTGGGCCTTCCCAGATGTCGGTGCCACGCTCACCGTGAGCCGGTTCGGCAGCATCGGCGTGGCTTCTCCTTGACGATCAAGGAGGTGGCTTCGAAGATGCGCCCATGCGCGTTCGAGCACTGGCCGTCCTGGCTCTGGTGTCGCTGTCCGCCTGTGGACCCTCGGGCCCGGCCCAGATGGAGTTCGTCGAGGTCCTCCCGCCCCAGCCCAGGATCGGCGACGTGGTGACGGTGCGTTTCAAGCTGCTCGACTACCGCGGCGTCCCGCTGGCCGGCAGCAACGTCGACTTCAAGCTGGAGTCGGACAAGGCCGGTGTCACCTTGAACCCGCGGTCCGCCAGCTCGCTCAAGGGCAGCGGCTTCGCGGAGACCCAGGTGGTGGCGACGACCCGCGTCAACTCGGTGATCGTCGTCGCCACCTCAGGTGACAAGACGGTCAAGTCTCCGCCCATCACCTTCGCCGGCACGGTGCCCAACGGCCGGCAGTTCACCTTCCAGTGCGGCGAGATCGCCGGCCCGGGATCCGGTGGCCGGCACGCGATCGGCGCGTACGATCAATCGCGCTCGCTGATCGCCGGCATCAAGATCAGTTGCTCAGCGCACGCGGGTGATCGCAACGGTGACGGCGTGGCCGGGGCCCTCATCTCGTTCATGACCGAGGCCGGAGCGGTGGGGCCCACGGAGACCTCGACGGCGGACAACGTGGGGAGCGCGGCCATCCTCCACAAGACCTCGCTGCCGCTCCCGATGGACGTGCCCCCCGATCAGTTCTCCTGGGCGCCGCTCTACGACTCGACCCACACCGGGACCTACCTCGCTCCGCTGTGGATGGAGCCGTACGACTGGGTGGAAAACCCCCTGATGAGGCCTCCGGGCGCCCCCACGCTGCGCGAACCCCGGCGCCCCGATCCGATCCGCCGGATGCCCGACGGGACCTTCTACGAGAACAACCCGCGAGACAACCTGGTGACCATGATCGCGGTGACCTCGGGAGAAGAGGGCTTCACTGACTCCAACAACAACGGCCGCTATGATCAGGGCGAAGACATCGACGATCTCACAGAGCCCTTCGTCGATTCCAACGACAACGGCACCTGGGATCCTGAAGAGCGCTTCATCGACATCGACGGGGATCTGATCTGGGACGGGAAGAACGACCGGTGGGACGCCAACACCCTCATCTGGGTGGAAGAGAAGTTGCTCTGGACGGGCATACCCAACGACGAGGACATCACCCCGACGCCGCAGCCGCCGGTCCCCGGCCACAGGCCGGTCTTCCTCCCCATCACGGGCCGCATGGATCTGCGTTGTCCTGGTTCCGGAACCCTTTGCGCGCAAGCCGGGGACCCGTTGAACGGCTATGGGCCGTTCGACGTGGTGGGGTACGTCGCCGATCCCTGGTTCAACTCACTTGCTCAGAACGGCGATGGCGACAAGTGCGCGATCCTCGAGGAGGACGAATCGCCGGTGAAGGTCCGGGGCGGCCAGGCCAACGCGGGAATCGTCTTCACCTACCCCGCTGGCCGGTACCTGTCCTTCTCGATCGGCGACGCGCGTGATCCCAACGTTCCGCTCGAACAGAACGTACCCCGGCGCAACCCGGCGATTGGCTTCAAGTCGGCGATCTCCTGCCGGTTCACCGCCAGCCCGCTCGATTCGTACCAGATACTGATCAACGTGGGCTCGGTGACCGGCACGATCGAGTGAGGGCCTGATCCACCACGCCCTTGCCGCCCCCGCGCGTTGGGGTAGGGTCCACGAAGGCTGATTCCAGAATCAACGAGCGCGCCTCCTTCGGGTCGCGTGAACTCTTTCGTTCGAGGACCTTTCGTGGCACGGCGAGAGCGCAGCGGTAGCGGCAACGGGAAGGCCCGCGCGCCCAGAGGGACGCGGGTGGAGCGCGAGGCCGAGCGCAAGAAGACGATCCTGCGCGCCGCAGTGGACGTCTTCTCCAAGAAGGGCTTCCACGGCTGCCGGATCGCCGACGTGGCGCGGGAAGCGGGCGTCGCCTACGGGCTCGTGTACCACTACTTCAAGGACAAGGACGAGCTGCTCGAGTCCGTCTTCGAGAGCGGCTGGGCAGGCTTCCTGGGGCGCGTGCAGGCGGAAATCGAGAAGGACGTGCACCTCGCGGCGCGGATCCGCGGGATCGTCCACGTGGCCTTCGACGCGTACCGGAAGGATCCCCGGGGCGTGAAGGTGCTGATCCTCGAAGTCGGCCGCAGCCCGGCGGGCGGGGCGGTCAACCGCGGCGGCGCCTTCACCCAGGTGGTGCTGGGCGCGGCAGAGATGTTCCGCGAGGCCCAGCGGCGCGGCGAGATGCCCTCCCAGCTCGATGCGGCGCTGGCCGCGGTGATGCTCTTCGGCGCCATCGAGATGGGGCTGACGGCCTTCGTCCTGGGCATCCTCGACAAGCGGGACGAAGCCGCGATCGAGCGCGCGCGCGATCAGGTGGCCGAGACCTTCCTCTCCGGCGTCCTCGGGGCGGGCCAGCCCCTCTCGCTTCCGGAGGCACCATGGACGGAGAAGTCCGGTACGAAGTCCAGGGCGGAACGGCAAAGCTGACCATCGATCGCGAGGCGGCCCGCAACGCGCTGTCTCCCGGCGTGGTGGCGGGGCTGACCGAGGGACTCAAGAGGGCCGAGGCGGATCCTGCCGTGCGCGCGGTGGTGCTCACCGGCGCGGGGCAGAAGGTCTTCTGCGCGGGCGGTGACTTGGGCGGCCTGTCCGGCGAGGGCTTCCTGGCGCTGCACGACGCGCGGCGGGGCTATGGGCAACTTCTGCTGGCTTTTCAGGGCGTCTCCAGGCCCACGGTGGCGCGGGTCAACGGGCACGCGCTGGCGGGCGGGCTGGGGCTGGTGCTGGCGTGCGATCTCGCCGTGGCCACGGAAGACGCCGGCTTCGGCACCCCGGAGATCGATCGCGGCCTCTTCCCGATGATGGTGATGGCGCTGCTGCAGCGGCACGTGGGCCGCAAGCGCGCGCTGGAGTTGGTGCTGACGGGCGAGCGCCTCACCGCGAAGCAGGCGCTGGAGTGGGGCCTCGTCTCGCGCGTGGTGCCGGCGGCCGAATTGGACTCCGCCACCGACGCGCTGGCGAACAAGCTGGCGGGGAAGAGCAAGGCGATCCTCGCGCTGGGCCGTCGCAGCTTCTTCACCGCCGAGGATCTTCCCTTGCCCCAGGCCGTGGAGTTCCTCGCCTCCCAGCTGTCCTTGAACGTGCTGACCGAGGACGCGGCGGAGGGCGTGACGGCCTTCCTCGAGAAGCGCCCGCCGAAGTGGAGCGATCGCTGAGACTTCAGCGCCCGCCGTCCACGGCGGGGAGGGCCGGCGCGAGCGGCGGGTCGAAGTCGATCCCCAGCAGCGACTCCCCGTCCACCCAGCGGCCGTCCAGCTTGACGCCCCAGTGGAGGTGCGGCCCGGTGACGCGCCCCGTCTTCCCCACCCGCCCCAGCAACTTGCCCTTCGTCACCACCTCGCCGTCCTTCACCGAGAACTGGGAGAGGTGGAAGTAGGCGGTGAAGAGCCTCCCGCCGTGGTGCAGCAGCACCGTGTTGCCGGAGGCGAAGCACTCGCGCACCAGCACCACCTCGCCGTCGTTGGCCGCGTACACCGGGTCGCCCGTCTCCCCGTCGATGTCGAGGCCGAAGTGCTGGCTCTTCTTCTTGCCGTTGAGCGTGCGAATGTCGCCGAACGGCGCGGTCAGCTCCGCCACGCGCGGCCAGGCGAAGTTGCCCGCGAAGAGCCAGGGCTCGAAGTCGCGATCGAAGGCCTCGGCGAAGGCCTTGTTGTCCTGCGCCATGCGGGCCCGGTCCTTCTTCGACGGGCTGGTGAAGCGCTTCGAGACGGTCAACTGCCGGTGGCGGAAGTCGGGGGGCAGCACGTCGAGGCTGCCGGTGAAGGCCCGGCGGCCGTCCGAGTCCTCCACCACCAGGTCCAGCGGCAGCACCCCAGCCGCCTTCTCCACGGACAGGCCCACCAGCGCCTGCCAGCCGGCGTGAAAGGGGAGGAAGGTGAGCTCCTCCGCGCCCAGCCGGCCCGAGGGTGCGGCGGTGACGCCGGTGACGGTGATGAGGACCGGATCGCCTGGGTGCGCGCTGCCGGGCGCCAGCCGCACCTCGGCGCCCCCCAGGGTGATGGCCAGTGCGAGCGCGAGTGCCGTCACTGACGGATCATCAGGTTCCCGGTGAAGTTGCCGATGGCCGACTGGCCCCAGGCCGTCTGGTAGCCGGTGGCGCCGCTCTGATCGGCCGGCAGGGTGACCTTCATCGCGGTGTTGGAGGTGACTCCGCCCGGCGGGATGCCGGAGTAGTTGATCCGGTAGCGCGAGCTGTACGCGTTGGTGCGGCAGGTGAAGGTGCTCGTCTTCGGGTCGAACGTCTCTTCGGCGAGATCGATGGTGAAGCCGGAGTTGAAGTCGAGGTTCCCCAGCTCGCCCGGGTCCATGCCTCCGATGCTGCCGTTCCCGTTGAGATCGAAGCTGATCCACGCGCGGCCCTGGGGCCCGCCCAGCAGCGACAGCGGGGTATCGAAGACGACGTACAGCTCGTCGCCGCTCTCGAAGACGCCGGCGTTCATCGCGCCCGCGGCCTTCTTCGCGATGAAGGTGGCGGAGGCGCCCACGGGGCGTGGGGCGGCCGGATCGATGGCGAAGAAGTAGCCGCGGAAGTCGCGGGTGGTGGCCGAGTCGAGGCCGGTGGCGCGGATCACCACGTGGTACTCGGCGCCGGTGGTCCACGAGGCGGTGGGGGCGATGGACAGCACGTTGGGCGCCCGCTGGGTGACGGTGACCGCCGCGTTCGTCGAGCAGTCCTCGGCCACCACCTTCACCGTGCGCGTGGCCTCGACGATCGGCTGGTTGAAGACGACGGTGATCGGCTCGTTGGGCTTGAGCGCGTTGAGGTACGGCGCCGCACCGCCGAAGGCGCTGGTCAGCGAGTCCAGGTTCGCGGCGGAGATCGCCAGCGTCGCGGTGGTGTTGGCAGAGCCAAGGACGATGCTCTGGTTGGGGTTGGTGAAGAGCGTCGTTCCACTGTAGGTCCGCGTGGTCCCCAGGGAGTCGATCCTCCCGTCATTGTCCTCGTCCAGCGCGCCGATGGTGAGCTGGTACGTCCCGCTGACGCGGGTCAGCTCTGCCGGGGACGGCACGCCCGCGAAGGTGAGCGCGCCGTTGTCGTCGCCGGTGGCCTCCACGCTGATCACCCCCTGCTGGCTGCCGTAGGTGCCGCTGGAGGTGGTGATCATCGAGGCGGGCATCACCTCCAGCAGGCCCCGGGCGCCCTTCGCCGGCTTGCCGGACGCGCTGTAGATGACGAAGCGGACGGTGCTGTCGAGCTGCGTGAGCACGAAGATGCCGGTGTTGCCGTTGCCGTTCTCCAGCGGGAAGTTGCCGGCGCTCGACGGAATGTTCACCGCCTGCCGCGCGGAGCCGAAGCCCGACTTGAAGACCGTCACCTGCCCCGACGAGCCGGCCGGCACGTCCTGGAAGAAGAAGGCGCCCTGGGCATTGGTGTTCGCCTTGAAGGTGGCGCTGCCGTCGCCGCCTTCGCCCAGCACGAGGGTGACGCCCACGCCTTCAATGGGCTCGAAGCGGGTGTTCTGCACCAGGCCCGACAGGGTCCCGAGCGGGTTGGAGGAGGCGACCTGGGTCACGGCGGTGCCGCCACACGCACAGAGCGAAAGCGCCAGCGCGGCGCAAGACAAGCGGTTCACGAGAGGGCTCCCTTTCGAGGAAAGAAGAGCCCGACTTTGGCGCGGTTGGGGCAGGGGTCAAGGACTTGAGTGGGCAAACGGTGGTGCCCCGATCCCCGGGCAGGTCTATGCTCGCTCTCCGTGCGCACGTCCCGGCTCCGCTGGCTCCTCGTCGTCCCCGTGCTGGTGTTGGTCCTGTGGTCGGGGTGCGGAGGCACCACCGTGGATGGGGGCCTCGATCCCACCGGCGGGACCATCTGTCTGCCCGATCGCACCGTCTGCCTCGAGGTGCCGCCCGGCGGCCTGGCCGACTACGAGAGCTTCCGCATCGCGCCCATGTCCGGCGAGATCCCCGGAGGGGCGCTCAGCCCCGGCTATGACATCTCTCCGACGGGCAGCACCCGGGTTACCTTCCTCAAGCCGGCGCGGGTGATCTTCTCGCTGGACCTGGTCCAACAGGACTCGGTGCCCAACGAGAGCCTGATGCGCATCTACACCTGGACGGAGGGGGCGACCAATGACGGGTGGCAGCCGCTGGCCAGTTCCTTCGTGGACCGGGTGCGCAACGAGATCAGCGGGGAGATCGATCACCTCTCGCCCTTCATCGTCCTGCGAGCCGATCGCCTGCCGGACGGTGGAATCCCTATGGAGGGTGACGCGGGGATGAAGGAGGACTCGGGCGTCATCGAGATCCCGCCCATCCCGGACGCAGGTCAGCCGGACGCAGGTCGGCCGGACGCAGGTCGGCCGGACGCGGGCCAGCCGGACGCGGGTCAGCCGGACGCGGGTCAGCCGGACGCGGGTCAGCCGGACGCGGGTCAGCCAGACGCAGGCCAGCCCGACGCAGGCCAGCCCGACGCAGGCCAGCCCGACGCGGGCCAGCCGGATGCGGGCCAGCCGGACGCGGGCCAGCCGGACGCGGGCCAACCGGACGCGGGCCAACCGGACGCGGGCCAACCGGACGCGGGTGCCGACGCGGGTGATACCGACGCGGGGTAGACGGTGGCCGCCGTGTCGTCGAGGCCGAATCACAGCACGCCGCCGATGGGCGCCGGCAGCCGTGCGACTGTGTCACGAAGGAGAAGCCGGTCTGCTGCGTGGAGTACGCGGTGACCTCGAGCCCAACCACAGCGAGGGCCAACGCGACGCGTCAGTTCCAGAGCGAGACACGTTTGGCCAGGTCGCGAGCTGGTTGATGACGCACGAGCTGATCGCCTACGGTCCTCTTCGTTAGCTGTTTCGTTTGTCGAGTGGCCCCATCACAAGAAGGCTCAGTCATGCGTATGCGTTCGCTTGGTGTGTTCCTGGGGGTTTTGCTCGTATTGCCCGCACCAAACGCAATAGCGCAATCCTTTGATTGGATGAGTGTCACATCGGCTGGTTCCGACAAGTGCGATAGCCAAGCAGCCATCGTCGTGCTGTCACGAACGATCGCCGCCCGATGCAGCTCACCGGATGGAGAGTGCTCCGGGGAGCTCCGCATTCCGCTTCTGGTGTCCAGTGGTGTTTGCAGACCCCGCGGGAAAGTCGCATTCGAGCACGCTGCCGCCTACATCACCGCGTGGTACCAGTGGTCGGTGAACTGGGAGCAGGCTCCAGAGGAGTGGGTCGAACAGATTCACCACCTCTCCTACGCGCTGTCTGGCCAGCGGGTCGAGCATCCACCCACTGGCCCGGAGTTGGTGATCGATCTCAAGTACCGGTTCAACGCCGCAGGGGCGCCCGAGTACTTCTCGCCCGAACATCGTGATCTGCTCATTGGGATCGAAGTCGTTGCAGTGGACCCGTCGTACTCGGTGTTTGTTTCGGTCGAGCCGTTCAGCCACGGTGTTTCCGGTCCGGGCCCTTCGGCTGGAGGTCTCAAAGCTCTGACGACGAACTCGGGCCTTACGTTGGCCTACCTTGGACTTGCGGCCTTCACGTACAGACGGAGCAGGGCCTCACCCCAGGAGGAAGCCCGCAGGGCGTCAATCTCGCGAGTTTCGAGTTCTTCGCGACGCCTGTTGTGACGCAGGCCGGCGCGGATGTGGCACTCAACTGTCGCCTGGAGGGCAATCGTCCTGGGCCACAGTTCACCGGTTGTTCGGCGGACTATGTCGCCGTTTTCGCTGACGCCAACATCGCGGTCAGGCCCCTGGTACAGACCGATTGTTCGCTCACTGGTGCGCCGGTCCAACTGATTCCCGTGGCCACAACTCTCAACCTCAACTCGCCGTACGGAGGGGCGTCGCCCTGCGCGCTGACTGGGTTTTCGTTTAGGACGGAGATGAACGACTCGTTCATGTTCAACGGGCTCTTCATGAAGACCAGCGCGATCGGCGCAGGAACCTCCGATTGTGAGAACGCATTCGGGGCCAGCGCGAAAGTGCAAGCGCTCGTCAATGGGAGAGAGGTACTCGACTTGCCGACTCTGCCTGCGAATCAGGACCCGAGGGCGTGGTGCTATGGCGCGTACTATTGCCCGGACCCGAAGCAGCTCGAGTGGGGGGGCGACTACGTTCTCGACAGTGCGGTGCTTCGATGACCTGGCGGTGCTGCACGCTCGCCAGCGTGGCTGTTCTGGTCGCTGGGTGTGGAGCGCGTTGGTCGGTCGGGCAGACGGGCGACTGTGAAGGCAGCCTGTTCGTCGGCTCCGAGCGCTGCCCATCAGATGGCTGCGCGGACCTCGCCTCAGACGCGTTGGTCGTGGCCGCAGATACGCCGGAGTGTGCCTTCGTGGAGTGGTCCGGGCGCTGCGGCACTGCGCGGAGTTGCGTGGCCTCTGAAGCTGGAGCTGCGCGCTTTCGCCGCGTGGGCTGGCCGCTCATCGTCGATGCGACCGCAGCTGAGCTGCATGAGGTGACAGTGGAGCCGCTCGGCGAACGCTGCGTCGGCTGGTGCGAATCCGTCATTCCCATCGGCGCTTCCGGCGCGGTTCGCGCGGTCTCCCCGAGCGGCGTGCTTGTGTCCTTCTCCGGCGACTGCGACTCGGTGCTGGGCGAGCAGTGTACGTTCATTTCAAATCGTCCGCGCAAGATTACCGTCACCTCCGGCGAGCGCCTCGTCACTGTGCGGACCCATGGCAGCGGCGTGGTGCGTGTCGAGGCGGCC
This sequence comes from Myxococcales bacterium, assembly GCA_020846875.1. Lineage (GTDB taxonomy): Bacteria > Myxococcota > Myxococcia > Myxococcales > Myxococcaceae > JADLDB01. The sequence continues at coordinate 59,761 of JADLDB010000030.1, read as the reverse complement.
GGTATCGTCTGCCCGGCCGAGTCGACCTGCAGCGGCCGAGCGGCAGCACTCGCAGAGCTGACCGCGGTCGCCGAACCCGCGGACCCGCTGATGGACCTCGTGCTGTGGAACACGCCGGCTCGATGCGCCGGCGTGACGTGCACCTCGTCGGTCGACGCGCTCTTCGACGTCACGTTCGTACCGCGAGTGCGAGTGACGCTGGAGGGCGAAGGTGACACAGTCGCTGGCGCCCTCGTCAACGGAGCCTCGGTCGTGTTGCCGTGGGAGGCGCTGGTCCCCCGCGGCACCGAGGTGCACATTCTCGGTGTCGCTGGACCAGACGACGTCGTGGTCGGCTTCGACGGGCTGGACTGTGCGCCTGCCAGGCGCGTCGACGAGTGCCGCGTGTCGCCGCCCCATTCCGTCAATGGAAAGGTCCGGGTGCAGCGGTTCTACGACTGGGTCCTGCAGCTCGACGGGGCACTCGGGACTGACGTCGTGGCGCGCGACGGGGGCTTTCTCGTCGCGTTCAAGCTCAGCACGCCAGCAGGTGCTGGTCCTCTGCCGTCGTGGCTGCCGTTGGCCGTCGGGGGGTCGGCCGTCGCGGAAATCGCGCTCGACGGTGGGGCAGGCCGGGTTTCTGCTTCCGCGGCCGGTCGTGGTCTGGAACCGCCGGAGTTCATCGAAGTGCCTGACGGACGGCTGCTGGTCGCCGGCCCGATGCGCAACGTGCCCATCGGCATGGCGCCGCGCTCGGCCATTCGTTGGGGCACGGTGGACGCGAGCGTGCCGGAGCGGTCTCGGCCCGAGTTCGCGCTGCTTGAGTTTGACGAGGCACAGTTCCAACCCACGTCCTTCGCGGTGGTTCCGGCGAGTCTTCCCGACTCGCTCGTCACTGTGACGACGGAGGGGGCGGCAGCGCTCGGGGAAGGCCGCTTCGGCCTTCACTTCAGGGACTCGAGCGGCACGCTGCTGGATGGAGGATACTCGCAGGGATCGTCTGGACTCGGGACCTTCTCGGGCCAGTGGGCCAGTCAGAGCTATGAGCCGGTTCCAGCTTTCAGCGCCAGCTTCGCGACGACCTCGGCCGGCCCGGCGATGCTGTTCGTCGCGGGGGCTCCGCTTCCGGCAGCATCCTGCGCGCCCACCTCATCCTTCAGGGGCATGCCGTATCTTGCGCGGGTCAGTCTAGGCATGGCGTGCAGCCGGTTGGTCGAGGCCGTTGCCGAGCCCGCGACAGTCGGTCGCTTCTACTACGGGACCCCGCTCCTCTCGAACGGCGACTCCCTGTTCTTTCAAACATCGACCGCGTTCCCGCCGACCGAGCGCACCGAACTCAACCTGCACTCGTTCGATGCCAATCTGAACCGGCGTTGGGAGATTCCGGTGCTGCCGGTGGAGACACGGCCCCCCGCAGCCCTCGAGGGCCTGATTCCCTACCGAGTCCTCTCGAGCGGACAGACGCTCGTTGGCATCTGGTCCGCATCCGGCGGGTGGGCTCGCGGCTTCCAATCGAGAGATGGGCTGACGGTCGAGTGCCCGCCGTCCACGGGTTCAAGGCCCTACCATGTCTGGATCACGACCCATGACAGTCAGACTGGGCGGATGACGTGGGGCACCTGCCTCGCAGGAATGGTGAATGACGTGGACCGCTTCAGGGGGCTGGCGAACACTGCGCTCGCTGGGCAGACGCTCCTCATGCCGCTCCAGGCATCCTCGAGCCCGCCTGTCACGTCGAGCACGTCGTTCGGCACCCATGTGCTGCCGGTTCCGGGCGGACTCGTCAGCTATTTGCTGGCGCTCCGGTTGCCGATTCAATGAGGTACGCCCACGCGAGCGACGACGAGCGACGGCCGGCGTGCCCCGGTAGCCGCGTGGCGCGCCGACGGCGCTACTTCGCGTCGATGACCTCGGCCGCCGCCTTCGCGGTAGCGGCCTTCACCCGCCAGCCTTCCAGCTTCTTCAAGTCGCCGGTCGCCAGCACCTGCTCGCGCAGCTTCGCGTCCACCTTGAGCCTGCGGGCCTCGAGCAGCTTCAACATGCCCTCGGCGGTGGCCTTCGCCTTCGCCTTTTCTTCGCGCTCGGCGGCCTCTTCGGCCGGCAGCTTGTGGGTGCGCAGCTTCTCGCCGGTGGGCTTGGCGACGGTGCGGTACCAGTCTTCGGGGTAGCCGGGGTGCGTCACCTTGCCGGTGGCGTCCTTCAGGTTGCCGTCCAGGTACTTGTCGAGCAGTTGCTTCGACAGCTCCTGCCAGCGCGCCATCACCTCGTCGCCGGCGGCCACCGAGGAGCGGGTGAGGTAGTCGCGGGCCAGCTTCGGCGACTGCTTGTGCAGCGCGCGCGCCGCGCCGTCCACCTCTGCCTGCTCGGCCAGGTACTTCCCTTCGAGCTCGGCCTGCACCTTCTGCACGTCGCGGCTCATCTCGCTCCAGCGCAGGTACGAGTAGTTCGACACCTGGTTGAAGACCCAGAAGGCCGCGTCCCACGTGACGTGGTGGAAGGAGCCGGTGCCGACCGCGAAGGGCTTCGACACCTCGCTGCTGCCCGCGTACACGGGGAAGTAGACGGTGGCCGCCGTGTCGTCGACGCCGAACCACAGCACGCCGCCGATGGGCGCCAGCATCCAGCCGCGCGACTGCGCGACGAAGGAGAAGCCGGTCTGCTGGGTGGACACCGCGCGCTCGTTGAAGAACTGCTGGCCTTCGGCCTTCCACGTCAGCGGCCGCCAGCGGTACGGCAGCGCTAGGGGCTGGCGCCCACGTCCTTCGTCATGTCCAGCGGTGTGCCCTCGAAGTGGTCGCGCATGAAGCCCATCACGTCGCTGACGGTCAGCTTGCGCTCGGGCTTGATCCACAGCGGCAGCGGCGGGGCCTTCGGGCGACGCCCGTCACCGAGGACACGGGGGCGTTCGCCTTCGGGGCGGCGCGCTGGAACATGCACCACACGCGCGCGTCACAGAGCCGGCGGGCGCCGAAGTCCTCCGGGTTGTAGGCGTCGGCGAAGGAGAACTCGGAGTCCTTGCCGGTGAACCGGCCCTTCGCGCGCGCGAAGCTGATGACGTCAGCGGGAACTGGCGAATGCGCGCCGCGTTCGCGTGGCCGCTGATGTGGCCGTCGGGCACCTTGCGGGCGACCCACAAGATGCCCTTGCTCCCCGGGCCCTTGCCGATGAACTCGAACAGCCACACCTCGTTCGGGTCCGCCACCGAGAAGGGCTCGCCTTCGCTGGCGTAGCCGTACTTCTCGGACAGCGACACGATGACCGAGATGGCCTCGCGCGCCGTCGACGACGCGCGCCTCGTCGCCTTCTCCTGCAAGGGCCGCGGCTGGTGCCCGTCGTGCACCACGCGTCGCGCGCTGGACACCGGCGCCCACCTCGAGTCCACGCTGCCCCGCGTCCCCCACCGCCAGTGGACGCTTCTGAGTCGAGTCTGCCCATTGCCCTGCGCTTCCACGTCGTGAAGCAGCCCGCCCTCTTGAAGCGCCTCGAGATGCGCCTCGTGGGCGCCGTCTGGCGGCTTGAGCGCGCCACGGCCCGCCGCCTCGGCCACGAAGGCACTCTCACCGGCGGCGCCGTGTGCTTCTGGCAGTACTTCGGCAGCAGTCTCCACCTCACGCCGCACCTTGGGCGGCGAGGCCTACTCGGTCGCCTTGAGGCCGTACTTCGTCACCAGGCGGTGCACGTAGTTCCGGGCGATGCCCGCCTCGCGCGCCATCTGGCTGATGTTGCCGTTGCACTTCTCGAGCAGCGCCACCAGGTACTCCTTGGTGAAGCTCTCGACGAGGCGCTCCTTGGCTTCCTTGAAGGGCAGGCCGGTGATCGAATCGCCCGAAGACAGGGCGCGCGCGGCGGTGGGCGACTCGGCCGGCATGGGATCGAGGTCGGCGCCGGCCAGGGATCGTTCCACCAGGTTGCGCAGCTCGCGCACGTTGCCCGGCCAGTGGTACGCGGAGAAACGGGCCATCAGCGCACGGGGCAGCTCGAACTCGCCGCGGCCCATGCCCTTGACGAAGTGGGCGGTGAGCAGCGGAATGTCGTCGAGGCGATCGCGCAGCGGCGGCACGGTCACCAGCACCACCGCCAGGCGGTAGTAGAGATCGCGGCGGAAGCGGCCGGCCTCCACTTCCTTCTCCAGATCGCGGTGGGTGGCGGCGATCACCCGCACGTCGACGGCGCGGTGCTTGTCCTCGCCCACGCGGCGCACGGTGCCGGCCTCCAGCACACGGAGCAGCTTGGGCTGCAGCTCCAGCGGCAATTCGCCGATCTCGTCGAGGAAGATGGTGCCGCCGTCGGCCTCGAGGAAGGCGCCGTTGCGATCGGACACCGCGCCGGTGAAGGAGCCGCGCACGTGGCCGAACAGCTCGCTCTCGATCAGCGTGGGCGCCACCGCCCCGCAGTCCACGACGACGAAGGGCCGGTTGCCGCGCTTGGACTTCACGTGGATCGCCTTGGCCAGCACTTCCTTGCCGGTGCCCGTCTCGCCGAGCAGCAGCACGGTGGAGTCCGACGGCGACACCTTCTCCAGGATCCCGAAGAGCTGCCGCATGGCGTGCGACGCGCCGATGGCCGGACCGAAGGTGGACTGCTCCTCGGGCAGGCCGAGGTCCGCTTCCACCATGCCGATCTTCAGCGTCGTCTTGCCCACGCTGAAGGTGGCCTGATCCTCGACGATCACCTCGGTGATGCGGGTGCCGCCCAGGTAGGTGCCGTTGGTGGACTCGAGATCCTTCACCCGCACGCCGTCGGGCCGCGCGGACAGTTCGACGTGGTAGCGAGAGATAGTGGTGTCCTTGAGGCTCACCCCAGCGTCGGGATGACTGCCGACGATCAACGAGCCTTCGATCTCCTTCACCAGCCCGGTGTCGGGGCCGGAGACGACGGACACCTGGTACTTCCGCTCCTTGAGCGTGCCGGTGGCGCGGTCGAGGCGGAGCAGCGCGCCGGGGCTCTGGAGTCGTTCAGTGGCCTGAATCATCAGTGTTGGTGACTATACCGATGCGTGTGGCACCACAACGAGCGGGTTGGGAAAGCATCTTCTCGTTGACGAAACCGGCCCCGGCGCCCACATTCCGCAGCACTTTCGACACACCCCGACGAGGAGGAATCCACCATGGCCGGCGAGAAGATCACCCTGAAGGACGGGAAGCTGAACGTCCCCAACACCCCCGTCATCCCCTTCATCGAGGGCGATGGCACCGGGCCGGACATCTGGCGCGCCAGCCAGGCGGTGGTCGACGCCGCGGTCGAGAAGGCCTTCAAGGGCCAGAAGAAGATCCACTGGCTGGAGGTGCTGGCGGGCGAGAAGGCCTTCAAGCTGAAGAACAACTGGCTGCCCGACGAGACGGTGGCGGCGTTCCGCGAGTACCTAGTGGGGATCAAGGGCCCGCTCACCACGCCGATCGGCGGGGGCATCCGCTCGCTGAACGTGGCGCTGAGGCAGTTGCTCGACCTCTACGTGTGCCTGCGGCCGGTGCGCTACTTCAAGGGCGTGCCGTCCCCGGTGAAGGCGCCCGAGAAGGTGGACATGGTGATCTTCCGGGAGAACACGGAAGACATCTACGCGGGCATCGAGTTCGAGGCCGGCACCGACAAGGCGGCGAAGGTCCTCGCCTTCCTCAAGGCCGAGTTCCCGAAGGACTTCGACAAGATCCGCTTCAAGGACAACATCGGCCTGGGGGTCAAGCCGGTGTCGCAGGAAGGCAGCCACCGCCTCATCCGCGCGGCCATCAAGTACGCCGTCGAGCAGAAGCGCAAGTCGGTGACCCTGGTGCACAAGGGCAACATCATGAAGTTCACCGAAGGCGCGTTCATGAAGTGGGGCTACGAGATGGCCGAGAAGGAGTTCGGCGACAAGGTGTACACCTGGCAGCGCTGGGAGAAGACCAAGGCCGACAAGGGCGAAGAGGCGGCCAACGCCGAGCAGAAGGAGCAACTGAGAGCCGGCAAGGTGCTGGTGAAGGACGCGATCGCCGACATCACCCTGCAGCAGGTGCTGACGCGGCCCGACGAGTTCGACGTGATCGCCACGCTCAACTTGAACGGCGACTACCTGTCCGACGCCCTCGCCGCGCAGGTGGGCGGGATCGGCATCGCGCCGGGCGGGAACATCAACTACGTCACCGGCCACGCGGTCTTCGAGGCCACCCACGGCACCGCGCCCAAGTACGCCAACCTCGACAAGGTGAACCCGGGCTCGGTGATCCTCTCCGCGGAGATGATGCTGCGGCACCTGGGCTGGAACGCCGCCGCGGATCTGATCATCAAGGGTATGGATCAGGCGATCGCGCAGAAGACGGTGACGTATGACTTCGCGCGCCTGATGAAGCAGGAAGGCCAGAACCCGACCGAGGTGAAGTGCAGCGAGTTCGGTCAGGCGATCATCAAGAACATGTGAGCCGTCAAGGCCCACTCACCCAAGGAGCACGCCATGAAGTCCCCTGTTCGCGTTGCAGTCACGGGCGCCGCCGGCCAGATCGGCTACGCGCTCCTCTACCGGATCGCCTCGGGGCAGATGCTGGGGCCCGACCAGCCGGTGATCCTGAACCTGCTGGAGGTCACCCCGGCGCTCAAGGCCACCAACGGCGTGATGATGGAGCTCGACGACTGCGCCTTTCCGCTGCTGCACGGGATGAGCGCCTCCGATGACGCGAAGGTCGCCTTCAAGGACGCCGACGTGGCGCTGCTGGTGGGCGCGACGCCGCGCAAGCCGGGCATGGAGCGCCGCGACCTGCTGGAGAAGAACGCCGAGGTCTTCAAGGTGCAGGGCCGCGCGTTGGACGAGGTGGCCCGCCGCGACGTGAAGGTGCTGGTGGTGGGCAACCCGGCCAACACCAACGCCTACATCGCCATGAAGTCGGCGCCCAGCTTGAGGCGCGAGAACTTCACCGCCATGCTGCGGCTCGATCACAACCGGGCGCTCTCGCAGCTCTCCAAGAAGACCGGCAAGCCGGTGGACAGCTTCGAGAAGCTGACCGTGTGGGGCAACCACTCGCCCACCATGTACCCCGACGTGCGCTTCGCCACCTCGGGCGGTCAGGCGGTGAAGGCGCTGGTCAACGACGAGGCGTGGCTCAAAGACACCTTCATCCCCACCGTGGGTAAGCGAGGCGCGGCGATCCTCGAGGCGCGCGGGCTGTCCTCGGCGGCCTCGGCGGCCAACGCGGCCGTCGATCACCTGCGTGACTGGTGGCTGGGGGCCGGCTCCCGGTGGGTCACCATGGGCGTCCCGTCCAATGGCGACTATGGGATCCCGAAGGACATTGTCTACGGCTTCCCCACCCTCTGCGCGGGCGGCGGCAGTTACGAGATCGTCAAGGGCCTGGAGATCGACGAGTTCTCCAGGGGCAAGATGGCCGCGACCTTGAAGGAGCTGGAAGAGGAGCGCGAGGCGATCAAGGGCATGCTGGGCTGACAAAGCCGGGCCGGGCGGGGGACAATGCCCCTGTCATGTCGCAGGGCGACGAGCTGCTTGCACGACTTGCGGAGCGTCCGTTCGATCGAGCGCTCCGTCTCGTCTTTGCGGACTGGCTGCTGGATCAGGGCGATCCGCGCGGGGAGGTGATCGCCCTGGGCGCGAAGGGCGAGCTGTCCCTGACGCAGCGGCGCAGGGTGCAGCGGCTCACCGAGCAACACGCAGCGGCCTGGCTGGGCCCGCTGGTGACGGTGGCCGACGTCTCGGCGTGCCGGTGGGAAGGCGGGTTCCTGGAGCTGTTCGCGGTGGGCGCGCCTCCGGCACCCGCGTGGGAGGCGGTGGCGGGCGACCCGCGGCTGGCCACCGTGCGCGCGCTGCAGTTCTCGGTGCTGGGCGAGCCGCGGCCAGCCGTGGCCTTCCTCGGTCACCCGGTGCTTCGGAACGTGGAGTCCCTGCAGTTGGGGGCGGAGCTCCTGGAGGCGATCGGGCGCCAGCCGCTGGCCTTCGCCCCTCGGCGGCTGGCGCTGCTGAGCTGGGGCACCTTCGATCGGGAGCTCCGCGAGCTGGCGGTCGCCCAGTCGATGAAGAGCGCCAGCCGGCTCGATCTGATCACCAGCGAGTTCATCAACCGCATCGTGACGACGGACGTGCGCACGGCGGTGCTGGGGTTCCGCGCCGCGCTGCAGCACTTCGACGAGATCGAGCTGGTCGCGCGCTACGGAGTAACGGAGGGCGCGGCGGCCTGGCTGGAGAGTGGCCACGAGTCGCGCGCCGCAGAGCTGCCGCGCCTGACCCGCTGGGGCACGGTCTTTCGCGACGTGCGGTACACGCTCACCCGCGTCGGCCAGCGCTTCCCCCGCCTGGAGCTCGACTTGAGCGGACCGGACGGATCCTCGGTGGGCCTGGACGTCAAGGTGGGAGACGCGGCGTCGCTGCTCGTCCTGCTCAAGGGCCTCGCGCTGACCTGCGTCGTGATCCGCCTGCCTCCCGGCGCGCGCCTCAAGCGCCAGGAGCGCGACGTGCTGCGGACGGCAGTGCGCCGCCTGGGCACCGTCAGCACCTTTCAGATCGAGGACACACCAGCTTTACCTTGACTCTCCGCGTCAGGGAGATCACGATGCGCGACGCCTTGCCGTTGCTGTCGTAGCTCTCTCCCCGGAGTGGAAATGACACCGCAAGACCAACAGAGCCCCATTCAGTCAGTCGGCGGAGACACGGTCCGCGAGCAGGACAAGATCCAACTGGTGCTGGCCTACCTCGGCTGCCTCAGCTTGATCCCCTTCCTGACGGTGAAGGACAGCGAGTACGTGAAATGGCATGCCAAGCAGGGGCTCACGCTCTGCGTGGTCGGCTTCATCGCTATCATCGCCATCACGATCCCCCTGTCCTTCATCGGGATCGGCGCGTGTCTGGGGCCGATCCTCTCCCTGGGCCTGCTCGTCGTTTCGATCATGGCTATTCTCAAGGCGCTCAAGGGTGAGCGCTGGCGCCTGCCGGTGATCGCGGACCTCTCCGAGAAGTTCTAGAGCTTCTCTCGGAGTTCCCTGGAGAGTCGAAAGCCCGGCAGCACCCTGGGAGGGGGGCCGGGCTTTCAGTTGCGTGAGGGGCCGTGGACGCGGCGATCAACGCTCGTCTTCGGAGTCCTCGTCCTCGTCGAGATCGTCGTCGTCATCGTCGTCGTCGCCATCGTCATCGTCGTCATCGTCATCGTCATCGTCGTCGTCGTCCTCGTCGTCCTCTTCGGACTCGGAGGCGGACTCGCTGTCGAACTCCACGGTGGCGGTGAACTTCTTGGAGATGGCGGCGAGCTGCGCGACGAATTCACCCACGGCGGCATTGAAGTCCTCGGCCGCCGACTTGGTGAGGCGCGCGTTGCAGTGAGGGCACTCGAGCTCCTCGCTGCCGTCGATGAGATCCTGGGTGTCGATCTCGAAGTTGCCTTCGCACTTCTGACAGGTGAACTCGAAGGTGGCCATGGCTGGTGGGCAGATAGTGGCGCCACCGTTGACCTGTCAACGACGTTCAGGAAGCCTCCGGTCCGCTCATGAGCTCCGCGATCCCCAGGACGATGGTGCACCAGCTTCACGCGCAGGCCGAGCGGCTCAAGGATCGACCGGCGCTGTGGACCAGGCGCAGCGGCACCTGGCAGCCGACCTCCTGGCGGCAGTATGCACAGCGGGTGAAGGACTTCGCGCTGGGGCTGCTGTCTCTGGGCTTCGGCGCGAAGCAGGCGATGGTGGTGATGGGCTTCAACCGCGAGGAGTGGGTGGTGGCCGATCTCGCGGCCATGGCCTGCGGCGGGGTGGCGGTGGGGCTGTACACCACCTCGAGCCCCGAGCAGGTGGCGTACGTCGCCGGGCACTGCGAGGCCCCGATCGCTCTGGTGGAAAACGCCGAGTACCTGGATCGGCTGCTCTCGGTGCGCGCGCAGCTCCCGGCCCTCAAGCACGTGATCGTCATGGAGCCGCCGGCGATGCCCGCGCCGGGGACGCTGACGTACGCCGAGGTGCTCGAGCGGGGCGCGAAGGCCGACGACGCCGAGTACTACGCGCGCCTCGAGAAGCTGGAGCCGCAGGGCCTGGCCCAGCTCATCTACACCTCCGGCACCACGGGCAACCCCAAGGGCGTGATGCTGACGCACCGCAACCTCACCTGGACCGCGGTGCACCTGTCGCTGTGCCACCCCACGGACGAGAACGACGTGCTGCTCAGCTACCTGCCGCTGTCGCACATCGCCGAGCAGGTGTGCACCATCTACGGGCCGCTGCTCAACGGGATCCAGGTCTACTTCGCCGAGTCCTTCGAGAAGCTGCCGGAGAACCTGCGCGAGGTGCGGCCCACCGCCTTCTTCGGCGTGCCGCGGGTGTGGGAGAAGTTCCTGGCGAAGGCCCAGGCGGGGATCGAGTCCCAGCCCAGGGCGCGCCAGCGGATCGTCGCCTGGGCCCGCGGCGTCGCCAGCCGCTACCACGAGGAGGTGCTGGCCCACCGCCAGCCGTCGCTCTCCCTGCAGGCGCAGTACGCCCTGGCCCAGCGCCTCGTCTTCCAGAAGCTCAAGGCGCGCATCGGCTTCGATCGCGCGCACATCTTCGCCACCAGCGCGGCGCCGATCTCGAAGGAGGTGCTGGAGTTCTTCGCGTCCCTCGACATGGTGATCGCCGAGGTCTACGGCCAGTCGGAGGTGACCGGCCCCACGTCCGTCAACGTGAAGGGCGCGATGAAGCTGGGCAGCCTGGGGCGCCCGATGCCGGGGGTGGAGGTGCGGATCGCCGACGATTCAGAGATCCTGGTGCGCGGAGAGAACGTCTGCGCCGGCTACTTCAAGGACGAGACGGCCACCGGCGAGCTGCTCCAGGACGGCTGGCTGCACTCGGGCGACGTGGGCCACCTCGATCCCGAGGGCTTCCTGCGCATCACCGGGCGCAAGAAGGAGATCATCGTCACCTCCGGCGGCAAGAAGACCGCGCCCGCCAACATCGAAGGCCTGCTCAAGGCGCTGGAGCCCTTGGGGAACGCGCTGGTGATCGGCGAGTCGCGCAACTACCTGACGGCGATCCTCGCCGTCGATCCCGAGAAGGTGGGGCCGTTCTCGCGGAAGCACGGGCTGCCGGCGGATCCCGAGGCCCTGGCGCAGAGCGCCGCCTTCCGCGCGCACCTCGAGCAGCGAATCGAGGGCGAGGTCAACCCCCGGCTGGCGCGCTTCGAGACGATCAAGAAGTTCGAGGTGCTGCCCCACGACTTCACCGTCGAAGGGGGCGAGCTGACCTCCACGCTCAAGGTGCGGCGGAAGGTGTGCGAGCAGAAGTACGCCGAGCTGATCGCCCGTCTGTACGCCTGAGAAATACGAGGGCCGGCCCGGTTGCCCGAGCCGGCCGTGAGGACACCGGCGCGTCGCTTCAGCGCTTGTCGATCGCCACGTAGTTGCGGCCGCGCTGGCCGGTGAAGATCTGCCGCGGGCGGCTGATCTTCTGCTCGTTGTCGGTGATCATCTCTTCCCACTGGGTCACCCAGCCCACCGTGCGCGGGATGGCGAAGAGCAGGGTGAAGAACTCGGCGGGGAAGCCCATCGCCTCGTAGATGAGCCCCGAGTAGAAGTCGACGTTCGGGTACAGCTTGCGCTGCACGAAGTAGTCGTCCTGCAGGGCGATGCGCTCGAGCTCGACGGCGATGTCCAGGAGCGGGTTCTTCCCCGTCACCGCGAACACCTCGTCGCAGGCCTTCTTGATCACCTTCGCCCGCGGATCGTAGTTCTTGTACACCCGGTGGCCGAAGCCCATCAGCTTGGTGCCGTCGCCGGCCTTCACCCGCTTGATGAACTCAGCGACGTTCTTCTTGTCGCCGATCTCCCGCAGCATGCGCAGCACCGCCTCGTTGGCGCCGCCGTGCAGGGGGCCGTAGAGCGCGGTGATCCCCGCCGCCACCGCCGAGTAGGGGTCGACCTCGGAGCTACCCACCACGCGCGTGGCCGTCGTCGAGCAGTTCTGCTCGTGATCCGCGTGCAGGATGAAGAGGATGTCGAGCGCCTTCACCAGGGCCTTGTGGGGCCGCCAGTTGGTGGTGCCGATCGACTTCACCATGGTGAGGAAGTTCTCCGTGTAGGAGAGCTCGTTGTTCGGGTACACGTACGGCAGGCCCTGGCTGTGGCGGTGCGAGAAGGCCGCCAGCGTGGGCATCTTGGCGATCAGCCGGTTCATCTGCACCCGGCGCACGTCCTTCGACTTCACGTTCTTCGCTTCCGGGTAGAAGCTGGACAGCGCCGCCACCGTGGACGCCAGCATGGACATCGGGTGCGCGTCGTAGCGGAACCCGTCCATGAAGCCCTTGATGTTCTCGTGCACGTAGGTGTGCAGGGTGATCTTGTTGACGAAGTCGTCGAGCTGCGTCTTCGTGGGCAGCTCGCCGTTCATCAGCAGGTAGCTGACCTCGAGGTGGCTCGACTGCTCGGCCAACTGCTCGATGGGGTACCCGCGGTACTCGAGGATGCCCTTGTCACCGTCGATGTAGGTGATCGCGGATCTGCAGTTCGCGGTGTTGAGGAAGGCCGGATCGTACGCCATGAGCCCGAAGTCTTCGGGGCCGGTCTTGATCTGCCGGAGATCCATGGCTCGGATGCAGCCATTTTCGATCTTCAGCTCGTATGCCTTGCCGGTGCGGTTGTCGGTGATGGAGAGCGTGTCCTGGGGCATGGCTGTCAGTTTTCACGGGGACCCAGCACTTTCAACGAAAAAGAGTAGAACCTCCTGCCGTGAAGCGTCGCGCGCTGATCGTCGGGCTTCTCGTGGCCTTCATCGCCGCTGCCGTCCTCTTCCATCGCGTCTTTGGCGCCCGCCTGGAGCCCCAGGCCCTCGTGCAGGCTTTGCGCGCGCTGGGAGAGCAGGGGTGGGCGATCCCCGCCTATGTGGCGCTGTTCGGCCTCGCCACCACGCTGCTGGGGCCGGCGATGGCGATGGTGGTGGTGGCGGGGTTGACGTGGGGCTTCTGGCCGGGGTGTCTCATCGCCTGGTTGGTGACCAACCTCTGGTCCAACCTGCACTTCTGGGCGGGGCGGCTGCTGGGCCGGGAGCGGCTCAAGGCGGCGTTGGCGCGCCGCGGGGTGACGCGCGTGTTGAGGGAGCTGGAGCGCGGGGGGGTGCTGGCCATGGTGATGATCCGCCAGGTGCCGCTGCCTTTCGTGGCGGTGAACGTGGCGGCGGGGGCGTCGCCCATCGCCTGGCGGAAGTTCGCGCTGGGGAATGCGCTCGGCCTGGCGCCCGGCACGCTGGTGATCTCCCACCTCGCGTCCAGCCTCGCCGACGGGGTGGAGGGGGCGAGGGAGGCGGCCACGGTGCGGGTGGTGATCGCCGCGGCGCTGGTGGTGACGCTGGCCCTGGGGACGCGCCTTCTGGTGGGCTGGTGGGAGCGCCGCGCGGCCCGCGAAGCGTGAGCTGCCCGTCAGGTGGCCTTCGTCTCGCCGCTCTCCGCGGAGGGCGTGGCGGGCGCGGTGAACCAGTCCTTCCTCGGCACCAGCTTGGGCTGCTCCGGATCGCCCTCGTACGCCGGGGTCATGATCTGCACCCCGTACTCGTTGAAGACGTCCAGCACATGGCGGTGCAGCACGCTGTACTGGCGGTCCATGGTGAGCGCGTCGGCGTGCGGCACGTTGAGCTCGTACGTCACCGCGAAGTCGCCCAGGGCCTTGATCAACACGAAGGCGCCGGCGGCGTGCTCCGGCGTCGACGCGCGCTTGGCCGAGAGCAGCAGCATGGCCTCCACCTGGCGCCAGGGCGTCTCGTAGCCTATGCCCACGTTGGTGTGCAGCAGGAGCCCCTGCGTCTTCGCCAGCGAGGAGTAGTTGGTGACGGCGCTGCCCAGGATCTCGCTGTTGGGCAGCACCACCTCCTCGTTCTTCATGGTGCGCACGTGCGTCACCTGCAGCCGCGTCTCGCTCACCACTCCGGCGACGTCTCCCACGCGGATCCGATCGCCCACCCGGAAGGCGCGGCGGAAGGTCATCGTGTAGCCGGCGATCATGTTCGACACGTAGGACGAGCCGCCCAGGGACAGCAGCACGCCCACCATGATCGACAGCCCCTTGAAGGCCTCCGAGTCGGAGCCGGGGATGTACGGGTAGGCGATCACCAGCGTCAGCCCGATCACCAGCAGGCGGATCAAGCGGTACGTCGGGTTGGCCCACTCCGGCGCGAAGCTCTTGAAGCTGACGTTCCCGCGCTCGACGGCGGTGAAGAAGAGGTGCAAGGCCTTGAGCACCGCTCTGGCCAGGTAGACGAGGATCCCGATGAAGATGACCCCGGGGACGGCGCCCAGCGCCTTGCCGCCCAGCGTCTTGAGCGGCCCCAGGACCAGCTCGGCCAGCCCGTGGGCCGCGCCGCGCGTCCAGGGGAAGCGCACCAGGATCCGCTGTCCAGCCACCAGCAGCGCGGCCACCGCCAGCGAGAGGTGCAGGGTGCCCATCACCCACCGGAGCGCCCGCCAGATCGTCTCCGCCCGGAGGAACTGGAAGCTCTGGATGCCGACGTCCTTCACCTGCGCCTTCAGCACCGCGTCCAGGCGCGTGTCGATGCGCCGGAAGATCCAGCGCAGCAGCAGCACCACCACCACCAGCCCCACCAGCACCGCCGCGCCGATCCCAGCGCCTCGGAGGAGGGCGTCGCGCGTGCGATCTGCCCGCCACCGGGCGATCGCCTCCTCCAGCTTGCGTCGCTGCACCTCGGCCAGCACCCCGAGGCGAACGCCCTCGAGCTCCGCGTCGGCGTTGAGAGCCGTCATCAGCAGCGTGGGCCCGCACCGGATCTGAATGCCCAGCTCGGTGCTCTCGAGGGAGAGCGCGGGGAGGGCCAGCTCGCTCGCCGCGCACTCCTCCACCAGGCCGGTGATGGTCGCCGCCCGCTCCTGGGCCGGAAAGGCGGTCACCCCACGGACCTGGAAGAGCTCGACGCCGTCGATGACGACCGGCGCGGTCGGGATCGCCTCCGACTTGTCCGCGGCCTGGGCGAGGGGCGAGAGGAGCAGCGACGTGAGGACGAGGCGCAGCGCGAAGGCAGACAAGGTGGACCCCCTGACCCGGCGCATGTTCTCAGCCCGGTGCCTCCGGCCAAGTATTCGGCCAGCAGGAGGTCGGCTCGGTGCGGCGATCAGCGCACCGTGCCCACGTAGATCCACGCCAGGCCGCTCAGCAGCGGGTGGGCCTCCACTTCGGCGAAGCGATCGGTCGACCGCATCAGCTCGACGAACTGCTCGCCCGAAGGGAAGGCGGCGGCGGTCGACGGCAGGTACTCGTACGCCTCCCGGCTGCCGGTGAGCAGTTGGCCGATCCGCGGCATCACGAAGCGCGCGTACGGGCGGTAGGCCGCGCCGAAGACGCCCCGGGGCTGGCCGAACTCCAGCACCACCACCCGGCCGCGGGATCTCACCACGCGCGCCAGCTCGGACACGCCCCGCTTCGGCTCGTCCACGTTGCGGATCCCGAAGGAGATCGACGCCACGTCGAAGCAGCAGTCCTCGTACGGCAGCTTCATCACGTCGGCGACCTCGAAGCTGACCTCGAGCCCGACCTCCGCCGCCTTGGCCGGGGCGCGGGCCAGCATGTCTGCGTTGAAGTCCGTGCCCACCACGCGGCCCTCGCTGCCCACCGCGCGCTTGAAGGCCAGCGCGAGATCTCCGGTGCCGGTGGCGCAGTCCAGCACGTGATCGCCCTGCTTCGCCTTCGAGCGCTTGACCGCCTCGCGCCGCCACAGCCGGTGCACGCCCAGCGACAGCACGTCGTTGGTCGCGTCGTAGCGCGGGGCGATTTGCGAGAACATCTGGTGGACGTGCTGGCTCACCGGGTGCCTCCCACCGCGTGGAGCGCCTCGGCGCGGGCCAGCGAGCGACCGGTGGCGGACAGGACGGGAGGGAGCGCCCGCATCAGGCCGTCGAAGAGGGGAGGGGTGAGCGCCTGGCGTCCGTCGCAGAGCGCCTCGGCGGGGTTGACGTGCACCTCCACCAGCAGCCCGTCCGCGCCGGCCGCCGCCGCCGCCAGGGACATGGGCGTCACCAGCGACTGCGTGCCCGTGGAGTGCGAGGGATCGACCAGCACCGGCAGCCGGCACTTCTCCTTCATCCAGGCCATGCCCGCGAGATCGAGCGTGCTGCGCAGGGTGGTGTCGAAGCTGCGAATCCCACGCTCGCACAGCACCACCGCCTCGTTGCCGCCGTCGAGGAGGTACTCCGCCGCCAGGAGCCACTCGTCCAGGGTCGCGCCGAAGCCGCGCTTGAGCAGCACCGGCCGGCCCGACTTGGCCGCCGCCCGCAGGAGGGTGAAGTTCTGCATGTTGCGCGCGCCGATCTGCAGCACGTCCACGTAGTCCACCATCAACGGCAGCTGCGAGGCGTCCAGCACCTCCGACACCACCGGGCGCCGCAGCTTCCGTCCCTGCTCGGCCAGCAGCTTGAGGCCCGGCTCGCCCAGGCCCTGAAACGCGTAGGGCGAGGTGCGGGGCTTGAAGGCGCCGCCGCGCAGCGCGTGGGCGCCGGCCTGCGCCACCGCCGCCACCGTCTTCTCCACCTGCTCCGCGTTCTCCAGCGCGCACGGGCCGGCCACCACCACGAAGCCCCCGCCGCCCACCTCGAGGCCGTGCCCCAGGTGCACCCGCGTCGTCGTCGCCCCGTCGCGCATCACCCGGGTGGGTCCGCTGCCCGCCATGAAGCTCTCCTGTTCACTGAGTTCAAGCTGTTTTGAACTCGGTGATGCATCTATAGCGGGGTTGGCTTAGAAGACAACCGTTCCATGGAACAGCCCCCCGCCAGCGCCGTGTACGAAGCGGTCTGCCGGCCGGGGCGCCTGGGGGCGCTGCTGCGGCTGGGGCCTCAGGCCTTGTCGGTGGCGTGGGCCAACCCTTCCAGGGGGTTGCACAGCGCGGGGCTGGGGGTGGCGGGAGTGGGCGGCGGCAGAGTCCGCTGGGTGTCCGAGGCCCCGCAGAGGCCGCCCCCGGGCCCGTGGTTTGGCGGTTGGGCCTTCGACGCGGCGCGCCCCTGGGCTGGCTTTCCTGCGGAGCGCTGGGTGTTGCCGGAGGTGCTGGCCTGGTGGGATGGCCGAGCGCCGTGGCTCGCTTCCTTCGGGCCCGAGGGTGTCGGGGCGCAAGCGCTGGAGCGGCGGCTGGACGCGGTGGAGGAACTCGATCCCCACACCACCGGCGTGCAGGGAAGGCGCCTCGACGGCAGCCAGGCGGCGTGGCGCAAGCTGGTGGACGGAGCGCTGTCGGCGATCGACGCGGGTCGCTTCGAGAAGGTGGTGTGCGCGCGGGTGATCGACGTGGAGTCGCCCGAGCCGTTCCCGGAGCGGGCGATCCTCAAGGCGCTGGAGGCCCGCCACAAGCAGTGCTGGTCCTTCCTGGTGCGCGGAGACGATGGGCGGGCCTTCGTCGGCGCTTCCCCGGAGGTGCTGTGTGAGGCGCGGGACGGCGTCCTTCACGTCGACGCGCTGGCGGGGACGGCGGCCGGCGGGCAGGGCGGCACGCTCCTGCGCAGCGAGAAGGAGCGGCGGGAGCACGCGGCGGTGGCGGACGAGATCGCCCGGATCCTCGCGCCCTTCTCGACGCTGGTGGAGCGGCCCGCCAGCCCCTCGGTGAAGGTGCTGGCGAACGTGGATCATCTCCACACGCCGTTCCGCGCGCAGCTCAAGCCGGGCGTCACGCCGCTGGAGGTGGCGCGGGCGCTGCACCCCACGCCGGCGGTGGCTGGGCTGCCCCGCGAGCCGGCGCTGGCCTTCCTGAAGGGCCGGGAGGGGTTCTCCCGCGGCTGGTACGCCGGAGCGGTGGGCGCGATGGGGGAAGGCGGTGTCACCCTGGCGGTGGCGCTGCGCTCGGCCCTGCTGGCTGGCACGAGGGCGCAGGTCTTCGTGGGCGCGGGGATCGTGGAGGGGAGCCGGGGGGAAGACGAGTGGCTGGAGACGGAGCGCAAGGCGCGTGCGTTGCTGCCGGCGCTGGGAGTTCACGAGGACGGCGTGCCGCCCGGCCCCGCGCTCGAGTCACGCGGAGGAGAGCGTCCCCGTGCCTGAGACCGTCAACCAACGGTGGGCCGCCACACTGGTGGGCGCGCTGGTAGGCAGCGGCGTTCGCCGGGTGGTGATCGCCCCGGGCAGCCGCTCCACGCCGCTGGCGCTCGCCTTCGCCGACCGCCCCGAGGTGAGCGTCTTCTCGGTGCACGACGAGCGGAGCGCGGCCTTCTTCGCGCTGGGCCTGTCGAAGGCCACCGGAGGGCCCGCCGCGGTGGTGTGCACCTCGGGGACGGCGGGGGCGCACTTCCTGCCCGCGGTGATGGAGGCGCGGCTGGGCGCCAGCCCGCTGGTGGTGCTGACGGCGGATCGCCCCTGGGCGCTGCTCGGCTTCGGCGCGCCGCAGACGGCGGAGCAGCGCGGGTTGTTCGGCCGCTTCGTGGTGGACGAGGTGGACTGTTCGGATCCATCGGTGCGCCAGGAGGCGCTGGCGCACCTGGCGGCGGTGTCGGCGCGGGCCGTCTTCCGGGCGATGGATGCGCGGGGGCCGGTGCACCTCAACGTGCCGTTCGACGAGCCGCTCGCTGGGGAGGCGCCGGGGCCGGTGATCGATCCACCGGTGGCGCGCTTCTCTTCCGCGTCGCGTCGCCCGGAACTCTCCCGCGTGGCCGAGGCGATCTCGCGCGCGGAGCGGGGGGTGATCGTCGTCGGGCCGAGGGAGCGCGACGATGGCTTCGCCGAGGCCGTTCACCGGCTGGGCGCGCTGCTCCACTTCCCCGTGCTGGCGGAGGCGGCCTCCAACGCGCGCTTCGGCTTCGCGGGCGCGGTGGGGATGTATGACGCCCTCCTGCGCGTGCCCTCCTTTGCCAGCGAGGCGAGGCCCGACGTGGTGCTGCGCTTCGGAGGCCCGCTGACGGCGAAGGGGTTGCAGGCCTGGCTGGACGTGAGCGGCGCCCCCACCTTTGTCTTCGCCGAGGACGAGCGGATCATCGATCCCCTGCACCGGGCGGCGGAGATCCTCGGAGGGGAGGCGCTCCTCGCCTGCGAGGCGCTGGAGCGCTCGAAGGCGCCCGCGGCGTGGCGCCGGTGGTGGCTCGAGTCGGAGCGGAAGGTGCGCGCGAAGTGGCTGTCTTCTTCCGGTGCGCTGAGCGAGCCCCTGGTGGCCCGCGAGGTGGTCTCCACACTGCCGCCGGGCGCGTCGCTGCTGGTCTCCAGCTCCATGCCCATTCGCGACGTCGACGCCTTCGCGCCCACCGGGGCCGCGGGGCTGCGCGTGTTCGCCAACCGGGGCGTGAACGGGATCGACGGGATCGCCTCGACGGCGTTGGGGATCGCCGCGGCGAAGCGACCCACGGTGGCCCTGCTGGGAGACGTAGCGCTCCTGCACGATCTCTCCGCGTGGGTGAGCGCCCGGCGGCTCGGCCTCTCGCTCACCGCGGTGATCGTCAACAACGACGGAGGAGGCATCTTTCACTTCCTGCCCGTCGCCGAGCACACCCCGCACTTCGAGGGCCTCTTCGCGACGCCCCACGGGGTGGATCTCTCCGCGGTCGCGGCCCTGGGCGGAGCCACGTTGCACCGGCCCACCGAGCCCGGCGAGCTGAGGGCCGCGGTGATCGCCGGGCTCGAAGGCGGCCTGCACCTCGTCGAGGTGCGGACCCAGCGCAAAGCCAACGTCATGGATCACCGCGCGCTCTTCGGGGCGCTGGCGGAGGCCCTGTGAAGCTGCCGGTGATCCGCTGGGGGCAGGGCCCGCTGCCGGCGCTCTTCCTCCACGGCTTCACCGGCGGCCGGGAAAGCTTCCGGCACCTCGAGCCGCTGCTGGGCGACGTCCTCACCGCGACCTGCGTGGAGCTGCCGGGCCATGGAGAGGCGCCGCTGCCCTCGGGCTCTGGCGCGGACGGCTTCGCGCAGACCATCGACGCGCTCGCGGAGCTCCTCGATCGGCCCTCGGCGGTGATCGGCTACTCGCAAGGAGCGCGGCTGGCGTTGGCGCTCGCGGTGCGACGGCCCCGGCAGGTGAGCCGCCTGGTGCTGGAGAGCGGTTCGTCCGGATTGCGCCAGCGGCGCGCGCGCTCGCAGCGACGGGAGGCGGACGAGCGCCTCGCGGAGTTGATCACCACCCGGGGCGTGGCCGCCTTCGTGGCCCGCTGGGAGGCCCTGCCCCTCTTCGCCGGGCTGAGGTGCTTGAGCGAGGCAGATCGCGAGGCGCTGCGGCAGCGGAGGACGGCGCACCGCGCGGACGGGCTGGCGGGGGCGCTGCGCTGCCTGGGGCAGGGGATCCAACCGGATCTCTGGCCCGCCCTGCCGACCCTCTACGTCCCCACGCTGCTGTTCAGCGGCGCTTGCGACGAGAAGTACACCCGCCTCGCCTGCCAGATGGCGGCCCAGCTTCCGGTGAGCTGGCGCGTCTGCTTCCCCAGAGTCGGACACGCGCCGCACCTCGAGTGCCCCCGCGCCTGGGCGGACGAGGCGCGACGGTTCCTGTCGACGCCGTGGCGCGAGGAGGCCGCCGAGGTGCCGGAGGTAGAGGTCGGCCCGGTCCGCGGGGACGAGCACGCGGCGGAGGTGCGCGCGTGAGCACGGCGATCGCGCAGCGCCCCTCGGGCCTGGCCGCCTGGTTTCTGGCGGTTCGCCCCAGGACGCTGGTGGCAGGCGTGGTGCCGGTGGCCGTCGGATCGGCGGTGGCCCTGCGCGACGGTCACTTCCAACCGCTGGTGGCTCTCGCGGCGCTGGCCGGGGCGCTGCTCCTGCAGATCGGCACCAACCTCGCCAACGACTACTACGACTTCAAGCGCGGAGCGGACACGGCCGATCGCCTGGGCCCTCCGAGGGCGACGCAGCAGGGGTGGCTGGCCCCGGGCGCGGTCCTGGCCGCTGGGCTGGGGTGCTTCGGCGCGGCGCTCCTCGTCGGGCTGTACCTGGTCAGCGTCGGCGGCCCGGCGATCCTGGTGCTGGGGCTAGCGTCGATCGCCGCGGGGCTGGCGTACACAGCCGGCCCGTTCCCCCTCGCGTACCACGGGCTGGGCGATCTCTTCGTGCTCGCCTTCTTCGGCTTGGTGGCGGTGGGCGGGACGTACTTCGTGCAAGCGCACGCGCTGAGCCCGCTGGCGCTGTGGGCGTCGCTTCCGGTTGGCCTCCTCGGCGTGGCGCTGCTGGCGGTGAACAACACGAGGGACGAGAAGACGGACGCGGCCGCGGGCAAGCGCACGCTGGTGGTGCGCCTGGGCCGGGCCTTCGGGCGCGCCGAGTGGCTGGGCTGCGTGGTGGCTTCCTCGCTGGTGCCGGTGGGCCTGTTCGCAGCGGGGCTGGCCGGCGCGTGGGTGCTGTTGCCGCTGGCGTCCACCCCCCTGGCGGTGGCTCCGGGGCGGCTCGTCTTCCGCGCAGAAGGCGCCCTGCTGAACCAGGCGCTGGCAGGGACGGCGCGGCTGCAGCTCGTCTTCGGGCTCCTCTTCGCTGTGGGGTTGTCGCGATGAAGCTGGTGATGGCGCCGGTGCGGCTGGAGGTGACGCGCCCCATCCAGACGGCGCATGGCCCGATGGACGTGCGCACCGGGTGGCGGGTGGTGTTGGAGGCCGACGGCGTCACCGGGCGGGGCGAGGCCATGCCCATGACGTCCTTCACCGAGCCGGCGCCGGCGACCGAGCGGGCCCTGAGGGCCTTCGAGCTGGAGCGCATGCCGGACAGCCTCCAGGAGATCGCCCGGGCGACCGAGGCGCTGTCCAACACGCCGGCGGCGCGCTTCGCGGTGGAGTGCGCGCTCCTGGAGCACCTGGCGCGACGGAAGAAGGTGCCGGTGGCGGCGCTGCTCGGCACGCCGCGGACGCAGCTCAAGGTGAACGCGCTGATCGAGGGCGACGATGCCGCGGCGCTGGCGAAGGCGGCCGAGCGGGCGGCAGCGGACGGCTACCCGGTGGTGAAGGTGAAGGTGGCTGCGCGCCCCCTGTCGGTGGAGGCGCAGCGCCTGCTCGCGGTGCGGCGCGCGGTCGGCCCAAAGGTAGGCATTCGCCTCGACGCCAACGGAGGGTGGACTGAAGCCGGGGCCCGCTCGGCGCTGCGCGGCCTGGAGGCGCTCGACGCCGAGCTGTGCGAGCAACCGGTGACGGCGGACGACGTGGAGGGGCTGCGGCGAATCCGTCACTACGTGCCGTGCAAGATCGCCGCGGACGAGTCGATGCTCCTCCCCGAGGTGCTGACGCGGATGCTGGAGAAGGATCCTGCGGCGGCGGTGGACGTGGTGGTGCTCAAGCCCACGGCGCTGGGAGGGCTCATCCGCTCACTTCAGATCGCCCGCACCGCGCACGCTGCCGGCGTCGGGGCCTACGCGACGACGCTGATGGACGGACCGCTGGCGCGCGCGGCGGCGGCGCACCTCGCCTCGGTGTTGCCGGGGAACGACGGCTTCGCGCACGGGCTGTCCACGGTGGAGCTCTTCGGTGGCGCCGAGCCCGACGCCTTCACGCCGGTCAACGGCGTCATCCACCTCCCGCAGACGCCGGGATGGGGCATCGGGTGATCCCCTGTCCGGTGGCAGAGGCGGCCCGGCGGTGGCCGCGCGGCCCGGCCCTGGTGTGGGACGCGAACACGACGAGCTGGGCCGAGCTGGACGAGCGCGTCGCAGCCGCCGCCGTGTCGTTGAGGACCCGGGGGACTGCGGCCGGAGCTCGGATCGGCGTCGCCTCGTGGAACCACCCGGACCTGGTGGTGCACTTCTTCGCTGCAGGACGCGTCGGCGCCGCGCTGGTGCCCCTCAACATGCGGCTGACCGACGCCGAGCGCGCGCAGTTGTTGGCTTTGCACCAGCTCACCTCGAGTCCCCTCGAGGGCGCGGCCCGCGAAGGAGAGCCAGCGCTGGCGTCGATCGATCCCGCGCTCCCCGCGGCGGCGCTGTTCACCTCCGGCACCACCGGCGCGCCTTCGCTGGTCGAGCTCACCCACGCGAACTTCATCTCGTCGGCGGACGCGTCGGCGGAGAACCTCGGCGCCTCGCCGGCGCATCGCTGGCTGGGCACGCTGCCGCTGTTTCACGTCGGCGGCCTGGCGATGCTGTACCGGTGCGCGAGGTCCGGCGCGGCGCTGGTGCTGGAGCCCGGCTTCGACGCGGCGCGCGCGAACCGGCTGTTCGACGAGGGGATCACCCACGCGAGCCTGGTGCCCACCACCCTGGAGCGGCTGCTCGACGCGCGTGGGCAGCGGCCCTTCTCCGGCGTGGAAGCGGTGTTGATCGGCGGCGGGCCGATGACGCCGGAGCTGCTGGGGCGCGCCAGGGAGCTCCACCTCCCGGTGCTGCAGACGTACGGGCTGACGGAGGCGTGCTCGCAGGTGACGACGGAGCGGCGGGGCGAGGCGGATGGGACGACGGCCGGGCCGCCGATCTCGGGCGTGCAGGTGCGGATCGTCGGAGACGACGGCGCGCTCGTGGCGCCTGGAGCGATCGGAGAGATCGAGGTCCACGGGCCCACGGTGGCGCGCGGCCTGGGGCCGTGGCTGAAGACGAAGGATCTCGGCTCCCTCGACGAGCGCGGGCGCCTCACGGTGGTGTCGCGGCGGACGGACCTGATCGTCACCGGCGGCGAGAACGTCTACCCGGCCGAGGTGGAGGCGCTGCTCAAGCGTCACCCGCTCATCCGCGACGTCGCGGTGGTGCCGAGGCCCCATCCCCACTTCGGTCAGGAGCCGGTGGGAGTGGTGGTGCTCGCCGCACCTTGTGAGGACGCCGAGCTCACCGGCTGGGCGCGCGGGCGGATCGCTGCCTTCAAGGTGCCGAAGGTGTGGGTGCGGGTACCGGAGCTGCCGAGAAACGCAGGGGGAAAAGGGGATCGGCGGAAGCTGTTGGCCCTCGCAATGGGCTGACGGGTACCCCGTAGAGAGGGCATGAGCGACCCGACCTCGAAGAACTGTCCGTCGTGCTTCAAGGAGATCGACGCGCGCGCCTCGCGGTGCCCCTTCTGTGCGCAGCGCCAACCGGACGCGCCGTCGCTGTACCGCGACGTGCCAGGGCGGCTCGCCGGCGGCGTGTGCGCGGCGCTTTCGCTCCACTTCAACTGGGACGTGACGCTGATGCGGGTGCTCTTCGTGGCGAGCCTCGCGGTGACGGGCGGGCTGGTGCTGTGGGTGTACGCGATGATCTGGTTCCTCACGCCCTTCGAGGCGCGGGGCCGCTCACCGGCGACGAAGGTGCTGGATGCGCTGGGGAACCTGTTCGCGAAGCCGGCCACGCCCCAGCCCGAGACGCCGCCCACCGGGCCGTAGCTCTCCTCGGCTCAGGCCATGTGCTCGTTGTGCGGCATGGCCTCGCCCGCCTCGGGCTGTCCTTCGAGCCGCGCGCGCATTCGCCGGAAGCCCTCGCGGTGCCAGGCGCGGAACTTCTCCTTGCTGCCCAGGCGGGTGGCGAGCGCGTCGTACCCAGCCTGCGCGGCGTCCAGCTCGGCGCGGGTGGGTTCGCCCGGTCCCCGCCCGGTGAGCGCGCGGAAGATCCACGGAGAGCGGATGGCGCCCCGGGCGATCATCGCGCCGTCGGCCCCCGTCTCGCGCCGCAGGCGCTCCCAGTCGGCGGGTGAGAAGACGTCGCCGTTGCCGATCACCGGGATCCGCGCGCGGGCCTTCACCTCGGCGATCGCGCTCCAGGTGGGCTTGTCGGCGCTCTGCTGCCGGGCGTGGCGCGCGTGGACGACCAGGTAGTCCAGCGTGTCGTTGGCCAGCTCGATGATCGGCAGGTAGACCTTCTGATCCAGCTCCATCCGGTTGAGGCCGAGGCGGATCTTCGCGCCCACCGCGCCGATGGGCAGCGAGGTGGTCTCTTTCCAGGCCCGCAGCGCCTCGAAGATCGCCCGGAGCTTCGCGCGGCGCTTGAGCAGGGCCGGGCCGGCGCCCACGCGGATCACCTCAGGCGACGGGCAGCCGAAGTTGAGATCGACCGCGGTGACATTCCTGAAGTGCGGGTGGGTGGTGTCCGCCAAGGCCTCGATGCGCGCGAGCGCCGCGGTGAGCTCCTCCTCGTTCACCACGAAGAGCTGCACCCCGGTGGGCACCTCCGGATCGAAGGAGTCGACGAGCTCCAGCGTGCTCTTGTTGTTCCGGACGATCCCCCGGGCGCGGATCATCTCGGTCCAGGTGAAGCCCGCGCCCTGCTCCCAGCAGAGGCGGCGGAAGGCCGCGTCGGACACGCCCTCCATCGGCGAGAGGATGAAGGGGCTCGCCGGGGCGAGAGCTCCGAGGCGAAGGGCCATCGTGAGGCGCTGATTCAGCGACGGCGGTAGACGCCGTCTTGCTTGTAGTAGCTGGTCGCCCAGATCTTCCCGCCCGCCGGCGCCTTGTACCGCGGGTACTTGGAGAAGGCCGGGTGGAAGCCCACGTCGCTGAAGGCCAGGGGCGCGGTCAGGGGATCGCCGGCGGCCTGTGAGAGCTGCTCCACCTCTCCGACGCTGACCTTCGCGCTCTGCACGCCCGCCGGGTGGAACGCCGTCACCCACCAGGCGCCGAAGCCGTCGACCGCGGTGGGCGGGGTGATCTCCAGCGCCAGGCCGTCGTTGGTCACCTCGGCCCCGTCGGCCAGCCCGTCGAGCGGCTTGCGATCTGCCTCGGACAGGAGGCCGGCCAGGAAGGCGCGGAGCTGCGCGCGGACCTCGGGCGACTCGCTCTTCGTGCCGATCTCGATGCCCGCTGGCTCGGCCGGATCTCCGTAGACGTTGATCTCCAGGTCGGTCGCTCCGAAGGACATGTAGGGGACGGAGGAGAGGCTGCCCACCTCCACGACGACGGCGGGGATCTGCTTGAGCTCGGCGCCCCAGCTCTGGGCGCGCGCGGCCTTCACGATGTCGCCCATGTTGGGCAGGCGCGAGTCGAAGCTGGGCGAGCCCTGCGACGACGACGAGGTGGCACAGCCGAACGACAGGAGCGCAGCGGCGGTCAACAGGACGGTGGTTCGCATGGAGGCCGCGGAGTGAAGGGGAAATGGCGCGCGACTTCAAGCACGACGCGTCAGCCCAGCAGCACCACCGTCACCGCGTCGCCGCCCTCCGTCCCGTCGCCCGGGCGGAAGGACCGCGCGTAGGGAGAGCTCCGCAGGTGCTCGCGCAGCTCGCGCTTGATGGCGCCGGTGCCGTGCCCGTGGAGGATCACCGCCGCCGCTTCCCCCTGCCGCAGCGCGCGGTCGAGGAACTGCTCCACCAGGCGCAGCGCGTCTTCGGTCCGCTCCCCGCGAACGTCGAGGGTGGGGCTGGCCATGGCGAGCGGCTTCGCCGCGGCCTTCTCCGCCTTCTCCAGGCGCGCGGCCTTCGACTCGACACCGGGAGGACGCGAGGCGCCCTTCGCCTTGCCGGCAGGACCCAGCTCGGCCAGGGGGACCCGCATCTTCATCGCGCCGGCCGCGACGGTGGCGGTGTCCTGGGCCACGTCGAGGATCTCCACCTCGGTGTCGAGGCTCTTGAGCCGTGCGCGCGCGCCGGGCTTGAGCTCGAGCGGGGCCAGCTCGCGCACCTCGCCCTTGAGCTCGGTGCGGGTCGATCGCTCGGCCACCGCCTGCTCGTTGATCCTCGCGGTGAGCTCCGCGGCCGCCGACTGCGCGGCCTTGAGGGCCTTTCCGGAGCGATCCTGCTCCAGCTTCTCGACCAGCTCGCGGATCTGCGTGCGCGCGAACTCCAGCTCGGCCTGGAGCGCGGAGCGGAACCTGATTTCCTCCTCCTTGCGGGCGCGAGTGGCGGCCTCCAGCACGGCCTCGGCGCGCTCTTTCGCGGCGCGGGCCTGCTGGGCGTCCTGCTCGGCGGCGTCGCGCTGCTCGAACAGCCTGCGCCGCTCGTCCTCGGCCGCGGCGATCGCCTTCGACAGGGCGCCGCCGGCGTTGGTGGCCAGATCGTGTGCGCGCGCGCAGATCGCCTCCGGCAGCCCCACCCGGCGGGCGATGTCGATCGCCGACGAGGCGCCCGCGAAGCCGAGCTGCAGCCGGTAGGTGGGGGCCATGCGCCTGGGATCGAAGCCCACCCGCGCGTTGACGAAGCGCTTGTCGAGGTGCGCCAGCGCCTTGAGCTCTTCGAGGTGGGTGGTGACCAGGATCACCGCGCCCTTGCCCAGCAACTCCTCCAGCACGGCGGTGGCGATCGCCGCGCCCTCCCGGGGATCGGTGTCTGCGGCGATCTCGTCGATCAGCACCAGCGAGCCGTGCCGCGCCACCTGGACGATGTCGCGCAGCATGGTGACGTGCGCGCTGAAGGTGGACAGGCCCTGCTGCAGATCCTGGAGATCGCCCACCGCGGAGTGGACCTGGTTGAAGAGCGGCAGCCGCGAGCCGGGATCGCAGGGGACGGGCAGGGCGGCCCTTGCCATCAGCGCGCACAGGCCGACGCCGGTCAGCGTCACCGTCTTGCCGCCGGCGTTGGGGCCGGAGACGACCAGCGCCCGCGCGTCGTGCAGCTCGACGTTGTTGGCGATGACCTCGCCGCCCTTGAGCACCAGCCGCGGGTGGCGTAGCCCGTTCATCACCAGCGCGCCGTCGGCGTTCTCCAGGGCCGGGGTGATGGCGTGCAGATCGGCCGCGAGGCCGGCGATCGCCTCCAGCTCGTCCAACTGCGCGGAGGCCTCGACGCCCCCGATGATCCCGCTCGCCTCCCGGCCCACCAGGCCGGAGAGCTCGAGGAGCACCTTGCGCTCCTCCTCCACCACCAGGGACTGCGCGATGGCCAGCTCGTTGCCCAGGCCGATCAGCTCGGACGGCTCGACGAAGAGCGTCTGGCCGGTCTGGCTGGCGTTGTGGACGATGCCGCCCACCTCTCGCTGGTGGCTGGACTTCACCGGCACCACGTACCGGTCGTTGCGCACCGAGTAGTACGCCTCCTGCAGGTTGGGCGCGAAGCGCTCGTCGCGCAGCAGCTCGTCCAGCCGGGCGCGGATCCGCTTGTGCAGGGCGCGGGCCTGGTCGCGCGCGTCCTTGAGCTCCACCGAGGCGCGGTCGCTGATCTCTCCGCTGGCCTCGAAGGATCGGTCGAGGCGGGTCGCCAGCCGGCTCAGCACGGGCAGCCTTCGGCCGAGGATCGCCAGGCCGGGCAGCTTCTGCGCGCGCTCGCCCAGCACCTCGTTGGCGCGCTCGAAGGCGAAGAGGGCGGCGGTGATCGCCAGCAGCTCGCGGGGCTCCAGCATGCCGCCGCGCGCGGCGCGATCGACGGCCGGGCGGGTGTCGATGAGCCCCCCGATCGGCAGCGAGAGGGGCTCGCTCTTGAGCAGCCGGGCCTCGTCGACCAGCGCGTAGGCGGCGAGCACCTCATTCTTCGTGTCGAGGAAGGGGCGCGCGCGGGCGCGGTCCCGGCCTACGTCGGTGCGGCAGCGGCCGGCCAGCGCGGCGCGAACCTCCTCGAAGCCCAGAGACGCCAGGGTGCGCTCGTTCACTTCCATGACGCGCACCGGTCGGCGGGGGAGGGGGAGCCCTGACTCATCATCTGGCGCTCCATGACGCCCCCCAGGCCGAAAGGCAAAGCGGAATTGGGCGTGAGATCAGTGTGGAGCGGCTCGAGCGCCCAAAACCGGCCGGCGTCAACCGCTGTCACCCGCCGGTTGACACCACGTCCTCGTGAGCACGGGACAAGCACGTGGATTCCTTGAGCCGAGCCTGCGGCACGCTGGGTGCTTTCCGGCAGGCCAACTGTCACTTCCACCCGAGGACACCGTGCACCAGACCAGGACCAATTCGAAGCTGTTGTGGATGGCCGCCATTGTGGCGGCGCTGCTGACTGCCTGCGGCGTCAGCGAACAACTCGTGGAGGATCCGGCCGAGGCGCTCGAGAGCACCGAGCTGCGCCTGACGCAGGACATTTCCTCCGTGACCGGCTCGCTGGCCGCCTCCGGCACCAGTTGGGTGACCCACCCCATCGAGCTGTCGGCCCCGGGGCACCTCGAGCTCTCGCTGGGCTGGGCCAGCGCCGGCGCCAACTTGAACCTCTTCTTCTACGGGCTCGACGGGAAGGTGGCCGCCTCAGCCAACGGCTCCACCGAGCGGCCCGAGCGGCTCTCGATCGACGTGGCCGCGCCCGGCAGGTACCTCGTGGGCATCAAGTGCAAGACCGGCGCGAGCAGCTACACCCTGACCGCCTCGTTTGCGCCCGCCTACGTCGAGACCAGCTTCGCAGGAGAGGCGGCGGCGGCCGGCCCCTCGTGGCTCACCCACACCTTCGACGCGCAGGCCGGAGAGCGCCTCGACGTCACCCTCGACTGGACGAGCTCATCGGCCGACTTCAACGTCTTCCTCTACGCGCCCAGCGTGTCCTCGCCCCTGGCCTACGCCAACGGCACCACCGCCCGCCCCGAGGTGCTCAGCGTCGTCGCCACCGCCAGCGGCACCTGGTCCGTCAGCCTCAAGTGCAAGACGGGCGCCTCCGCCTACTCGCTGCGCGTGCGCCGCTCCGCCTCCACTGGCACGCCCGACGCTGGACCTCCGCCGCCGCCTCCTTTCACCCCCGCGTACGCAGGGCAGCCGAGGCCCGGCACGCTGCACTGGGGCGCCGCCATCTCCGGCAACGGCGACCCCGTGTCGCGTCACGAGACCGCCGCCGGGCGCGCGATGGGCGTGCACCGCACTTTCTGGCAGTGGGCGGACCGCACCTCGCGGCTGGTAGACACGGCGGCCGATGATCTCGCCGCGGAGCGGATCCCCTGGGTGTCGGTGAAGACACCTTCGTGGGCAGCGATGGGCAACGGCCAGTACGACGCCGAGATCGACGCCATGCTGCGCGCCCTCAGCGCGCTCGGCGGTCCGGTGTGGCTCACGCTGCACCACGAGCCCGAGGGCGGCGGCGGCGTCAACTCGCCCGACGATCCGGCCGGCCCGGCAGGCCACGTCGCGATGAACCGGCGCGTCCGGCAACGGCTCACCGCGCTCGGCGTGAGGAACGTCGCCCTGGCTCCCGTCCTCATGTCCTACACCTTCAAGAGCGCCAGCGGCAGAGACCCCGAGGCGTGGTTCGCCCCCGGCATCTACGACTTCATCGGCATCGATCACTACCGCGACAGCGAGGCCACGCTGCTCGACTCGACCTGGGCGTCGATCCGCGGCTGGGCCAGGAGCAAGGGCCTCGACCTCGCCGTGGGTGAGTGGGGCATGCGCGGCACCGACGCCGCCGCCGGGCAGCGGGTGCGCGAGTGGTTCGACGCCGCAGCGGCCTCGGCGACCGACGGCGCTGGCGCGCGCGTGGTGGGGTTGTGCGCCTTCGACTCGGGCCTCAACTCTCCTTCGGGAAGCTGGGAGCTGGCCGGCGAGCAGCGCACCATGTTCCGCCAGTTCCTCCTCGATCCGCGCGCCGTCCTCGCCACGCCCTGACGGCCGGTCGCAGTGAAGTACATTCGAAGAGCGGGTACAGTGCGGCGCGTGCGGTGGCGCGCGGCGATCCTGGGCTCTCTCTTCTGCCTCGTAACGGTCCACTGTGCGCCGGTACCAGCCAGCCCCGCCGGCTTTCACTGCAACGACGACGCGGACTGCGGGGGCGGCACGGTCTGCGGCGCTGATTCGGTCTGCGTCACGGTTGGAGGAGGTGGTGGTGGCGGCGCCGGTGGTGGCGGCTCCGGTGGTGGCGGCGCAGGTGGTGGTGGCGGTGGCTCCGGGGGTGGGGTGGGAGACGCGGGTGTGGACGGCGGGGGCGACGCTGGAGAGGACGGGGGGGCGGCGCGGTCGTCCTGGCGCATGGCCTATTACGAGGTCGGCTACCCCTACCAGTTCACGGCGAGCCCTCCTCACGAGACGCCTTCGGCGGGCTTCTACAACACGAACGACACCCCCCTCGTGCAGAGCCACCTCGAGGCCCTCCGGTACGCCCACGTCGACATCGGGCTAGCCAGTTGGTGGGGACCGGGCACGCCGTCGGACAACGACGTGAGCCGCGTGCTGAACATCACCACCGACGCGGGCTCGCCGCTCCGCTGGGCGGTCATGTACCGGCGGGAGCCGAACGATCATCCCGACGCCGGGGCCGCCGCGGTGGTGTTGAGATCCATCAGAGATCGCTTCGCCAGCCGCCCATCCTACGCGTACGTCGACGGCGGCTTTCTCTTCGTCCTCGACGCCGAGCCAGACAGCGACCCCTGCTCCGTCTCACAGCGGTGGGTGTCGGCGAATGACTCGCTGGGCCGCCCGGCCTTCCTGGTGCTGCGCGCCCCCAACACGGGCAACCTGGCGGTGCGCGCCTGCTCGAAGCAGCCCGCCGCCTGGCTCGCCTGGGACCAGGGCCCTGGCTTCCTTGTCCGTGAGGACGGCGCCACGTTGATGCCCGCCTGGTGGGAGTCGGCAGAGACCGCGCCAAGGCTCTCGAGAGACCTCACGCGCTTCCGCCAGCAGCTCGCGGCGTGGAACGACGCCGGGGTGCGCTTCCGTTACCTGGTCAGCTTCAACAACTGGCCCGCCGGCACACAGGTGGAGTCGGCCACCAACTACCCGAGCGACTCCGGCTACGGCGCCTTCGTGGACGCGCTCCACGACGTGTGGCCATGACGGCTCACCACTGGATCAGCACCCGCCGCTCCTCCCCGGCGCGCACCGTCACCACCTGCTTCTTGCTCCGGCCGTCGTCGCGCACCACCACGATGGTGTGCTTGCCCGACGCGAGCGAGTGGCGGAACAGCGGCGTCACCCCCACCTCGCGCCCGTCGACCAGCACCTTGCCCCACGTCGGCCTCGCGTCCACCGTCACCCAGCCCGCGCCTTGGGCCTGTGCCCGGGCCTTCCTCGGCCCGGTGGGCGGAGGCTGAGCCCCACTCCTGCCTGGCTCCCCGCCGGGATCGGCCGTCACCGCGGCCTCGGCTGGCGCCTCCTCTGGCTCCGGTGGGGGACGCTGCCCGCCCGCGCCCACCGCATCTCCCGGCGGGCCGTCCTCCGGCAGCAGCCTCGCCGCCTCCTGTTCACCCGGCCCGGCGCCTGGCTCCTCACGGCCATTGCCCCCCGGGGCCAGCTGTGCCAGCGGCGTCGGCGGAGGAGGCGCGGCGGGCAACTGCGAGGAGACGAGCGCGCCGCCCAGCCCGACGAGCAGCAGTCCCAGCCCGGCGGCGGCGAGGCCCAGCCCCAGGCGCGAAGCCCTCGGCGGAGGCGCGGGGGCTGAAGGCTCGCCGGGGGCGGCGAGCGCGTCTGCCCGCGGCACTGACGCCGTCACGGGGCGGACGGGCGGCGGGGTGGCGACGAAGGTGGCTGCCCACTGGCGCACGTCGGCGCTCGTCCAGCGCTTCGAGGAGGGCAGCGCCTGCGCCAGCGCCTCGGCCATCTGGGGCGCCGCCGCCCAGCGGCTCGCGCGCTCGCCCTCCAGCGCGCGCATGACGACGGCCGACAGCTCGGGGGGCACGTCGGGCCGGCGCGCCTCCGGAGGAGGAATGGGGTTGATGATCAGCGCGGTGAGGATGGCGGCGTCGTTGTCCTGGTCGAAGACGCGCCGGCCGGTGAGCAGCTCGTGCAGCACCAGGCCCAGCGCGAAGAGGTCAGCGCGCGCGTCCAGCTTCACGCCCCGCGCCTGCTCCGGCGTCGTGTACGGCAGGCTGCCGCGCACCATGCCGGTGCTGGTCTGCGTGCGGTCGATGCCCTCGGCCAGCGCGATGCCGAAGTCGATGACCTTGAGGACACCTTCGCGAGTGAGGAAGAGGTTGGAGGGCTTGATGTCCCGGTGGATGAGGCGCGCGTGCACCGCGGTGAGGCCCGCCAGCGCCTGCAGGCCCAGGTCCACCACCAGCCCCAGCGGCAGGCGCGGCGCGCCGGGGCCCACCAGCGCGGACAAGGGCCAGCCCTCCAGCAGCTCCATCGCCAGCCAGGCGACCTCGTTCTCCGTACCGGAGCTCACCACGCGCACCACGTTGGGGTGAGACACCGAGGCGCCCAGGGCCGCTTCCTCGAGGAAGCGCCGCGCCGCGCTGGGCTCGTCCGCGCGCAGCACCTTGAACGCGACCCGAGGGCCGCCGCCCGCTGGCTCGGCGGCGAAGACGTACCCCATCCCGCCCGAGCCCAGGCGCTCGTAGAGGCGCCAGGGGCCGAGCTGATCACCCGGCTTCGGAGTCGCCATCCCTCAGCCCGTGACGGTTGAGCAGCCGGTGGAGGAATTGCCGCGAAACGCCCATCGCCTTTGCGGCGGCGGTGACGTTGTCGTTGGCGCTCTTGAGCTTGTGCAGGAGGTAGGCGACCTCGAACTCCTCCACCACCACCTCGCGCGCCTCCTTGAGCGGCAGGTGCATGACGGCGTCGAGCGCCTTGCCCAGCCGAGCCGCGGCCTTTGGCTCGAGCGCGCCGGCGCCCAGCTGCGGGTACAGCACCAGCCGCGTCACCGTGTTCCACAGCTCACGGACGTTTCCCGGCCAGTCGTGGGCCTGGAACAGCTCCAGCGCGTTGGGCGGCAGCGCGTCGAGGCCGCGCGGCGGCGACTGCCGGGACAGGAAGTGCTGCACGAGCAACGGAATGTCGTCGCGGCGATCGCGCAGCGCGGGCACCTCGGCCACCACCACGGCCAACCGGAAGTAGAGGTCTTCCCGGAAGGTGCCGGCGGCGACGCGGCCCCGGAGATCACGGTGGGTGGCGGCGACGACGCGTGCGTCGGCCGCTCGGTAGACGTTGGCGCCCACGGGCCGCACCTCCCGCGCTTCCAGGGCGCGCAGCAGCCGGGCCTGCAGCTCGAGCGGCAGCTCGCCGATCTCATCGAGGAAGACGGTGCCCTGGTGGGCGCTCTCCAGCAGACCGATGCGGTGCGCGTCAGCGCCGGTGAAGGCGCCCTTCACCGCGCCGAACAGCTCGGCCTCCACCAGGGTGGGGGCCACCGCCCCGCAGTCAAACACGACGAAGGGCCGGGCCGCGCGCGGGCTCTTGTCGTGAATGGCGCGGGCCAGCAGCTCCTTGCCGGTGCCAGACTCACCCAGGAGCAGCACCGGCGCGTCAGCCACGGCCGCCCGGCCGAGCAACTCGAAGACAGCGCGCATCGCGGCCGACACGCCCAGCGCCTCACCGAAGCGCGAGTGGGCAGACACGGGCAGGCGCTGGGGCGCGGCGACCGCCTCGAGCCGAAGCGTGGTGCGGCCCAGCGTGGCCACCTCTCCCAGCGGGAGGCGGCAGGACTTCACCTCCAGGCCACGGACGCGCGTCCCGTTCTTGCTGCCCGCGTCCTCCAGGTCCACGCCGGCGGGGGTGGGGCGCACCACGCAGTGCACGCGGCTGACGCTCGAGTCCGCCGCCACCACGTCACAGTCCGCGCCACTGCCCACGGTGAGGGGCCGCAGCGTCAGTGGAAAGCGACGCGGAGGCTGCGCGGGCTCCTCCACGACGAGCTCGACGCCGGGAAGCTCGACGAACTCCTCCGCGCCGCTGCGCGTCGTGGTGAAGGTGTGGGTGTGCGAGCGGGCCACGGCCAGGGTCAGCCTACCAGACGGCGACAGCGCCAGCCCCGAAGGCCGCGGTGAGGACGGACGAGCCGAGCGTCAGCCCGAAGAAGAGCTTCTGGGAGGAGTCGGCGGCCTGGGCCTGGGCCCACGTGAAGTCGCCGGGGTTGGCGGTGATGGCTTCGACGCTGGCGCGCGCGCTGGTGAATTGCCAGGCGAAGAGGCCGGTAGCGACGGCGGAGGCGACGGCCGCACCCAGCCACGGCCAGGGGCGCCGGTACCAGACGCGAGCGTCTTGCGAGGTGGTGGCTGGCGGGGCGGACGGGGGCACGGGCTTCGCGGGGGCGCCGACGAAGAGCGGCGAGGTGGCGCTTCCCGCCTCCAACAGCCCGTTGCCCGCGCGGTCGAACAGCGACACCGAGTAGGCGCAGGGCGGCGCCGGGCAGGGCAGGCTGGCTTCTGGCGGATCGGTGCGCGTCAGCGGCACCTCGCCGGGCGTCAAGTCGAAGCCGAAGCGCAGCACGCCGTGGTCGACCAGCAGCTCCACGTCCCCGTGGATGTGGACCTGCACCCGGGCCCTGCCGTTGGCCAGCACCTCGCCGCTCGGCGCGATCGCCAGGCGCGCCCCCTTGAGGGCCGTCCGCGCCGCCTGGAAGGGCTCAGCGAGCTTCGGCGAAGCCCCCAGCGGCAGCTCGAGGCCGGGCGACAGCTCGAGCGCGCGAGCGAAGGCGCGCTGCGCTGCGTCGGCTCGGCCCAGCACCGCGCTGGCCTGCCCGATGAGGAAGTGCAACTCGGCCGTCTCCAGGGGGCTCGCGTCGCCCGCCTCCAGACCGCGCGCCGCCGCCTGCGCGGCCTCCTCGAAGGCCAGCCCCTTCAGGGCGCCGCGCGCTCTCTCCAGCTCCTTCGAGGCCTCCGCGGCCAGCGACGACGGCGCGAGCAGCAGGACGGCCAGAGGAAGGCACCGGGTGAGGCACATGGACGCCGCACGTTAGCGTCTTCAATGGGAGGCAACACCGCTTGCGGTGGCTGGCGGTCGCCGTTGGGTGACGAGCGCCATGGCTCCTTCCTACCGGTGCGTCAGCGCCGCCGATGCGGTACGAATGAACCCATGTGGATGGTGCTGTTGCTCGCGGCCACCAGCGCCGACGCGGCGTTGACGAAGGCCCAGGCGCTGGAGAATGGGGGGGACGACGCCGGCGCCGCTGCCATCCTCGAGTCGGTGGTGGCCAGCGATCCCGCCTGGGCCATGGCGCGCCTCGAGCTGGGGCGGCTGCAGCTCAAGCTGGGCCAACACCCCCAGGCGGCCGAGGTGCACCTGGACATCGCGCGCTCGCTGGCGCCCGAGAATCCCCGGGCCCACTACCTCTACGCGCTGGCCGCGGACGAGCAGGGCCGCCGTCACGCCGCAG
This sequence comes from Myxococcales bacterium, assembly GCA_020846875.1. Lineage (GTDB taxonomy): Bacteria > Myxococcota > Myxococcia > Myxococcales > Myxococcaceae > JADLDB01. The sequence continues at coordinate 24,183 of JADLDB010000030.1, read as the reverse complement.
TGCGGGCCCTCGAGGTGGCCCTCGCCCTGAGGGACGACTACGCCGACGCCCGCTTTCGCCTGGCGGGCCTGCTCTTCGCTGACGGGGACTACCCGCGCGCCGCGAAGGCCTACGCCGAGTACACCGCGCGCCACCCGGAGGCCACCGGCGCCCGCCTCCAGCTCGCGTCCGCCTGGGAGCGCAGCGGGCAGGACTCGCTCGCCGAGAAGGAGCTCAAAGCCCTGATGGACGTCCCTGCCTCCAGGTCTGTCGCCGGCCACCGCCTCGCCGAGCTGCTCGAGCGCCGGGGCCGGAAGGCCGAAGCCCAGAAGATCCGCCGCGCCCTCGAGCCGCCGAAGAAGGCCCTGCGCGCCCTCAAGCCTTCCCGCCGGTGAGCGGCCGAATCATGGCCAGGTCCACCGGGTTGGGTACATTCACGCCACCAGATGCGCCGGGCCCTCGTCTTCTTCGCCGTGTTGGGTGCGCTGCGCGCCTGGTCCGCCGCGCCTGCCGCTCTGCCGCCCGCGGCGCAGGTGATGAAGGAGCTGCGGCGCCTCGAGGCCGCCGGCTACCACGGCTCCCTGGACAAGGATCGGATCCGGTACTCCGAAGAGGCTCGAGCGCGCCCCGGCGATCCGATGCCCCGGGTGTACCTGGCGTGGCTCTCGCTGCCGTCCGACGCGTCGTGGAACGAGCTCAAGGCGATCGCCACCATCTTCCCCGACAACCCCTGGGTCCACTACGGCATGGGGCGGATCTACACGACCTGGAAGATGCGCGACCTCGCCGAGAAGGAGCTGGCGCTCACCCTCAAGGCGGACCCGAGCTTCTACCCGTCGATGGTCGTGCTGGGGGATCTGGCGCGCCTCAAGGAGGACTGGGGCGCCGCCGAGAAGCACTACCGGGCAGCGCTGGCGATCGCCGCCGACGATCCGCTCGCGCGCGCCGGCCTGGGCCTCACGCTCGTGGGGCAGGGCAAGAAGGACGAGGCCCGCGCCGAGCTCAAGCTGGCCACGGCGAAGTACCCCGAGCAGCCCCTTGCGCTCACCACCCTGGTGAAGCTGTCCATCGAGGCGAAGGACCCCGACGTGCTGCAGGCCGCCGAGGCCCTGGCCGAGCTCCGGCCGAAGGATCGCGAGGCGCGCAGGCTGCTCGCCGACCTGCGCTTCGACTCGGGCGACAAGGCCGGCGCGGCGAAGGAGTACGAGCGGCTCCTCCGCCTGGGGAACATGGAGCTCTCCGTGCTGCGGCGCACCGCCGGCCTCTACCGGGATCTCTCGGACGGCGAGGGGGAAGAGCGCACGCTGCAGAACCTGGTGTCCATCGACGACAAGGACGTGGACTCGTGCCTGCGGCTGGCCGAGCTGAAGGAGGCGAAGAAGGATCATGAAGGCGCGGTGGGCCACCTGCTGGAGGCGCAGGCGCGGGATCCGAAGCGCGTCGATGCCCGCCTGAAGCTGGCGCAGGTCAAGCTGGCCATGGAGCTGCCCTGGGAGGCGCTGGAGTCCTTCCGGGCGGCGCTCGCGCTGGACGCGACCTCCACCGCCGCGAAGGCCGAGGTCGAGCGCCTCGAGGCCGAGTTCAAGCTGCCGAAGAAGAAGCCGAAGGGGAACGTAAACAACGTGTACTGGTCCGTGTCCAGCTCGCTGGACAAGCTGTACAAGGAGCGGGTGGCGATGAAGGGGCCGCGCTCCGGCAAGCTGCGGGTCCGGGTGCGGATCGGCGCCGCCGGCGTGGCGGAGGGGATCGACGTGCTGGAGGACACGCTCAAGGATCCGGTGCTGCTCGGGCACGTCTACTTCGGCCTCAAGGACGCCAGCTACGAGAAGCGGAAGGGCGAGCCTGTCTTCGAGTTCGAGCTCGGCGAGAAGCCGAAGAAATAGGCTCGCGCGCAACATGGTTCGCACCGGACTCGACGTGTGGGTGGCTCAGGGCTTCTCGGCGCTCGAGGGCCAGCGGGTCGGCGTGATCGTCAACCCCACCAGCGTGGACGCGCGCTTCCATCACCTGGTGGACCTGCTCCACGCGACGAAGGGCGTGACCCTGGGCGCGCTCTTCGGGCCTGAGCACGGGATCCGCGGCGAAGCGCAGTACATGGTGGCCGTCGACGACGTGCCCCGCGATGATCGCACCGGGGCGCCCGTCTACAGCCTCTACGGCAGCACCTTCGAGTCGCTCACCCCGAAGCAGGAGTGGCTCAGAGGGCTGGACGCGCTCGTCTTCGACATCCAGGACGTGGGGAGCCGCTACTACACGTACGTCTACACCATGGCCCTGGCGATGAAGGCCGCGGCGCAGGCGAAGGTGCGCTTCGTGGTGCTCGATCGGCCCAACCCGCTGGGCCTCACCCACGTCGAAGGAAACCTGGTGGGAGAGAAGTACCGCTCCTTCGTCGGCCTGTACGCGCTGCCCAACCGGCACGGCCTCACCGCGGGGGAGATCGCCGGGCTGCTCAACGAGACGCAGGGCTTCGGCGCGGAGCTCACGGTGGTGCGCTGCGAAGGCCTCACCCGCGACCTGTGGTGGAGCGACACCGGGCGCAACTTCATTCCTCCCTCGCCCAACATGCCCACGCCCGACACCGCGCTCGTCTACCCGGGGATGTGCCTGGGCGAAGGCACCAACGTCAGCGAGGGCCGGGGCACTTGCCGCCCCTTCGAGCAGTTCGGCGCCCCGTACCTGAAGAGCCAGGAGGTGGCGGATCGCCTGAACCGCTTCGCCCTGCCCGGCGTCACCTTCCGCCCGTGCAGCTTCACCCCCACCTTCGACAAGTGGACGGGCCGGTCCTGCGGGGGCGCCTTCATCCACGTCACCGATCGCCAGATCTTCCGGCCGCTGCTCACCGGCATCGCCGTCTTCAAGGTGTGCCGCGAGCTGGGCGGCGACGCCTTCGCCTGGCGCGCGGACGCCTACGAGTTCGTCGAGGACGTGCCGGCCTTCGATCTGCTCTGCGGGACCGATCAAGTCAGAAAGGGCCTGGAGGCCGGCTGGCCGCTCGAAAAGCTGGTGGAGGGCTTCGACGCCGACTTGCGCTCTTTTGAGCCGCTGCGGGAACGCTATGCTCTGTATTGAGTCATGGCGGCGATCGGCATCTTCTCCGACAGCGAGGGCGATCTGGAGGCGTTCGACGCCGCGCTCAAGCTCCTTGCCGCCAGGGGCGCGCGCCGGTTCCTCTTCGCCGGGGGCCGCTACGAGGATCTGGACGAGTGGGTGAAGTGGAAGCGCGAGGAGGTGCGCTCCAAGTCCGACTACTCGAACGACGACTTCCTGGAGGACGTGCAGCGCTTCCTGGTCGGCCTGGACCAGCTCGATCGGCCCGCGGCCTTCGGCACCGCCTACGAGTCCATCCGCGCGATCGAAGAGCTCACCCGGATGAAGGACAAGATCCTGCGCGCGCCGGAGAAGGGGTCGCTGGCCTACCAGGACTCGGCGATCCCCAAGAAGGTGATGGATCTGCTGGGCGACACGCTGTGCTGCGTGGTCCACGACAAGAACGATCTCAACAAGGAAGACATGGTGAACGCGGTGGTGCTGGTGCACGGCAAGGAGCCTGAGCCGCAGGTGGTGCAGATCGGCCCGCGCACCTTCGTCAGCCCGGGACGGCTCAAGGGCGGCAAGCGCCCGGTGGTGGGCCTGCTGGAGGCGACGGATCGGGCGCTCGCGTTCTCTGCCTTCACCCTCGAAGGCAAGACGGTGATCGATCGCCAGCAGCTCACCGTCGGCGGCAAGTCGAAGGTCTCGGTGAAGTGATGGACGTGGCGCTGCTGGGGGGCAGCTTCAACCCGCCGCACGTGGGCCACCTGATGGCGGCGCTCTACCTGAGGAGCGTGGTGGGCTGCGACGAGGTCTGGCTGGTGCCCAGCTTCAACCACCCCTTCGGCAAGCCGCTGGCCCCCTTCGACGATCGGGTGAACCTGTGCCGGGCGATGGCCCGCGACGTGGGCCCCTGGCTCCTGGTGAGCCGCGCCGAGGCCTCGGTGGGCGGGGAAGGGCGGACCATCGAGCTGCTCGAGTACCTGCTGCCGCGGCACGAAGGCGTGAAGTTCCGCTGGGTGATCGGCTCGGACATCCTGGCTGATCTGCCCAAGTGGAAGGCGTGGGATCGGATCCAGCAGCTCGTCACCGTGACGGTGCTGCACCGGGCGGGCTACCCGGCCCCGGAGGCGATCGGGCCGCCGCTGGCCATGGTGTCCTCCTCGGAGATCCGCAAGCTGCTCGAAGCCGGACAGGCGCCCGCGCAGCTCGTGCCCAGGCCGGTGCTGGACTACGCGCGCGCGAAGCGGCTGTACGGCCTCGAGCCCTAGCGCGGAGGCCGTTTGCTGCGGGGCCCGAAAGTGCTACGCGCCCCGCCATGTCGCGTCGGAAGATCCGCGTCGTGGGAGCGATGCTCGAGCGCGAGCCCGGCCGGTACCTGATCACCCAGCGGCAGAAGGCCGCCTCGCTGCCGCTGCTGTGGGAGTTCCCCGGTGGCCGCGTCAACGAGGGCGAGGGCGACGAGCAGGCGCTGACGCGTGAGCTCAAGGAGCGCCTGGGCCTGGACGTGATCGTCGACGAGGCGGCGGGCTCCACCCACCACGAGTACCCCAGCTACGACGTCGACTTCCGCGTCTTCCACTGCCGGCTCAAGGACGCGAGGCAGGACGTCAGCCACGCGAAGGTGAACGATCACCGCTGGGTGTCGCTGGAGGAGATGAGCACCTTCAAGTTCCCCGACGCCGACGCCCGCACCCTGGCCAAGCTGCTCGACCTGGACTCCTGATGCACCAGTTCCCGAAAGACATCGGGTGGATCGAGGTCATCTGCGGCTCGATGTTCTCGGGCAAGACGGAGGAGCTGATCCGGCGCTTGAAGCGGGCCCTCTACGGGAAGCAGAAGGTGCAGGTCTTCAAGGCGAACATCGACAAGCGCTACGACGAGCTGGCGGTGGTGAGCCACTCGCAGCTCAAGATCGTCGCCACCCCGGTGGAGCGCGCCGAGGAGATCCTCCAGCACCTGAAGCCGGACACCGAGGTGGTGGGGATCGACGAGGTGCAGTTCCTCGGGCCCGACGTGGTGCGGGTGTGCGAGGCGCTGGCGGCGCGCGGGGTGCGGGTGCTGTGCGCGGGCCTGGACCAGGACTACCAGGGCAAGCCATTCGAGCCGATGCCGCAGTTGCTGGCGATCGCCGAGTACGTGACCAAGGAGCTGGCGATCTGCGTGGTGTGCGGCAACCCGGCCAATCGATCGCAGCGGATCCTCGACTCGGCCGAGCGGGTGGTGGTGGGCGCCGCCGGCGCGTACGAGGCCCGATGCCGCAAGTGCCACGTGCCGACGCCCGTGGAAGCCACGCCCCCGCAGAACCTCGATCTCTTCAAGTGAGCCATCGCCATGCGTGACACGCTGTACGAGAACGTCCCCTACCGGCTGAGCGAGCAGCGCCACTTCTACGGCCCCACGGTGCACCTGGTCGGAAACCCCTACCTGCTGTCGCTGCTGGCGAAGCTGTGCGCCAAGGAGACGCAGCAGCCCGAGGTGAACACCCTGGTGCGCACGCTGTACGCCGAGCTGGTGACCATGGCCGTCAACCAGGAGTTCCCCCGGCGGCAGGCGTCGATCCCCACGCGCATGATCGAGCACACCCCGCGGGGCATCTACCAGGGCGAGGTGCTGGACCCGAACGTGCGCGCCATCTCGGTGAACATCGCGCGCGCGGGCACGCTGCCCAGCCAGGTGACGTACGATCTGCTCAACACGATCCTCGAGCCGCGCCTGGTCCGGCAGGATCACATCATCATGTCGCGGGAGCTGGACGCGGCCGAGCACGTGGTCGGCTCCAACATCGGCGGCTCGAAGATCGGCGGCGACGTGGACGGGGCCTTCGTCCTCTTCCCGGATCCGATGGGCGCCACCGGCAGCTCCCTGTCCACCGCCATCAAGATGTACAAGGAGAAGGTGCCGGGGACGATCCGCAAGGTGATCTGCCTGAACCTGATCATCACCCCCGAGTACGTGAAGCGGATCACCACCGATCACCCCGACGCCCTGGTGTTCGCGCTCAGGCTCGATCGCGGCCTGTCGCCGCCCGAGGTCTTCACCACCGCGCCCGGCGAGCTCTGGGAGAAGGAGCGCGGGCTGGACGATCGCCAGTACATCGTCCCCGGCGGCGGCGGCATGGGCGAAGTGATGAACAACGCGTACGTCTGAAGGGAGACGAATGGCTTTCTACGAGCGAGACGTCGACGTGATGATCAGCGCGGACGCGGTGCAGGCGAAGGTGAGGGAGCTCGCCGCGCAGATCACCAAGGACTACGCCGGCAAGGACGTCACGCTGATCGGCGTGATGAAGGGCTCGGTCTTCTTCCTGGTGGATCTGGCCAAGGCCGTTGATCTGCCCGTCACCATCGAGCTGATGGGCGTGTCCAGCTACCACGGCGGCACGGAGACCACCGGCGAGGTGCGGATCACCCACGACGTGTCCAAGCCGCTGCACGGCCGGCACCTGATCCTCGTGGAGGACATCGTCGACACCGGGCTCACCATGCAGTTCCTCCTGGAGAACCTGGGCGCCCGGCACCCCGCGTCGATCAAGGTAGCGGCGCTCCTCGAGAAGCCCGCCCGCGCGAAGGTGAAGATCCCCATCGACTACAAGGGCTTCGTGATCGAAGACAAGTTCGTCGTCGGGTACGGCCTCGACTACGGGGAGAAGTACCGGAACCTGCCCTTCATCGGCGTGATGAACGCCGGCTGATCACGGAGGCGCAACCGGCGTCGTGGGAGCAGGGCCGGGGACGGGGACATTCGGAGTGTCCACCGGCTTCGGCCCCTCGGCCGGCTTCGGCGCTTCGGGCGGCGGTGGGGTCGGGGACTCGGGCGGCGGCGGCAGCTTCTGCTTCAGCGCCTCGAACATCGACTGCAGCGTCGGCTCCAGCGCCTTGGACAGCGTCTTCATGTCCGTCTGCGCCGTGGCGCGCAGGGTGCCGGACAACAGGCGCACCTGCGGCTCCACCGCCATCAGCATCAGGCTGGCGTCGTCTTTGTGACGGGAGTCCGACTCGGCGGCCAGCTTGAGCTGGGCCAGCGCCTCCTCCAGTTGCCGGCGCGCGTCGTCGAGGCGGATTCGCGCCAGGTAGAAGGCCAGATCGACCTGCAGCTTCTTGAGCGCCGCGCGCTGATCCTCCGACAGCCCGGTGAGGCGCTCCGCCCGGCGCACGTAGAGCAGTGCCTTCTCCCAGTCCTTCGGCGAGTCCGACGCCACCCGCGGCGTCGCCAGCATCGACAACACCGTGAAGAGCGCGCGATCGAGCTCGTCGCGCTCCTGGAACTTCTGGTTCAGCACCGCCAGCGAGGTGTTCCCTTCCAGATCGATGGGCGCGTAGGTGTCAGCCAGCGTGGGATCTGCCGGCAGCCAGGGCTCGGCGCCCGTCGGCATCATGCGGCCCTTCAGGACCACCAGCTGGCCGTTGCGGATCTCCAGCGTGTAGGTGCGCGCGTTGAGCAGCGACATCGCATAGACGGCCGCGCCCGCCGCCACCAGCACCAGGCCGAACAGCACCAGGTTGCGGAAGGCACGAAGCAGGCGAGCCCCGAATTTCGGCTGGTTATCCATGGCGTGCACGCACGGTAGTACGAAATGGGCCCCCGCCTCATTGCCGGGTGGAATCCTTGGGGGTTTCGAGGGCCGGGCTAGAGTGGGACGGCCAGTGACCTCCACCTTCAAGCGGCTGGGGCAGAGTGAGCTGCTCCCCCGCTACATCTTTGCCGAGAGCCTCTACGCGCGGCGTCGCGTGCTGGAGATCGGCGCGGTCGCTTCGACGCTGGGCCAGTCGGCCCGGTTCCTGGCCACCCGCGGAGCGCGGATCGTCGTGGCCGCGGACTCGGATCTGGAGGCGGTGCAGCAGGCGCAGCTCAAGCTGGCCGGTCCCAACCTGCGCTTCCGGCCCACCGTCTTCGACGACTTCGAGTCGGGCAGCTTCGATCTGGTCATCGTCGCGGATCTCGCTTCGTACGTGCGCGCCCCCGAGCTGCTCAAGGAGCTGGCCCGGCTGGTGGCGAAGTCCGGCTACCTGATGGGGGGCCTGCGCAACCCGGCCGGCCTGGCCCTGTCCACGGTGATCGAAGGGGAGGGCGACGAGCCGCCGCCCACCTACGGCCAGCTGCTCGACGCGCTGTCGGCGCACTTCAACTCCATCGAGGTGGCGACCCAGTCGCCGGTGCTGGGCTACCAGTTGGCCTTCGAGCGCGGTGAGGGGCTGCAGGTCGACGGGACGCTGGCCGGATCCTCCGAGGCCGCCTACTACGTGGTGCTGGCCGGACAGGAGGAGGTGCGCAACTTCGATCCGACCTGGGTGCAGTTGCCCCCTGAGCCGCTCGCCTTCACCGGCGGAAAGCTGGAGGACGCGGCGCAGCGGGCCCGCGACTGGCGCGATCGCACCGAGCGCCTCAAGGACGTCCTCACCAAGAAGACGACCGAGCTGACCGCGCGGGAAGGCGAGCTCAAGGAAACGAAGGAGCAGCTCGAGGCCGCGAAGGACGCCGTCAGCCGCCTCACCGCGCAGCTCGAGTCCAACCGCGAGCGCCCCGAGCTGATCCGGGATCGGGAGGAGCTGGCCACCCGCGTCCGGCAACTGGAGGCCGAGCTCACCGTCGCTCGGGAGCGCGCCCTCGACGCGGAAGGCCGCGTCACCGTGGCCCGCAGCGAGCTGGAGGCCGTCCAGAAGGTCCAGAAGGACTCGACCGTCCAGGCCCTGGCGGCGATGGAGCAGGTCCGGCTGGAGCGCGCCCGCCGCGAAGAGCTGGCCACCCAGTTGGAGGACTCCCGCGCCCGCCTGGCGAAGGGCTACGAGGAGCTGCGGCTGGTGCAGGACTCCGCCTCGCGCGAGCGGATCGATCACGAGCGCACGAAGATCGAGATCGAGCGGCTCAAGGAGACGGTCCTCTCCACCCAGAGCGAGCTGGCGCAGGCGCGCGAGCGCGAGCTGGCCCTGGCCGACGCCCGCACCGAGTCGCTCAAGGCCATCGAGCACCTGGAGAACGGCTTCCGGGAGCTGCGCGAGCAGTTGGCCGAGGCCCGCAGGCTGGCCGACGAGAAGGAAGCGGATCGGTTGTCCGCCCTGCGCTCCGCTGACGTGGTGCTGAGGGCGCGCGCCGAGCTGGAGACGGCGCTGCAGCGCGAGCAGGCCCGCGCCCAGCAGCTCGCCGCCGACCTGGCGCAGAGCTCCACCGAGGCCTCGGGCCTGGAGACCGAGCTCTTGGCCGCGAAGGCCGCCCACACCCGCGCGCTGCGCGACGTGGAGACGCTGGCCAACGGCGAGCGCACCTGGCGCGAGACGGCGAAGCAATACGAGCAGCAGCTCTCCGGCAGCGCCCAGAACGTCCAGGCGCTCTCCGATCAGGTGGCCCAGCTGGAGGCGGCCCGGGACGCGGAGGTGGCGCGCGCCCGCCGGCTGGAGCTCGATCTGGGCACAGCGATCACCGCCCAGCGCACCGCGAAGGAGCAGGCCGAGGCTGCGCTCGCCGGCGCCGAGGCGCGGGTGAGGGAGCTCACCGACGATCGCGACGCACTCGTCACCCGGCGAGACGAGCTGCAAGCCGCCCTCGGCGATCTCGAGAAGGTCCGCGCGGCGGACTTGAGACGCATCGAGGAGGATTCCCAGCGCCTCGGCGACCTGGAGCAGCGACTCGGACAGACCGAGAGCGCCCTGGCCGAGGCCCGCAACGAGCTGGGGCGCCTGTCGGCCGACGCGAGCTCTCAGGAGAAGGCGCTCAAGGGGGCGCTGGAGGAGCGGGAGAAGGACCTGGGCCAGGCGGCGGAGCGGCGCCAGGCGCTCGAGGTCGAGCTCGAGGCGACGAAGCAGGAGCTGGACACCGCCCGCTCCGATCGCGACCAGGCCCGCGCGCGGGTGGAGGAGACGGCGCGGCAGCTCGACGCGCTGCGCGGCGACCTGGAGCGCGTGGGTGGCCAGGCGCAGAACGCGCGGGACGAGTTCACCCGCCGGGAAACAGAGCTCACCGAGCGCCTCCGCGGCCTGGAGCGCGAGAAGCAGGAGCTGGAGGAACGCTTCCGTACCCTGGAGTCCGCGGCCCGCCTGGTCAGCGATCGCGCCGAGGAGCTGGAGGGGCAGGTCCGCACCCTGGGCGCCGAGCTGCGGGAGCTCGAGCAACGTTCCCAGGCGGAGCGCGCCGAGCTCTCCGGGGACCTCGTCACCAGCCGCGCCGACGCGAAGAGCGCCCAGGCCGAGCTCTCGATCACCCGGGAGGAGCTGGCCGAGGCCCGCGGCGAGCTGGACTCGGTGCGGACGCGCCTGGAGGAGGTCACCCAGCGCTACCAGGGCCTCGAGTCCGACGACGCGGCCTTGAAGGAGCGCCTGCAGCTCCTGGAGCGCGAGGCGACCTCCCGCGAGGCAGAGCTCAAGCAGGCGGAGGAGCGGGGACGCGAGCTCGAACGCGCGCGCGACGCCTCTCTGGATCGGGGCCGGGAGCTCGAGCGGCAGCTGGCCGACCTCGAGGCCTCGGTCACCGCCCAGAAGGACACCATCGCCCGCCTCGAGGCCTCGCTGGCGGAGGCGCGGACGTCGGTCGAAGAGCACACCCGTGGCGAACAGGCGGCAGGGACCGAGCGCGACACGCTGAAGGCCAGCCTCGCCGACGCCGAGTCCAGGCTGGCGGCCGTCACCAGCCAGCTCGAAGGCGAACGCCTCCAGGCGGCCCGTGTCGCCGAGGAGAAGAGCCAGCTCACCCAATCGCTCGCCGCGGCGATGAGCGAGGCGGAGCACGTCAAGGCCGAGCTGGAGGAGGCGCTCACCGCCCGCGAGGTGGAGCTCAAGCTGCGCTCCGAGCTGGAGGCCACCCAGGCCGCCACCAGCGCCCAGCTCGCTGCTGCCCGCGAAGAGCTGGCCCGCACCAGCGCGTCCGCCACGGCGCTTGGCCAGGAGCTCGCCACCGCGAAGGAGACGCTGGAGAAGGAGCGCGTCAGCTGGACCCGGCAGAAGGAGTCGCACCAGGCGCAACTGGACGCCGGCACCCAGGCCGCGGCGCGCGCGCTGGAGGCCAAGGCCGCCGAGGCGGAGAGCCGGGTCCAGGCGCTGCGCGAGGAGCACCAGCAGGCGCTGGAGCAGCAGGCCGGGGCATACCGGCAGTCACTCGAAGGCCACCGGCAGGAAGCCGACAAGGCGCTCGCCGCGAAGAGCGAGGAGCAAGCGAAGGCCGTGGCCGCCGTCGAGGCGAAGGCGGCTGAGATCGAGAAGGCCCGCCAGGTGCTCCAGAAGGACCTGGAGAGCTCCCGGCAGCTCTCCGAGCAACAGCGCCAGGCCAACCAGATCCAGATCGATCTGCTGCACCGCCAGCAGGCCGACGGGAAGATGGCGCTCGAGCGCAGCCAGGCCGAGGTGAAGAACCTCCTGGCCGGCCGGCAGACCATGCAGGTCGAGCTGGACACCCTGCGCGAGGAGCTCACCGGGTTGCGCGCCTCGCTGGCCCAGGCCGGCGGGGAGACCCGCGCGATGGCCGAGTCTCGCGCCCAGTTGGAAGCGGAGCTGGAGCGGCTGCGCCAGCGGATCCCCACGCTGGAAGGCGAGCTGGGCCAGCTCAAGGGCCTGGTGCCCGAGGTGGAGCGCCTGCAGGCCCGCGTGCCTCAACTGGAAGGTGAGCTGAGCACCGCGAAGCAGGTGGCCGAGCAGGCCGAGGCCGCGAAGGGGCTGAGCGAGGCGAAGGTGCTGGAGCTGGAGCTGGGCGTGGAGCAGGCCCGGGCGCGCGCCGCCGAGCTCGAGTCGTCCAGCCAGGACTCCGGACAGCGATCACGGGAGCTGCAGCAGCAGCTCGAGGACGCGCTCCAGCAGGCCTCGGTGGCCGAAGCCGAGCTGACCCGCCTCCGCGAGGCCCGCCTGGCGGGTGACGCCGAGCTGGCCGAGCTGCGCCGCAAGGCCGCGGTGGCCGAAGCGCAGCTGGCCGAGGCGGTCAGCGCCGGGCCCCAGAGCGACGACGACGTCACCGCGCTGCGCCGGCGGATCCCCGAATTGGAGGCCGAGCTGGAGATCGCCCGCGTGGCCTCGAAGGGCGAGGTGGACGCGGCCACGGCCGGCCGCCGCCAGGCCGAGGACCTCTTGCTCGCACTGCGCGTGAAGTACGGCGATCTGCAGCACGAGGCCAACGTACTGCACGAGGATCTGCAGGAGGCCCGCGCCGAGAACGAGCTGATGGATCAAGAGCGCGAGCGCATGGCCGGGCTGCTCGAGACGGCCGAGGCCTCGGCCCGGGACGTCCCTCAGCTCCGAGTGCGCCTCGCAGCCCTCGAGAAGGAGTTGCTCCAGGCTCGCGCGGCCAGGCCCGCGCCCGTGGCGCCGCGCCCCTCCTCTCCCTCCGCGGTGCGGCCCTCGGCCCCGCCCCCGCCGAAGCCCGTGCCACCGCCGCCCCGGCCCCTGCCGGTGGTGCCGCCGATCACCACGCCCGTCACCACCCCGTCGATCCCGGTGGTGCCGCCGCCTTCGCCCCCGGTGGAGGTCTTCGAGCTGGAAGTGGCGACCGGGGAGAACGGCGACGACGCGGAGGAGATCGTCCTGCTGGAGGACGAAGCCACCGATCCGGGCAGCAAGGATCCCCGCAAGAAGTAGTACCTTTCCAGGGGTGAAGCGCTTCTGGTTGCCTCTCTCGGTGGTGCTCGCCCTGGCGCTGGGCGCGTGGTGGTTGTGGCCGGACGCGGAGCCGGCGCCGGTGGAGCCGGCGGTGGGGAGCGCGCCGCGAAGGGCCAACTCGACGACCGAGCGCTCCCCCGCCGAGCCGCGCGGACGCGTGCTGGGCCACGTCCTGCGTGACGGCCAGCCGGTCGCCGGGGCGCGGGTGACGCTGCGGGCCGCCGCGCCGCTCGTCAGCCTCTCCCTGGACGACGGCGCCTTCCTCTTCGACGACGTACCCGCCGGGGTGCTGTACCTCTCGGCCTCGGCGCCCGGCGCCGCCTCGGAGGTGATCGGCCCCCTGCAGCTCCCGGCGGGAGGGAGGCTCGAAGGCCTCACCCTGGTGTTGGTGCCCGCGGTGAGGGTGGAGGGGCGGGTGGTCGACCTCCTCACCCAGAAGCCGGTGGCTGGCGCGACGGTGATCTCGGCCTCCCAGGCGCTGCGCACCGACGAGGCGGGCCGCTTCACGCTGGAGGGCGCGCGCGCGCAGACCTGGCTCGACGTCACCGCGCCAGGCTTCCTCTCGCGCACCGAGTGGGTGTCCCTGGAGCTTGCGCTGGCGGGGGGCCGCCTGGACGTGGTGTTGACGCCGGCCTCCTTCCTCGAGGGGCAGGTGCTGGAGAGCGGGGCGCCGGTGGCCGCGGCCACGGTGTGGGCCGAGCAGGCCGACGGCGCGCACCGGGGCGAGCGCTCGATGACCGTCTTCACCGACGCGCAGGGCCGCTTCGCCGTCGAGTCGGCGGCCGGAGGGCTCAAGCTGACGGCGGTGACGCCGCGGGGGACTCGGGTGAAGGGCCCGTACCTGCGGTTGGCGGTGGGCGAGCGCAAGCAGGGGCTGGTCCTCGAGGCCGGCGACGCCACCAGCGCCGAGGGCGTCGTCCGTCGAGGCGGCGTGCCGCTTCCGGGCGCGCAGTTGGCCGCGGTGGACGCGACCAACGAGGAAGTGGCCGCGTTCGCCACGGCCGGGCCGGACGGCCGCTTCCGCTTCGACTCACTCCTGTTGGGGCGCTACCTGGTGCAGGTGCGCTTGGGCGGCTTCGTGGCCATCGCCGGCCCCTTCGAGCACCAGGGCGAAGGCCGCCCCTGGGCGGTGGACGTCGCGGAAGGCGGGGTGCTGCAGGGGCGGGTGGAGCCTCCTTCAGCCGGAGTGCGGGTGCGTTGGCGCGGCGGGGATTGGTCCGGGCCGGCCGCGGAGACGATCACCGACGCGCAGGGCGCCTTCCGCTTCGAAGGGCTCCCAGCGGAGTGGGTCTCGGTGGACGCAGAGGGGCCAGCCGGAGCGGCCACCGCCCGCGCGCGGGCAGGTGACGCGGTGGTGCTGACGCTGCAGCGGGGCCAGGTGATCGTCCACCTGGTGGACGACACCAACGTCCCCGTCACCGACGGAATGCTGCTGGCGCGCAGCCTGGAGACGGGCGCGGTGCGCACCCACCTGCTGCTGGCCCCCGACGGCGTGACGCGGCTCGAGCTCCCCAACGGCCCGTGGGAGCTGGTGCTGGAGGTGCCGGGCAGGGGACGCAGCGCACCGGCGCAGGTGACGGTTACCGAGAAGGGCGCGGAGGTGCGGCTGTCGCTGGAGACCTCGGTGACGGTGCGGGGCACGGTGCGGGACGCGGCCACGCAGCTCCCCCTCGCCGGCGCGCGGGTCGAGGCCTTCAGCGGCGACCTGGGGCGGGGGACGCGGGTGAGCGTGGTGACCGACGCGCGGGGCGAGTTCCAACTGCCCCCGGTGCCGCGGTCCGCCAACCTGGTGGTGCGCCGCGAAGGCTTCGCCCAGCAGTGGCGCCGCGCGGTGGACGGGGATCGCTGGGACGTCGCGCTCCAGCCGCTCCAGGGTGGCCCCCGGCCGCCCGACGCCCTGCAGTTCGAGGGGGTGGGCATGGTGCTCGACGCCAACCCCGCGGGCGCGCGCGTGATGCAGGTGAACGAGGGCGGGCCGGCGGAGCGCGCGGGCGTGCTGGCGGGTGACGTGGTGGTGGCCGTGGACGGGGCGCCGGTGGCGGGCCAACCCCTGCAGCAGATCGTCAACCGGATCCGGGGCCCGGCTGGGACGCCCGTGCGGCTCGGCTTTCTGCGCAATGGCCAGCCGCTGGAGCTCACCATTCGCCGCCGGGTCCTCACGCTGTAGCTCGCTTCACCCGGCGCGCCGGCGCTTCTTCTCGCGGCGCGATCGCTTCTCTTCGGCTTCGCGCACGGGAGCGGCCACGGTGCCGGGCATGGGCGTCCCTTCAGCAGGCAGCGCCTCGGCGGGCGCCTCCGCCTCGACCAGCGCCGGCAGGCGGATCACGAAGGTGGTGCCTTCCCCAGGCCGGCTCTGTACGGTGATCACCCCTCCGTGGTTCTTCACGATCCGCTGGCAGATCGCCAGGCCCAACCCGGTGCCTTGCTGCTTGGTGGTGAAGAAGGGCACGAAGATGTTCACCTGCTGCTCGGCGGGGATGCCGGGCCCGTTGTCCGACACCTGCAGCTCCACCATCTCGGGGGAACGGAAGTCACCAAAGCGCTCCGGCTTGAGCGTCCGCATGGTGACGGTGCCTTCCTGCTCACCCAGCGCCTGCGCCGCGTTCTGTACCAGGTTGATCAGCACCTGCTTGAGCTGCTCGGCGTCCGCGTCCACGCGCGACAGGCCTTCGGTCAGCTCCTGCGTCACGGTGAGCTTCCTGGGTAGGTCGTTCTGGATCAGCCGCAAGGTGCGCTGCACCACCTCGTTGAGATCGGTCGGGCCGAAGTTCTGCTTCAGCGGGCGCGCGTAATCGAGGAAGGCGGACACCACGCCGTTGAGGCGGTTCACCTCTTCGACGATCACCTCGATGAACTCCTTCTCCTCGGGGGGAAGCTCTTTCGGATCGAGGCACTGCGCCGCGCCCTTGATCGCCCCCAGGGGGTTGCGGATCTCGTGCGCCAGGCCGGCGGCCATCTCGCCCAGGGCGGCGAGGCGATCGCGCTCGCGCATCTTGTCGAACAGCTTGGAGTTCTCCACCACCGTGGCGAAGTGGTCGGCCAGCGAGAGGATCACCGCGATCTCATCCGAGGCGAAGGCCTCGGGGACGCGCTCGTCCCACAGGTTCAGGAAGCCCAGCACCCGATCGTTGCCCACCAGAGGGACGGTGATGCCGGCCCGCATCTGCTGCATCGCGGTGCGCACGTCGGACAGGCGCCGCAGCTCGTCGCGCGACTTCCGGGCCTCGAGCGGCTGGGCCTTGATCTCGCCGATCCGCCGCTCCACCGTCTCGAGCAACTGGGCGCGCTCGGAGCGGCCGACCAGCGCTCGCGCGGTGCCCGCGTCGAGGAAGAGCGCCGGGGTGGGCCCGCGGCTGTCGAGGAGCCGGAAGCCGGGTCGATCCTCGGCCAGCAGGTAGATCGACGCGTGGGTGACGCGCCGGGTCTCGTTGAGCCCGTCGAGCAGCATGGCCGCCAGCGCGGGAGGATCGATCACGTTGGCGGTGCGCCGCGCGAGCTGCCGGGTGGACTCGAGGAAGGCGAAGCGCTGCCGGAAGAAGATCTGGATCACCCGCTCCTCGACCCACTCGGACAAGGGCTCGAGGAGGATCAGCATCACGAAGGCCGAGACCAGGGTGTTGAACAGGTACAGGCTGGCGTTGCGATCCACCCACGCGGTCAGCACCACGAAGACCACGGCGAGGATCGCCGCCAGGAAGGCCTGCGAGGCGATCTTCCCCAAGAGCTCGTGCAGGTCCATCAGCCGCAGCCGCAAGAGCGTCTGGGAGAGGAAGAACAGGTACAGGGTGGAGACGATGGGCCCCAGCGCGGGGAAGGGGATCTGGAAGCGCCCGAGGAAGTCGAGGCCCGAGAAGATCACCGACGCCGCCGCGCCGACGGCCAGGTAGAGGAGGCGGATCCGATCGATCCGCGACTCGCTGGTCCTCATCCGCCCCACCACCAGCGACACCGAGAAGGACAGGGCCAACAGCACCCACGCCGACACCGACACCCGGGCCCACAGCAGCTCCGCCAGCGGGCTCGCGCCCACCGCCAGGCCGAGCAGCAGGGAGAACCAGGACACCCGCCGGCCGTACCGCGCCGCCCTGGGGCTGAAGGACAGGAACTCGAGGAAGAAGGCCAGCGCCGTGGACGGCACCAGCGCGCCCAGCACGATGGTGGCGCCCATCGCGATCCGCCCGGACGCGAGCCCCGCGGAGAAGGGGAAGATGCCTTCGAAGAAGCGCGCCAGGTGGAAGCTGCCCACCGACAAGGTGAAGATGCCGAACAGCGTCAGCACCCGCGCCCGCTGGGTCCGCAGCAGCATGGACAGACCCAGGGCCAGGCCGACGATCGCGGCGAGCAGGCTGGACTGGGTGCGAATATCCATGAAGTTGACCTACATCCTAGCCGTGTACGATGCGGCTCGTGCGCTTCCCCTCGACGTTCACCCTGGCGGCGTGCCTGTGCACGGGCGCGCTGGCGCAACCCGCAGAGCCCACCGACGAGCCTTCCCTGCCACCCGAGGGTGAGGACGTGTCCGACCCCGGGCTGCTGCGCGTGGACAACCCGGCCTTCCCGTTGCCGCGCGTTGTCGAAGCCATCGATCCTGGCCCCACCTTGAGCCGCGCGGACTTCGCGCCGTACTTCGGCTCGGGGATCCTGGCGGAGGCGAAGGCGGCTTTCGACGCGGGCCGGTACTCCACCGCGCGGTCCCTGTTGGCCGAGGTGCCGGACAGCCAGCCGGTGCGGTTCCTCCGGGCGCTCTCGGCGCTGCGGGAGCGCGACTTCGCCTTCGCGGGCGCAGAGCTGGAGAAGCTGGCGGCGGACTGGCCGGCCCTCGCGGATCGCTGCCTCGTCCACTCCGGACAGGCCTACGAGCAGCTCAAGGACTGGGCGGCCGCCGAGCGGGTGTACGCGCAGGTGTCCTCCGAGTCACGCCTCGGGACCGACGCGGGGCTGGGCCGGGCGCGCGCCTTGACGCGCCTGAAGAAGTCGTCGGACGCGCTCAAGCTGCTTGCGCCCTGGGTCGATCGCCCGGCCCCGCCCTGGGGCCGCGACGTGGGCGCTGAAGCGCTGCTGGTGCAGGCCGACGTCTACGCCTGGCGCGGCGATCAGAAGAAGGAGCGCGAGGCGCTGCTCTCGCTGTGGTCGAAGCACCCCATGGCCCGGCGCGAAGCCGCGCGCGCGGAGGAGCGGCTGGGCGACCTGTCCGCCGTCGGCACCGACGCCCTCGTCGCCCGCGGAGAGGCGCTGATCGACGCGCACCGCAACGCCCAGGGGGTGGCGCTGATCGAGCCGCTGCTGCCCGGCCTGGCTCTGCCCGACGCCGCGGCCTGCCGGGCGCACTTCGCCGTGGGGAAGGGCTACCGCAAGCTGCGCAAGCATTCGATCGCCGTCCAGACGCTCGCGCCGGTGGCCAGGCGCTGCAAGGACCCGGAACTCAAGGCGAAGGCGCTCTTCACCCTGGGCTTCAGCCAGACGATGTCCGCCCCGGTGCTGGCCGCGGGAACGTACGCCAGCCTGGCGAAGAGCTTCCCGGATCACCCGCTCGCGGACGACGCGCTCTTCTTCGCCGCAGACGTGCACCTCCACCGCGGAGAGACGGACGCCGCCGTGGAGCGCCTGCTGGACGTCGTCGATCGCTACCCGCAGGGCGACTTCGCCGCTGAGGCCCTCTTCAAGCTCTTCTGGGCGCGCTGGCAGGAAGGCAGGTGGGACGAGGCCCGGCCCTTCCTCGAGGAGCTGGAGGGGCGCTACGCCGGCGCGGAGGACGGCTACGAGGTCGAGCGCGCGCGCTACTGGCGCAGCCGGGTGCTGGAGCAACTGGGTCAGAAGGACGACGCGGTGGCGCTGCTGGTGAAGAACGCGCTGGAGCACCCGGCGACGTACTACGGACTCATCTCGCGCGAGCGGGTGGAGCAGCTCGATCCCCACAAGGGCGTGGGCCTGCTCGCGGACGTGGCGGCCGCCGCCCAGACGGGCGATCCCTTCCCCGTCCACCCGGGGCCGCTGGCGAAGGACCGACGCTTCCTCGGCGCGGTGGAGCTGTTGCGGCTGGGCATGGGCGAGCTGGTGCCCGGTGAGCTCCTGTCCATCGATCGCAGCAGGCTCCCCCGCGAGCCGGTGCGGCTGTTGGTGCTGGTGTTGGCCATGTCCGGCCAGGAGCGTCAGGCGCACGGGCTGGCCCGGCTGTGGCTCAAGGGCGATCTCGCCGGGCCCATCTCCACCGAGCGCCGCGCGCTGTGGGAGATCGCCTACCCCCGCGCGTTCCGCGAGCTGGTGGTGACGCACAGCGCCGCGGCCGACGGCCTCGATCCCGATCTCCTCCAGGCCCTGATGCGGGAAGAGAGCGCGCTCGACCCGAAGGCGCTCAGCTGGGCGGGCGCGCTGGGCCTGTGCCAGTTGATGCCGCCCACGGCCGCCGAGGTGGCCGGCAAGCTGAAGCTCAAGCGGCCCTCGCACGCACAGCTGCTCGAGCCGGATCTCAACATCCGCCTCGGGTCCCGCTACCTGTCCGATCTGCTCCTGCGTGCCCGCGGCGTGAAGCAGTTCGCGCTGGCCGGCTACAACGCCGGCGAGTCGGCGGTGTCGCGCTGGCGGAGGGAGAACGGCGACGAGGATCTGGCCGCGTGGGTCGAGCAGATCCCCCTGCAGGAGACGCGCGGCTACGTGAAGCGCGTGCTGCGCAGCTACAACACGTACAAGCTGCTCTACGCGCCGGCCGACGTGGCCCGCACCGTGGCCCCCTTCGAGCGCGCCCCCACCCCGCCCAGGGCCGGGAAGGGGTAGCGCCTTTGGCCGGTGCGACTTGCCCCCACAGGCCCGCAACTGCTTGTGATGCGTTCAGGAATGGCGAGCGGCGTCGTCCGTCCAGGACGAAGTGAGCCGGCTTGAACCCCGGGGAAAGGAGGTGGCACGCACATGGAAACGTTGGTCTTGAACGCTGGCTGGCAGCCCGTCGCCCGCATCCCCTGGCAGCGCGCCATCACCCTCCTGTTCCTGGGCAAGGTGGAGCTGGTCGAGGAGTACGAAGACAAGACCATCCGCTCGGTGACCTTCGAGGTGAAGATGCCGTCGGTGGTCCGCTTCCTGCGGATGCTCAAGCGCCGCAAGCCGGTCATCCGCTTCAGCCGAGAGAACGTCTACGCGCGTGACCTGGGCCGCTGTCAGTACTGCGGCCGCAACGTCACCCGGGCGGAGGCCACGTACGATCACGTGATCCCCCGCTCGAAGGGTGGCGGCACGCACTGGGAGAACATCGTGATCGCCTGCGTCCCCTGCAACCAGGCGAAGGGCGGCATGACGCCCGAGCAGGCCCGCATGAGGCTGCTCACCGCGCCCGTGAAGCCCACGAAGCTCCCGCAGACGCTCCGCTTCACGTTCACCTGGCAGAAGGGCATGCCTTCGACCTGGAAGAACTGGCTGAGGGATCTGACCTACTGGCACGGCAGCCTCGAGGAAGATTGAGGCGGGTTGTCGTGTTCATCGCGGTGACGGGCGTTACAGCGTTCGTCGTCGAGTCGGCATGGAGCACAGTGGCTGCCCGAAGCGGCAGTGCTGGGCGCTGGTCCAAGCTGCACAGGACCATGGCGCCCCATGCGGCCCGATAGACGATCGCCTGACACCCACACGTCACCACACGGGGCATTCACGCGCCGCCGGGTCGCGCCTCTCGCGCGGGCAGCAGTCCTCGCTGTCCGCGCGAACCCGGTGTTTTCTCTCCCGAAAGTCGCTCTCCCGAAGGGGGTTGGCTAGACTTTGGTTCAGTCGTCATGGACGAAGCGACCCGAATGGAGCGCCTGCGCGCGCTCCCGTCGATCGACGAGCTGCTCGCTCGTCCGGCGGTGTCGTCGCTCCTTTCGGACCAACCCCGGCCGCTCCAGGTGCGGGTGCTGCGGGAAGCGGTGGCGTCGGCGCGCGCCCGGCTGCTGGGCGGGGAGGATCGCGCCTTCGCCGACGCCGATGTCGCCGAGGCGCTCGCCCGGCTGACCCGTCCCCACCTGCGGAAGGTGCTCAACGCCACCGGCGTGGTGCTGCATACCAACCTGGGCCGGGCGCCGCTCGCCGAGCGCGCCGTGGAGCGGATCGCCGCCGTGGCGCGGGGCTACTGCAACCTGGAGCTGGATCTGGACGAGGGCGAGCGGGGCAGCCGCTACGTGCACGTGGTGGACGCCCTGTGTGCGCTCACCGGCGCCGAGGCAGCTCTGGTGGTGAACAACTGTGCGGCGGCGGTGCTGCTCGCCTTGAGCGCCCTGGCGCAGGGCAGGCAGGCGGTCGTCTCTCGCGGAGAGCTGGTGGAGATCGGCGGCGGCTTTCGGGTGCCCGACGTCATGCACCAGTCCGGCGCCACGCTGGTCGAGGTAGGCACCACCAACAGGACGCGCCTTGTGGACTACGCCCGGGCGATGGGGCCCGAGACGGGGCTGCTGGTGAAGGTGCACCGCTCCAACTTCGCGGTGGTGGGCTTCACCGAGGAGGTGGGCACGCGCGAGCTGGCCGGTCTGGCGCGCGAGAGGGGCGTGCCGCTCTACGAGGATCTCGGCAGCGGGGCGCTCTTGCCCCTGCACGGCGAGGGGCTGACGGCTGAGCCGACGGTGGCCTCGATCATCTCCGCAGGGGCGGATCTCGTCTCTTTCAGCGGTGACAAGCTGCTGGGGGGGCCACAGGCCGGTGTGGTGGTGGGCAAGCAGGAGCTGATCGCGCGCCTGGAGAAGCACCCGCTCGACCGGGCGCTGCGCGTAGACAAGCTGACGGTGGCGGCGCTGGAGGCGACGCTGGAACTCTACCGCGACGGGAAGGACGGCGAGGTGCCGGCCCGGGCGCTGCTCGCCGCGAAGACGCAGACGCTCCATGCCCGCGCGAAGGTGTTGGCCACCTCGCTCGAGGCGGTGAAGGTGCGCTCCCGGGTGGTGCAGGTGACCGGGCGGGTGGGCGGGGGCTCGATGCCGCTGGCGGAGCCGCCGTCCTGGGCGGTAGCGGTAGCGGTGGAGGGCGAGGGCGCGGCGCAGCTGCATGATCGCTTGAGGGCCGGAGATCCACCCGTGGTCGCGCGCATCGCGGACGACGAGGTGTGGCTGGACGTGCGGTGCCTGTCGGACGCCGACGTCGACGCGGTGGCCCGCTGCGTGGTCGCCGCCAGGGAGCGCACATGGTGAACGGGGCTGTCCTCGTGCTGAATCGGCACTACCAGCCGGTGCACGTGACCAACGTGAAGCGGGCGGTCTCGCTCCTGTACCAGGGCGTGGCGCGCGCCATTGACGAGCAATACCGGCTGTACGACTTCGCCGACTGGGCGGCCCTGTCCGCGGCGGTGGAGGAGGAGGCGATCCACACCATCTCGCGGCGGATCAAGGTCCCCCGGGTGCTGGTGCTGACCGCCTTCGAGAAGCTGCCGCGGGTGCGGGTGCGCTTCTCGCGCCTCAACATCTACGCCCGCGACAAGGACACCTGCCAGTACTGTGGGCGGCGGCTGCGGCGCAGCGAGCTCAACCTGGATCACGTGGTGCCCCGGACCCAGGGGGGCCGGACCTGCTGGGAGAACGTGGTGTGCTCGTGCATCGAGTGCAACCTGAACAAGGGCGGACGCACGCCGGATCAGGCGGGCATGAAGCTGCTCCGCGCCCCCTTCCGGCCGAAGTGGACGCCGCTGATGCGCGGCGCGGCCCGGAAGGACACCGTGAGGGCCTGGCTGCCTTTCCTCACCCTGGCCGACGCGTCGTACTGGAACGTCGAGCTCGGAGAGGATTAGAGGCAGCTGAGACATGAGCCAGGACTCGGAAGCACGGGTGATCGAGCTGCGGGCGCGCTCCAGCGGGCCTCGCAAGGCGCGCGCGCGGCGGATCATCGCCGTCGGCGGAGGGAAGGGTGGCATCGGCAAGTCGCTGCTCTCGGCCAACCTGGGGATCGCGCTGGCGCAGCGGGGGGCGAAGGTGGTGCTGGTGGACGCGGATCTGGGCGGCGCCAATCTGCACACCTGCCTGGGCATCAACCAGCCAGCGGTGACGCTTTCGGACTTCGTGGACAAGCGGGTGGTGCGGATCGACGACGTGGCGGT
The DNA here is from genome assembly GCA_020846875.1 of Myxococcales bacterium. Classification (GTDB taxonomy): domain Bacteria; phylum Myxococcota; class Myxococcia; order Myxococcales; family Myxococcaceae; genus JADLDB01. Next base: position 1,563 of record JADLDB010000030.1, on the reverse strand, counting down.
GCCGACGGGCGTGGACGGGCTGTCGCTGGTGTCCGGCGCCTCCGATGGGCTGGACGCGGCCAACCCCAGGCACGCCCAGAAGACCAAGCTCCTGCGGCACCTGCGGACGCTGGAGGTCGACTACGTGCTGCTCGATCTCGGCGCAGGCACCAGCTTCAACGTGCTCGACTTCTTCCTGCTGGCGGACACCGGCGTGGTGGTGATGCTGCCCGAGCCCACGTCCATCGAGAACGCGTACCGCTTCATCAAGGCGGCCTTCTTCCGCAAGCTGCAGGGCGACGCCCCCGACTCGGACTTCGCGCAGCGGGTGGGCGCGGCGATCGCTCCTCGGGACGGCCGGCCGGCGCGCTCCCCGTGGGACGTGGTGGAGGATCTGCGGGCCGTCGATCCTCCGGGCGCGGCGCGCCTCGAGCTGACCCTCGGCGGCTTCCACCCGTGGATCGTCATCAACCAGGCGCGCACGCGAAACGACTTCGACGTAGGCCCCACGGTGGCGTCCGCGTGGAAGAAGTTCTTCGGGCTCGACCTGGGGTACTTGGGCTGCGTCAGCCACGACGACTCGGTGTGGCAGTCGGTGCGCGCCCGCCGGGCGTTGATCCACGCCTTCCCCGAGAGCGCGGCCGCCAGTGGCGTGTTGCGCCTCGCGGAAAACCTGATTGCATTGGAGCGGTGAAGCCGTTTCAGGTTCAGACGCACTACGAGGTGCTGGAGGTCTCGGTCGGCGCGACGACGGAGGAGATCCGCCGCGCGTGGGATCGGCTGACCCGGCTCTATTCAGAGGAGCAGGTGGCCCTGTACGGGCTCGTGGACGCGGCGCGCGCTGACATGCTGCGGCTGCGCTTGAAGCAGGCCCTCGACGTGCTCACGGACGAGGAGCAGCGCGACGCCTATGACGTGTCGATCGGCTTGCCTCCGCGCGATCGCCCGGGCGCGGGGCCGGCGTCGAAGCCGGCGCCTTCCGCGCCGCGTCCGGAAAAGGTGATCAGCACAGGCGGCTGGGGCCAGGGCTTCTCGTGGGTGACGCCGGCTCCGTCCGCGCCGGCGGCCGAGGCACGCGCCCAGGTGTACGAGGTGTCGGTGAGCGCTCCGCTTCCCCCACCGCGAGGTGCGTGGAGCGAACCGCCGCCAGTCCCTGAAGCCAGCGGCGCCGAGGTGCCGACGCCAGGCCCCGCGAAGGAGGTGGCGACGTCGCCTGGTGCCGCGTCCGTGGAGGCGAGCCCGGCCGCAGCCGCGCCGACGCCGGCGGATTCGGCTCCAGAGGTGGAGGCGACTGGCGCTCGGGTGGTGACGGAGCAGCCCGGGCGCGTCGAGCCCTCGGCAGACGGCGCCGGGGCACCGGCAGATCGTCTCGCCCCGCCCTCCGCCTCGGGCAGCCCAGTCACGGCCGCAGCGGCTGCCGAAGAGTCCACCGGGAGCCCCGCTGCGTTACCAGAGGGATCCGCGGCGACCGCGCCGCCCGCTGCCGTGATCGTTGGAGGCGCCGAGCGCTCCGGCGCGCCGACTGGGCGCCGCGAACCGACCGAGGCGGGTTCCGAAGCACCTCCGGTCGCTGCGGCCGAGCCG
>JADLDB010000029.1 GCA_020846875.1 Myxococcales bacterium | reverse complement strand
CGCGACGGTGGCCCAAGGCGCTCGGGTGCCGCTGCACGACGGCGCCATCATCAAGCTGGGCCAGGCGTCTTTGCGCTTCCTGCTCCCGCAGACGCTGCTGCAGCTCTTCAAGGGCTGACGTCAACGGCCGGCGCGCGCCTTCCTGCGGCGGGGGAGGAGGGAAAGCGCGAACAGCGCCCAGCCGACGCCCACCGGCGCGGCCGTGCAGCCCACGCCGAGGTTGGCCGGCTTGCACACCACCTCCACCCGAAGCCGCTGCGCGTCGCTCCCCGTCGGCGAGGTGACGGTCAGCTCCAGCTCATACTCGCCCGCCTGCTCCGCCCCCGGCACCCAGGACAGGGCGCCCGTCTCCACATCCAGCGTCAGCCCTTCGGGCAGCGCCGTCCCGTCGGCCATGCGCACCGAGAAGGTGAAGGGCCCCGCGCCCGAGACGGTGGGCGTGCCGCCGCCCGCGCTGTAGCCCCACGCCTTCCCGCAGCTGAGGCTGGCCTCGGGCACGCTGGTGAAGAGGGGCCGGTCCGTGCGCAGGCAGACGCCCCCGCCGCAGACGCCGCCGGTGCAGGCCACGCCGTCGGGCCGCGCCGCGTCGGAGCCGCAGGTGGTGGCGGTGCCGTCACACGTCTCTTCCACGTCGCACTCGCCCCCGGACGCGCGGCACACCGCCCCCGCCCGCGCCACCGCGCAGGTGCCGTCCACCGCCGCGCCCGCTGCGACGCTGCAGGCCTGGCAGTCCGCCTGTCCCCCGCCGCACGCGCCGTCGCAGCACACCCCGTCCACGCAGTAGCCGGAGGTGCACTCCTCCTGGCCGGCGCAGGCCTGTCCCTGCGACACCGCGAGGACGCGCCGGGTGGCGACGCGCAGCGTGTCGAGGCCGTCGGTGTCGTCGTAGCGGGACCAGGCCAGCGCGAAGCGCCCCGGCCCCAGCGCCGCCGCCCGGGCGCGGGTGTTGGGCGTCGCCCCGGTGGCCAGGGGGAAGGGCAGCTCGCTGGACACCACCCCCGTGGGCTCCAGCCACAGCCCCATCACGTCGAGGCGCTCCCCCCACGCCACGTCGAACGCCACCAGGTAGCGCTGGCCGTCCCACGCGAGGGCCGGGTTGGCCAGCGCGCCGCCGTACGCCACCCGGAAGGAAAGCGGGTCCACCACCCCGCCCGTGGCGGACACCCGCGTGCCGTACAGCCCCCAGGCGCTGCGCGAGTCCTGCCACACCACCATGAAGCCCGCGCCGTCGCTGGCGACGACGGCCGGCCGCTGCCGGGAGGGTGTCGCGGAGAGAGGGACGAGGGTGCCCGGCGTCTGGGGGTCCACCAGCATGGCCGAGGCGCGCTCCTCGTTCGCGTCGAAGACAGTCACCAGACAGCGGCTGTCCAGACAGGCCACCGCAGGGTACTTCCAGTCGGCGCCGGCGCCGGAGACGAGGAGCCTGCCCCCGGGGGGACTCACCGCGCCGTCGGCGGCCAGGCGCGCCCCGTAGATGTCCCGGCTGCCGCTGCGCTCGTCCACCCACACCACCAACCACCCGGCGCCGTCCCACGCCACGGCGGGCTGGCTGGCGCTGTCGCTGCCGCTGATGTTGATGGGGGTGGCGTCCAGCGCCTGGCCAGTACCGGAGACGCGCACCGCCACCACGTCGGCCTGCTGGCGGAAGGCCACCAGCGCGGCGGCGGCACCACCCGCCACCACCGCCTCCTTGCGCGCTTGCGCCGAGGCCGGCAGCACCACCGGCGTCGCCGTCTGCCCGTCGTCCAGCAGCGCCTCCACCGCGTAGACGCCGCTGCCCAGGCTGGCCCAGGCCACCACCGCCTTGCCCGCCGTCGTCCCCACCCCTGCGCCGGTGTGGCGGGGCGCCGTCACCACCACCGGCAGCCCCGAGGCGTCCTGCGTGCGGCCCTGCGCGTCGAGGCGCGAGACATAGATGTCCTCGTCGCCGCTCCTCCAGTCCTGCCAGAGGAGGAGGCGCTCGCCCGCGCCGCCCGCCAGCACCGTCGGCTCCACCTCGTAGCCGCCGGCCGTCGAGGTGAGGGGCGGCGCGTCCAACACGGCCCCTGAGGTGCTGACGCGCGCCAGCTTGAGGCCGCACGTGGTGTCGTTTTCCCAGGCCACGAGGTAGCTGCTGCCATCGAAGGCCACGCTGGGGTGCCCCTCGTCGTCGTTGGTGGCGGAGATGGGGAAGGCGGGCCCGCCAGGCTGGCCGTTGGGCGGCACCACCCGGCCGAGGACGTCGCCTGGGTCCTCTTCCCAGGCGACGAGGTAGCCGGAACCGAAGGCGGCGATGGCGGGGCTTCCGGCGCGGGTGCCCGACGTGGACAGCGTGACTTCGCTGCCCGCGACGCCGGCGGCTGACACCGGCGCGCCGCGCACCTCTCCTGGGACGCCGGTGGCCTGGACGGTCCAGGTGACAAAGAAGCCGGAGCCTGCTGCGGCCACGCGCGGCCACAACTCGTCCTCCCCTGAGGCGCTGGAGATGAGGAGGGGGGCGCTGTCCAGCACCACCCCCTGCGCGGAGACGCGCACTCCGACGATGTCGTAGGAGGCGCCGGACTTGCTCCACACCACCAGGTAGTTGGTGCCGTCGAAGGCGACGGCGGCGCCGTACGAGGGCGGCCCGGCCAACGCGACGCCCGGGCTGTCCAGCGGCACGCCCTGGGGGCTGACGCGCGTGGCGAAGAGGGCGGCGCCCGTCCACACCACGAGGAAGTTGCTCCCGTCGAAGGCGACGGCTTCCGGATACTCGTCGTCAGCGCCGGAGCTCAACCTCAGCCCGAAGGGGGTGGAGGAAGCGCCGTCGGGCCGCAGCACCGTCGCGGCCACCACGGCCTGGTCGCTGTCCGCCAGGTGGGCGTGCCACGCCACCAACGCGACGCCCCCGCCGAAGGCCCCGGTGGCCGCGGCCTGCTCTCCCCCAGCGGGGCCGCGGGTGGTGCTGCCCCCCGTGCGCACCGGCCCCAACCACGGGTTGGCCAGCGCGGACGCGGCGAGAACTGCCGTCAGCGCGGCGAAGCCCCGGCTCTCTGCACGCATGGCCCCCATCGTACCGGGGCGCGCCCGTCACACCACAAGCCAGCAGGTGCGACGCTGTGTGCACCTGGCGCGGCGCAGGCTAAGAGAGGGCCCGATGAGACACTCCGTCGGCGTCTGGGTGGCGCAGGTGCTGGCCAGCGGCTTCCTGGCCATCCTCTTCCTGCAGTCGGGGCTGGACAAGGTGCTCGACTGG
>JADLDB010000028.1 GCA_020846875.1 Myxococcales bacterium | reverse complement strand
GGCGCGGGAAGGCGAGGTGAGCGAGCTGCCCGCCCGCTTCGAGGTGCTGGGCCAGTTGATGGGCAGCCTGCTGTCGCCGGTGGTGCTGGAGCCGCTGGTGGCCGCGCTGGACGACGAGGCCCGCGCGCCCGACGTGCTGGCGGTGCTGCGCTTCCTCCCGGCGGGCGCGGCGACGACGCTGCTGTCCTGGCTGCCAATGCCCGAGAGGCCCGCGGCCCGGCGCGCCCTGGCCGACGCGGTGGTGGCGCACGGGCCGGCGGCGGAGGAGCTGGCGGAGCGCCTGGGCTGGGCCGACGAAGAGACGGCCCTCGAGCTCTTGCACGTCGCCCAGTCGCTGGGGGCGGAGGCCTCCTGGCCGGTGCGCAAGGTGGGCCTGGGCCACCCTTCCCCCGCGGTGCGGCGCGCGGCGGTGTCGAACCTGCCCAGGGAGTTGATTCTCAAGCACCGGGCCGAGCTGGTGCCGCTGCTGGCCTCTGCCGACGCCGACGTGCGCGGGCCCCTCTTCTCGCCCTTCATCGCGGCGAAGGAGCTGTCCGCGGTGGCGGCGCTGGGCACCCTTCTGCGGCGGGTGAAGGTGGACGACACGGAGCGCCGGCGCGTCATCGTGGCCCTGGGCACCCTGGGCGGCCCTGAGGCGGCGGGGGTGCTGCGCCAGGAGTACACCCAGGCGAAGGACGAGGAACTCAAGGTGGCGTGCATCAACGCCCTGGCCCACGCGGGCGACGAGAAGGCGCGGCCCCTGCTGGAGGAAGCGGCCGGCAAGCTGTTCGGCGGCGGCGAGGCGAAGAAGGCGGCGCAGGCGGCCCTCAAGCGGCTCGACTACCTGAAGAAGGCGGGGGCCGGGACGTGAGCGAGGAGGTGCTGAAGCTGGGTGAGGACGAGGTGGACGCGTCGGTCCGCTTCGCCCGCGGCTTTCTGACGAAGGTGGCCCGCTGCCTCAAGACGTCCACCATGCACCGAATGGACAACGCCGCCATGCAGCCGCCGCTGCAGGGCCTGCACGCGGCGGTGCGCGAGGGACTGGAGGAGTCCCCCCAGTTGGTGTTGCAGTTGCTGGACGACAACTTCTTCCTCAACAAGGAAATCATCAAGCTGGACTTCACCTCCTACGAGGCCGGCCACATGTTGACTGGCCTGCTGGCGCGCATCGGCGCCCAGGAAATCGCCTTCACCGGCCCCCTGACGGCCGACCAGCTCAAGGCCTTCGTGGCCGGCTACCAGACGTACGCCCAGTCACCCACCCCGACGGCGATGCTGACGCAGAAGTTCGCCCACGTGTCGGTGCGCGCCATTCCCCAGGCCGAATTGGAGCGCCTCAAGCCGAAGGTGGACGCGAAGCAGAACCTGGTGCGGGCCTACGCCCACCTGGGGCTGACGATTGGGCAGCAACTGGAGCAGATGAAGCAGCAGCGGCCGGTGCGCCTGGCGCGAGTGCGGCGGGCCATTCACGAAATCCACGACGCCAGCGAGGCCCTCGAGTCGCTGCTCGTCGGCCTCACCCGCCTGGACACCTTCGCCGGGCAGGCGCGCTTCCACCTGGCCGCGGTGACGGCGCTGACGGTGATGATGGGGCGGCGGCTGGGGCTGTCCCGCGCGCGGCTGTCGGACGCCTGCATGTCGGCCGCCTTCCATGACATCGGGCTGGACGAATTGCCTCCGCCGGCGGGCGAGGTGGTGACGCCGGACGAATGGGAGGCGCTCGAGCGCGTGCCCCTCAAGACGATTGTCCGCCTGTCCGAGGCGGCGCTGGGCGGCGACGCCCTGGAGCGGATTGCCGTGGCCTGGGAGCACGGCCAGCGGGCGGGCGCGGGCGGCCTGGGCATCGCCCAGGTGGTGGCGGTGCCGTGCGTCTTCGACCGCCTCACCCGGCCCCCGCCGCCCCGGCGGGTGACGCTGCCCGACGAGGCCCTGCGGCTCCTCCTCGCCCAGGCGGGGACGCGCTTCGATGCGCGGGTGGTGCGCCTCTTCATCTCGGTGGTGGGGCTCTTCCCGGTGGGGACGGCGGTGCGGCTCGACTCCGGCGAGGTGGGCTACGTGGTGGAGGCGCCTTCCGACGCGGCGCTGTTCGCCCGGCCCCGGGTGCAGGTGCTGAAGTCGCCTTCAGGGCCGGCCCACTACCTGCTGGATTTGGCCCAGCCCGGAGAGGCCCGCTTCATCACCGGCAGCGTGGACCCGGCCGAGCTTGCGGGCGCCAACGTGATGGACTTCCTCCTCGGGTAGCCGGCCGTCCCAACCGCAGCGCTCTGGAATGCGCGGGCCCCGTGTCGGCGGCTCGGCGTGACGTGCTACGCCCACCCGCATGCTCGTCGCCTCCGTCCTCGTCGTGCTCGCCGCCGCGCCCCTCGACGCCCCGCCCCTGTCCGCCGAGGACACGCAGCAGCTCGAGAAGGGCGCCGTCGTCGTGCGCAAGCTCGAACCTACGGGCGGCAAGGGCGTGGCGGCGATGGCCCTGGGCGTCGTCGACGCGGCGCCGGTGGAAGTCTGGCCCGTGGTGCGCGACTGCCAGCACTTCAAGGACTTCATGCCCCGCACCAAGCACAGCGAGGTGAAGGAGGAGGCCGGCGTGAAGCTGTGCCACGTCGAGCTCAGCCTGCCCTTCCCGATGAAGGACCTCTGGAGCGAGACGAAGTCCACGCTGGTGGAGGAGCCTCCGCGCTTCCGCCGCGAGTGGACGCTGGTGCGCGGCACGTACCACCGCAACGGTGGCTCCTGGACGCTCTTGCCGTGGGCCGGCGGGGCGAAGACGTTGCTCGTCTACGCCATCGACTCGCACCCCGACAGCCTGGTGCCCGACTCCCTCGCGCGCTCGGCGCAGTCCCGCGCGCTGCCTGACGTCGTCGTCTCCGTGCGCAAGCGGGTGGAGAGCCTGCGCGGCGGCGCCGGCCAAAGCCGCTGACGAGCCGAAGCGCTTTGGCTCGCCTGCTTGACCGGCGGCGGCCACCTCGGGGATGAATGGGGTATGGCCATCCTCAAGACAGCGCCCAGCCCCAGGGCCTTCGCCGACGCGTGGAGCAAGGAGTTCGAGGCGGCGGTGAAGAAGGCCGCCGGCAAGGACGGCAAGCTGACCAGGACCGAGGCCTGGCGGCTGCGCGAGTCAAGAGACCAGTCGCGGTTCTTCTCGGACGACGCGCTCACGCTGCTCTCGGACCTGGGCCAGCGCTCCGCCACCGTCTCCAGGCTCGTCACCGCCGGCAAGGCGAAGGCCGAGGCCGCTGCCGCCGCCGTCGCCGGCGCCAACGGGAAGCTCTCCCTCACCGAAGGCGGGAAGCTGCCTGCGCCCCTGCGCGAGGACTTCCTGTGGCTGCGCGGCAAGGTGCCCACGACGACGGGGAAGCTCTACACCGACGCGCAACTCAAGGCGGTCGTCACCAGGTTGGTCACCCGGGCCCTCGACGACGGCACCGCGGTGAAGCTGCCCGCCCCCCCCTCCGCCGTCCGCGGCCGCAAGCCGGTGGTGGACAGCATCGCGCACCCTGCCACCCGCTCGCGCGCCATCGCCTACGTCGCCGAGGACGTCATCTACATCTCCCGGGCGCAGCCAGGCCCTCCACCAGCGCCGCTGGCCGGGTGGTACCGGGTGGGGCCCTTGCCCTGAATCCTCACCCCGGCCGCGCGCCCTTCGCCTCGCCCAGCGCCCCCAGCGCCTGCGTCGCCGCCGCCACCCCTTCCCGCCACCCCACCTGCCCCGCCAGGGCCAGCGCCCCTTCCAGCCGGGTGCGGGCCTCCGCCGTCCGCCCCTGCGCGGCGGCCAGCTTGCCCAGGTTGAATTCGATGCGCGCCACGTCGATGCGGTCGTACGCCCCGCGCGCCAACGCCAGCGCCTCGAGGAAGAGCTTCTCGGCGCCCGCCGCGTCCCCCGCCGCGCCCGTGGCCCCCGCCAGGTTGGCCAGGGCCCGCGTCTCCCCCACCGCGCTGCGCACCTGCCGCGCCTGGGACACCGCGTTCTCGAAGAACTCCTTCGCCCGCGCCGCCTGCCCCGTCTTGAGGTGCAGCCGCCCCAGTTGATTCAGGGCGCGCCACAAGAGGTCCCGGTCCGACAGCTTCAGCCCCGCCACCTTCTTGAGCGCCTCCAGCAGCAGCAGCGTCGCCGCGCCGAAGTCGCCGCGCGCCTCCCGCGCCGCCGCCACCTCCACCTCGATGGCCGCCAGCGCGTCCGCCGGCACGTCCTTCTCCAGCGCCGCCAGCGCCTGCTGCAGCGCGGCCTCTGCCTCGGGCGGCCGGCCCAGCTTGAGCAACAGACTCCCCCGCTGCCTCATGCACTCGCCCTTGAGGCGCAGCGGCACCGAGGGGGGCGCGCGGGACAAGGCCTCCTCCACCAGGGCCAGCGCCTCTGCCGGCGCCACCACCGCCTGCGTCACGGCGGCCCGGGCGGCCAACTCCAGGTAGTGGCCCCAGGCGCCGGCGTCCGTCACCTCGGCGGCGGTGAGGTCCGCCTCCACCAGGCGAATCGCCTTCAGGTAGCTGTCGGTGGCCGCCGCGAAGGCGTTGCGGTGGACCAGTCGCTCCGCCGCCGCCGCGAAGTAGGTGGACGCCTTGCGCCGGTGCCCCGCCGCCTCGAAGTGCCGCGCCATCGCCTCCGCCGGGTGCGCGTCGCCCGACGGCAGCCCCTTCTCCAGCGCCTCCCCCAGGGCCCGGTGCAGGGCCTTCACGTCCGCCTCGGGCAGCCCCGCGCGCACCGACTCCAGGAAGAGCTCCGCCTTGAAGGCCAGGCACCCGGGGGTGTCCACATGCTCGAGGAGGCCCTTGCGGATGACTTCCGTCACCGCCGCCTGCAGGTCCTGCGTCCGCACCCCCAGCGCCGCCGCCACCAACTCCAGCGGGAAGACACGGCCCGCCACCGCCGCGCAGCGCAACAACTGCCGCGCCTGGCTGGACAGCCCGTCGAAGCGCGCCTGGAACAACTGGGCCACGTTGGTGGGCACCGTCAGCGCCGGCTGCGAGTGCGTGGAGCGCCACACCCCGCCCTGCAGCGTCAGGGCGCCGGTGTCCACCAGGGTGCGCGCCAACTCCTTCGCCAGCAAGGGGCTGCCGTCGGCGCGGCCCACCACCGTCTCCACCACCTCGTCCGGCAGCGGGCCTTTGAGCTGCTCCTCCAGCACGCGCTTGAGGGCGGACGGGGGCAGGGGCTTCAAGTCCCGGCGGGGCAGCCGCTCCAGCCCCTTCACCGCCTCCGCCGGGCGCGCGCTGGCCACCACCGCCAGGGGCGCGGTGCCCGCCCGCGCGATGAGCTCGGCGAGGAAGCCCAGCGAGGTGGCGTCGGCGCGGTGCGCGTCGTCCACCACCAGGCACAGCCCGCCTGACTTGCGCGCCACGTCCAGCAGCGCCTGCGTCACCGCGGCCACGTCCAGGCGGTGGCGCTCGTCCGCGTCGTAGCCGGCCGTCGGCGCGGCGCTGCCCAGAAGCGCGCTCAGCCGCTTCACGTCGGCCGGCTGCACCCCGCGCTTGTCCAGCCACGCCAGCCGCCCGTCGACGTCGGCGCCCGGGGGCGCGCCGTCGGAGAGGGAGAGGAAGAGGTCCTTCAGCACCTCCAGTTGCGCGGCGCCCTCCCTCCGCGGCCGCGCGTGCGCCACCGTCAGCCCCGCCGCCTTCGCCTTGCCGGCCACCTCATCCAGCAGCCGGGACTTGCCCAGGCCCGCGTCGGCGAGGAAGAGGACGCCCCCGGGCCGGCCCCCGCGCACCTGCGCCAATAACTCATTGAGGCGCGAGAGCTCCTGCTCTCGGCCCACCAGAGGCTCGTGCACCACCGGCGCCCCCAGGGCCTCCACTTCGAAGCACTCCTCGTCGCCCGCCTCCCGCGCGCCGGGGCGGTAGCGCACCGCGTGGGCCGTGGCCCGCCTCACCGTGGCGCTCACCAGCACCCGGCCCGGCGCGCCCGCCTGGGCCAGGGCCTCGGCCTGCTTCACCAGGAGGCCCGCCGCGGACGCGTCCACCCGGCCCCCGCCCGTCACCACCTCGCCCAGCGCCACGCCCACTCTCAGGGCGAGCGGCCGCTTGAGGGCCTGGCCCAGTTGAGTGACGAAGGCCTGCATGTCCAGCGCGCAGCGCACCGCGCGCTCCGGGTCATCCTCGTGGACGCGCGCCGCGCCGAAGAGGACGACCACCGCGTCGCCGATGAGCTTCTCCACCGTGCCCTCGGCGCGGCTGGCGGCCTCCATCAGCCCGTTGAGGCAGCGGGTGGTGAGCTGCCGGGCCAGCTCGGCCGTCACCCCCGGCGCGTCGAGGCCGCCCAGCGCGCCCGTCACCACCGTCACGTGGCGCTTCTGCCCCGAGAGGGCCGGGGAGAGGTCGCTTACGTGCTGGACGAGGCTGCCCGGCAGCACCTTCGCCAGCGCGCCCAGGCCCTGCTGGGTGTCGGCGCCCAGAGACGCGCCGCAGCCCCCGCAGAACTTCTGCCCGGGCCCGTTGGCCGCGCCGCACTTCGCGCAGGTGACGGACGGGGCCAGCCCCGGCAGCGTCGCGACGCCGGGGGCCTGGGCGGACGGGCGCAGCGCCTCCACCGCGCGCTTGAACTCCAGGGCCGTGGCGAGGCGCTCGTTCTTCTCGCGGGCCAGCGCGCGCAAGAGCAGCTCGTCGACGGCCGGCGGCAGCGGCAGCGAGGTGACGCGCGAGGGCCGAGGCGGCTCGCAGGTGAGGTGCAGCCGCAAGAGCTCGGCGGCGTTGGCGGCCGCGAAGGGCGCCTTGCCGGTGAGGAGCTTGAACAGCACCACGCCGGCGGCGTAGACGTCGGTGCGGGCGTCGAGGGTGTCGCCGGTAATCTGCTCCGGGGCCATGTAGCCGGGCGTGCCGCACACCAGGCCGGTGCCGGTGAGGTGGCCTTCGCGGTACTCGGCGTCGATGACGCGGGCGATGCCGAAGTCCACCACCTTGGCGAGGTCGCTGCCGTCGCGCAGCCGCGCCACCAGCACGTTCTCCGGCTTCAAGTCACGGTGGATGATGCCGCCGGCGTGCGCTTCCTCGAGGGCCGAGAGGACCTGCGTCATCAGCGCGCAGGCGCGCTCCAGGGACACCGGCGCGTCCTGGTCCATCAAGGCGCGCAGGGTGCGGCCTTCCACCAGCTCCATCACCAGGTAGAACCAACTGCCCTGCCGGCCGAAGTCGTACACCTGGGCGACGTTGGGGTGGCGCAGCGCGGACACGGCGCGGGCCTCGCGCTCGAAGCGGGCGATGACCTTCTGGTCCCCCAGGTCGTCGGGCCGCAGCGTCTTGATGCACACCTTCCTCCCCAGGCTGGTCTGCTCGCCGACGTAGATTTTTCCCATGCCGCCCTCGGCCAGCGGCAGGAGGACGCGGTAGGCGCCCAGCTCCTGGCCCACCAGCGGGTCCGCCGAGGGCGCGGCCTTCACCGGCGCGCCGCAGTGCGGGCAGAACTTCCCGCCCACCAACTGCCCACCGCAGGACGCGCAGGCCGCTGCCATGGCCGGCGATGCTACGACGGCAGCTCCTGCGAGTCCCTCTCCGCCGGCCAACGGCGCTACGTCGAGCCTTGCCGGGAGAGAGTCGCCTTGATGACCGCTGAGCGCCAAAGCGCCTTGAGAAGGCGTATGCGTGGTCGCGCAAGAAGGTCGAGCCTCTATCCGTACGTTCGAAGATGCCCGCGCCGACTCTCCCGCAGCGCCTGACCGGCCGGCTTGCCGAAGCTGCCGACGTGCGGACTGGGTACGACACCCACCCGGTCGGCGTACGCTCCAAGCTCGCGCCCATCGTCGACGAGCTCGTCGCCGCGTGCGGCTCGCTCACCTCGTGCCGGACGTCCGGCTTCGCGTGAAACGGGCAGTGCGCGCGCTCGAACTCGGCGCGGTCGTCGAGGTGGTCGCGAGCACAAGCCGTCCGGCCGCGACCTCTACCAGTTCCGCGACGGCACCCGTACGCATGAGTGGTGCGAAGACGACCCGAAGGTCGTCACGCTGCTCGACTACTTCGAGTTCGCCTGAGCGCGCTGCCTCCCTGCCTCCTTGAGCTGAACGCGAGTCGCGGCGTGGCGGCCGTGGCCGCTTTCTCCGGGTTGCGCTGGGCCTTGCGGCGCCGGTCCGAACATGAGTCCGGCGCGAGCCCGAAATATGAGCTTCTACTCATATAGTATTGCCGTGCCAGACAGAGCCTCCAGAGGAGCAGTCATGCGGACCAACGTCATCACTGGGGCCACCGGGCACCTGGGCAACGTGCTGGCGCGGACGGCGTGCGCGCGAGGCGAGCTGGTGCGCGCCGTCCTGCAGCCGGGAGACGACGCGGCGCCGCTCGCGGGGGTGCCGGTCGAGGTGGTGGAGGCTGACGTGCGCGACGGCGCGGCCCTCGAGCGCGCCTTCCGCGGCGCGGACCGCGTCTTCCACCTCGCGGGCCTGGTGAGCATCACCGCGGGGCGCGAGGCGCTCCTCGAGGCCGTCAACGTGGGCGGCACGCGGGCCGTCGTCGACGCCTGCTGCGCCGCGGGCGTGGGCCGGCTCGTCTACATGTCCTCGGTGCACGCCCTCATCGAACCCAAGGGCGGGCTGCTGACCGAGGACGCCGGCTTTGACGCGGCGCAGGCCACCAGCCCCTACGGGAAGAGCAAGGCGGCCGCGAGCCAGGTGGTGCGGGACGCGGCGCGCGCCGGCCGGCTGGACACTGTGCTGGTGCTGCCGACAGGCGTGGTGGGCCCCTTCGACTTCCGCCTCTCGGAGGTGGGCCAACTGCTGCTCGACCTCGAGGCGCAGCGCGTGCCCTTCCTGCTCCCCGGCGGCCACGACTGGGTCGACGTGCGGGACGTGGCCCTGGGCACGCTGGCCGCCGCCGAGCGCGGGCGGCGGGGTGAGGCGTACCTGCTGGGCGGCGAGCACCTGACGCTGACGCGCCTGGCCGAGGTGGTGAGCCTCGAGACGCGGTGCCGGGTGCCGCGGGTGCTGCCGGTCGGCTTCGCGCGGTTGGTGGCCAGCGGCGCGCCGCTGTGGGAGCGCGTCACCGGACGGCGGGCGCTGCTGACGCCCTACGCGGTGCACGCGCTCACCGTGCCCTTCCGCGTCAGCCACGAGAAGGCCGCCAGGGAATTGGACTACCTGCCGCGGCCCATCGCCCAGTCGCTGCGCGAGGCGCTCGAGTGGCACCACGCGCGCACCGGGGCGCCACGGCGGGTGGGGCCAGCGCGGGCACAGCCAGGGAGGGCCGCGTAAGACTCGCGCCTCCTCGTCTTTGGCCCTCGCGGCAGGACGGCGGGCGCGAGGGAGGCGGGGGGGGCGACCGGCCATGCTGCCCTACTCGGGTGGCGTCCGGAGTTGGCGCCGGGGCCCAGCGCGTCGCCGGCGCAGCAGCACCGTCCCCGAGAAGAACAGGAAGTAGCCGTACCAGTCCCGGTTGCCTCCGGCGCAGCCCAGGCGCTCGAGCGCGTTGCACGAGCGCTGGCAGCGGCCCTGGGTACAGTCGCCCCACGCGCACTCGGCCGACGAAGCGCACGCCTCGCCAGCCCCGCGAAGGGGCCGGCACACGCCCTCGCCCGCGGCGCACCCGCCGACGTCACAGAAGGCAGCGCCCTCACACCCCGGGGCCATGCGCCGCAGCGCTGCCCCTCGCGCGGCACGGGCACGCAAGTCCCCGCGGGCTCCGCCGTGGCGCGGGGGCAGCAGGCACCCTCGACGCACGGCGGGAAGGCGGGCGCCGGGCCGCAGGGCTGGCCCACCGCGGCCGCGCCGACGCAGGTCGTCCCCCCGTCAAGCCCCGGCGCACACGTCGTCCTCGTACAGGCAGTTGCCGCGCGGGCCGCAGGGCTGGCCCACCGCCGCCGCGCCGACGCAGGTCGTCCCCCCGTCGAGCCCGGCGCACACGTCGTCCTCGTACAGGCAGTTACCGCGCACTCGAGCCCGACGAGGCAGTCCTCGAGCGTCACGCACCCGAAGCCGGCGGAGGCGCGGGTGCGGCACACCCCCGCATCCGCAGCGCAGCGCGACGCGCAGCCCCTCCCCAGGCAGGCTTCACCCTCGCGGCCGCGCGGCGGCACTCGCCCGTCCCCCCGTCCTGGACCGCCACGCAAGACAAGCCAGACGCGCACCCCGTCTGCGCGCAAGCCTCACCCTCGGCCAAAGCCTCGACGCAGTCGCCGCTGACGCACCGGTAGCCGGGCAGGCACGCCAGGTCGTCCGCGCACGGCCCCACGGCCCGCTGCGGCTCGCACCGCCCGTCCGAAGTGCAGAAGAGCCCCTGCCCGCCACGCTTCGACTGTCCGCGCCCAGCGCGCCGTCGGAGAGCCGCCGTTGGGGTCAACTCCCCTCGGACGGGCTGACCGAGAAGTCGTAGTCGGCGTAGTCCATACCCGCGGCGACCTGCAGTTGCTGAGGGTCGTCCAGCGAAGGCCAGAGGCCGAAGCCCTCGTTGTCCTCGAAGCGCCCGTCGCCGTCGTCGTCGGAGATGCCCACGAGGAAGTAGGCGCCGGGGGCCACGTCGGGGATGCGGTAGCTGCTGTCCGACTCCATCTGGGTGTCGCCGGCCACCTTCCAGTCCTCGCCGTCCTGGTACATCAGCATCACCACGGTGCGCGGGGGCGGCCGAGGCGCGCGGACGCGCAGGAGGAAGGCGGCTTCGGACTCGGGGCACGCGAAGGACAGGGGGATTTCGAGGTCGCGGGTGATTTCGGCGTCGAAGGACACCGTGAGGTCCACCGACTGGCCCGCCGCGAGCGACAGCGGCACCTCGGGCGCGTTCCAGTAGACGCTGCGGCTCTCGTCCGAGCCGTCGCCGAAGAAGCGGACGCTGGCCGGGCTGCCGCCCCGGTTGGTGAGGCGAATCGTCTGCTGGGGCGCCTCCTTCGTCACCACCAGCGCCGTCACGTTGATGGAGAGCACCGGCGGCACCGCCAGGTTGCTGGGGTGGACCGCCGAGACGGCCTTCCACGCGTCCACCACTCCGGCGCCGCAGGCCGAGGTGCAGTTGGAGATGGGCGACGCGGAGTCGGCCAGGGCCTGCCGCGCCTCGGCGAGCGTCAGCGTGGGGCGCACCGCGCGCATCAGCGCCACGACGCCCGCGACGTGCGGGCTCGCCATGCTGGTGCCCTGCATCCGCCCGTAGGTCCCGTCACCCAGCGTGGACAGCACGCCGTCAGGGTACCCGTCGCCGTCGTCGTCGCGCTCGGTGGCGCCGCCCGGCGCGGAGATGGTCACCTCGCTGCCGTAGTTGGTGTACTGCGTCGCCTTTCCCCGGAGGTCGACCGCGCCGACGCAAATCAGGTTGGCCTGGTTGCACGGGTTGAAGTTCGCCGTGTTGGTGTCTTTGTTGCCCGCGGCGACGACGATGATGGTGCCGCGCGCGACCGCCGCGTCGATGACGGTCTGGTAGGTCTGCGACGGCGCCCCTTCCCCTCCGAGGCTCATGTTCACGACGTGGGCGACGTTCTGGTTCGGGCTCGCGCCGGAGATTGCGCCTCCCGTCGCCCAGGTGATGCCCGAGGCGATGTCGAAGACCGTGCCCCCGCCCTGGCCGAGGACGCGGACGGGCACGATGCGGCTGTTCCACGCGACCCCCGCCACCCCACGACCGTTGTTCGACAGCGCGGCGATCGTCCCGGCCACGTGGGTCCCGTGCCAGCCGCTGCCTCCCTGCCGTGAGTCCAGCGTTCCAGCCTCGTCCGTGGGGTCGCCGTCGCGGCCATCGCCATCGAGAGCGATGGCGGGGTCGGAGATGAGGTCGATACCCGGTAGCATGTTCGCGTCGAGGTCGGCGTGGGACCCACGCCCGGAGTCAAGTACTGCCACCACCACCTCCGGCCGGCCGATGGTCAGCTCCCAGGTCTGCGGCAGGGCGATGGCGGAGTAGTGCCACTGCTGACTGTAGAGGGTGTCGTTGGGCGCTCGGAAGGCCTGCTGGAGGCCGTTGGTCTCGATGAAGTCGATGCCCGCCGGCCGGCCGAACCCATCGACGAAGGCGCGCGTCTCGGCGTCGGTGAGAGGACGGCCCCCGGCGCGCGCGCAGCGCATGAGGTGGAGACGGCCTTCGGTGGTGGCCTTCACCTCGCAGTCGAGGCCGAGCCGGGCGGGGCGGAGCGCAGCCAGCACCGCGTCAGGCTCCCGCTGCGCCCCGACGATGAAGTCACCGGCGATGATGGGCGACTGCCGCTGCGTCGGGGGCTGCACTTCCTTGGCGGGAGGCTCGTCGTAGCGCGCCAGGACTTCCTTCGCGCCCGGGACGGGCTGTGAGCCGGCGGAGAGGCCCAGGGCCGCGCGCACCTTCGAGATGCGGGCATCGGCGCGCGCCTCCTTGAAACCCGAGGCGGAGACGAACACCTCCACCGTTCCGCTCACCGAGGCCGGCCGTGGCGGCGGCGGGGTGGAGGGCTGCTGGGGCGGCGGCGGTGCCATCTCGACGCCGCGGGAACAGGCGAGACACGACAGGGCCAGAAGCAGAACGGCAGCGCGCATGTGTGACTCCGGAGAGAGGTGGCTCGCTGCCAATGCAGCCACCGCTCCCACCTCAACCCTCTGAAGTCCCTTGTTCAGCTTGTCTGCTCGGCATCTGCCGAGCGGGATGAGGTGTCCGTCTTTACCCGGTAGCAGGCGCCCTGCCCCCCTCAGGCCACAGCAGCGCCCCAATCCCCGAGACGACAGCGTCAACCACTGGCTGCGCCACCGGCGCGCCGACGACGAACTCGAGCGTGAAGCGGTGGCGGCCGTGCTCGCGCCGGGGCGACTCGAGCTCGAGCCTCGCGGTCGTGTCGGCGTAGCGCGAGAAGAAGGCGCGCGCGTCGCCCTCTCCAGCCTCGAGCGAGAACACGGCCTCGTCACCCGGGTCGGCGTCGCTGGCCCGCGGACACAAGGGCAGTTGCCCGCTCTCGCGCAGCGCGGCGAAGGCGGCGCGCACGGCCGGCAGACACGGCGCGTAGTGCGCCTCGAGCGCCGCAGACTCCGCAGCGCTGACGCGCGCGTAGTAGTCCCCCGGGCTTTCGTCGTCGGGCACCGCGAGCTCTTCGCGCACGCCCGACCACACGCGCAGTGAGAAGAACTCGTCTTCCACCACGAAGCTCGCCTCGCAGCTCACGCCCTCGAGCTTGCCACGCCTCGCGGCCTTGGCCACCGGGCGACGCGCCGCCCCCCTACGCCCGGCACACCACCAGGGCGGGGTCGTCGAAATGGTCGACCAACATCTGCTTCACGCGCGCCTGCCACAGCCTGCCGAACTCGCGGCGCTCCACCGCGCCCGCCGTGCCCGAGAAGATGCCAGGGAGGAGCGCCTGCATCTCGGGCCGCATCGGCACGGCTCCGGGGCTGAAGGTGGTGATGGCGCTGGCGCCGCTGTCGAGCCGCGTGAAGCGCAAGTCCCCGTCGAACGCCGCGCCGAAGCGCAGGAGGTCGCGCCGGGCGTACTGGCCTCCCAGCCCCTTGAAGCCGCCTTCCCCGGCGGCGCCGGTGAGCAACCCCACCACGCTGGCCGTCACCCCGGCGGTGCCGTCGACGAGCGCTGCAGTCAGCTCGACGCGGATGCCCCCGCGCGCGGGCCGGCCTTCCGGGAACAGCGCGCCGAGCGCCCGGTGAGTCATCAGGTAGGCCCCCGCGACCGTCGGGCAGGAATGGCCGGCCAGCCGCACGGCGTCGGCGTAGACGTACTCGATGACGCCGTCACCGGCACCCAGCAACTCCGCCAGCGCGTCATGCACCACCAGGCGCGGTACAGCACCAAAGAAGTCCGGAAAGCTCATGGGCAGCTCCTCGATGAAATCCGCGGCGTATCGCCGCGACGCCTCCGTGTGAACAAGGACGAACCCCTTCAAGACGCCGGGCGGAGCGCCTCGTCGCGCCCGCGCGCCGCCGCGACACTGCTGACGAGGAAGAGGGCGAGGGCCGCGACGTTGCCCCACGCGCCCGCGCGCCGCAGCACCTCTTCCCCCAGGACGTCGCCCAGGGTGCGCGCGACGAGCGACGCGTGCAGCAGCGCAAGGTGCGCGTAGAAGCGCGGCCGAAACGGCAGCCGCACGCCCAGCACCGCCGGCAGGATGACGGGCGCGTGCCCGAAAATCATCGAGAAGACGAAGCCCACGAAGAGCGCGTGCAGCACCGCGTCGTACCGCGGCCCGGCCAGCGGGTTCCCCCACGCCAGCCCCAGCGCGCCGCCTGCCGCGAGCCAGACGTAGCCCGACAACAGGGCGGCCGCGATGAAGCGCACCAGCCCCGCCTGCCGCACGGTGCGCCGCGCCACGTCGTAGCGGAACAGCCACAGCGCCAGCGCCACCGCCCCGCCGCCGAAGACGCGCAAGCCCACGTCCCGCTGGAATGGGGACAGCACCCCACCCAGGACGACCAGCGAGAGCGCCACCCCGAAGAGGGCCACCGCACGGCGGCTCCGCGGCAGTACGCGGGTGAGCTCCAGGCGCTCGCCGGCGATGGTGCCCACCAGGAAGACGAGCCACGGCCCCACCACGTCGAACACCGGGCGGCCCGCCGCGAAGAGCGCGTTCCCAAACAGCCACGCCCCCGCCGCCAGCGCCAGCACCGCGTGGTGCAGGGCCGGGGCGCGCCAGGTCAGCTTCCCCAGGAGCAGCACCACCACCGCGCTGCCGGCCAGGAGCGCCCAGGCCGCCGCGCCCGGCGCACCGGCCACCAACAAGCCCACGCCCACGCCGCACGCCAGCGGCCCCGCGTAGCCCCAGCGGTGCCGCGCCGCCACCGCCCGCTCCAGCGCGATGACGACGCCCAGAAAGCCGCTCACCATCAGCGGGCCGTGGGCCAGCGCGTCGGGCCGCGCCACCGGCGCCAGCACGCCCAGCCGCTGCAGCCCCGCCCACACTCCGGCCACGAGGCCCCCGGCTCCCAACAGCAGCACCGGGAGGCGCGCCGTCGCCAGGCGCGGCTCCGCTGGGGCGGGTCGACTCACGCCCGGCACCGTCACGGCGGGGGCTCTTCGGGGACGCCGAGCTGCCTGCGGGCCTCGGCGGACATGCGGTCCCGCGTCCACGGCGGCTCGAACACCAGCTCCACCTCCGCCTCCCGGAGCTCCGGCACCCGCAACAGCAGGGCCTCGCGCGCGTCGGCGGCGATGGCCTCGCCCAGCGGGCAGGCGGGCGTCGTCATCGTCAGCGCCACCTTTGCCACGTCCCCTTCGCGGCGCGCGCCGTACACCAGGCCCAGCGACACCACGTCAATCCCCAGCTCCGGGTCGATGACGGTGCGCAGCGCCTGGAGCAGCTCCTCGTCCACCTTCAGGCCTCGAGGAAGCGCGGCCGCAGCACGTGCTGCTCGAGGTGCACCTGCGCCGAGACGTCGCGCTCGAGGTTCTCCAGCTCCGAGAAGAGCGTCCGGTAGCTGGTGCACGCCCAGTCCGGCAGCGTGAAGCCGTCGCTGGCGGCACGGACTCTCTGGAGCAGCGCCGTCAGCGCGAGGTGCTCCCCGGCCATCGCGCCCAGGAGCTGCTGCACGCCGGCGCGCTCGGGGGCGGGGGCGCCGAGGCGAGGAAAGAGCTCCTGCTCCTCGTCGCCGAGGTGCGCCTCGAGCGCGTCGGCCAGCTCGGTCACCGCCTGCTCGAGCTCCACCAGGCTGGGGTTGTGCGCGCCGTGCACCCGGCTCACCTTCTTCGCCAGCGCCAGGGCAAAGGGCAGCCCGCGCCGCAGCGGCTCGTGGTAGCGCGTCTTGAGGAAGTCGACCAGCTCCGCCGTGGACAGCGTGCGCGGGTCCACCCCCGCCGGCTCGCGCCGCTCGGCGATGCGCTGCTCCAGCTCCTTCAGCAGCTCCTCCAGCTTCACCTGCCTGCGCCGCGCCGCCTCCTCGAGCGACAGCTCGCCCTGGCAGCAGAAGTCGATGTGGTGGCGGCGGAAGACCTCCGCGCACTCGGAGTGGTCGAGGACGACCTGGGCCACGGCTTGACGGGGATTGAGCATGACGGCGCCCTGAGCAGTTCGCGTGCCAGCCCGTCCGCCGGCGCCGCTGGGCATCGCGCTGTTCCAGTTCGGCACAGCGCGGGGCTCCGAATTGGAACGTGGCGAATCGGTGTGCTGGCCGGCGCGCCGCGGCTTAGGAAAGGCCGCGCAAGAGGAGGCAAAGGACATGGTGGTGCTGCTGGGCCTGGTGGTGTCCGTGGTGGGCGCGTTGCCCGCGGAGAAGGCGGTGATGACGCAGCCGCCGCTGGTGCCCCCGGCCATCACGCGGACGACGCCGGCGAAGGTGACGGTGGAGCTCGAGGTGGTCGAGAAGGTGATGCAGTTGGCCGACGGGGTGGACTACGTGTTCTGGACGTTCGGCGGGACGGTGCCGGGCAGCTTCATCCGCGTGCGCGAGGGCGACACCGTGGAGCTGTGGCTGGAGAACAGCCCGCACAACAAGCTGCCCCACAACATCGACCTGCACGCCGTCACCGGCCCGGGCGGCGGCGCGGCCAGCACCTTCACCGCGCCGGGGCACAAGACGCGCTTCACCTTCAAGGCGCTCAACCCGGGCCTCTACATCTACCACTGCGCCACCGCGCCGGTGGGCATGCACGTGGCCAACGGCATGTACGGGCTCATCTACGTGCAGCCGAAGGTGCCGCTGCCGAAGGTGGACCACGAGTACTACGTGGTGCAGGGCGACTTCTACACCGACGCGGACTTCGGCGTGAGAGGCCTGCAGCCCTTCTCGATGAAGCGGGCCATCGACGAGCGGCCGTCCTACGTCGTCTTCAACGGCTCGGCGCTCTCGCTGGTGGGCGACCGGGCGCTCAAGGCGAAGGTGGGTGAGAAGGTCCGCCTCTTCGTGGGCAACGGCGGGCCGAACCTGGTGTCCAGCTTCCACGTCATCGGGGAAATCTTCGACCGGGTCTACCTCGAGGGAGGCCAGAAGACGCAGGAGCACGTGCAGACCACGCTCATCCCCGCGGGGGGCTCGGCCATCGTCGAGTTCAAGCTGGAGACGGACGGCACCTTCATCCTCGTGGACCACTCGCTCTTCCGCGCCTTCAACAAGGGGGCGCTGGGCATGCTCAAGGCGGAAGGCGCCGGCAACAAGGAGGTGTACTCGGGCCGAGAGATGGAAGACGTGTACCTGGGCGACGAGTCCGTCGCGTCGTCGGTGAAGGCCACCCCCGTCGCGCCCACCGCGCCCGTCGCGGCCGACGGCAAGGCGCTGTACGCCGCCAACTGCGCCATGTGCCACCAGCCCGAGGGCCAGGGCCTGCCCGGCGTCTTCCCCCCGCTGGCGAAGAGCGACTACCTCGCCGGCATCACCTCGTCGCGCCGCGCCGAGATTGTCGAGTTCATCCTGCGCGGGAAGGCGGGGAAGTTGACCGTCAACGGCGTCGAGTACAACGGCGTCATGACGCCGGTGGCCGGCCTGGACGACGTCAAGCTGGCGGCGGTCATCAACTTCGTCGCTACCAGTTGGGGCAACAAGAGCGCGCCCTACAGCACGGCGGAGGTGAAGAGGTACCGCGAGGCGCTGCCGCCGGCGTCGGCCCCGGAGCACTGAGTCGCCCGTGCTGTCCGTCCTCGCCGCCGCGGTGCTGGCCGCGTCGCCCGACGGTGGCGGCGCCGTCACCCTGCCGGCAGGCCGCTTCGCGCCGCTCTTCGGCCTCGACGAGGGACAGAAGGACTTCGCGGTGGCGGCCTTCCGCCTCGACGTGCGCCCCGTGTCGCGCGCCGAGTTCGCCGCCTTCCTCGAGGCCTCCCCGGCGTGGCGCCCCGACAGCGTCAGCCGGCAGTTGGCGGAGGAGCGGTACCTGGCGTCGTCAAAGGACGCGCACTCGCCGCGCGCGCCGGTGGTGGACGTCTCGTACTTCGCGGCGAAGGCCTATTGCGCGTGGAGAGGCCAGCGCCTGCCCACCACGCTGGAGTGGGAGTACGCCGCGGCTGCCGACGAGGTGACGCGCGACGCCTCGGGCGACCCCGCCTTCGTCCAGCGCATCCTGGACTGGTACTCGAGGCCGAGCCGCCCCGGCGAGCTGGACCTCGAGGGCAGCCCGCGGAACGTGTATGGCGTGGAGGCGCTGCACGGCCTGGTGTGGGAGTGGACGAGCGACTTCAACGCCGTCTTCGTCACCGCGGACAACCGGCAGGACGGCGAGCAGCCCGCCGGCACCATGTGCGGCGCCGGTGCCACCGGAAGCGCGCGCCGGGAGGACTACGCCGCCTTCATGCGCTACGCGCTGAGGTCCAGCCTGAGCGCACGCAGCACGCTGCCCACGCTGGGCTTCCGCTGCGCAGGAGCCGCCCGGTGAGGCGCCCTCTCGCGCTGGCTGTGGTGCTCGCGGCGGGCCTTGCTGCTGCCGGAGACGGTGCGGCCGGGCGCAGCGTGCTGGCCGTCGAAACGGCGTGGCGCGGGGAGGACGGTGCGCGCGTCAGCCTGTCGAAGTGGAAGGGCCGCTGGTACGTGCTGTCCTTCGTCTACACCTCGTGCGCCGGCAGCTGCCCGCTGACGACGAAGAAGCTGCTGCGCCTCGACGCCGCCCTGCAGAAGGCCGGCAAGCCCCTGCCCACCGTCATCGTGAGCCTGGACCCCGCGCACGACACGCCGGCCGAGGTGGCGAAGTACCGCGAGCGCTACGGCCTGACGGGCGCGCCGCGCTTCTCGGTGCTGGTGGGCGACGACGAGCAGGTGCGCTCCCTCTCCCTGCTGCTCGACTTCCGCTACACGAGGAACCCGGAGTCCGGCGTCATCCTCCACGACAACGTCGTGTACCTGGTTGCCCCCGACGGCACGGTGCGCACACACATGTCGTCGCTGGCCGAGCCGCTCGCGGACTTCGTCGACGCCGTGCCCGCGCCCGCCCCGCGACGGTGAGCGCCGCCGTGACGGGGGCGTGACGAAAGCCACCTTCCGCTTGCGCAGCCACGCGACGCGCTGACGACGCGCTGACACCGGGCCGGCATGAGGAGGCTTCCTCCTGGCGAATCCGCGCCCTGCGCGCTCCTGGACTTCCCCACGCGCGAGCGCTTCACCCACGGCGCAGCCTGCCGAGGGACTGGAGGCGCCAACGCCTGGGACGGACGAGAGTCAACCACTACCCCGGCTTGCCGTCCGCGCGCGGCGCGAGAAGGAAGGGGGCGCTCCAGGCGGCGTACAGGCCCCACGCCAGCGCGAGGCTGCCACCCGCTACCTGCAGCAAGGCGATGAAGTGCTCGCCCGGTGCCGCGCCCGCGGCGATGCGCACCCCCGCGCCCAGCACCACCAGGAAGTACCCGGCGAGCAGCACCCGCGAGACGGCGATGGGCCGGCCCGTGTGGCCCAGGGCAATCCGGCTCATGATGGAATAGACCATCGCGCTGATGGCCCCGGCGGTGAAGACGTGCACCACCTGGCTCAGCGGCGCGCCCGTCCAGCTCACCCAGGCGAGCCCCGCGTAGCCGGCCACCAGGCAGCCGTAGCCCAGCACCACCAGGAAGAGGAGCCGGCTGCGCAGCCCCTGAAGGCCCCGAAAGCCCCACAGCCGGACGCCGTTGGCGACCGCCGCGGCCAGGCTGGCCGCCACCAACACCGGCGCCGGCGCGTCAAGGAAGTCCGCCACCAGCGCCGCCAGCACCGACCAGGACGAGGCGCGCTCCACCAGCGGCCAGGTGCGCACCGGCGCCCCCACCGCGCGCTCCACGAACAGCGGCATGGTCTTCGCGCTCATCAGGACGATGAGCCACTGCGCGACGTGCAGCCCCAGCCACAGCCCGTTGCTTCGGTTGAGGAACGGCGCCCACGCCGGCGTGGACGGCAGCAGGCTGACGCCGTCGCCCAGGGCGAAGAGCGCGACGGCCACGAGGAAGACCCGGTTGCCCTGCTGGCCCTTGGCCAGGAGGTACGGCAGCAGGTACGCGAAGAGGAGCACGGGGGTGAGGACGCTGACGAAGCGCAGCGCCGGCACCGGGCCCAGCGCCGCCACCCGCCCCAGGACCCACACCGCGAACAGCACCTGCAGGCGCGCCCCGGACACGGCCGGGAGCGACGCCCAGTTCTTCGCCGCGGTCAGCAGAAAGCCGCACAGCACCGCCGCGAAGAAGCCGTAGAGCAGTTCGTGCGCGTGCCAGGGCACGTCTACTCCGGAGATGGGAACGCCCGACAGCGCGAGAATCCACACCCCCAGCGCGACCGCGGCGAAGCTGCTCGCGGCGAGGAAGAAGGGGCGAAAGGCGGTGGCCCAGAGCGTTCGCATGCAGGTGGAGCTTCCTTAGGTGAGGACCGGGGCTCCTTCCAGTAACGGCTGCCGCGCGGCGGCCGCCGGCCTCAAAAAGCTGGCCCGCGCGTCGCCTTAGCGGACCTCCAGCGCCCGGCGCAGGCTGAGCGCCAGCCGCCGCACGGCGTACGCGCGGAAGTCGAGCAGTGGGTCGACGTCCTCGTCGAAGACCTCCAGCAGGCCGTCCAGCGCCCCCAACACGGCGTCCACGTCCGCCTTCGGGTGCTCGTCGAGGTGGAAGGCGGCGGTGACGAGGTGACTCCAGCGCGGCTCGGCGTCCGTCACTTCCGCACCGCGACGACGCGCAGGCGCCAGCGGTGGACGTCGTCGTCCCAGGTGAAGGTGGCGCCTTCGCGCAGGCCGATGAGGGAGCAGCCCAGGGGCGAGAGCACCGACAGCCGCGTGGTCCCGGGCTGGGCGTCCTCTGGCAGCACCAGCTCCACCTCGCGCCGGTTGCCGGACTCGACGTGCTCGTACTCCACTCGGCTGCCGAGGGTGACCACCCCTGCGGTCGAGGACTCCTCGACGATGTGGGCGCGGTGCAATTCGTGCTCGAGCCGCTCGAGCAGCAGGTGACGCGCAGAGGCAGGCGCGGCTTCTATCAACCCGCCGAGACGAGCTGCGTCGGCGCGGGAGAGGGTGATGGGGGGCTGAGGAGACATGGAAACTCCTGGAGAAGAGAGAAGAGAAGCCACGCAGCGCGCGGCGGACACAGCTCGGGTGAAGCCCCACCGCGGCAAAGAGTGCGGCGGTGGGTCAGGCCGGGAAGATGGGCGCGCGGTGCGAGCGCAGCGCACACAACTGCTTCAGCACGGGCGTCGGGCCAACGGGCCGCCTGTGGTGCGCTGTGCGAACTCGGGCCATCGGCAGGAACAATACCTCAGCTCCCCCGCGCCTGCACGCCTATCGCCGTGAAGTCTCTTCGTGCGCGGACGGGCTGTCCAATCCCTCGCGGGTGGCAGCCGCGGTCAGAGGTTCTTCGTCAGGCTCGCACGCAGGTTGACGAACTCCGGGTCGCCCTGGCACTGCACCTGGGCGCGGACGTTGATGGTGAGGCCCAGCGCCGTCTTCACGGCGGAAGCCGAGACGACGGCCGCCGTCGCCTTGGCGGCGCCGCAGTTGTCGCCCGGGAAGCCCTCGAGGATGCAGCTCGCCCCGGGCTCAATCTCGAAGCCCGATGAGGTCGGCTTGCCCTTGATCCGGCACGTCAGCGCGGGCTCGCTCGGCGGGGCATCGGATCTGCGCGCGGTGCCGACAATCTCCAGGCTACCGTCGGGCGAGTCGAAGATGTCCACCGTCGTCTGCAGCGTCGTGGTGTACGAGTTCTGCTCCCAGGTGTACGTCGTCGTTCCAGTGTACGAGCCGACCAGGTCGGTCCTCCCACCACCGCAGGCGGTGAGCGACAGAACGGCAGGGACCAGCATCATCAGGGTGCGCTTCATGTTGTCCTCCGGGGGTGAACGGCGTGCGCGGCCGTCTGAGCGAACCACATACCCGCCATAATCGCCTGAACTTGCTGTGTTCTCCAGGTCGGCGCCGTCTCTGCGAGAGGACGTGGAGGGACAGCGCTGGACGATCACCGCCGGGCTTCGACGGTTGGTAGACATGAAACCTGGAGGCGCCGCCTTCAGTTGATGCCGCCGAGGAAGCACTCGATGGACGTCTCGATGCGGAAGTTGGACTCGGTGGTGTG
>JADLDB010000027.1 GCA_020846875.1 Myxococcales bacterium | reverse complement strand
TCAAGGCCTGCACCGGCGACCCGAAGGACGCACAGAAGCCAGAGGCCAGCCAGCGGCTGCTGGAGTGCATCAAGCAGTGCGAGGCGAAGACCAAGGCCTGCAAGGGCGCCTGTGGCCCGAAGAAGCCTTGAATCCTCGGAATTCCGAGGGAGCAGGCGGCGAGACTGCGCGAAACCCTTCGGTGTGACAGTGGAATACCCCTTGCTCGGGAAAGCGGCATGCGAGTCCTGGCTCTCCTTGGCGTCGTGGCGTTGCTGGGCTGCGGTCGTGCAGCCCTCACGGAGTCATCGGATGGCGGTACGGGCGGCGGCAACGTCGGAGGAGGCGCGGGCGGCGGAAACTTCGGCGGCGGCGCGGGCGGCGGAAACTTCGGCGGCGGCGCGGGTGGCGGAAACTTCGGCGGCGGCGCGGGCGGCGGAAACTTCGGCGGCGGCGCGGGTGGCGGAAACTTCGGCGGCGGCGCGGGCGGCGGCAACCTCGGCGGCGGCGCGGGCGGCGGAAACTTCGGCGGCGGCGCGGGCGGTGGCAACTTCGGCGGCGGCGCGGGCGGTGGCAACTTCGGCGGCGGCGCGGGCGGCGGTGGCGCCTCCACCTGCGCGGGGCTGACGGTGGAGGCCTGCCGGGCCCGCCCGGACTGCGCCGCGGACTTCTGCTTCATCTGCAGCTGCACGCCCCGCTACGAAGGGTGCCGCGGCGTCAACGAGCTGCCCCACGCCTGCCCGGACGTGGAGTGCCTGCAGCCCGAGTGCTGCGACAGCCAGGGGGACTGCACCGCGGCGGCGATGTGCGCCGTCCCCGGAACGCCCCCAGGCTGCGGCGGCGCGTGCAACCCTCTGCCGGGCGGCTGCCTCTCGGACTCCGACTGCATCGCCTTCCCCACCGTGAGCATCTGCGAGCCCATCGCCTGCAGTTGCTACGCCCAGCGCGAGTGCGTGCCCGGCTGCGGACCCAGCTCGCCGTGCGAGCAGGGCACCACCTGCAACGCCACCACCGGCCGCTGCCAGGTGCAGAGCTGCGTGACGTCGTCCGACTGCCCCGGGCCCTTCACCTGCTCCGCGGGCGCGTGCCTGCGCAAGCCGTGCGTCGTGGACAGCCAGTGCGGCGACGGCTTCTGCGTGATGTTCCAGTGCTACGAGGGCCTGGGCGTGTGCCGGTTCCCGATGCCCTGACAAGGTGAAGTCAGTCCAGCGCGCCGAACCACCCGCGCCGCTCCATCCACTTGGCCACCTCCAGCACCGGCACCACGGTGAAGGCCGCGCCGGTGATGATGAGCCAGTCCTCTCCGGTGAGCGCGAAGGTGCCGAACAGCCGCTGCAGGAAGGGCACGTAGAGGATGAGGACGATGAGGACCAACTCCCAGAAGATGGCGACGTTGAGCCACCTGTTGGCGAACGGCTTGTGCCACACCGAGAGACGGTCGGAGCGGTAGTTGTAGGCCTTGAAGAACTGGATGAGCACCAGCGAGACGAAGGTCATCGACATCGCCTCGGGCAGGCTGCGGCCCGACTGCCGCTCCCACCAGAAGAGGCTGACGTTCACCAGCGTCGACCACAGCCCGCCCACCATCATCAGCGTCACCACCGGCCGGGTGAAGATGCCCGCCTTCGCGTCGCGCGGGTGACGCTTCATCAAGTCGTCTTCCGGCGGGTCCACCGACAGGGCCAGCGCCGGCAGCCCGTCGGTGGCCAGGTTGACGTACAGAATCTGCACCGCGGTGAGCGGCAGCGGCATGCCGAGGAAGGCGGTGCCCACCATCAGCCCAATCTCACCGATGTTCGAGGACAACAGGTACATCAGGTACTTCTTGATGTTGCCGAAGACGCGCCGGCCTTCTTCGGTGGCGGAGACGATGGAGGCGAAGCTGTCGTCGGTGAGCGTCATCGCCGCCGCGTCGCGCGACACGTCGGTGCCGGTGAGGCCCATGGCGATGCCGATGTCCGCCCTCCGCAGCGCGGGCGCGTCGTTGACGCCGTCGCCCGTCATCGCCACCACGTGGCCCTTCGCCTGCAGCGCGGTGACGACGCGCAGCTTGTGGGCCGGCGAGACGCGCGCGAAGACGTCGATGGTGTCCACCTCCCTGGCCAGCGCCTCGTCGTCCCAGCCGTCCACGTCCTTGCCCGTCACCACCCGGCCGGCCTTGAGCAGCCCAAGCTCGCGCGCCACCGCCTGCGCCGTCTCCGGGTGGTCGCCGGTAATCATCACCGCGCGGATGCCCGCGGCCTCGCAGGTGCGTATGGCGTCGAACACCTCGGGGCGCGGCGGGTCAATCATCCCCACCAGGCCCAGCAGGGTGAGGCCGCTGGTGGACGTCTCCAGCGAGCCGTCCCGCTTCGAGGCGATGGCCAGCACCCGCAGCGCGTCGCCCGCCATGGCCTTCGCCGCCGCCACCACCCCGGCGCGCGTCGCCTCGTCCAATGGTGCGGCGCCCTCCTTCGCGCGGAAGCTGTCGCAGGACGAAAGCACCACCTCCGGCGCGCCCTTCACGAAGACGGCGCGGCCCTCGGGCGTGCGGTGCACCGTGGCCATGCGCCGCGTCTCCGAGGTGAAGGGCTCCTCCCCCAGCCGCGGGTGGGCCTGGTCCAGCGCCGCCTTGTCCAGGCCCAGCTTGGCGGCGGCCACCACCACCGCACCCTCCGTCGGGTCGCCCAGCACCTCCCACGCCTTCGTCGCCTCGTCGAAGGACAGGGTGGCGTCACTGGCCAGCGCGCCGGCCTCCAGCAGCGCGCGCAAGGCCGGCGTCGGCTCCACCTTCGCGCCCGCGCGCGAGAAGTCGCCCTTCGGCTCGTAGCCGGAGCCGGACACGGCCAGCGCCTCGCCCGCCACCCACACCTGGCGCACCGTCATCTCGTCCTTCGTCAGGGTGCCCGTCTTGTCGGAGCAGATGACGGAAGTGCTGCCCAGCGTCTCCACCGCGGGCAGGCGGCGGATGAGGGCGTTGCGCTTCACCATGCGCTGCACGCCCAGCGCGAGGGAGATGGTGACGACGGCCGGCAGCGCCTCCGGCACCACCGCCACCGCCAGGGCGATGCCGAAGATGAGCATCTCCACCAGCGGCTGGCCGCGCATGAGCCCCAGGCCCACGATGACGGCCACCAGCACCAGGGCCACCCGCGCCAGCAGGCTGCCCACCCGGTCCAGGTTCTTCTGCAGGGGCGTCTTCCCCGTCTCCACGGTGGAGAGGAGCTGTGCGATGCGGCCGAACTCCGTCGTCATGCCGGTGGCCACCACGACGGCCTTCCCGCGGCCGTAGGTGACGGCGGTGCCGGCGTGCACCACGTTCTTCCGGTCCCCCACCGCCAGCTCGCCCTCCAGCGGCCGGGTGTGCTTCTCCACCGGCACCGACTCGCCGGTGAGGGCCGCCTCCTCCGTCTTCAGGTTGACGGCCTCCAGAAGCCGCGCGTCGGCG
This sequence comes from Myxococcales bacterium, assembly GCA_020846875.1. GTDB lineage: Bacteria > Myxococcota > Myxococcia > Myxococcales > Myxococcaceae > JADLDB01. The sequence continues at coordinate 17,566 of JADLDB010000027.1, read as the reverse complement.
GGCACCTTGTCGCCGGTGTGCAGCACCACCACGTCGCCGGGCACCACCTCGCGGGCCAGCACCTTCAGCTCGGCCCCGTCGCGCAGCACCGAGGCGTGCGGCGCGGCCAGCTTGCGCAGCGAGTCGATGGCCTTCTCCGCCCGGTACTCCTGGATGAAGCCGAGCAGCACGGCGAACAGCACGATGACGGCGATGACGAGCGACTCGAGGCCGTGGCCCAGCGCCACCGACAGCCCGGTGGCGAAGAGGAGGATGAGGATGAGGACGTTCTTGAACTGTTCGAGCAGCAGCCTCCACGAGGGGGTGCGCTCGGAGGCCTGCAGCTCGTTGGGCCCGGCCTCGGCGAGGCGGCGCTCGGCCTCGGCGCGCGACAGGCCCTTCTCCGACGTCGAGAGGCGCGCCAGCGCGTCGGAGGCAGAGAGCGTGTGCCAGTTCGGCGGGGCGTTCTCCACGCGAGCGTTGTAGTCCGCGGGCTTCTCTGGCGCTCGCTGAAGTCGTCCGGGCGAAGTGGGCGCGGCGAACTTCCTCTTGCCAGGCGGCGACAGGCTTGAGGTTCTTCCTGCCGCGCGCCGCGGCGCGGTGACGAGGCGCTCGCGGTAGAGCCGCGCCTGTCACGTCCCGGGCGCCGGGTGCGGCCTTGGGGCGCCCCACGCCTCCAGCTTCCGGTGCAGCGTCTTCCGGTCGATGCCCAGCGTGCGCGCCGCCTCCACCTTGCTGCCGCCCACCACCTCCAGCACGCGCAAGACGTAGCGGCGCTCCATCTCCTCCAGCGGCACCAGCGCGCTCGAGTCCACGCCCTCGAGCAGCACCTCGGTCGCCTGGTAGGCGCGCACCTTCTCCGGGAGGTCCTCCACCGACACCTCCTCGAAGCGCGTCAGCGCCACCGCCCGCTGGATGCAGTTCTGCAGCTCGCGCACGTTCCCCGGCCAGCGGTACGCCAGCAGCTTCTGCGCCACCTGCGGCGAGACGCCCACCACCTTGCGGCCCAGGCGCGCGGCGAAGTCCTTCACGAAGGCCTGCGCGAGCAGCAGCACGTCGTTGCCCCGCGCGCGCAAGGGCGGCAGCTCCACCGAGACGACGTTGAGCCGGTAGAAGAGGTCCTCACGGAAGCGCCCCTGCGCCACCGCGGCCTCCAGGTCCCGGTGCGACGCCGCCACCACGCGCACGTCGATGGGCACCTCGGCGTTGGCGCCGACAGGGCGAATGGTGCGCTCCTGCAGCGCGCGCAACAGCTTCGGCTGCAGGGCCGCCGGCAGGTCGCCCACCTCGTCGAGGAAGAGCGTGCCACCCTCGGCCTCCTGGAAGATGCCGGTGCGCTGCGCCTTCGCGTCGGTGAAGGCCCCCTTCACGTGGCCGAACAGCTCGCTCTCCAGGAGCGCCTCGGGCAGCGCCGCGCAGTTGAGCGCCACGAAGGGCCTGGGCGCACGCGGGCTGTGCGCATGCACGAAGCGCGCGGCGAGCTCCTTGCCGGTGCCGCTCTCGCCGCCGATGAGCACCGTCATGTCGGTGGACGCGACGCGCCCCAGCACCTCATAGGCTGTGCGCAGCCCAGCGCTGTCCCCCACCGCGCCACGCTCGCCCGCCACCGCCGCGGACTCGCGCAGCCGCCGCACCTCGTCCTTGAGGCGCCGCAGGCCCAGCGCCCGCTCCAGCGTCATCAACAACTGCTCCAGGTCGAAGGGCTTGGTGACGAAGTCGTACGCTCCCGCGCGGATGGCTGCGACGGCGGTGTCCAGGCTGCCGAAGGCCGTCACCACGATGACGGGGATGTCGGGGCGGCTCTGGGTGATGCGCTCACACACCTGCGCGCCGTTGACGCGCGGCATGTTGAGGTCCGTCAGCACCACGTCGAAGTCGGCCCCCGCCACCTGCGCCAGCGCGTCCTCCCCGCCCGACGCCGTAGACACCTCGAAGCCGCGCCGGCCCAACTGCCGCGCCAGCAGCTCCCGCATCGTCCCGTCGTCTTCCACCACCAGCACGCGGCTCACGTCGTCACCTCCACCGGCAGGTATACCGTGAAGGTCGCGCCTTTCCCCGGCTCGGACGCCGCCGTCATCCACCCGCCGTGTTCACGCACCAGCCCCCACGACACCGAGAGGCCCAGCCCCGTGCCTTCGCCCACGTCCTTGGTGGTGAAGAAGGGCTCGAAGACGTGCGGCAGCGCCTCGGGCTCGATGCCTTCGCCTTCGTCCTTCACGGTGAGGCGCACCCAGCGGCCGTGCGCGCCGCCCGCGTCCGCCGGCGCCGTGGCCTCCGTCTCGTCCAGGGCCAGCGTCACCACCTGCCCGGCCGCGCTCGCCTGCACCGCATTCACCACCAGGTTCGTCACCACCTGCTGGACCTGCGCCGCGTCGACGTTGACGACGTGCGCACCGGCCGGCTGGAAGCGCAGCTCGACGCCCTTCGGCTGCGCCACCGGGCGCAACACCTCCAGCGCCGTCGACACCACCGGCTCGAGCGGCTGCGGCTGGCGCTCCGGCGGGTGACGCCGGGAGAACTCGAGCAACTGCCGCACGATGCGGGCCATCGCCTTCGCCTGTTGGTCGATGACCCGCGCGTCGGCCCGCGCCTCGTCGAGGCCGCCTTCCCCCGACGCGATGGACTGGGCCTGGAGCGAGATGACGCCCAGGGGCGTCCCCAGCTCGTGCGCCACACCCGCGGCCAGCTTGCCGACGGTGCTGCTGCGCTCCGAGTGGCGCAGTTGCTCCAGCGCCGCGACGCGCGCCCGCGACTCCTCCACCAGCGCGGCCCGCGCGCGCTGCAGCGACACCGCCATCCCGTTGAGCACCTCGGCGAGGCGCCCCAGCTCGTCGGGGCGCTTGAGCGCGACGCGCGCGTCCAGGTCGCCCTTCCCCACCCGGTCCGCCATGCGCATCAACGCCTCGACAGGGCGCCCGACGAGCCGCCGGCCGATGGCGCTCGCCGCCAGGAAGAAGAGGAGCGCCAGCGCGATGGTGCCGGAGGCGACCAGCAGCACGCCGCGCTGCAGGTGCTCCTGCCGCGAGCCCAGCGCACCCTGCAGCTCGATGGCGCCCGGCCGGCCGCCGAGCGCCAGCGGCGAATACGAGACGAAGGTCGGCGAGGCCACCGAGTCGAGTTCGGCGAACAGCTCGTGGCCCTCGCGCACCGGGGCGAGCGCGCTCGCCGGCAGCAGCGGGGCAAAGGACGAGCCCTCTGGTGCGTCGAGCCACACCCAGCGCACGTGCACGCGCTGCTGGTAGCGGTTCGCCTCGTCGAGATGGAAGAGCGCCTGTTCGAGGCCCTCGAAGCGCGCCGAGCGCGAGACGGCGCCGTTGAGCACGCGACCGAGCAGCACGTGCGCCTCGTGGCTCTCGTCCTGCGCGCGCTGCCAGTCGACCCGCATCTCGAGCAGCGCGCTCAGCACCAACACCCCGCAGCCGATGAGCGTCAACGCGAAGGTCAGTCGGCGGGTGAGATTCACGGCACCTCCTGGTCTTCACGGTAACGGCCGTCACAGCGCGTGGGTAGCGGAGCTGTGGGGCTCGCCCTGCGGCGGCCTGGGGGCGTCACGGCCCAGCTCGTCCAGCCCGGAGGCGGCCTTCGCGAGCACCTCGGCGACGGCGTCGGGGTCGAGGCCGAGGTAGCGGGCGCGGCGGCAGCGCAGCAGCGCCTGGGCCCAGGCTGCGACGAAGGGCTGGGATGCGTCGGCGGCGAGGCGGTCGAGGTCCTCGCGGCCCGCGTCGAGGCCCACCGCCGCGCCCCCCGAGGCGAGCGCCTGCTCGGCGAGGCGGACCGCGGCGACACCCTGGCCGGCCCGGGCGGCGGTGCGCGCCTCGGCGAGGGCGCGGGTCGCGGCGCGTCGCTGCGCCCGCGCTCCCGGCGACCGCCCGACGCGACGGCCAAGGGTGCGTCGCAGGAGCAACGCGCCGAGGACGACGACGAGCGCGGCGGCCAGGAAGAGCGCCGCGCTCTCGAGCGCCGGGCGCAGCGCGGCCCACCGCTCGGCGGACGGAGGCGCAGCGGGGCCCGGTGGAGCGCCTGTCACCTCGGGCGTGGCCGGCGCGGCGCTGGGCGCGGCCGCCAGACCGGGTGCCGGCGCGACGTCGAGCCGGAGCGCCGGCGCCGACGCCGTCTCGTGCCGCCCGGTGGCCGGGTTGAAGTACGCCACGCGCAGCCCCGAAATCGTCAGCGGACCTTCCGCCTCGGGTGTGACGAGGAACTCGTAGACGCGCCGGCCGCCGACGGCGGTGCCCTTCACGCCCGGCTCATCCTTCACCGTCGGCGCCAGCACGCGCGCCGGGCCGCTCACCGAGAGCCCGGGCTCGGGCAGCGCCTGCAGGTCGCCGGTCCCCTCCAGAGTGACCTGCACCGGCACCGGCTGGCCGGCGGTGGGGGTGACGCGCGCGCCCACCTGCATCGAGGCGGCCCACTGGCCCACGGGCTCGCCTGCTTCACCGCCCGGCGGCAGGGCCTTCACCTCCAGCGTCCGTTGCGCGCTGGAGAGCGTGCGCTCGCCGGGCAGGTCGAACGTACCCCCGGTGCCGACCGAGAGCGTCACCGCGGGGATGGTGAGGGCGCCCGGCTTCGAAGGGAACACCGCCCGTCGCGCGATGAGGAACGCCTGGTAGTCCTTGCCGTCGAGGCTCATCGGTCGCGGCTCCGGGCGCCGGGCCACGTCGAGGTCCTGGCTCGCGGCGCCGTCGATGGTGGGCATTCGCAGACCTCCCACCGAACTGATGGGGCTGCGCGTGGCGAGGTAGACCGACACGGTCGCCTGCTGGCCGGCGTAGACTTCCGGCTTGTCGACCGAGACGAGGAGGCGGGCATCGAAGGGACGGGCCGGGCCGGCGCCTCGGTTGAAGAAGCGGTCGAAGAGCGCGCCGGGGCTCGCCCCGCCGCGGAAGAACGGGTCGTCGAAGGGGTCGCTCCCGAAGACGCTGGCGAAGGGGTCGCCCGACTGCTGCTGGGGCGCGGCGGAGGCGACGTGGCCCTCGCTGACGTCGAGCTGCGTCGCGTCCGCGGTGAGGTGCTGGCCGTCTACCTCGACGGTGGCGCCCGGCACCTGGACGGCGCCCGCGCGCCGCGGCTGGATGGTGAAGAGGAAGCGCTGCGAGCGCGTGATGGCCGGCGAGCCGGTGCCGTCGTCGGTGAAGCTGGTGCTGGTGGACGACGTCCGGCCGAGCACCTCGTAGTCGTCCGACGGCGGCAGCGACACCCGCGCGCCGCCCTTCGCGTCGGCGACCTCCACGGAGACCTGCGCCTGGTCGTCGGTCCCGAGCGTGGTCGGCTCGACGGACTGGGTGACGGTGGTGGCCGCCAGCGCGGAGGTCGTCCACGCGGCGAGGAAGAGAAGCGCCTTACCAGGTGTGTTCATCGGACTCGTCCTCCGGAGGCGGGGTGGTGGGCTGGCCGAGGGGAAGCAGGCGCTCGCCGCGCTTGAGTTGGTCGAGCGCGCGCTCAGCGTCCGTCCTGGGCTCCCGACTCTTCCCTGCGGCGCGAGGGGCTTCGCCGGGCTGGGGGCCTTCCTTCTGCTGTTCGCCCGCGCCCTGCTGCTCCTTCTGGGGCTCGGACGACGTCTGGCTCTTCTGTGGCTCGCGCTGCTGCCCCGACTGCTGCTCCTGTTTGTTCTGTCGTTGGTCCTGTTTGCTCTGCTGCTGGTCCTGTTTGCCCTGCTGCTGGTCCTGCTTGCCCTGCTGCTGGTCCTGCTTGCTCTGCTGCTTGTCCTGCTGCTGGTCCTGCTGCTCGTTCTGCTCCTTGTCCTGCTGCTGGTCCTGCTTCTTCGCGAGCAGCACCTCGAGGTTGTGCCGCGCGTCTTCGTTCTGCGGATCCATCTCGAGCGCCGAGCGGAACTCGTGAATCGCCTCCTCCTTCTTCTCGAGCGCAGCCAGAGCGAGGCCGGTGTTGTACGCGTCGCGCCCCTGCAGCTCCGGGGAGCGCGCGTCCTTGAGCGCGGCCACGGCCTCCTCCTTCTTCCCCGCCTTGTAGAGCGCGACTCCGCGGTCGAACGCCGCGACCGCCGGGGGCCTGCCGTCCTTCCGCTTCACCTGGTCGAAGGACGACGCGGCCCCGGCGAAGTCGCCCTTCGCGTACGCGGCGAGCCCTTCGTTGACGTGCGGCTCGGGCGAGTCGAACCAGCCGGCGGCGTGCGCCGGCGGCGCCAGGAGCGCCACGGCCAGCGCCGCCGACACAGCAACCGCGCTCCCGGGCGCGGGGGCAGTTGCTCGGCGCCCTGGTTTCGCCTCGGCCAGAGCCAAAGCGAGCGCGAGCAACAGGACGCCCGGGAGCGCGAGCCATTGATAGCGGAGGACGCCGGCGACGCGCGTGCCGGCGCCGAGGTCGCCCTTCTGTAGCCGGTCGAGGCGCTGCGCGACGGGCGCCTCGTCCACCCGGCCCGACTGGAAGAAGGCTTCGCCGTTTCCTGCGGCCGCGATGGCGGCGAGCGCCTGGGGATTGGGCCGCGTCACCACCGGCGCGCCCTGCGCGTCCTTCTCGTACCCGGTGAGGCGGCCGCGGGCGTCCAGCACGGGGACAGGCGCGCCCTGCGTCGTGCCGACCCCCAGCGTGAAGACGCGCACGCCCTGCGACGCGAGCTGCTTCGCCTCCTCGACGGCGCCCCCTCCCCAGTCCTCGCCATCGGAGACGAGCAGTACGGCGCGGTCCCGGCCGGACTCGGCGGCGCGCTCGAACATGCCGCCCGCCTGCTCAAGCGCGCCCGCGAGCGCCGTGCCGCCCTGCTGCATCTGCAGCGGGTCGACCGCACGCAGGTACAGCCGCGCGGCGTCGTAGTCGGTGGTGAGCGGCGCCTGGACGAAGGCGTCCCGCGCGAAGGCCACCACGCCGACGCGATCGCCGCCCAGGCGGTCGACCAACTGCTCCACCGCCGCGCGCGCCGCCAGCAGCCGGCTCGGCGCCACGTCGCTCGCCAGCATCGAGCGCGACGCGTCGAGCGCCACCACGAGGTCGATGCCACGGCGGGTCACCTTCTGCTGCGACTCGCCCAGCAGGGGGCCCGCCCAGGCGAGCGCAAGCAACGCCAGGCCCGCGCCGCCCACGCCCAGGCGCAGCGCGCGCCGCTGGTGCAAGCGCGCGCTGACGAGCCGTTCTTCCTGCCCCGCCGTCACCCAGGCCCTAGCGATGACCCGGCGGCGCAGCGCCCGCCCGGCCACCAGCGCCGTCACGACAGCCACCACCGCCGCCAGCAGCAGGCCCACCGGGCGCTCGAAGCCCGCCGGCTGGCCCATCACCGCGAAGTGCAAAGGAGAAGAGAGCGTCATGGCTTCACCCGGAAGACGGTCCCGCCGAGCGAGGCCGAGGTGAGCGCGAGCCCGAGCGCGGCGAGCAGCAGCCCGCCGAAGAGCTCGCGCGGTTGGCTGGTGGCGCCGCCGTCGGACAGGCGCGTCTTGTCCATGGTGTCGAGGACGTGGTGCAGCCCGCGCTCGAGGTCCGCGCGGTCCGTGGCGCGCTGGAAGCGGCCGTGCGTCAGGGTGGCGAGTTGCTGGAGCAGCTCGGCGTTCACCGGCGCCTCGACCGTCGCGTAGCGCACGCGGCCGTCGGTGTCGTCGCGCACCGGCACGCGCGCCTGGCCGCCGCTGCCCACCAGAATCGGGAAGACGGGGACGTGCAGCTCGCCGGCGAGCGACGCGGCGTCTTTGGGGGTGAGCCGGCCGGCGTTGCTGTCGCCGTCGGTGATGAGCACCACCGCCTTGCCCTTCGCCTCACTGTCGCGGACGCGGTTGAGGGCCACGCCGATGGCGTCGCCGATGGCGGTGCCGTCCTCCAGCGTCCCGGCCTGCAGCTTGTCGATGGCCTGGAGCAGCACGCCGTGGTCCAGGGTGAGCGGCACCTGCGTGTAGGCCTTGCCGGAGAAGACGATGAGCGCGAGCCGGTCGTTGGGGCGCCGGGCGATGAGGTCCCGCAGCGCGGCCTTCGCCGCCTCGATGCGGTTGGCCGGCGGCATATCGAGGGCCTCCATGGACGACGACAGGTCGAGCGCGACGGCGATGTCGAGGCCCTCGGCCGTGAGGGAGCGCTGCGTGGGCGACGTCGGCAGTTGCGGCCGCGCCAGCGCCACCACGGCCACAAAGAGGCCACCCAGCAGCAGCACCGGGGGGACCCACGTCAAGCGCACGCGCCAGCCGCGTGGCAACCTCGAGAGCCCGCCGGCGCCGGGGAAGGCGATGGCCGCGACGCGCCCGCGGCGGGAGAGGAGGAGCCACGCCAGGAGCGGCACCAGCGCGAGCAGCGCCAGGTACGCGGGGTCATGAAAGCGCAGGCCGGGCATGGCGCACCCCTCCCTTCTTCGAGAGCTCGGCTGGGAAGAGCCGCCCGCACACCTCCAGCGCCGCCCGCCGCCGCACCTCGGTGCTGGGAAGGTGCGCGAAGCGCACGCGCACGCCGTCGCGGAGCACCGTCACCAGCGCGTCGGCCGCGACGCCAGCGGGCGGCCTGTCCTGCACCACGCGGGCAATTTCTTCCGCGGTGCGCTCCAGCGCCGGGACGCCGTGCCACCGGGCCAGGCTTCGCCGCAGGATGCCGTCGAGGGCGTCATAGAAGCGCTCGTCGTCCAGCGCGGCGAGGCCACCGAGGAGCCGGCGATCGCGCGCCTCTTCGGACTCGGGCGGGAAGAGCTTCCTCCACGAGCGCCGCAGGACGCGCGCCGAGAGCAGCAGGAGCCCCAGCCCCACCAGCGCTGCGCCCACCGCCGCCGCCACCTTCGTGGGGTCGAGCTCGAAGAGCGGCCGGGGCGGCGCGACGTCGCGCAGCGTGCCCGGGTCGTCCTTCGCCAGGGTGGACAGGCCTTCCACCTCGGCGTCCTGGGACAAGGGCAGCGCCTGGCCGCTCAGCGCCTCGCGCAGCGTCATCGCCGGGACGACGTGCTTGCCCGGCTCGTAGAGGCCGAGCTTCAGGACGAGGTGCGTCACCGCGTGAGCGCCGTCGGGCGCGGTGGCCGTCTTGCGCTCCAGCACCGTGAAGGCGCCGAGCTCGTTCGGCACCTCCAGCGCCCAGCGCTGGCCCTTCGGGTGCGTCACCGAGACGTCCAGCTCGAAGGGCTCGCCCAGCTTCACCTGGCGGCTCGACAGCACCTGGGTCACGTGGGGCGCGGGCTGTGCCTGCGCGAAGGCCAGGGGTGCTGCGAGCGCGGCCACCAGGAGCCATGCGCGGGGGGACGTCACGGTCGCCTCCCGGCGGCGCGCCGCAGCATGAGGTTGGACAGGGCGCGCACCGCGTCGTCAGCCGCCTCGAGCTCCAGCGGCGAGAGGTGCAGCGCGCGGAAGAGGTGCGCGCGACGCGCGTGCTCCGCCACGGCGGCGGACTGCCACGCGCGGCGCACCGCGGGGTCCGAGGAGTCGATGGTGACGAGCGCGCCCGTCTCGGCGTCGCGCAGCCGCACCAGCCCGTCCGACGGGAGCGCCCACTCGGCGCGGTCGCGCAGGACGACGGGCACCAGGTCGTAGCGGGCCGCCGCGGCCCGCAGCAGGTCGTCGTACGGCGCGGCCGCGAAGTCGGACAACACGAAGACCATCGCGCTGCGCCGCCGCAGCTCGAGCAGCCGGTGGAGCGCGCCGCGCAAGTCCGTGCCCGGGCCCGCGTCGACGGGCAGCGCGAGGCGCTCGAGGAGCCGCGTCGCGTGCGCCCGGCCCTTGCGCGGCGGGTCCACCGACAGCACGCGGTCTGCGAAGGTGATGAGGCCGACGCGATCGCCCGCGCGCTGCGCCGAGCGCACCAGCGTCGCGGCGAGGCGCGCCGACGAGTCACTCTTGAGGCCCTGGTGCGAGCCGTACGCCATCGAGCCCGACACGTCGACGAGGAGGAAGACGGTCAGCTCGCGCTCCTCCTCATACACGCGCACCCACGGCTCGCCCGAGCGCGCGGTGACGTTCCAGTCGATGTGGCGCACGTCGTCGCCGGGCTCGTAGGCCCGCAGCTCCGAGAAGTCCGAGCCCTGGCCCTTGAAGAGCGAGCGGTAGCCGCCGCAGGTGGGCTCGGCGACGGCGCGCCGGGTGACGAATTCGATGGGCGGCCCGCCGCCCCGCGAGGAAGTGGAATCACCGGCCATGGCGTCCTCCTCCCTTCATGGCACCGCGACGTGCTCGAGGATGCGCGACACGACGCTGTCCGGCGAGATGCGGTCGGCCTCGGCCTCGTAGGTGAGGGTGACGCGGTGGCGCAGCACGTCGGGGGCGATGGCCTTCACGTCCTCCGGGGACACGAAGGCGCGGTGCCGGAGGAAGGCGTGCGCGCGGGCCGCCTGCACCAGCGCGATGGAGGCGCGGGGGCTGGCGCCGTACTCGATGAGCTTCGAGAGGTCGGCGAGCCCCCGCTCGCGTGGACGGCGGCTCGCGCGCACCAGGTCGAGCACGTACTCGTGAATCTTCTGGTCGACGAAGACGCGCTGGGAGGTGACGCGCGCGCGGGCGACGTCGTCTCCGGTGGCGACGGCGTTGGCGAGGGGCAGCCGGCCCGCCGTCATGCGCAGCAGCATCTCCCGCTCCTCTTCGCGGGACGGGTAGTCGACCTTCAGCTTCAGCATGAAGCGGTCCAACTGGGCCTCGGGCAGCGGGTAGGTGCCTTCCTGCTCGAGCGGGTTCTGCGTCGCGAGCACGAGGAAGGGCGTCGGCAGCGGGTTCGTCTTCTCGCCGAGCGTCACCTGGCGCTCCTGCATGGCCTCCAGCAGCGCGGACTGCACCTTGGCGGGCGCGCGGTTGATTTCGTCGGCGAGCAGGAGGTTCGCGAACACTGGCCCGCGCCGCACCGAGAAGGACACCTGCCGCGGGTCAAAGACGGTGGTGCCGATGACGTCCGACGGCAACAGGTCCGGGGTGAACTGGATGCGGCCGAACTTCAAGGACAGCGTCTGGGCCAGGGTGCGGACCACCATCGTCTTCGCCAGGCCCGGCACGCCCTCGAGCAGCACGTGCCCGTCGGACAAGAGCCCGATGAGGATTCGCTCGATGGTGTAGCGCTGGCCAGAGATGACCTTCCCGACTTCGGCGGTGATGAGGTCCGTGACGCGGGACTCACGGGTGACGGCGTCTTCGAGTGCGCGGATGTCTTCAGTCATGGTGGGTGGTGCCTCCGCGGCGGACGCAGAGCAGCGCCCGTGCCAGCGAAGGCGAGGTCGAGGAGTCGCGGCGTTGCGCCGCGGGGCGCCGGGCAGACTGCCGCAGCGGGGCAACTCGCCCCACCACACCGCCTCAGTCGGCGATGCCCAGCCCCTGCCGGTCCGCGATGGACGCGTCCTGCTTCTCCAGCGCGTCGGTGAAGGAGCGCTCGATGGTGCCCTGCACCCGCGCCTCCCAGGTGCGCAGCGCCGCATGCCGGGACGCGGGCAGCACCTCGAGCAGGTTCTTGATGAGGGCCTTCATCCGCCGCATCACCTGCACGCTGCTCCCGCCGCAGTACCGAATCTCATCGAGGCCCAGCCGCAGGAAGTCCTCCCACGTGGGGAAGTTGGCCACCAGCCGCAGCGCGCCTGAGGCGTCTCGGTACTGGCCCACGTCCAGCTCGGCGCACCCCAGGCGGACGAGGAGGTCCTCGATCTGGTCGAGCGCCTGCACCGCGGTGGTGGGGTCGTTGATGGCCGGCGACAGCGCCTTGATGGCGATGTCCACCACCAGCCGCAGCGCGTACTTGGGGTCCTGCTCGAAGGTGCGCTCCTCGCCCAGGGCCAGCCCGGCCAGCAACTGCGCCTCGTCCACCGGCGCCGTCGTCCCGCGCACCCGCAGCAGCGGCGTGCGCTCCAGCGTGGTGTCCCCCACCGAGGCGACCAGCTCGATGACACCGCCGGCCGCGCGGGCGAGCTCCACCAGCCGGGACACCTCGAGGGCCTGGATGACGCGGGGGCGCCCCCGGTACACGAGCGTCTGGGCTACGGGCAGCGCCTCGTACGCGCTCACCGGCTCGGGGGGCTTCGCGGTGGCGACCGCGGCGTACAGCTCGGCGATGGCCTCCCGGCCCTGGTCGCCGGTGAAGACCAGCATGCGATTGACCTGCAGCAGCGCGATGCGGTCGATGAGCGCGATGAACAGCATCATGCTGGCCACCAGCAGCACCACCACCATCCAGCCGCTCACCAGCGGCGTCCGCCCTGACGAGTGGCGATCCACCCACGACAGCACCAGGAGCGCGTAGAGGAACGTGGCGGTGAACATGCCCAGCGCGTGGGAGACGACCCGGTCCCGCGCCACCCACAGCACCAGCCGCGGCGAGTAGGCCGTCGCGCTGAACTGCACCATCACGAAGGCCAGCGAGAAGACGATGCCGGTGAGGGAAATCATCCCCGACGCGATGGCCGAGGCGATGGCCATCGCCGCGCTCGCCGAGAGCCCCGACACCGACTCGGGGAAGACCTGCGCCTCCACCCGCGGCAGCGTGAAGCCCAGGCCCAGCGCCCCCACCACGTACAGGAGCGGGATGGCCCAGATCCGGTTCACGCGTGTGCTGCCGAGCCGGCGCATACCTTCAGCTCTTCACCTTCATCGCCTTGGCGTCGAGCGCGTACTTCTTCACCAGCCGCTCGATGGACTTGCGGTGCAGGCCCGACTCGCGCGCCGCGCGGCTGATGTTCCCGTCGCAGCGCCGCAGCACCTGGCTGATGTACTCGCGCTCGAAGTTCTCCAGCAGCTGCTCCTTGGCGTCCTTGAAGGACAGGTGCTCGTTGAAGGGCAGCGGCTGCTCCTTCACCTGCCCCATCACCCGCGCCGGCAGGTGGGACACGTCGATCTCCTCGCCGTCCGAGAAGGTCAGCACGTGAGAGATGACGTTCATCAGCTCGCGGATGTTGCCCGGCCAGCCGTAGGCCTGCAGCGTGGACAGGGCGGTGGGGGACAGGCGCTTTCTGCCGTGGCGCTGCACTACCTCCGCGTCGGCCAGCTCCTTCTTGATGATGTGGGGAATGTCCTCCCGGCGCTGGCGCAGCGGGGGCAACTGAATGTTGATGACGGAGAGGCGGAAGTAGAGGTCCTCGCGGAAGTTGCCGGCCTGAATTTCCTTCACCAGGTCCCGGTTGGTGGCGGCGATGACGCGCACGTCGACCTCCTGCACGTCGTTGCCGCCCACCCGCCGCACCTCGCGGTTCTCCAGCACCCGCAACAGCTTGGGCTGCAGGTCGGTGCGCAATTCGCCCAGCTCGTCGAGGAAGATGGTGCCGCCGTTGGCCCGCTCGAAGGCCCCCGGCCGCGACGCCACCGCGCCGGTGAAGGCGCCCTTCTCGTGGCCGAACAGCTCCGACTCGATGAGGTTGGGCGGAATGGCCCCGCAGTCCAGCACCACCAGCGGGCCGCGGCGCCGCCCCGACAGCTCGTGAATGGCGCGCGCCACCAGCTCCTTGCCGGTGCCCGTCTCGCCCTGGATGACGACGGACACATCCATGGGCGCAATCTTTTTGATGAGGCCGAAAATCTGCCTCATCTTCACCGACAGCCCCACCATGCCGCACAGCTCGCCGTCGCGGTCGGGCTCGACCGTCACCTCCTCGTCGATGGGGCTGAAGGTCAGCACCGACTGGCCCGCACGGACCTGGCTGCCCTGCGAGAGGTAGGCGCGCTCCACCCGGCGGCCGTCCAGCCAGGTGCCGTTGGTGGAGTTCAAGTCGATGAGCAGGTAGCCGCGCTCGGTGTACTGGATTTCGAAGTGGTGGCGGCTGGCGGTGCGGTCCTCGGCGAGGATGAGGTCGTTGGAGGAATGCGCGCCCACCCGCAGCCGCTCCTTGTCGCTCACCACCTCCTTGCCCGTGTCGGGGCCGCCGGTGACGGCGAGGCGGCACTTGCGGACCTTCAGCGTGGTGCGGTTCTCCACCACCAGGGTGTGGGTGGTGGTGATGTGGGCTTCCTCGAAGGGGTCGAGGAGCGGAGCGTCGGCAGCGCCAGGGCTGGTGAGGATTTCGTCCTGCGGGCTGTCTTTCGGCTTGGTGGACATCGAGGCGCGCACGCTAGCCCAGCGGCCCTACGGGTACACCTCCCACGTGCGGGCTGGGGTAAAGGCCTCGGGCCGATGCAAGCGCTGCCGCCCCGCCAGGCCCACGCGTTGATGCACCTCACCGTCTTCGTGTGGGGCTTCACCGCCATCCTCGGGCGCCTCATCTCTCTCTCCGCGGTGGCGCTGGTGTGGTACCGCGTCGTCCTGGTGGTGCTGGTGATGGGGGGCCTCATCGCCTGGCGGAAGCTGGGCTTCTTCGTGCCCGGCCCCGCGCTGCGGCGGCTGTGGCTGGTGGGCGTCTTCGTGGGCCTGCACTGGCTCTTCTTCTACGGCTGCATCAAGTACGCGGGCGTGGCGGTGGCGGTGCTGTGCCTGTCCACCATCACCTTCTTCACCGCCCTCTTCGAGCCCCTCGTCTTCAAGCGCGCGGTGTCGGTGGTGGAGTTGGCGCTGGGCCTGTTGGTGATGGCCGGGGTGGCGCTGCTGGTGAAGGTGGAGACGGGCACCGACACCCTGGGCCTCTTGCTGGGGCTCTCCAGCGCGCTCTTCTCCGCGGCCTTCGGGGCGCTCAACGGGCGGCTGGCGCGGGAGGTGCGCGCGGAGGTGATGACGTTCTTCGAGCTGTCCTCCGCGCTGCTGCTGACGACGGCTTCCTTCGCGCTGTGGCCGGGCGACTTCGTGGGGCCGTGGGCGCTGTCGGGGAAGGACGCGCTGCTGCTCCTCGGCCTGGCGGTGGGCTGCACGGTGCTGCCCTGGCTGTGGAGCCTGCGCGTGCTGAAGACGCTGTCGCCCTACACCCTGGCGCTGGCCGTCACCCTGGAGCCCGTCTACGCGATGGGGCTGGCGTACTTCTTCTTCCCCGGGGCGGAGCAGCTCACCTGGCGCTTCTACGCGGGCAGCGCGGTGCTGGTGGCGCTGGTGGCGGCCAACTCCTGGCTCAAGCGCGCGCCGGCCGCGGTGGTGAAGCCGGCCGCCTGAGGAGCGCCCGCGCGGTGCGCCCGAGGAAGTTGCCCTCAAGGCCGCCGACGTGTGCGAGCCTTTCGCCCGTCGATGCGCCCGCTCTCGCGCTCTTTTGCGTACACGCTGCTGTTCTTCTCGGGTGGGACGGGGCTCATCTACGAGTTCTGTTGGTCGAAGCGCCTGGCCAACTGGCTGGGCAACACGGGGCAGGCGCACGCCATTCTGCTGGCCACCTTCATGGGGGGCCTCGCGGCCGGCGCGTGGCTCTTCGGACGGACCGCGGACCGGGTGAAGCGGCCGCTGCGGCTGTACGGGGCCCTGGAGCTCGGCGTCGGCCTGCTCGCCCTCGCCTTCCCCTATGCCCTCGAGCTCGCCGGCACGGCGTACCTCGCGGTGGGCCGCAGCGGCGGCAACGGCGCGCGGCTGGTGCTGGCCGTGGTGCTGCTGCTGCCGCCCACGCTGTTGATGGGGGGCTCGTTGCCGGCGATGACGCGCCACCTCACGCGCACCCTGGGCACGGCGCGCAGCACCCTCGCGTCGCTCTACGCGGTGAACAGCCTCGGCGCGGCGCTGGGCTCGCTGTTCGCCGGCCTGCTCTTCGTGCCGGCCGCGGGGCTGCTGGTGTCCGAGCGCTTCGCCGTGCTGCTCAACGTCCTCGTCGGGCTCGCCGCCCTGCTGAGCGCGCGGGAAGACGCCGGCGCAGGCCTGCCGGAGAGCGGCGAGGCGTCACGGACGTACGGCGACGGCGCGGTGCGCGCGGCGCTCCTCGGCACGGCGCTGTCGGGCTTCACGGCGATGCTCTACGAGGTGACGTGGATTCGACTGCTGGCCATCATCATCGGCGGTACGTCCTACGCCTTCACCCTCATCCTCTCGGCCTTCATCCTCGGCATCTCGCTGGGCAGCTTCTGGATTTCACGCCGGCCCGACCGTGAGGCCCTGCGCACCTTCGGCTGGCTGCAGGTGGCGCTCGTCGCGGTGGTGTGCCTGACGATTCCGCTCTACCGGCGGCTGCCGTTCTACTTCTTCAAGCTGTCCGCCTCCCTCGAGCCCGCGCACACCTGGGACGTGTACCTGCTCCTCACCTTCCTCTTCTGCGGCGCGCTGCTCGTGCTGCCGGCGGCGCTGATGGGGGCGAGCTTCCCGGTGGCCGCGCGGGTGGCGCTGCGCTCGGCTGACAGGGTCGGCGGTGAAGTCGGGCGGGTGTACCTGTGGAACACCGCCGGCACCATCCTCGGCTCGCTGGCCGGAGGGCTCCTGCTCCTGCCGGCCATCGGCCTCGAAGGGAACTTCGTCGTCGGACTCGGCGCGAACCTCCTGGCCGCCGTCATCGCGTTCCTCGCGCAGGGCGACGGCACCCAACGGCGGCAGCTCTTCGCGGCGGGGGCCATCGCCGTACTGGCCGCCGCGGTCACGCTGTCGACGTCGGGCTGGGCCAGGTTCATCTCGAGCGCCGGCCGCTCGCGCGAGTGGAGCGGCAGCTTCTCGCGCTTCGACGCCTTCGAGCGCGCCGTGAGCCAGCACGCCGAGGTGCGCTTCTACGCCGACGACGTGTTCGCTTCGGTGATGGTGGGCGAGCAGCGGGGCGGCCACCGGTTCCTGCGCATCAACGGCAAGGCCGACGGCTCGAACGACCCGCGCGACGTCGACACGCAGGTCCTCGCGGCGCACCTCGGGGTGTTGGCGCACCCGCTGGAGGTGAAGAAGGTGCTGCTGGTGGGCATCGGGGCCGGCATCACGGCGGGCTCGCTGCTCGCGCACCCCATCGAGCGGCTCGACGTCGTGGAGATCAGCCCCGCGGTGCTCGACGCGGCGAAGCTCTTCTCGCCCGACAACGGGGACGCGCTCGCTGACCCGCGCTGCCACGTGTACCTCGAGGACGCGCGCACCTTCCTCTCGCTGTCGAAGGAACGGTACGACCTCATCGTCAGCGTGCCGTCGAACCCGTGGGTCACCGGCGTCTCGGGCCTCTTCTCGCAGGACTTCTTCCGCATCGCCCGCGAGCGGCTCGCCCCCGGAGGGCGGGTGGTGCAGTGGATCCACACCTACGAGTCGAATGAGTCGCTGGTGAAGCTCGTGGTGCGCACGCTCAGTGACAGCTTCGAGCACGGCACCTCGTGGCTCGGCACCGCCGACCTGGTGCTCGTCGCGAGCCGCGAGCCGCAGGTCTTCGACGCCGACGTCATCTCTGCGCGCATGGCCCGCCCAGCGGTCGCGAGGGACCTCGCCCGGCTGCATGTCACGAAGGTGTCGACGCTGCTCGCGCGGCAGGTGCACTCCGACGAGGGCCAGCGCGCCTTCGCCGGCGAGGGGCCGGTCAACACCGACGACCACAACCTGCTCGAGTACCTCTCGCCCATCGCCTACTTCACCTCGGGCTCCGCGCTCGACGTGGGCGACGAGCGCGTCGGCGCGACGCTGGGCCACGCGCTGGAGGTCGCGAAGTATGTCGCCTCACACCCGCTCGGGCCGGCCGAGCTGGCAGAGCTCCACGCCACCCTGGCCGAGGTGCACCGCCCCGCAGAGCCGCTGCTGCGCTCGGTGTCGGAGCAGTGGGTGGCGGTGGCGCCGGGCGACGGGCCGGCGGCGGTGGCGCTCGCCCGGGCCGCGCTGGCGCAGGGCGACGTGGAGGTGGCGCGCGCGGTGCTGGCGCCGCTGGTGCAGTCCGGCGCCGACGACGTGCGGAAGGAGTGGGCCCGCGCCGAAGCCGAGCACGCCCGGCGCGTCG
>JADLDB010000026.1 GCA_020846875.1 Myxococcales bacterium | reverse complement strand
TCCGCCCGTGCCGCCTCCCACTCCGCCGCCGCCCGTTCCGCCTCCCACTCCGCCGCCTCCGCCCGTGCCGCCTCCCACTCCGCCGCCGCCCGTTCCGCCTCCCACTCCGCCGCCTCCGCCCGTGCCGGCATCGAGGAATGCCTCGCAGCCGGCAGCGGTCGGGTTCTCGCGGCAGAACTCCTCTTCGGCGCCCGCCCAGTCGATGCAGCCCGCGAAACCTCCGGCGACGGCAAGGACGACGACCACGCGGCGATTCACGGCCACCTCCCAGTCAGCACGAAGCCGTTGAGGGTCGGCGCCAGCGTCACCGGCGCGGCCTCCACGGAGTCCTGGCCGAGGACGACTAGCAGCACGGTGCTCACGGCCGCGGCGCCGGCGAGGCCGAACATCACGTAGCTCACCGTCTCCTGGGTCTTCCCTGAGGACATGGCGACCTGCACCTCGGTGAGGGAGTTGAAGCTGGAGCCCTCGCGGACGCTCGACTCGATGCCGTGGGCGCTCACCTGGAGGCCGATTCCGACGCTGGCGGTGATCACGCCGATGGACGCAGGGATCCACCAGAAGCGCTTCAGACCGGGAGCGGCCTTCGCCTTGACGGTGACGCGGCCCGCGAGGTGAGGCGCCATGGCCTCGGCGAGCGCGCGGGCGATAGGCTTCATCTCGGCGAGGGCGGCGTCTGCGGATGGAACCACCGCGGACTTCGCCGCCAGCTGATCGCCGGTGTTGCTCAGCACGCGGATGTTGAGGACCAGGCTGGATCCCGACTTGCCGATGCTGCCGCTGATGATTCCGTCGGCGTTGAGGGCCTGGGCGATCTCGGCGCTGCAGTTGGACTCGGCGCAGCCCATGAGCTGCTTCTGCCGTTCCAGACCGAGCGCCTGGGCGATGTCGCCCTTGCGGCGCACGGAGATCCCGAACTCCGACAACTCCGAGAAGAGGACGTCGTTCCAGAGGGTGATCTGGTTCTCGTCGACGTCAGCGGCGACCCAGCCGCCCTCGAGCAGCGTCACGGACTGTGGGGCCTGGGTGAGGGCGACCAGTAGGGCAGCGGTGAGCATGGATCGCGAAGCGTACTCCGGCCGGGTCACACCGGAATGAGGGAATCCCCGGGGTGGGCGCTACGCGAACTTCGGCGGCGGCCACTTCCCCTCGGCCTCGAGGGCCTTCCGTACGTCCGGGTTCTCGTCCATGAACGCCTTCAGCGACTCCTCGGTGATCCACACGTCGAGGTCCTCGCCGCTCACCTTCGCCTGGCACGCCAGCCGCGAGATCGCCTTCACGTCGAACGCCTGGTCGAGCCGGTCCAGCTCCAGGTCGTCCTGCTCGGGCAGCGACTCGAGGCCCTTCTTCACCCACACGTGACACGTCGAGCACGCGCACACGCCGCCGCACGAGTGCCCCACCTGCGCGCCGCACCTCTCAGCGGCCTCGAGGATGGTCGTGCCGTCGGGCACCTCCACCGCGAACTCCTGCAGCGGGCTACGGAAGACGATCCGGGGCATGGGCCTCGAACTCCTCCATCTTGTGGCCGACCGCGGCCTTCCCGATGGCGCGGTTCATGATCTTCTCTACGAACGGGCGGGCGAGCGTGTCCGTCTCGTGGATCGCCGCCTTCAGCGCCTCGTGATCCTTCGTCGTCGCCGCGAGCGTCTCGAGTGACGACAGGGAGGACTCGAGTGCGCGCCGCTCCTCCGCGGCGAGCAGATCCCCGTTCTCCTTGAGCTGCTTGGCGCCGTCCATGAGCATCCGCCGTGCCTCGACCTGCTGCTCGATCAGCAGCCGATTCCGAATGTCGTCCTCGGCGTGATCGATCGAGTCCAGCAGCATCTGCTCGATCTCCTCGTCGGTGAGGCCGTGCGTGGGCTTCACGGTGATCAACTGCTCCACGCCCGTCGACAGCTCCTTCGCCCCCACCGAGAGGATCCCGTCCGCGTCCACCTTGAAGGTCACCTGCACGCGGCCCATACCCGCCGCCATCGGCGGGATCCCCGACAACCGGAACTGCGCCAGCGACCGACAGTCCTTCACCAACTCCCGCTCGCCCTGCACCACGTGGATGTCCATGGCCGTCTGGCCGTCCTGGAACGTGGTGAACACCTGCGCCTGTGCGGTGGGGATCGACGAGTTGCGCGTGACGACCTTCTCCGCGATGCCGCCCATCGTCTCGAGGCCGAGCGAGAGGGGGATTACGTCCAGCAGCAGCACCTCGTCCTTGCGCGCCTCGTTGGTCAGCAGGTCCGCCTGCACCGCCGCGCCCAGCGCCACCACCTGATCGGGGTCGAGATCGTAGAGCGCCTCCTGGCCGAACAGCTCCGCGACGTACCGTCGCACCGCCGGCACCCGCGTCGCGCCGCCCACCAGCACCACGCCCTTCACGTCGGCCGGCGTCACCCCCGCGTCTTTGAGCGCGCGCTTCACCGACAGCCCTGTCTTCTTGAGCAGCGGCGCGATCCACTCGTCGAAGCCGACACGGCTGACAGGGAAGGGGACTCCTTCGAAGACGAGCTCAGTCACCTCCACGTCGGTGAGCCGCTCCTTGGCCGCGCGCGCCGCCTGCAGCAGCGTCGCTACCTGAGAGGGCGTGGGGCCGGTCAGCCCCCGCGCCGCCATCACCTTCTCGACGATGGCTCGATCGAAGTCATCCCCTCCGAGCGCCGAGTCACCGCCGACGGCCTTCACCTGGAAGACGCCCTCCACCAGCTCGAGGATGGAGACGTCGAACGTCCCGCCGCCGAGATCGAAGACGGCGTAGAGGCCCTGCGCGCCCTTGTCGAGGCCGTACGCCAGCGCCGCCGCGGTGGGCTCGTTGAGCAGCCGCAGCACCTCCAGCCCCGCCAGCCGGCCCGCGTCCTTCGTCGCCTGCCGCTGCGCGTCGTCGAAGTACGCCGGCACGGTGATGACGGCCTGCTCCACCTTCGTCGCGAAGTGCGACTCCGCGCGCCGCTTGAGCTGCCGGAGGATCTCCCCCGACACCTCGATGGGCGTCACCGGCTGCCCACCCGCCACCTGAAAGCGGACGATCCCGTTGCTGCCTGGGACGAACTGGTACGCGCCCAGCTTCTTCGTCTCGACGTCGCCCAGGGACTTGCCCATGAAGCGCTTGACCGACTTGATGACGTCCGTCGGGTGCGCGGCCAGTTGCTCCACCGCGGGCCGACCGACGATCACGCCGCCGTTCCGGTGGTAGTGCACGACGGACGGCAGCAGCAGCGCGTCACCCACGTCCACCGGGACGCAGACGGGCTTTCCGTTCACCACCGCGGCGACGAGCGAGTTGGTGGTGCCCAGATCGATGCCCACCACCTGGCCCTTCGGCTTCAACGGATCGTGGATCTGCAGGTAGCCCTTCACGACAGCAGCTCCTCTTCGAACGCGTCCACCTCTTCGAGGAAGCGCGCGTAGTAGCGCAGCCGTCCGAGCGCCTGCGTGGCGGCTGGAACGTCGTCCTTCTCCAGCGCGGCCTTCGCCTGGGCCAGGTGCGCGTCACGGGCGGTGCGGATCTCCGCGGCCATGGCGTGCGCCCGATCGAGATCGCGCTTCACCTTCACGCCCTCCAGCGCCTCGCGGCGCCCCATGATCTCCTCGAGGAACTCCAGCGGCATCTGCAGCTTCGCCGCCGCCTGCTCGCTCTCGAGGTCCACGCCCTTGAGCTTCAAGAGGTACAGCGCGCGCCGCACCGGATCTTTCAGCACCCGGACGCCCTCGTTGAGCGACGCGGTCTTCTCGGCGGCCACCCTGCGGGCGTGCGCGTCGGCGCCCACCAGGCGGTCCGGGTGCACCTCGAGCGACAGCTCGCGGAAGCGCTGCTCGAGCGCCTTCACGTCGAGCTCCGCGCTGCGTGGAATTCCGTACAGCTCGAAGTAGTCCATGTCCGCGCCAGCCCTCGCGTCAGACGGTGAAGGACTCGCCGCAGCCGCACGCAGCCTTCTCGTTCGGGTTCTTGAGCTTGAAGCCCGAGGCGAGCAGTCCTTCCTCGTACACGAGCTCCGTGCCCATCAGGTACAGGTAGCTCTTGGGATCCACGAAGACGCGCACGCCTTCGCGCTCGAACACCTTGTCCCGCTCCTTCGCCTTCTCCGCCCACTCCATGTGGTACGCGAGGCCTGAGCAGCCGCCGCCCTTCACCGCGATCCGCAGGCCAGCCTCGGGGGTGTTGCGCTCGGACAAGAGGCGCTTCAAGCGCTCCACCGCGTTGTCGGCCAGGCCGATGCCCTTCCCGGCGGGCCTGCCGACCGAGAGGGGAGCCGCCGGGGTCTGCGTGGCGACGGTCTGGGTCATCATCGCGTCTCCGAGGCCGCCGCCGCCGGGCCGAGCCGCTTGGCGCGCTTCTCCTGGAAGTCCTTGATCGCCGCCTTGATCGCGTCCTCGGCCAGCACGCTGCAGTGGATCTTCACCGGAGGCAGCGAGAGCTCCTTCGCGATCTCTTTGTTGGTGATCTTCACCGCGTCCTCGATGGACTTGCCTTTCACCCACTCGGTGACGAGCGAGGACGAGGCGATCGCCGAGCCGCAGCCGAACGTCTTGAACTTCGCGTCCTGGATGGTGCCGTCGTCGGTGATCTTGAGCTGCAGGCGCATCACGTCGCCGCACGCGGGCGCGCCTACCAGGCCCGTCCCCACGTTCGGATCATCCTTGTCCAGGGTGCCGACGTTCCGGCTGTGCTCGAAGTGTTCGATGACCTTGTCGGTGTACGCCATACGGACCTCCTGAGAATCAGTGTGCCGCCCAGTGGATGGACTTGAGATCGATGCCCTCGCGGGCCATCTCGTAGAGCGGGCTCATCTCGCGCAGCCGCGTGACGGCTTTGACCATCAGGTCGATCACGAAGTCGACCTCTTCCTCGGTGGTGAAGCGGCCCAGCCCGAAGCGGATGGACGAGTGCGCCAGATCCTCGTCGATGCCCAGCGCGCGCAGGACGTAGGACGGCTCCAGCGAGGCCGACGTACACGCGCTGCCCGAAGACACGGCCACGTCCTTGATGGCCATCATCAGCGCCTCGCCCTCGACGTACGCGAAGGAGACGTTCAGGTTGCCCGGCAGCCGGTGCTCCATCGAGCCGTTGAGGTGCAGCATGTCCAGCTTCGCGGACAGGCCCTTCCACAGCCGCTCGCGCAGGGCCAGGAGGCGCTTCGCCTCGGCCTCCAGCTCCGCCTTCGCCAGCTCGGCGGCCTTCCCGAAGCCGACGATCCCCGCGACGTTCAGCGTGCCGGATCGCATGCCCCGCTCGTGACCGCCGCCGTCGATGATCGGCGCGAGGCGCACGCGCGGCTTCCGGCGGACGTACAAGGCGCCCACGCCCTTGGGCCCGTACATCTTGTGCGCGGTGATCGAGACGAGATCCACCTTCGACGACTCCACGTCGAACGGCACCTTGCCCAGGCCCTGCACCGCGTCGGTGTGGAACAGCACGCCCTTCTTCCGGCACAGCGCGCCGATCTCGGCCACGGGCTGCACCACGCCGACCTCGTTGTTGGCGAGCATGATCGACACCAGCACCGTCTTGTCGGTGATCGCCGCCTCCAGCTCCGCCAGATCGACCAGTCCGTCCTTCTTCGGCTTCAGGTACGTGACGCGCGCCCCGGTGCGGACGGCGCCGATCCAGCGCTTGAGCACCTCGTCCTTCTCCAGCTCGTGCTTGATCTCCAGGGCCGCCAGCTCCTCGCCGCTCACGTCCCGGCCGGTCAACTCCATCAGGCGCATCAGCTTGAGCTCGTCGATCCGCTCCTGGCGCTGCCGCTCGAGCCGCTTGCAGGTGTCCAGCACCGCCTTGTGCTCGGTCTGCAGCGTGACGAGGTGATCGCCCTTCTCCCGGTAGAACTCGAGCACGCCCTTGATCGCCAGGTTGTCCGACTCGGTCGCGCCGGAGGTGAAGACGATTTCTTTGTCCGAGGCGCCGATCAGCGCCGCCACCTGCTTGCGCGCCTTCTCCACCGCCGCCTCGGCCTTCCAGCCGAAGGCGTGGTTGCGCGACGCCGCGTTGCCGAAGTCGTCATGGAAGTACGGCTCCATCGCCTCCAGCACCCGCGGATCCATCGGCGTGGTGGCGTGGTAGTCCATGTAGATCGGCAGCTTCATGACTCACCCTCGAATGTGGACCAAAGGAGTCCAGATTGAGATCTCTTGTAACGGTTCCGAAGCGGACTCGTCAAGTCCACTATCCGTGACTTCAAGGGCTTAGGCGCTGCTCCAGGGTGAGGCGGGTCAAGCTGGGGCGCTCGCTCCGATTCGTTGCGCTACGCTTGCGGCAAGCACCTGAAATGACGCGGCGGCTGTGGCGGCCCCAAAGGTGAACAGGTGCTCTGACACCCCTCGCCACAGGAGCCACCATGAGCCGCCCCGTCCCGTCCGGGATCGTCCAGTCGCTTCCGTCCGATCACCAGCCCACCCGGTACAGCGAGGGCTGGCGGCGCGGGAAGCCGGAGGAGGATCCGGAGAAGACCAAGCGCTGGGGGTGGATCAGCGCGAAGCCCAGCGAGTTTCTGATCCGCATGCGCGGCGGGCGCGTCACCTCGCAGGGGCAGGGCGCCACCCTCTTCAAGTGGCCGTGGGAGTCGGTGGCGATCGTCCCCACCAGCATCCAGCGCCTGCACTTCGTCGCCGATCAGATCACCCAGGAGAAGGTGGGCGTGAAGGTGACGGGCATCGCCGTGTACCGGATCGCCGAGCCCTTGATCGCCTTTCGCATGCTGAACTTCAGCTTCCCCGAGCGCGCGCAGGAGAAGCTGGCCCAGATGATGGAAGAGATGTGCGTGGGCGCCTCCCGGCGGCTGATCGCCAACCTCACCGTCGAGCAATGCCTCACCCGGCGGAAGGAAGCGCTGTCCACCGAGCTCATCCGCGAGATCGCCCCCGTCGTCTCCGGCATCGGCCGCGTGGAGGACGCGACCGATCGCGGCTGGGGCCTGGTGGTGGACACCATCGAGATCCAGGACGTGAAGGTGATGAGCGCCCAGGTGTTCGCCAACATGCAGGCGCGCTTCCGCCAGGATCAGGAGCGGCTGGCCCGCGAGGCGGAGCTGGCCAAGGAGCGCGCGGTCCGCACCGACGAGACGTCCACCCAGCGGCAGCTGCAGCTCGCCAAGGTGGAGGCGTCCGACGAGATCCGCCGGCGCACCCAGGCGTCCGAAGAGGAGGCGCGGCTCGAGAAGCTGGCCAGCGACGCGCGGGTGGAAGACCAGCGGCTCGCCCAGGAGCGGGCCATCAAGGCGGCACAGCTTGCCTCCGAACGCGAACAGCACCTCTCGCGCATCGCCGTGCAGCAGGAGCTCAAGCAGCGCCAGACCCTGGCCGAGCAGTCCGCCGCGCTCGACAAGCTCTCGAACGAAGCCGCGCTCCAGGGTGAGAAGCTTCGCGCCGAGATGGAGGCGATTCGCCTGCGCGCGGAGCAGGATCACCTCGAGCACCAGGCTCGCCTGGCCGAGGAAGCGCAGACCATCGAGCTGTTGCGATCCCAGGCCGAGGCCGCCGAGGCGAAGCGCGTGCTGGCAGAGATCGAAGCGCGCACCGTGGAGCTGGAGGTGTTGAAGCAGCAGCACCTCGCCAAGCTGGAGCTCGATCGCGCAGAGCGTCAGCGCGAGATCGAGAACACGCTGTCCCCCGAGGTGATCCAGCTCGCCGTCGCCAACAAGCTGCCCGAGCTGGCCCAGGCCTTCCAGCAGAAGATGGGCGAGGTGCACGTCACCGCCGTCGACGGCGCCAACCCCTTCGGCTACGTCGCCGCCGCGGTAGAAGGCGTGATGGGGCTCGCCCGGAGCGCGGGCCTCCAGCTGCCGAAGGCGGAGCCAAAGCCCGAAAACTCCAAGGGCTGAGGGCGACTGCGCGAAACCTCTGAAACGCTGCGTGGCTCTCTGGCATACAAG
Source organism: Myxococcales bacterium (assembly GCA_020846875.1). GTDB lineage: Bacteria > Myxococcota > Myxococcia > Myxococcales > Myxococcaceae > JADLDB01. Next base: position 34,711 of record JADLDB010000026.1, on the reverse strand, counting down.
AGGGCTCATGCAGCGCGTTCAGGTCATCGGATTGGCTTTCCTGGCGGCGATCGGCCTGGCGATCGTCCCGTCCATCCTCCCCACCGGACCCACTTCGGCGCTCGACGCCTCGGCGCTGCTGGAGTCCGGGCAGATGTGGGTGGCGGGAGGCACCATCTTCCTCGGGGGGCTCCTCACGGCGCTCACCCCCTGCGTGTACCCGCTGATCCCGATCACCGTCGGCGTCTTCGGCGCGCGCAAGGCGGACAGCCGGGGCCGGGCCTTCCTCCTCACCACCGCGTACGTTGTCGGGATGGGCGCGGTCTTCAGCGCGCTGGGCGTCTTCGCGGCGCTCTCCGGCAAGGCCTTCGGCTCGCTGCTGGGCAACACCTGGATCGTCGTCGGCCTGGCGGTCTTCCTGGTGGTGCTGGCGACGTCCATGTTCGGCGCCTTCGAGTTGGCGCTCCCCACGGGCCTGGCCACGAAGCTGAACAACGTGGGCGGCGGGGGCGTCATCGGCGCCTTCCTCATGGGCAGCGTGGCCGGCTTCCTCGCGGCGCCCTGCACGGGGCCGGTGCTGACGGGCGTGCTGGCCTGGGTGTCGCGCACGCAGGATCCGCTGGTCGGCGGGGCGCTCCTCTTCACCTACGCGCTGGGCATCGGCGTCCCCTTCTTCCTGATCGGCGTCTTCACCGTGCGGCTGCCCAAGGGCGGGGTGTGGATGGAGTGGGTGAAGAGCGTCTTCGGCGTCGCGCTGCTGGCGCTGGCCGCGGGCTACCTGCGCGACGCCTTCCAGCCGTTCGGCGGGCTGGTCAACTCGGTGGCCACCGCGCTGGGGAAGAACGGGGCGATCGCGCTGGCGGCGGGCCTGGCCTTCGTGGGCGTCCTGGTGGGCGCGGTGCACCTGTCCTTCAAGGAAGGCAGGCAGTGGATCGCCAAGGGGCTGGGCGTCGCCGCGCTGCTGGTGGCCTTCCTGGTGCGCATGGCCAGCCCCCTGCCGCCCGTCACCGAGGGCGCCGATCAGTTCACCTGGACGCTCACCTTCGACGCGCACGAGGTGAACACCGCCGATCCCTTCGAGCAGGCGCTGGCGCAGGCGAAGCACGACTGCAAGCCGGTGATGATCGACTTCTTCGCCGACTGGTGCGCCGCCTGTAAGGAGCTCGACCAGCACACCTACGTCTCGAAGGACGTCACCGCCGAGTCGCACCGCTTCGTCACCATCAAGGTGGACGGCACCGAGGATCACGACGTGCTCGAGAGCTTGTACGAGCGCTTCGGCATCCAGGGCCTGCCCACGGTCGCCTTCGTCGATCCGCTGGGACAGGTGCTCACCGAGCCGCGCGTCACCGGCTTCTTGCCCCCGGAGAAGTTCGTGAAGGAGATGCAGAAGGTGGCCATCGCGACGTGCTCCGCCTCGCCGTGAAGTCCGGGTGGATCGCGGTGATGGTGTCGATGACCTCGTTCTCCGCGGTGGCCGGCGAGGGCTGGGATCTCCGCGTCGGGGCCAGCCTCGAGGTAGAGATCCCCGCGCTGGCCAAGGCGAACATCGGCGCGATGGGAGAGAAGCCGATCGCCGACCTCGCCGTGGTGGGGAACGGCCGGCTGCGGCTCACCGGGATGTCGGAGGGCGACGCCACGCTGAGTGTCGTGTACCGCTCGGGCGAGAAGGCGTCCTTTCCGCTGCGCGTGTTTCGCCGCACCGAGGCCGAAGAGCTCACGGCGTACCTCGCGCGCCAGGCCGCCGCGTGGAGCAAAGGAGATCTCGACGGCTTCTGCCAGTCCTACGCGGACGACGCCGTCTTCGTCTCTCCGTCCGGCGTGACGAAGGGCCGCGCCGAGGTGCTGGCCCGGTACAAGAAGAAGTACCCGGACGCGAAGGCCATGGGGAAGCTGGCGCTGGAGCCGATCGATCTCCGCGTCTCCGGCGACTCGGCCACCGTCGCCGCGAAGTGGACGCTGACGTACCCCGACAAGCCGCCCGCCAGCGGGCACACCGTCGTCGTCTTCATTCGGTACAACGGGCGCTGGCGCATCGTGCATGATGCGTCGATGTGAGAGCCCCCCACGTCCTCGTCCTCGTCTCCCTCCTGGGCGCCTGCCAACACCCCGCCGCGTCCTTCGTGCCCGAGCCGGGAGACGGAGGGGACGCGGGCCCCGTCGACGCTGGCGCTCTGGCTTGCGGCTGCGCGCGCTTCGGGAACCCGCGGGTGGCGGGGCCGCTGGGCGATCCGGAGCTGGGGGAGCTGTCCGGGCTGGTCGCGAGCCGCGCGCACCCGGGCGTGCTGTATGCGCACAACGACTCCGGCGACCTGGCGCGCTTCTTCGCGCTGTCCACCACCGGCGCCGCGCTGGGGCGCTTCCTCTTGCCCGGCGCCGTGGCTCGGGACTGGGAGGACATCGCGCTGGGTCCCTGTGACGCCGGCGCCTGCCTGTACCTGGGCGACACCGGCGACAACGGAAGGGTGCGTACCGACTACGCCGTCTTCCGCGTGGCGGAGCCCGCGCTCCCCGCCGACGGCGGCACCGCCTCCGTCCCCTTCGAGAGGATCGCCTTCGAGTACCCCGGCGGCGAGAAGCACAACTGCGAGTCCCTCTTCGCCCACCCGGTGACCGGCCGCCTGTACCTGGTCACCAAGGAGCTCACCGCCCCCAGCCAGGTGTACCGCTTCCCCGCGGCGCTGGATCCTCAAGGCGTCAACGTCCTCGACTACGTGGCGACGCTGACGGTGCCGTCGTCTACGGATCGCCCCCTCACCGCCGCCGACGTGAGCCCCTGCGGCGACGCGGTGCTGCTGCGCATGTACAACCGCCTGGTCCAGCTACGCCTGCCGCCCGGGGAGACGGACTTCGAGAAGCTCTTCGCTGCCTCGCCCGTGGACGTGGCCGTCGCTCAGGAGCCCCAGGGGGAGGCGGTGGCGTACTCGGCCGACGGCACCTCCTTCTTCACCGCGTCGGAGCGGATCGCCGACCCGGTACAGCTCTACGAGAGCCGCTGCCGGTGATCGGCTGGAAGTCGCCGCTCGGGCGCGCCGCCGCCCTCGTCGTCCGGGCCGTGGCGCTCGCCGGCAGCACCCCGCGCAGGCCGTTGACGCACGCCGAGCGGTCGATCCTCGAGCCGGTGTTCCAGGGCGCCCTGGACTACCAGGCGATGCGGATCCGCGAGGGCGTCCGCGGCCTGCTCAACGTGTCCGCCCGCGCCTTCGTGATCGAACATGCAACTCGTGCTTCTTGTGGCTCAGCAACTCAGTGCTATGTCAGGCGGTCTGGCGCCATTCACCCGCGCCGTTGGGAGAGCGTCATGCGTGAGCGATGGCTTTGGTTCTGTCTCTTGGTCCTGAACGCCACCTTCGCCGCTGGGTGCTTCAGGCCGATTCCCTGCGCCAGCGATAATGACTGCCCCGGCTCAGGCTACTGCGACGCGCAGCTCAAGATCTGTCTGGTCGCGAGCGATGGGGGCCTTGATGGGAGCGTGGGAGGCGGGATGGGGGGTGGGATCGGTGGCGGTGGAGGCACCGGAGGAGGAATGGGCGGAGGCGACGCTGGGATGGGGGGCGGCACCGGTGGTGGGTCCGTGGGCTGCGCGCCGACGCTGAGCTGCCCCGACTACGAGGAATGCCAGCCGACGACAGACGGCGGCCGTTGTGTGAGTTCGAACCTGTCTCTGACGTGGACCGCGCCTGCGGCCGGGTCGTCCTTCAACGGCGCGACGATTCCCGGGCGGGTCACTGTGACGAAGGCCGACGGCAGCACACCAAGGTTCACGAGCCTGCCCGTCGCGGGCGCGATGGGCGGTTCCTTCGCTGTCGCAACGGGGGACTTCGCCGGCACTCTGCTGCTCACCGGCGCTGACGGCGACAAGACGTTCGTCGCCGGTTGGCCAGACGCTGGAGTGGCCAGCTCGTTGACGATCCGGAAAGACACCATGTCGCCCACCGTGAGCCTGTTCGTCGAGTCGCCGCCGCCTCGGCAGCCCCATGAGTTGGATCTCGACGGAATGAACCGGTGGAAGAAGTCGGAGTCCGCGTTGGTCCAGACCGAGTCGACCGAGGACATCACGATTGCGCCCGCGGATTTCACGACGTCAGCGGTGACAGCGGTCGCCGCGAACCTGTGCACGCGCCAGTGCGGAATGAGCAGATTCTGTCGGTGCTATTCCGTGGACCTCACTCAGCACTTCCTCGATGGAGGTATCGGCGCCATCCCGGTGGCGCTGGGTGCCGTGCAGGATGCCGCAGGGAATTTCAGCGCGCCGACTTCCAGTGATGTCGTCGTCACAAGGCTGAAGTGGTCGCGAGACATCGGCGTGGGCAGCAACGTTCCACCAACCGCGGTTGCTTTGGCGCCAAATGGTGCCGTCATCGCAGGGACGAGCACGGGCACAGCAGGAAGTTCCTACCGGTTGGTCACCCTCAGCAGCGACGGTGTGGTGCTGTGGGAGCGCACGTCATCGACCCTCTCGGTCACAGCGGGACCCGTCGTTGGCTCGCGGGGCGCATACGTCGCGACCAGCGACGGAGCCAACTCTGCCATCTCGCGAATTCACCTCGCTGACGGAGGTGTCGAATCGACCGACTGCCAAAACGGCAGTGGCCTGTCGATCGACGGGGACCTCGGTTTGGCCGGGAGCGGAGTTGGAGAGGTCGCCGTTGGTGTGCGCTCAAGCAGTCCTCCAGCGGTCGTGTCCGGCACCACGAACTGCTTCGGAGCGACCGCGACGGGCTTGAGCGGCCGCCCGGCAGTGGTCGTCACCGGAGACGAGGCTTTCGTTGCAGGCACCGCAAGCGCTCCGCTCTTCAAGTTCACCGCAGCTTCAACGTCTCCTGCCCCCTCTGGGAGCGCATCGACCATGACGCTCTTCCCGGCAAACCTCTTCGCAATCGGCATGACTCTTGTAGGAGGAGGAGGAGGAGGACCAACGGTCGGAGGCGTGTTTGGGGTCGTGAATTCTACCGGGGCATCGTTGACTGGGAACACGACGAACTCCACCGCTGGTGCGCCCGGTGGAGCTGCGGTTGTGGGCGGGACGTCAGGTTCACCGCTCGTTTTCTACGGTGACAACGCCGGCGTCTTGCGCCGCACGCCCTTGACGAGCCTGAACCCTGTCGTGTTCGGCTCGGCCGTCGCATCGCCTGCGGTGGCGACGACACTGGCAGATCGTGCTGCTCTGATCGGAGAAGGCGGCTGGGTGTACATCGTCGGGAACGATGGTGTGATTCGCGCGACGCAGTGGAGTGGGACCGGACCTGGCGTTGGATGGCAGTGGACCGGTCTCTTGCCTGCGACGACGCGCATCTCGCAGCTGAACCTCGACGTCAACCGCGGCCCTTCGGCCAAGCGATGCGGCGCACGCCAGCCTGGCGTGCTCTACGTCTCATCGGTGCAGAGCACCAACGCGCGCGTGTGGGCGGTGCTGGTGGACTCCCAAGGGCTCGACAAGAACGCGCCCTGGCCACGGCACCAGCACGATCCAGCGAATACCGGCAACGCGCAGACGCCACTCACTCCCTGGACCTGCCCGTAGCGTTGGCCGGCCTTCAGGGCGCAGCGGCGGACGAGGCCGGCTCGAGGCGGCGCAGCGAGTGGGCGCCGGCCGCGACGGCGTCGCTCAAGGTGCGGGCGGAGGAGTCGGAGAGGGCGCCGGTGGCGGCGGCGGCGAGCAGGAGCGCGGAGACGACCTCCAGGCGGCGTTTCAGCACCGGGAGCGGGAGCAGCGGCCCCAGCGAGAGTACGGCTTCCCGCAACAGCTCCCGCGTCGCCAGGTCCGTCACTTCGCCCGACGCGCGGTATACCCGCGTCACCAGGTCGTCCACCACCTTCCACGTCGCCACCCGCGAGAGCTCGTTCATGGTGAGCGGTGTAACGCATCGGGCTGTGCGACCGGCTGGTGGGTACGAGGTGGTGGTGCTCGACGACTTCTCGCTTGGGAGCGAGGAGAACCACCGGCAGCTCGACGGGAAGGTGCGGGTCCTCCGGGCCTCGGTGCTGGACGTGGCGCGGCACGCGAAGGCGCTGGAGGGCGCGACGCTCATCTACCACCTGGGGGCGCTGATCAGCTCGCACGACAGCCTGAACACGCCGGACGAGTACACGCAGGTGAACGTCGGGGGCTGTTGCGGCTGCTCGACGCGGCGCGCACGCTCATACCGCGACCGAAGATTGTCTTTGCATCGAGCTCGACGGTGTACGGGGAGCGCAGTCTCGGATCCGCGAGATGAGGACGTCGAGTTCCGGAAGGCGTCGGTTGGGTTCCTCGCCCACGTTGTGTGGGTGAAACCACAGCTGCACGAACTCAGCCGATCGGCAGTCCGCGACCGCGTGGGTGATGGCGCGGGCGTGAGCCTTGGCGAGGGGCCCAGGCAGCCCCAGGCGAACGAAGGCGCTCGACGGGACCCGAGGTCCGAGAGCCCTCTTCGGCCGGATGCCTCCGAACGCCAACGCAAGCCTCGCTGCCCGAGCCGCTGGCGATTCCCTGAGAGACGGAGGAAGGTGCCAGACCAGGTCGCATGGGTTGGTCCTCAGCGCGCGAAGGCCGGCAGCCACGAGTTCGTCTTCGAACGCGACCTGATTTCTGGGGAACACGAAACCAGTAGGCATCATGACGAACGTTCACTGGCAGTACCCGACGTGCGGCAGCACTTCATCGGGACGAGGGGCGCTTTGGACTCACTGCCGCTCGCATGCCTCGCGCTGTCTCCAGCATCGGCACACCGGGCCTCCGGGGTTCAGCACGCACGGGTCTTCAGCAGGCGCCGCGCAGGCCTGTCCCGCGCAGCCCCCCGATCCGGCCATGCAGTTCTTGTAGGCCGCGGCGCAGTCGCGCTGCGGAGCCGGAGGAGCCGCGGGTGGCGGTGTCACCTGCCGGGTGTCCACCGCGGTGCCCGAGCCGACGAGCCGGGCCGCGTTCGCGCGGTTGTTGGCGATGCAGCGCTCGAGAAACGAGATCGACGTCCCGCAGCCGCCGTTTCGGCGGTGGCACTCGCAGACGCACGCCGCGGCCTCGTAGCAGGCACGTTGCCCGTGCGTGGTCGCCTTGCACGCAGCGATCTGCGCGCCGCAGTCCACGGTTTCGCAGGGCTGGCAGTTGCCGACGGGAGTCGCGCTGATCGCCCCCGTGCCGAGGGTCTGCCCGCCGGCGCTCGGCATCTCGAAGGACGGCGCACCGCCGCGCTGCTGCTGCTCCCGTTGCTCGCGCAGCGCCGCGGCGACCACGTCACCCATGCTCGGGCCGCGCCGCTTCGGATCCGACGGGTCTTCGCCGGGCAACAGGCTCGGCATCGCGTAGCCGTTCGCGGCGCACCAGGGATCGTAGATCTTCGCGACGCCGCAGTACTCGGGGCTGCGCGTGTAGCCGGGGCTGTTTTTCGCCGCGAGGATCGCGCGCTCCGTCTCCTCCATGAACGCGATGTGCTCGCGCTGCTGGGCGATGTTTTCCTGGAGCTTGGGTACGTCCTCGGGCGCCACCTCCTTCAAGCCAGCTTGGTACGCCTCGAGCGCCGCGTACCGCCGGTCTTGGAGCGTGAGCGCGGAGGCCAACGCCTGGTAGCCACGAAGATCCGACGGCTTCAGCTTCACAGCTTCGAGCGCGATCGCCTCGGCCTGCGCGCCCTGCTGCTTGCGAACGTTCTCGTCCTCCACCCACGGCAGCAGCTTGTTCGCTTGTTCGAGCTTGGCGGCGAAATCCTCGTCCCGAAGCTTCACCGCATCGATGCAGGTCTCGCCGCGCACCACGAAGCCGGCGGCGCAACGTGGCGTTCCGCGGCAGCGCCCGTCCTTCCCCGACCACGCTTGTCCCGGGTGGCAGCACCGCTGCGGCGCGGACCACGACGCCCGCTGCCCACCCTCGCAACGCACCGGGACAACCGTCTCGTCCGCCTTCACCTCGAGCGCTTGCGCCCTGCCGCATGACGCGGTGGTGCCGAGCGCGCACGCTTTCAGGTGAAAGGCCTTCGCGCGCGCGGGCGACACCTCGGCGGCGTCGCCTGCCTCGAAGCGCCCGGCGATCGTGGCACACGCTGCTCCGAGCCCTGCCTCGCACGCGCGACGTTCGAAGTCGACTGCCAGCTCCCAATCGACCGGGACGCCGTCTCCGTTCCAGTGCATCCACGCCAAGAGCTGACACGACCACGACTGGCGCAACCCACAGGTGACGCGGGTCTCCTCGGCCGCCACCGCGAACAATGACTGCACGCGCTCCACCTTCGCGTCCGCGATGAACCGCTCCTTGTTGAGGTGCGCCTGCGCCCAACAGCTCGAGCCTTGTCCCAGCTCGCACGCCGCCGAGAGCAGCCTCTCCGCCTTCTCGCATGCGAGGCGCGCGGCCGCCTCGTCCTTCTCGACTCCGTTGCTCCTCGTCAGCCACCAGCACACGGAGTTGCACGCCCACTGCGAGCCGGCATCGCAACCCAACTTCGCGTAGCGCAGCGCCAGCGGCCCGTCCTTGGCGACTCCGCGCTCGTTCGCGTAGTCATTGGCGACGACGTTGCACGCAGCGCCATCACCGAGGTCGCACGAGCGGCGGCTGAGCGCCACGCCCTTGGTCAGGTCGACCCCGACGCCCCACCCGAGCTCGTACTGCAACCCGAGCAGGGAGCACGCCCACGCGTCGTCGTTCTCGCACCGCGGAGCGAGCGCCTTTGCCGCCGCGGCGAACCCGCTCGTCTCCAGCGCCTCGGGGTACAGCCGCATCTGCCCGAAGATGCCGACGAACCAGCACGAGAGTGCGTCGCCCGACTTGCAGTCCTTCTCGAGGCCGGCGCGTGCCTGCGCTGCGAAGATCCGCCCGCCTACAGGGTCGTGCGCTGTGCCGACCGCGTTGAGCTTCGTCTCGGCGATCGCAGCGCAGCCCGCGGCCGAGCCGAGCTCGCACGCCCGCTGTGCGCTCCTCGCCGCGGCGTCGAGGTCGATCATCCCTCCCCAGCCATGGCGGTTCAGCTCGTAGTGCTCGACGCACGCGCGAGCGTGGCCCTTCTCACAGCCCGCAGCATAGGCCGCGCGAGCCGCGGCGGCGTCGGGAGCGCGCTTTGCGCTCTTCACCCGCTGGAGCTGCCCCTCTGCGAAACAGGCCTCGGCGCTCCCCTTCGGCGCTGAGCACTGCGCGGCACACTTCTCGAGCGTGCGGCAGACCCGCTTCGAAGTGGGCGAGGCGGCCAAGAGCAGTGCGAAGAAGATGAGCATGAGGACTCCAGGTCGGCGGGTGTTGGTTGCGGTGGCGCCACCTCAGGCGGCCCCAAGGGCGAGTCGAAGTCGAGGGCTAGAATCCGAGCGTGTGAAAGGTAGCACGCGGTGCTGCGAGCGCGGTGTTGAGGTGCGGAGAGGGCGAGGAACGGCGAGCGCCGCCCAGCCGAGAGCGGCGCGCCAGAGCCGGGGCAAGCGGGCCCCGCGCGCTGCGACCAGTCGCTCCGCGCCGGCTCTCTCGCCCCACACCGCACTTCCTGCTGGCGCTCTGACAGCCGCTGCTCCTCGACGCAAGGCCGTCGCCGCCGCCCCACGCCCGGGAGCCGCTCCGGCCAGCTGCGAGGCCGCCTCCGTGCGCCCCCGCCTTCGGCACGCATCCTCCCGTGCCACATCCCCGGCTCGCTGGTTCCTTCTTCATCGGCGCGCTGGAAGCAGCGCTCGATCGCCTCTCGCAGCCGTACCGCACCACGCTGGTGGAGGTGGACGCCTGGCGCGCGCGAGCTCCTCGTCACCTGGGAAGGGTAGCGCGAGGCTCACTCGCACAGCTTGCTCGCGCTGCACGTGCCCGTCCGCACCTGGCCTCCGGGACTCAAGTACGTGCAGGCGGTGCCCGCCGGGCACTGGGCGTCGTCAGCGCAGTCGGTGAGGCCGTCGTCGTCGTTGTCCTGACGGTCGACGCAGTTGGTCTCACGCCCCACGCCGTTCGCGCACAGGCACCCAGGCCCGCCGTCGGGGCTGCAGGACACCATCTCGCAGGCGGCCTCCTGGCAGTCCGTCTCACCGTCACAGTCGTTGTCCACGCGATCGTGGCAGCGGCCGCTCATCGGGTTCTCCGTCACCGGGGGGCCGCCGTTGCACAGGCAGGATCCCCCCGCGCACCTGCGCGTGCCGCTGCCTTCGCACAGCTTTCCGTCGCAGTCGTTGTCCGCGCAGTCCGCCTGGGCGTCGTCGTCGTTGTCGGACTGATCCGCGCAGGCCGTCTCCGTCTTCTTGTTCCCCAGGCAGGCGCAGCCGCCGTCTCCGCAGCCGGCGCCCGCGCAGTTGTCGTCCGCGCAGTCGGCCATGGAGTCGCCGTCGTTGTCGTTGGTGTCGGTGCAGTTCTTCTCCGCCTTCTTGAGGGCCTGGCACTGGCAGCCCTGGCCGCAGAGGGCCAGGTTGCAGGACACGTCGGCGCAGTCGGCCACCCCGTTCAGGTCGTCGTCGAGGCCGTCGTTGCAGTTGGCTTCTCCGGCCAGCACGCAGGCGCTGTCCACGCAGGCGTTGGCGGGAGGGCAGGCGTTGCCGCAGCGGCCGCAGTTGAAGGGATCGCCGCGCAGGTCGAAGCCCTCGTCTACCTGGCCGTCGCAGTCGTCGTCGCTGCCGTTGCACGACTCGGAAGGCCAGGAGTCCAGCCCGTCCACCAGCCCGTCGCAGTCGTTGTCCTGCCTGTCCCCACACACCTCGGCGCCGGTGTCCTTGCAGCAGGCCTTCGCCCCGCCGGGGACGTCGATGCACTTGAATCCGTCTCCGCCGCAGTCCGAGTCGGCCTGGCACGAGTAGCGGAGCTCATCGGTGAAGGAGACCCGGCAGGCGGCGCCGAGCGCCACGCCAGCCAGCAAGGCCCAGAGCGCGCGCGGGGCGAGGCGCATCGTCAGAAGGTGCCCCCGAGGTGCACCATCGCGCCGGCGCCTGTGCCCTTGCTGCCGGGCTCGCCTGCCGGGGGAGGAGGCGCACCGCCCGACGGGGTGAGGATCACCCACACCGCGCCTCCCGCCACCAGCGCGCCGCCGCCCGCCACGAGGATGTTGGCCAGGAGCGCCTGGGTGGAGGCGTTCTTCGCCTGGGCGCGGGTGACGCTCACCGGATCCCCGCCCGCGTCGAGCGCCCGCTGGGTGCTCATCGCCATCTGCCCGAAGGCGATCCCCACGCCCACCGCCACCGCACCCGCCACCGCCAGGTACAGGCCAGGCCGCTGGTAGATGGGCGTCCCCGGGTCCTGCACCACGGCGACAGGAGCAACCACCTCCATCGGCTTCGCCTTCAGCGTCACCTTCACCGGCGCCGTCTTCTGCGGCTCCACCTTCACCTGCTCCTCGAAGGGCTCGAAGCCGGCCACCGCCACCCGCACCGTGCGCAGGCCGCGCTGCACGACCGCTTCGAAGCTGCCCACGCCCGCCTCCACACCGTCGATGGTGGCCGCGGCGCTGGCCTCGGGGCTGTCGACGGAGATCTTCCCGTTGGGCGTGGCCATCTTCACCAGCGAGGACTTGATGAAGCCGGCGATCTTCTTGATGAACTCGCGGTCCTTCTGGGCCTGGGACTTGCCGGCCACCCCGAGGAAGGACTTCTCGGCCTTCTCGCCCGACTCCTGCGACAGGGTGAGCAGCTCGGCGAAGCCGGGATCGTACCCGATCACCGTCACCACGCTGCCGGGGCCGGCCTTCGCCACGGTGATCCGCAGCGCGCGGTGCACCTTGAGCGCCTTCGCGGCCCACTCGAAGCAGGCCCAGTCGGCGCAGGTCTGCGCTTTCGTCGCCTCGGCGCCCAGCGTCTTCACCACCAGCGACGGCTCCACCACCGTCTGGAAGTCGTCGCTCTGGGCCAACTGCTTGAGCACCTCGGACTCGAGGATCTTCGCGCGCCCCGCGCTGGACTCCTCCTTGTCCGCGGCGGTGACGGACAGCACGGCCACGGTGGGGCGCAGCTCTGGAGGCGGCTTGGGCGGCTTCTCCTCGGACAGGTCGAGCTCGAAGTCCTGGGCCAGGGAGGGGGCGGCGAACAACACGGCGACGGCAACGAAGAGGACTCTCACCTGATCTCCGGGACGTAGGGGCGCAGCGTAGCCACCAACTCTTGCGCGGGCACTGGGCCAGTCAGCACCTTCTTCTCCTGAGCGACGAGGTGGCCGCGATCGATCAGGTACAGCAGGGCGTTCTCCAGCGTGGTGCGGGACAGCGCCTCGGCGGCGGTGATGATCCCCGCCAGGTAGTCGGCGCGCCCGGCCTCCAGTGCGCGCTTGATGAAGTCCTTCCTCTCGAGGCCGCCTCCCGCCTCGGCCACGGTGCGCGCCGCGAGGAGGTAGGACTCCAGCGAGTCGCGCAGCAGATCGGCGAGGAACTGCACCTGGGGCCGGGCGTGCGGCTCCGGCGCCACCCGCACCGCCTCCTCGGCCTTCACCACCAGGCTCAACCCCACCAGGTGCTCCAGCGTCTCGTCGAAGATCGACTCGAACGTCTTGCCCACCGGGTAGAGGAACTCGAACTTGAGCAGCCGGGAGAGGAACAGCGCCCGCTGGCGGATCTGCTCCCGGGAATTGGCGGTCTCGTCCACCAGCAGCGCCGCGCAGACGATGGTTCGGCCGGCGACCAGGTTGAGCAGCGTGTTCTTGTAGAAGCACAGCTCCGCGCGTCGATCGTCCTCCACCTGGTAGATGGGCTCGCCCCGCGCCTCGACGATCCGCACGAAGCCGCCCGACGAGAACATGTGCATCGCGTCGGCGATCGGCCCCAGCACGATGGGGGACGACGGCGCGTTCTCCAACTGCCTGGAGAGCGGCGCGTGCAGATCCTCCGCGATCCGGCGCAACAGCACGATCCGATCGGTCAGCTCGCGCACCGAGATCCCCCGGCGGCGGTGGGCGAGCAGGGCGGAGGCCAGCAGCGCGTGCGGCGTCACCGTCGACACCCTGCTGATCCCGTACATCACCCGGTGGCCCAGCGCTCGCACCAGGCCCTTCTTCTGCTCCTCGGTGGCCTTTGCGGCCTCCACGCCGCGCTCCTTCATCAGCTCGGCCAGGGACACCGGCTCGTCGAAGGTGAGGTGGATGCGGCCGTAGTTCTCTGTCAGCACGCTGGGCGCCGACAAGAGCGCCTTCAAGTCCTCGGGCTTCTTCTCCCCGCCCTTGAGCTCCTGGCTGTAGCTGCCGCCCTCCACCACCTTCTCGTAGTCGATGGCCGCGGGCACGAAGAGCAGCTCGTTGCGCGCGCCCTCCAGCACCGCGTCCACCAGCCAGGTGAACATGCCCAGCTTGGGCTGGAGCAGCTTGCCGGTGCGGCTGCGGCCACCTTCCGGAAAGAACTCGTGGTGAATGCCGTCGTGGACCAGCTTCTTCAGGTACGCCTTGAAGGACGCGGTGTACAGCGCGTCGCCCTTGAAGCTGCGCCGCAGGAAGAAGGCCCCGGCGCGGCGCAGGAACGGCCCCAGGGGGAAGAAGGACAGGTTGGCGCCCGCGGCCACCAGTGGCACGGTGTAGCCGCGCTGCCACAGCACGTAGCTCATGATCAGGTAGTCGACGTGGCTCTTGTGGCTGGGGGCGATCACCACCGGGGCCTTCGCCGCGGCCTTCATCGCCCGCTCCAGGCCCGCCTCGTCGACCTCCACGCCGTCGTAGATCCGGTTGAAGACCCAGTGCAGCACCGGCGCGGTGAGCCCCACCACCGTCGGGCTGTACCGCGAGGCGATGGCGTTGAAGTTGCGCGCCGCTTCACGCTCGACCGAGGCGAGCGCGCGGCCCTGCTCCTTCGCCACCGCCGTCACCGTCTGCTGGAAGACCCGATCGCGCATCGCCTCTTCGATCAGCCGATCCACCGGCTTGCGCGGCGGCCCGAACACCGCCCGCGTCTCGCGCGAGAGGTGATGATTCAAGGAGCTGCGCACCTTCCGGGCGATCACCGCGTCGCTCTCGTCCTCAGACTCCTCGATGAAGCGCTTCAGGTTGATGGGCTCGCCCACCCGCAGCTGCGCGCGCCGGAAGTTGCGCATGAAGGTGGCCACGGTGTGGACGAAGCCGGGCGCCTCCGGGCTGCCGAAGATCCGATCGAAGACGCTGGGCGTCACCTTCTGCTGCCACTTCTCCCAGAGGAGCAGCTCGGGCACGAGGAACAGGGGCTTGTCGGAAGCGCGCGCCATGCCCACCAGGGCGGGGAAGGGATCCTCGCGCGTCTCCCGGCCGCGGGCGGTGTTGAAGGCGCTCTCGCGCAGGAAGATGAGGCCGCTGCCGCCCTGGCGCCGTGCGTAGGTGAAGCGCACGTCGAACTCTCCGCGCATCGCGGCCAGGGTGAAGGGCCGGGTGAACCACCGACGCAGGTTCACGACCGCGCGCACCGGGGGCAGCCCGTGCCGCACCATGGCCCACGAGAGGTACAGGTAGTTGATCCACGCGGTGGTGCGCATGACGTGCACCACGAAGCCCTGGTGGCTCAAGGCCTTGAGCTGCTCGATGGCCGAGGCCGGAAAGCGCACTGGCTCGAAGTAGTGATCCGCCAGCGCGCGCCCGAAGGGGCCGAGCTCATGACGCAGCCGCCCGGGGACGAAGGGCTCGCGGGTGCTGAGGGCGTCATCGGCCACGCAGGTAAGTCTCCACGGGGAAGCGCTTCAGGACCAAGGACAAACGTTAACCCCGGCTGGGCCCGAAAGCGCCGTGTCGGGTGCGCGCCGACACCAGCAGGCCTGCGTCACGCAGCGCGACGAGCCGGGCGCTGCGCCAGGCGGAGCGACCAGGCGCGGAAGGTGGCGTGCGGGTGCTCGAAGCGATCTTCGAACAGCTCGCGCACCTCCGCCCGCGACACCTGCCCTCGGGAGAAGGCTCGAGCCAGCGCATCGCCCAGCAGGTAGCCCAGGGCGTGGCTCACCCCGTTGAAGAGCGAGAGCGGCGAGCGCGGCCACAGCGCGCGGCTGGCCTTCGGCTCCTCGGGCAGGGCGGCGGTGATCGCCAGCACGAAGGCGGCCGCCCGGTGGGCCTCGCCGGTGCCCCGCTGGAAGTGGGCGGCCCAGTCCTCCAGCGAGGTGCAGCGCCGGGCGGGGTTGACCAGCCGGCTGCCGAAGAAGCCCAGCGCCTCCTCCAGGCAGCGCGCCCAGAAGGCCTCTTCCTTCGAGCGCTCCCGCTGCATCGCGTCACCCACCGCCAGGAAGCGCACGCAGTGGGCGGCCTCCTCGGCGGCGTGGTTGAGCGAGAGGCTGGCCAGCCAGGCGGCGCGCGCCCTTGGGACCCACGCGCTCTCCCGGGACAGCACGTGCCGCTCCAGTTGCCCCAGCTCCCGAGGCGTGAAGCGGCCGCGCGCGCGCAGTTGCTCCAGCGCGTCCAGATCGCCGGCCGCCAGCACGGTGATGTCCGAGAGCTCCGGGCCCACCTTGACGCCGGTGAGCCGCCCGATGTCCTTCGCCAACAGCCGGAAGGTCTGCGCCAGCCCGGACTCGGTGAGGGGCGCGTCGCCGGACTCGGCCTCCACGTAGTCGAGGAAGCTGCGCTGGCACACCACGGGGGACGCAGAGAAGACGCACAGCTCGTCGTCCGACACCTCCACCGCCCGCGCCGTCTCCGCCAGGCCCGCCTTCGCCAGCCGCCACCAGGCGCCCTCCGCGTTCTGGTAGACGATCAACTGCCGGCGCTCCACGTCGCCCAGCGCGCGCGCCACCTGCCGGGGGATGTGTCCGGGCGCCACGTGGAACTGGCCGATCAACGACAGCACCAGGGGCCGATCGCCGGCGCGGGCCACCTTCGCGATCCGCTCGGCGGCGTAGGCGTCACGCAGCTCCAGGGACCGAGGGCCCTCCGCGCGGCGATCGACGGCCACCACCTCCAGCCGGTGGCGGCGGGCGAGGGTGAGGATCGGCTCGAACCCAGGCCAGATGTCGAAGGGCCCGCGGTAAGGGTGGCCGATCCGCTCCAGGAAGGCGCGGCTCTTCAGCCGCCCGGCGAGGAAGGCGTCCAGCGCAGGCTGGTGGCGGCCCTCGACGAACTCCAGGGCCAGCGCCACCCGGCGGCGCCCCTTGAGCGCGCGGTGCACCAGCTCCAGGAACGTCTGCTGGGCCAGGCGCAGCGTGTGGTAGTCGCCCACGTGCACCACGTCGGCGGCAGCGATGCGCTCGTGCACCTCCTCCACGTCGATCACCCGGCGGTAGGCGCGGGTCGCGCGGCGGTAGCGGGCCTCGTACGCGCGGAAGGCGCGGGAAGCGCCCTGGACCCGTTGATCGATCTGGCGTTGCTGGTGCTGGAAGAGGGATCGCTGCAGCGTCAACGACGAACGCATGGGCGACGCGAACGGTCCCACGCGCGCCCCGACGCGGCAAATTTCCTGACTTGCCTTCACGCTGCCTTCATTCGACGCTCTCACCCACTTGCGGACGGCACTCCTGTTCGGTCTCGGCCTCGCCCTGGTCGCGCGCTCGTCCGCCGCCGACTCCCGCGCCACCTTTCTGTACACCCCGCCGGTGGAGGCGCCCATGGGGCAGCCCTTCAAGGTGGAAGGGAACCTGTCCGGGGGGCCGTTCGCGAAGCTGGTGGTGAAGGTGCGCGGGCCGGGCGAGGACTACGAGGACCACGAGCTGTCCCTGCAGTACGGCGATCTCTACCGGGCCACGCTGCCAGCCTCGCGGATGGTGCCGCCGGGGATCGAGCTGTACGTCGAAGGCGTCACCTCCAGCGGGAAGGCGACGCCCCTCTTCGCCACAGCCTCGCGCCCGGCGCGGGTGATCATCGTCGGCGACAGCACCGACGCGGCCGCCGAGAAGCCGGAGAAGAAGAAGCCGAAGTGCAAGCCGAGGAAGGGCAAGAAGTGCCCGCCCGAGGAGCCAGAGAAGCCGCCTCCCGCCGAGGTGCCGGACAAGCCGCCGACCGAGTGGACGGACACCTCCGACACCTCCGCCTCCGACAAGGCCACCGCCGGCGACCCGGTGGCGGCGAAGGCCGTGGCCGAGAGGCCGCCTGACAAGCCTCCAGACAGAGCCCCCGAGCCCCCCCCGGAGAGAGCCGCGCCCGAGAAGACGCCCCCCGAGAAGAGCGCGCCGGGAGAGCCGCTCGCCACCTCGAAGCCGCGCACCGCGCTGGACGAGGAGTTGGCCGTCTATGGCGCCGAGGCCCCTTCCGGCTTCGCCCAGCACCTCGACGAGCGGACGCGCACCACGGTGCTGGCCCCGGTGGTGCTGAGCGCCGGCCACCTGAAGCAACTGGGCGTTCGCTACGTGCACGAGGCGCTCGAGGTGGTCCCTGGCCTCTCGGTCAGCCGCGACGTCCAGGGCTTCTACCGGGTGGGCGTGCGGGGCCTGCGCGGCGCCCCCGAGGTCCTCTTCCTCGTCAACGGGCAGCGGCTCAACCACTTCTACGACGGGCAGGCGCTGGCCACGCTGCCGGTGGACAACCTGGATCGCATCGAGATCATCCGCGGACCGGCCACCGCCGAGGTCGGCCTGGGCAACTACCTCGCGGTGGTGAACCTGGTGACGCGCACCGAGGAAGGCCTGCGCGGCGTCTTCACCGGCGGCAGCTTCGACGCCTTCGACGGCCACCTGGTGGGCGCCAAGAGACTCGGCCCGGTGACGATCCAGGGCGACGCCGACGTGGCCAGCCAGTACGGGTACCGCAAGCCGGTGACGAAGGACGGCCTCGATCCCCCCACCGGGACGCCGCGGTCCAAGAGCACCCTCGACAACCGCTTCCTGGTGAACGTGGGCCTGGCTGTCAGCCTGGACACGGAGTCCGCCGGCACCTTCGGGGTGGCCGGCCGCTTCCTGCTGGAGAACCGCAGCGCGCTGGTGGGCCTGTTCGACGTGGTGGGCAACGACTCGCGGCTGCGCTGGCAGTCCATCGACGCGGCGCTCACCTGGTCCAGGCCCCTGGGGGAACTCGGCACCGTCTCGGCGCGCTTCTCCTTCGATCAGCAGGACACGGACCGCCTCTGGCAGTTGGCGCCAGACGGTTATCAGGTGGTCGCCTCCAACCCGAACACGCTGTTCGCGGACGGGATCCTCGAGCAGGTGACGGTGGGCGCGCGCAGCTTCGGCCTGTCGGGAAGAGCGGATCTCTCGCTGCCGGCGAAGAACCAATTGGCGGTGGGCCTCGACGCGCAGCTGCAGTCGATCTCCAGCTACGCCTACCTCGCCAACTACGTGCCCAGCACCAACGAGAGCGCGGGCTCGCTGGCGCGCCCCGACGGGCTGCGCTACCCGACGGAGAACGGGCAGGGCGGGCGCGGCCCCGCGGCGGATCGCTTCGGCCTCGGGCTGTTCGGCCAGGACACCTGGACCCCGCTGGACGCGCTCTCCATTCAGGCTGGCTTGAGGCTCGACTTCACCCAGCTTCCCACCGCCGACGCCAACGGCGCCTGGACGGGTGCCGCGCTGGTGCCTTCCTTCGGGCCCCGC
Source organism: Myxococcales bacterium (assembly GCA_020846875.1). Taxonomy (GTDB): domain Bacteria; phylum Myxococcota; class Myxococcia; order Myxococcales; family Myxococcaceae; genus JADLDB01. The sequence continues at coordinate 16,438 of JADLDB010000026.1, read as the reverse complement.
CTCGGCCTCGCGGTGACGCCCTTCACCAACCTGGTCGTCCGCGGGCACTACGGCCGGGCCTGGCGCGCGCCCACCGTGCAGGAGCTGGCCGAGACGATCCCCGACAGCGACTCCAACCAGGGGCGCGCGGTGGGCAACCCCGGCCTGAAGGGCGCGTACGTCGATCTGGTGGAGGGCGGGGTGGAGTACCTGCAGGGACTGGGCGAGGCGAAGCTGCGGCTCAAGGCCAACGCCTTCTTCGAGAAGCTCACCGACGCGATCGCGCTGGTCGACAACACCGGCAACTTGATCCCCTACACCAACCGCCCCATCGGCGTGCAGAGCTGGGGCTTCGAAGGCGAGGCGCGCCTGGAGGTGACGCAGCGGGGCGTGGCCTGGCTCAACGCCGCGTGGCAGCGCGCGGAGGATCTGGGCACTCCAGCGTCCGGCAGGCTGCTCACCGACGTGCCCCAGGTGCGCTTCAACGGCGGCTTCTCACTGCCGCTGGGCCGCTGGCTCAACCTGGACTTCGTGGTGCGCTACCACTCGGAGCGCCGCAACAACAGCCGCTCGGTGCTGGAGCAGATCCGCCGCTACACGCTGCCCGCGTACACCACGGTGACGGCGCAGCTGCGGACCGAGCCCCTCTTCGAGCACCTGGAGCTGGGGGTGCTGGGCCAGAACGTCTTCACCTTCGACTATATTGACGACGTCCCCCGACCGGACCGGGTGCCGGGCGGCGTACCGCGCGAGAGCGTGCTCGTCTTCGGGACGATTCGGGTGTTCTTCTAGCCATGGCTCGCTGGCTCCTCCTCACTGCCCTCGCTGCCGGCGCCGCCGCGCTGCCCGGCTGCATCGCCTACAACGACACCTGCCAGCCGCTGGTGGACAACCCCAACGAGCGGGTGGCCTTCGTGGCGAAGGGCACGGAGATCTGGCTGGACCGCCCCAACGCCCGCCACGCCAACAACGCGATCGGCCAGCAGACGGCGGACGGCTTCGTCTGGGTGTACCGGGACGGCGATCGCCCGGTGGACTTCGCGGTCGTCAACGGCGGGGCGATCCGCGCGGAAGGGCTGTGCGTGACGCGCAACATCCTGCGGGAAGGGCCGCTCACCAACGGCACGCTGCATGAGATCCTCCTCTTCGAGAACCCGGTGATCGCCGTCGATCTCTCCGAGGCGCAGGTGGTGGAGATGTTCGAGCACTCGGTGGAGCGCCTGTTCGCCGCGCCCGCGCCGATCGTCTCGCCGTCGGGCCAGTTCCTGCAGGTGTCGGCAGAGGTGGCCCTGGACGTGGACTGCGCCCAGCCCGCGGGCAGCCGGGTGACGTCGCTGCGGATCAAGGGGCAGCAGCTCCAGAAGCCGGGCCGGCCCATCGAGCAGGCGAAGTTCCGCGGGGCCATGTCGTCCTTCATCGTCAAGGGCGGCGACGGCTACTCGATGCTGGAAGGCACCAGTACCGACCCCTCGCGCAACCCGGAGCAGGCCAAGCGCTTCGGCGGCATCGACTCCAACATCGCCGCCGAGTACCTCAAGCAGAGCCCCGCCAACCAGACGGTGGAGAATGGGATGCGGGTGGACGGCGCGCGCATCCGCTTCACCAACTGCTCCACGCCCACGCGGCCGCCGAACTGAAGAGCCCAGACGCGACGACGCCCTCCCGGCGAGTGAGCCAGGGGAGGGCGCGGGCGCTGCCGAAGCCTGATTTCAGCCGTTCGACGGAGGATCGAGCACGTCGTTGGGCGAGGGGATCCGCCGCAGATCCGTGCGTGCAATCTTCCAGGCCTGCTGGACGATCCACGACAGCGAGCGATCCTGGCGCTCGGCCTCATGCTCGATCTCCGAGAGCATCTCCTCGGGGAAATAGAGCGACTGCTTGCGATGATCCGTGGTGGCCATCAGCGGTCCTCGCGGGGATCCGGAGCGCCGGCCACGTCATTCACCGCGGGGAAGGCCTTGATGCGATCGCGGGCGATCTTCCACGCCTGCTGGACGACCCACGACAGCGAGCGATCCTGGCGGTTCGCCTCCTCCTGGATCTCCTTCAACATCTCCTCAGGAAAGTACAGGGACTGCTTGCGCTTGTCGGTGCCAGACATGTGGGGATCTCCGCGAGTGCGAACGACGTGACGACGTAAGTTGGCGTTTATCCGACACATGGCGCCGGGGGTCAACCATTTCCCCCACTGCCGTACAGCGGTAGAAGTCCGCCCCTATGCGGACACTCGCGCCCCTGTGGTGCCTCGCACTCCTCCTTTCTGCGGCAGGGTGCAACTGCAAGCAGAACGTGAACACCATTCCTCCCTCGCTGGGGGTGACGCCGGCGGGTGTGGACTTCGGGCAGGTGAAGGTGAACGAGGCGCAGGTCCGCACGGTGACGCTGGCCGCGCGCACCCAGACGCAGGTGACGATCTCCTCGGTGACGCTCGAAGGCGCGGGGCGGGCCGCCTTCACCCTGGGGGCGGCGCCGACGCAGGTGGTCCCGCTGGGCGAGGCGTCGCTGCAGATCACCTTCCGGCCCATCGCGCTGGAAGCGTCCGTGGCCACGCTGGTGATCGCCAGCGACGATCCGGATCACCCGACGACGCGGGTGGCGCTGGCGGGGGAGGGCGCCAAGCCGATCCTCCAGGTGACGCCCACCTGCGACCCGGCGCTCCTGTGCAAGGGCACGGTGACGGTGACGCCGCCTGCGATCGACTTCGGCGCCGAGCCGAAGGATCGCCTGGTGCCGCTCCCCGAGACGCAGTTGCCCACGGTGGTGGTGGTGAACGCAGGCCCGGTGGCGCTCACGGTGACGAAGTTGGCGGTGGAGGGCACGGACGCGGCGGCCTTCACCTTCATGGGCGCACTCGAGCCCGGCGGGCGGGTGCTGCAGGCGAACGAAGGCTTCAACGTGCCGATCCGCTTCACGCCCACCAGCGAGGCGCGGCAGGGCTACTCCGCGCAGTTGGTGATCGAGTCCGACGACACCGACGCCCTGCAGGTGTCGGTGGCGCTCGCCGGTACGCTGCGGCCCAACCTCCCTCCCGAGGTCTGCGCCAACCTGGTGCGGGTGGTGCCGCCGCCGTCTGGAGACGCCCCGCGCGACTACAGCTCAGCGTCCGAGTGGGACTCGCTGCGCATGCCCCCGATGGGCGGCTACGACTTCACCAACCGGCGCGACGTGCGTCCGGGAGATCTGGCGATCTTCTCCGCGCAGTCGCCGGGAGATCCGAACACGTCGTGCAGCTTCGATCCCGAGGACGGGCGGACCTCGCTCACCTGGGCGTGGCGGCTGGCCATGACGCCGCGCGGAGCGGAGGGGCTGGGCCTGTCGGGCGCGATGACGCCCCAGGTCCAACTGAGGCCGGTGGTGACGGGTGAGTACGTGCTCGAGCTCACGGTGGGCGACGTGCAGGGCCACACCACTACGGTGCCGATCCGCTTCGCCGTGGCGGTGAAGGAGGACCTGGTCGCGCAGCTCCAGTGGACCGGCGCGGCCGACGTCGATCTCGACGTCCACCTGGTGAGGCCGTCCGCCGCCGCCACGGCCGCGCCCTTCAGCGGGACCTTCGACTTCTTCAGCCATGGCCCGGCCAGCAAGACGTCCGGCGACATCAACGGCTATGCCGTCACCACCCAGCGGGCCATGCCCGGCGCGGGCTTCGACTTCGACTGGGGCCAGGCCGGCTCCTCGGACGATCCGCGCCTCAACGTGGACGACACCGGCGCGGGCGCGCTGCTGGAGAACGTGTCCTTGAACTACCCGGAGAACGATCTGGCCTGCGCCACCGCGAGCTGCCGGTACAAGGTGCTGGTCCACTACTTCAAGGACGCGCGCAACCACGCGCCGGCGGGCTGCGTGGTGACGGGTGACGCGGGGTGCCTCGACGGGGAGGCCTGCACCTGCGCCGCGCCTCAACGCTGCGTGGCGGACGGCGCGCCCATCGCCGACGCGGGGCTGGGCACCGGCAAGTGCTTCCCGCCGCCCAGCCCGGTGGTGCGCCTCTTCTTCAGGGGCAGCCCCGCGCCCGCAGCCGTCATTCCGCTCGACGCGCTGGTGCCGCCCGACGAGCTCTTCCTGGGCGCTCCCTGTCAGATGCTCTACGTCGCAGACGTGGAGTGGCCTGCGAAGTCGGCGCTGGGCTCGCTGCCCGACGGCGGCACCCCTCCTCCGGTGGTGGAGGTGAAGGGCGCCGACGTCAACGGGCGGATCACCGCGCCGGTGATCTCCCGCTTCGGCTGGCGGCAGACGGGCGGCAGCCTGCAGTGCAGTCCTGACGTCACGCTCGGCGGCGTCCAGTGGTACGCCGAGCAGCCGAGGTAGGGGCCGTCGAAGGAAAAAGGGGGTCGCTCCTCCGGCCCGAAGGAGCGCCCAGAAAGAGGGACGGGCCGACCGAAGTCGACCCGACCCGTGAGCCCAGGGGGGGAGGGGGGGACCCCTGGGCCCAACGTCAAGACTCGTATCGCTTCAACCCGGTCTGCCCTCTTGCATTCCTCGGACCGGAGCGATTGTTCAGTGCAATCATAAGGTGACACCCCGGGGCCAGCAACCCGTCCCCCCGAAAGGGTTGACCGATGGAGAAAACACAGGAACGGCTGGCGGTTACGAGGCTTCAGGGCGAGCTGGAGCGGGGCTTGCGCCGGCTGGGCCTCACCGGGCGGGGGATCCTGGCGGCGGCTTCAGGCGGCGTGGACTCGACGGTGCTGCTGCACGCGCTGGCGGCGGCGGCGCCGCGCCTTGAGCTGAGGCTGGAGGTCGCGACGGTGGATCACGGGCTGTGTCCGGAGAGCCGCGCGTGGGCCGACGCGGTGGAGCGATCGGCCGCGTCGCTGTCGGTGCGTTGTCACCGGGTGGCAGTGCAGCTCGATCCTGCGTCGAGCGGCCTCGAGGCGGTGGCGCGCGACGCCCGCTACGTGGCGCTGGAGAGGGTGCGACGGCAGGCGGGCCTCGACGTGGTGGCCACGGCGCACACGGCGTCAGATCAAGCGGAGACGCTGCTGATGCGCCTGGCGCGCGGGGCCGCCCTCGGGGGAGCGGGCAGCGTTCTCGAGGAGCGGGGCGATCACGTGGTGCGGCCCCTGCTGTTCGCCACCCGCGCGGAGGTGGAGGCGTGGGCCCGGGCGCTGGAGCTCTCGTGGGTGAACGATCCGATGAACGAGGATCCATCGCTCCTCCGCGCGCGCATCCGGCGGGAGGCACTGCCTGCCTTGAGCGCCGCGGTGGGCTTCGACGCCCAGCCCGCCCTGGCGCGCTTCGCCCGGCTGGCAGAGGAGGACGATCGCCTGCTCACCCTGGAGGCCCGGCGTGCCCTGGAGCGCTGTGGGCTCGTGGGTGGGGGGCTCGATCGCCTCGCGGTCCAGGCGCTGGCGGGCCCGGTGCGGCGCCGGGTGGTGGCGCTGCTCCTGTCGTCGGCGGGGTTGCCGGTGGACGCGCTGGTCATCGAGGAGGCCCTGCGCGCCGTCGCCGAGGGAGGGACGGCGACCCTGCCGAAGGATCAGCTCCTGTCCTGCGCCAATGACCAGGTCCGCCTCGAGCCGGCCCCCCCGCGCAGGGCTTCATGAAAGTTCACGCGGAACCCCCGGGCGCCCGGGTGAGTCATGGGTTATAAGGAGGCGACGACGTTCACGCCTACCAAGGGTTCCCGTGCGCTCCAGCTACAAGACGATCGGCCTGTGGGTGATCCTGATCATCCTCTTCGTGGCCTTCTACCAGTTCTTCTCCGGCAACAAGCCTGACGTCCAGGTGCTGACCTACTCCGCGTTCCAGAAGAAGGTCGCGGAGAAGAAGATCACCGCCGTCACCATCAAGGGCAACGTCTACACCGGCAAGCTGGCGGACACGAACGAGGACTTCCGCACCACGGGCCCCACCGCCGACTCGGCGCTGCTCAAGGAGCTCCGGGAGGCCAACATCGACGTGGCGATCGACAAGCCCGAGGAGAACTCCACGTGGGTGACGCTGCTCGTGCAGTCGGTGCCCATTCTCTTCCTCTTCCTCTTCTTCATCTTCTTCATGAGGCAACTGCAGGGCTCGGGCGGCAAGGCGATGTCCTTCGGGAAGTCCAAGGCCAAGCTCTTGTCCGAGAGCCACAACAAGGTCACCTTCGCGGACGTCGCGGGCATCGACGAGTGCAAGGAAGAGCTGGAAGAGATCATCGCCTTCCTCAAGGATCCCAAGAAGTTCACCAAGCTGGGCGGGCGGATCCCCAAGGGCGTGTTGATGATGGGCAGCCCCGGCACGGGCAAGACGCTGCTGGCCAAGGCGGTGGCCGGCGAGGCGGGGGTGCCGTTCTTTTCCATCTCTGGCTCGGACTTCGTGGAGATGTTCGTGGGCGTCGGCGCCAGCCGCGTGCGCGACCTCTTCGAGCAGGGCAAGAAGAACGCGCCGTGCATCATCTTCATCGATGAGATCGACGCCGTCGGCCGCCACCGCGGCGCGGGCCTGGGCGGTGGTCACGACGAGCGCGAGCAGACCCTCAACCAGTTGCTGGTGGAGATGGACGGCTTCGAGTCCAGCGAGGGCGTGATCATCATCGCGGCCACCAACCGGCCGGACGTGCTCGATCCCGCGCTGCAGCGGCCCGGGCGCTTCGATCGGCGCATCGTCGTGCCGCGGCCGGACCTGAAGGGGCGCCTGGGGATCCTCAAGGTGCACACCCGGCGCGTCCCGCTGGGCGAGGAGGTCGACCTGGATCTCATCGCCCGCGGCACGCCGGGGATGACGGGCGCGGACCTGGAGAACCTGGTCAACGAGGCGGCGCTCTACGCGGCGCGCAGCAACCGGGAGCGCGTCACCAAGCACGACTTCGACATGGCGCGGGACAAGATCCTGATGGGGCCCGAGCGGAAGTCGATGATCATGACCGACGCCGAGAAGCGGCTCACCGCGGTCCACGAGGCGGGCCACGCGCTGGTCGGCAAGCTGCTGCCCGGCTGCGATCCGGTGCACAAGGTAACGATCATCCCCCGCGGGCAGGCGCTCGGCGTGACGAGCTTCATCCCGAAGGAAGACAAGCTCAGCTATTACAAGAAGAAGCTGATGGACCAGCTGCAGATGTCGCTGGGTGGGCGAATCGCGGAGGAGCTCGTCTTCGGTGAGATCAGCTCCGGCGCGGCGAGCGACATCGAGCAGGTGACGCAGCTCGCGCGCGCGATGGTGTGTCGCTGGGGCATGAGCGAGAAGCTGGGGCCGCTGGCCTTCGGGAACCGCGACGGCGAGGTCTTCCTCGGGCGCGACTTCGCGTCGCGGCCGGACTACTCGGAGGAGACGGCGCGGCAGATCGACGCCGAGGTGCGCGGGATCGTGATGGGCGCCTACGAGCGGGCGCGGAAGGTGCTCAACGAGAACCTGGATACGCTGAAGCGCGTCGCCGACGCGCTGATCGAGTACGAGACCATCGACGCGGCCGACCTCGACACGTTGATCGCCGGTGGGACGATCAGCCGCGAGAAGCCGCCCCCGCGGGTGGTGGCGCCGCCCAAGGACGAGAAGAAGAAGGACAAGCGGATCCTCGACGCGCTCGATGGGTTGCCCGGGAAGATGGAGCCTGGCAACGCGTGATCTGGGCCCGGCCGCTGTCACTCGACGGCGCGTACGAGGCCCATCCGCTGCTGGCGCGGACGGGGCTGTCGTCAAATGAGCGGGGCCTGGTGGCCGGCGGCCTGGAGCGGGTCGCTGTCGTCACGGGCCTCGACGAGAGGTCGCGCGAGGCGCTGGCCGACGTGGTGGACGCCGCGTGGATCGGCGGGACTCGAGACACGGCGATCATCCGTTACTCGAGAGCCTCGGTGCAGGGTTGGTGCGCGCAGTTGGGCGAGCAGCCGGCGCTGAAAGAGGCGTTGGCCCGGCTGGAGGTAGCGGTGGTGCCGCTGCAGGCTGCGGAGTGGGGCGGCAAGCGCTTCGAGTGGGGCAGCCGGACGTACGTGATGGGCGTGGTGAACGTGACGCCCGACTCGTTCTCGGACGGGGGGGAGTTCCTCTCGCCCGACGCGGCCGCGGCGCACGCGGACGGCCTGGTGAAGGCCGGTGCGGATCTGCTGGACATCGGCGGACAGTCCACGCGGCCCGGGGCGAAGGCGGTGTCGGAAGGCGAGGAGGTCGAGCGCGTGCTGCCGGTGGTGGAGCGGCTGCGCAAGGCGCTGCCTGACGTTCCGCTGTCCATCGACACGTCGCGGGTGGCCGTGGCGAAGGCGGCACTGGCGGCGGGCGTGGCGGTGGTGAACGACGTTACCGGGTTGACCGACGACCTGCTGCTGGCCGAGGTGGCGAAGGCGAAGGCCGGGGCGTGCGCGATGCACATGCAGGGGACGCCGGAGACGATGCAGCAGGCGCCGAGCTACGCGGACCTCGTGGGCGAGGTGCTCGATTTTCTGGAAGCGGCGCTCAGGCGCGCGGAGGCGGCGGGCGTGTCGCGTCACGCGGTGCTCGTGGATCCAGGGATCGGCTTCGGAAAATCGGTGGGGCACAACCTGTACCTGCTCCGGCGGTTGGGAGAGCTGCGGCTGCTCGGAGCGCCCGTGTTGGTCGGCACGAGTCGAAAGGCGTTCCTGAGGACGCTGACGGGCGGGAAGGCTCCGGCGGAGCGGGTGGTGGCGAGCGCGACGTCGGCGGCCATCGCAGCGGTGTGTCGCGGCGCGGACATGGTGCGGGTGCACGACGTGGCCGAGACCAGGGACGCCGTCGCGGTGGCGGATGCGGTGCGTCTGGCGCGCGAGGGTGGCTCACTGTTGGAGTAGCTCGGAGGACCATCGGCATGGCCTCGCGGAGCCCGTCCTACACAACCCCACGTTGAACTGGCAATCGCCAGGCCGTGGCTCCTCCGGTAGAAGCCCGCGCATGTCGGAACAGACTCAGCCCAACGGCAGCGCCCACCCCAAGCTCTTCGGCACCGACGGCGTGCGCGGCGTCGCCAACGTCTTCCCCATGACGGCCGAGATCGCGATGCAGCTCGGCCGCGCGCTGGCGTACCTGATCCGCAGCGGACCGCACCGGCACCGGGTCGTCATCGGCAAGGACACGCGACTCTCGGGCTACATGATCGAGCAGGCGCTCGCCTCGGGCATCATGTCCATGGGCGTCGACGTGGAGCTGGTCGGCCCGCTGCCCACGCCCGCCATCGCGCTGCTCACCTCGTCGATGCGCGCCGACGCCGGCGCCGTCATCTCCGCCAGTCACAACCCATACCAGGACAACGGCATCAAGTTCTTCTGGCGCGACGGCTTCAAGCTGCCCGACGAGACCGAGTCGAAGATCGAGACGCTCATCTTCGAGAAGGCGCTCGACTCGCTGCGGCCCACGGCCACGAAGATCGGCGGCGCGGTCCGCCTCGACGACGCGCCCGGCCGCTACATCGCCCAGGTGAAGGCCACCTTCCCCCGCGAGCTGACGCTGGACGGCCTCACGCTCGCCATCGATTGCGCCCACGGCGCCGCGTACAAGGTCGCCCCCGCGGTGCTGAAGGAGCTGGGCGCGAAGGTGATCTCGCTCGGCGTCTCGCCCGACGGGAAGAACATCAACCACAAGTGCGGCGCGCTGCACCCGGAGAACCTCCAGGCCTCGGTGCTCAAGCACAAGGCGCACCTGGGCATCGCGCTCGACGGCGACGCGGATCGCCTCATCGTCGTCGACGAGAAGGGCCAGGTGGTGGACGGCGACGCGATCATGGCCATCTGCACCGGCGAGCTCGCGGAGCGGAAGGAGCTCAAGAAGAACACCCTCGTCTCCACCGTGATGAGCAACGTCGGCCTGGAGCGCGCCGTCGCGAAGTGGGGCGTGAAGGTCGTCCGCACGAAGGTGGGCGATCGCTACGTCGTCGAGGAACTCCGCAAGCACCACTTCAGCCTGGGCGGCGAGCAGTCCGGGCACCTGGTGTTCATGGATCACGCCACCACCGGTGACGGCACGCTGGCCGCGCTGCAGGTCCTCGCCGTCATGGCCCGCAAGCAGAAGCCGATGAGCGAGCTGACGAAGATCTTCCAGCCCGTCCCGCAGGTGCTGCTCAACTTCGCGGTGAAGGAGAAGCGGGAGCTGTCCCACCTGCCCGAACCGACGAAGGCCATTCGTGGCGTCGAGAAGAAGCTGGGCAAGGATGGTCGCGTGCTGGTGCGGTACTCCGGCACCGAGCCCAAGGTGCGGGTGCTGGTCGAAGGACCCGACGCAAAGAAGATCAAGCAGTACGCCGAGGAGATCGGCGAGGCGCTCCAGCGCGCGCTGGGGTGAGCGAGACGACGAAGCATGCCGTTGCATTTCCGCGATGAAGGCGAAGGCCACCCGGTCGTCCTCGTGCACGGCCTGGGGGCCTCCAGCCGCGTCTTCGATCCGCTCTTCGAGAAGCGTGGCCCGCGGAGGCTGATCTCCGTCGATCTTCCGCGGTCCGGGCGTTCCCGCCACTGGGCGCCGTCCACCCCGGAGGCGATCGGTGATGCGCTGGTGCGCTTCCTCGACTCGCGCAAGGTGGAGCGCTTTCACTTCTTCGGCCACAGCTTCGGGGGCCTCGTCGCACTGCACGTCGCCGCGTCCCACCTGCATCGGGTGGAGGGGCTCACCGTGGCGTCGGCGCCGGCGCTCGGTCTGCCCATGGAGCTCAAGCTGCTCCTTCACAACCCGATGGCGGACCTCACGACGAGCTGGTTCGGCCGGATGCCAATGTGGCGGCCCGCGCTCAAGAGCTGGGTCGGCATGATGTGGGGCTCGAAGTCGCAGCCGGAAGAGCACCACTACGAGCTGTACGAAGAGGCCACCCAGGCGCAGGGTTTCTCTGAGTCGATGCTCGAGGCCCTGCGCGCCGTGGGCCGCTACCGCGCGCCCTTCGACGTGCTGGCCAACGCGCCGTTCCCGCGCCGCGTGCTGTGGGGCGAGAAGGACCGGTTGGTGTCGGTGCTCCAGGGCGAGCAGTTGGCGCGCGCGCTCAGGGCGGACTTCAAGGTGCTGCCCGACGTGGGCCACTGCCTCCCTGAGGAGCACCCCGAGGCGATCCACGACGCGGTCCACGGCTGAAACCGCGACTTTTTCGGGCGCGAAGCGCTACAAGCCGCCTCCATGACCCAGCGTCTCGGAGTGAACGTCGATCACGTCGCCACCCTGCGCCAGGCGCGGAAGGCGACCTATCCGGATCCGGTGACGGCGGCCGGCATCGCCGAGCTCGCGGGCGCCGAGCAGATCACGATCCACCTGCGGGAAGATCGCCGGCACATCCAGGACCGCGACCTGCGCGTCCTGCGCGAGACCGTGCAGACGATGCTCAACCTGGAGATGGCCGCCACCCAGGAGATGGTGAAGGTGGCCTACGAGTACAAGCCGGACATGGCCACCCTGGTGCCGGAGCGCCGCGAGGAGGTCACCACCGAGGGCGGCCTCGACGTCAACGCCCAGAAAGACGTCGTGTCCCGCGTGGTGAAGAACCTCAAGGACGGAGACATGATCGTCTCGCTCTTCATCGATCCCGACGTCGATCAGGTGAAGGCCGCCCACAAGGTGAGCGCGGATCGGGTGGAGATCCACACCGGCCGCTACTGCGAGGCCCGCACCGAGAAGGACCGGATGCGCGAGCTGGGGCGGATCGTCGACGCCTCCAAGGCGGCGGTGAAGCTGGGGCTGGGCTGCGCCGCCGGCCACGGGCTCAACTACGACAACGTGCGCCCCGTAGCGCGGATCCAGGAGATCGACGAGCTGAACATCGGCCATGCCATCGTCGCGCGCGCCGTGATGGTCGGGTTCGACCGCGCGGTGCGGGAGATGGTGGAGATCATGAGGACCCCGTGAGGCGCGCCCTGACCGCGGCCGAGATGCGGGCGGTGGACGCGGCGTCGGCCGAGCACGGCATGCCCGCCTCCGTGCTGATGGAGAACGCCGGACAGGCACTGGCGAAGGCCGCGCTGGAGCTCGCCGGTCCCCAGGGGCGCTTCCTGGTGCTCTGCGGCATGGGGAACAACGGCGGCGACGGGCTGGTGGCCGCGCGGGCGCTCCAGGCGCTGGGCAAGCTGGTCCACGTGGAGCTGATGGGCCTCGCGGAGGCGCTGGAGGGTGAGCCCGCGCGAAACGGGAAGGCGCTCAAGGCCTCGGGCGTCTCGGTGGGGCGGATCGGCGAGGACGTGCCGGTCGGGCCGGGAGACGTGGTGATCGACGCGCTGCTCGGCACCGGGCTGTCGCGCGCTCCGGAAGGGAAGTACGCGGACGCGATCGGGCGGATCTCCGTGTGGCGCGCCTCGGGCGCGAAGGTGGTGTCGGCGGACCTGCCGTCGGGGCTGCAGAGCGACACCGGTGCCGCGCAGGCCCCGTGCGTGGCGGCGGACGCGACGCTGGCGTTCGGCTTCCTGAAGGTTGGCCAGGCGATCGAACCCGGCGCCAGCCGCTGCGGGCGAATCGAGATCGTCGATATCGGCATCCCAAGGGCGGCCCACTCGGCGCTGCAGGAGCCGGCCGTGTACCTGCTGGAGGAGTCCGACGTGCGCGGACGGATCCCCGAGCGGCGCGCCGATGCGCACAAGGGCACCTTCGGGCACGTGCTCGTCATCGCCGGGAGCTGGGGCAAGACAGGCGCGGCGGCGCTGGCGGGGATGGCGGCGTTGCGGGGAGGCGCGGGCCTCGTCACCGTGGCCACCCGGCCCGAGGCGCTGGTGCCGGTGATGCAGCACGCCCCGGAGCTGATGGGCGTGGAGTTGATCAACGACGGGCCGCTCGGACCTGCCGACTTGAACGCGCTCCTCGACGCGGCCGACGAGAAGACCGCAGTGGTGTTCGGCCCGGGCATCCCCCGTGGGGACGAGACGGGCCGGCTGCTGGGCGCCTTCCTCGAGGAGCTGGAGATCCCCTGCGTGCTGGACGCCGACGGGCTCAACGCGCTCGAGGGGCAACTGGAGCTGCTCAAGAAGGCCAAGGGCGATCTGCTGCTGACGCCGCACCCGGGCGAGATGGCGCGGCTGCTCAAGCTCCAGAACTCCGACGTGCAGCGGGATCGGATCGGCGTGGTGCGGCGGCTGGCGCAGGAGACGCAGGTGGTGGTGGCGCTCAAGGGCGCGCGCACGGCGATCGCCCGCGAGGACGGCACGGTGTTCTTGAACCCCACCGGAAACCCGGGCATGGCCTCCGGCGGCACGGGTGACGTGCTGGCCGGGCTGTGCGGAGCGCTCTTCGCGCAGGGGCTGTCCAGCGAGGACGCGGCGGTGACCGGCTGCTTCGCGCACGGGCTGGCGGGCGATCTGGCGGTCAAGCGCCGCGGGCAGGCGGGCTTGATGGCCTCGGATCTCCTCGACGGGCTGGGTGAGGTGTGGGTGCGCTGGGACCGCTGATGGAGCGCACCCTCGAGACGGCGTCACCCGACGAGACGTTCGCGCTGGGGAAGCGGCTCGGGGCGGCGCTCGTGCCGCGCGACTTCGTCGGACTGGCTGGACAGCTCGGCGCAGGCAAGACGTTGTTCGCGCGCGGGGTGGCCGACGGGGCAGGGGTGCCGCCCGATGACGTCTCGAGCCCCACCTATTCGATCGTCCAGTCGTACCGGGGACGCGTGACGCTGCACCACGCGGATCTGTACCGGCTGACCAGCGAGGACGACCTCTACGCTACCGGGTACTTCGATCTGCTCGAGACCGAGGGGGCCTGCCTGGTGGAGTGGATCGATCACGTGGCGAGCGCGGCGCCCGCTGACGCGCTGCGGATCACCCTCGAGGTCCTTAAACCCGAGCGCCGGAGAATCGTCGTGAAGAGCACCGGGCCTGCGAGTGACGCGCTGCTCCTCCGCTGGCTGGACGGGTAGGCGGAACCCGTTGTCACGCGTTCGACCGTTTCGGTCGAACGACGCCGCCGAAGGGCAGCCGCATGGTGCCCGTCGAGCAGCGGTGAGTTGTTGCGAGCCTCTGTGATGCGCTAGGTTTTCCATAGTTTTCCATGGAGTCGCCATGAGCGCCTATTCTCAAATCTCCGCCACCGTCTCGGCGACCACCAAAGAGCGCCTGGACCGCTTCACCGAGAGCCAGGGGCTCAAGAAGAACTTCGTGGTGGAGCAGGCGCTGCTCTACTTTATCGAGGCGCGTCGAGAGCTCCCAGACGAGGCCTTCATCCCCACGCGCATGGTCCTGGAGGACAAGTCCTTCGACGAGGTCGCGAAGCTCCTCGAGAAACCTCCCGCGCCCACCGCCGCCCTCCGGAAGCTGATGCGTGGCAAGCGACCTTGAGATCCGCTCGCTCCGCGAGGACGACGATCGCTCTGGATTCACCTGCGGACAACCGGATCTCGATCGCTTCTTCCGCGACTACGCGGGGCAGAACCAGTTCAAGCTGCACCTCGCCGTGACGTACGTGGCGCTTTCCGACGGCGCCATCGTCGGCTTCGCGACGGTCGCGTCCGGCTCGATCGAGCGCTCCGCCCTCCCAAGCCAGGCAGTCCGCAAGAGGCTGCCCGCCTATCCGCTCCCCGTCCTTCGGTTGGCGCGGCTCGGCGTGACGGTGTCTGCGCAGGGTCGCGGCGTCGGTCAGGCGCTGATCGGCCACGTCCTCGGGTTGGCGATCGGGCTGCGTGATCGCGTGGGATGCCTGGGCGTGGTGACCGACGCCAAGCCCGAGGCGACGCAGTTCTACGAGCGCCTCGGCTTCCTCAGGACGTACCTGACCGAAGGCTCGCTCCACGGCGGGGCGGTGCCGATGTTCCTTCCGGTGGACACGATCGCCCGCGCCGCTACTTCTTCAAGAAGTCGGTGAGCAGCCGGTTCACCTCGCCCGGCCGCTCCGACTGGACGAAGTGCCCGCACCTCTCGACCGGCTTGATGTCAAGGTGCCGCACGTACCGCTCGGTGCCCGGCACCACCTCGTCGAAGTCCAGCGCCACGTCGTCCTTGCCCCACACCAGCATCGTGTCCACGGTGATCGCCGGGTAGCGCGGCGTGGTGAACGGGTGCCTGAAGCCGTCGCGCAGCGCCGCCCGGTACCAGCCCACCATCGCGCTCGCTGCGCCTGGCCGCTGGATCGAGTCACGGAAAGGCCGCAGCTCGTCCTCGGTGAAGTGGGCGCGGTCGACCGACGAGCCACGCAACTGGCGGACGATCTCCACCGCGTCGTCCTTCGTCAGCATCCACTCCGGGAGGAACGGCAGCTGGAAGAAGAACATGTACCAGCTCTTCTTGAGCTGCTTCCACGAAGGCCGGGTGATCAGCCGCTCGCGCATCAGCGCCGGGTGCGGGCAGTTGAGCACCGCCAGCCGCTCGCAGAACTCAGGCCGCTTCGACGCCAGGTGCCACGCCACCGCGCCACCCCAGTCGTGGCCGACGATCTTCACCCGCTTCTCGCCCAGCGCGACGATCAGGTTGCACACGTCGCCGCAGAGGGTGTCGAGATCGTACGGCCCGCGCTTGTCCGTCTCGCCGTAGCCGCGTTGATCCGGCGCCACTACGCAGAACCCGGCGTCTGCTAGCGCTTGCAGTTGGTAGCGCCAGGACCACCAGCTCTCGGGGAAGCCGTGCAGCAGGACGATCGTCGGCCCCTGGCCCGCGGCCACGTAGTGCATCCGCAGCGTGGGCAGCTCGACGAAGTGATGCTCGACCTTGAGATCGCTGGGCGTCACGGGCGCTGGCACATGCCGCACCGCGTCGCCCTTGTCCACGACGAGTTCAGTCCCAGGCCGACAGCGGCGTCACCGCGGGCGGGCGAGGGCCTTCGCAGATCACCAGGTGATCTTCCGGCACCTCGCTCCAGTCCTCCTCGGGCCAGAGCGCCTCGCTGGCGATGAAGCACACGCCGTGGCGGTGCGCGGTGAAGAGCGTGCGGCCGCGCCGGGTGGCGACGATCGAGTGCCCATCGCCCACCAGGAAGTTCAGCGCGGATCGCTTCTCCCCGGGCACGTCACACACCCGCTCCACCGTGCGCATCACCCGCGCCAGGCACCGGGCCACGTCCGCAGGTGCGGGCGTCTGCACGTCCTCGAGGTAGGTGAGGAAGAGGCCGAAGCAGCGCTCCGAGTCCGTCTCGCCTTTGAGCGTCGCGCGCCACTTCGGGGCGATCTCTGCCTCCAGCGCTGCGCGGCGATCCTCGAAGTACCGCAGGGTGCCGTTGTGCATGAAGGCCAGCCCGCGCGCGTAGAAGGGGTGGGTGTTGTCGGCGTGCACCGCGCCCACCGACGCCTTGCGGATGTGCGCCAGCATGCTGCGCGTCTCCACGTCGTCGCCGATCGCCGAGAAGCGGGGGCAGGAGTGCGCCGGCGTCAGGTTGGTTTCGATCACCGCCGTGTCGCCGTCGAAGCGGGCGACCCCCCAGCCGTCTGCGTGCTCGTGCGCCAGCGTGCGCAGGCCGGAGAAGGCCCGGGCGATGCGGACCGGCTCGTGAGCGCGAACGGCGAACATCCTGCACATGACGCGGGGAAGTCTAGCAGGGTGCTGAGGAAGGCCGGACCGAGCCCGACCGAGGAGCCGCGAGCCGCGCAAGGAAGAGGCCCGCAGGAATACTTGTCGGTATTTCAAGGGCCTCTGACGATGCCCGGCGACGCGGATCG
>JADLDB010000025.1 GCA_020846875.1 Myxococcales bacterium | reverse complement strand
GGGGTCGTCCATCAACGCTTCCTGGAGGTCGAGGTCCCGCTCGAGGTGACAGAGGGCGATGGCCCGCGTCACTCTCATCCGATCCCACCCTTCCGTGTCCGGAGGAGAGTGGAGCAGGAAGTGACTCATCAGCGGCCGCGAGGCTTCGGACAGGTGGTCCTGAATCAACCAGACGAGCGCGGCGCGGGCAGGCCAGCTGGTCAACCCCTGGTAGGAGGAAACCAGCCAAGAAACCTGCTCCGGTCCGACGGCTGCACGCGCGACCTCGAGCTCATCGAAGGGCTCATGGTCGTCCGTTGCACTCTTCACGAGCTGGAGCAAATCCCCCACCGTTACCATGGAAGCGATTCTTCTCACCGGCCAGCGCGGCCCGCAAGGCAGCGGCCACCGAGGCCTTCGAGAAGTAGGGCCAGCCCGAGCGCCCGTGGGCCCGCGGACCCGCGGACGAGATTCAGCGAGCCGAAGCGGCCGCGGCCCAGCGTGAAGCAGCTGGCCCGCCGTGCCGAACTCGAAGCAGCGCGTCGACGGCGCCGTCAACGTCGCGGCCGACGACTACCTGACCCACGTTGGCGCGCCGGTTGAACTGTGGGCGGGCATGACCATCACCACTCTGAATCCCCGCTCCACCCCGGGGCGTCTCCGTCTTCGGCTGACGAGGCGCCGCACCAACTCGGGCGCCGTCAGCACCTGGGCGGTAGCCCCAGACGGGGAGGGCCGGCGCAGGCGGCAGACGCAGCGGCCGGCGGCCCGCAGGCGCCATACCTGCAGAGCCTCTCGAGGCCCTGCCCTCGTCGGCTCCTCCTGAAAGGGCGCGGGTACTGCCTCCTCGCCGGAGGCGTCGCACCAGAGGTAGTCGCGCTTGGTGGACTTCCAGGTGCCGTCGGCGGCGAGGCCGCCCCCGTGGCGGTGCTGTCAGTGGGCATGAGCGCTTCGTTGCTGTCCGCGCTTCGTTGGGCGCGTGCGGGCCCCTCGGCCCATACCCGTTCGACGCCGGTCTCCGCAGGCACCCTCAACGCCCAGGGCATCCTCCACCGGATTGTGTGCGTGGGTCAGGCGCAGGCCACCGCCACCATGTGGCTGTGCGTGTTGTCCATCGACGACGTCACCGTGACCGTGCCGCCGCCAGCGATGGTCGCCCGCTG
Source organism: Myxococcales bacterium (assembly GCA_020846875.1). Classification (GTDB taxonomy): domain Bacteria; phylum Myxococcota; class Myxococcia; order Myxococcales; family Myxococcaceae; genus JADLDB01. The sequence goes on along the minus strand of JADLDB010000025.1, from coordinate 5,562 downwards.
CGCCTCCGTCAGCGTGATGGTGTGCCCGTGCCCTGAGCTGCCCGTGATGTCGTACGTCTTGCTGCCCGACGCCTGGAAGTCCGCCGCGGGCACCATCAGCGCGTGGCCGTGGTTGGCGGAGATGTTCGTGTGGTGCGCCCCACTCGTGAGGCACGTGCTGCCGGAGCCACCGCCGCCCGCGCCGCCGCCCGTACCGCCACCGCCCGTGCCGCCGCCGGAGCCGCCTCCCGTACCGCCACCGGAGCCGCCGCCGGAGCCGCCTCCCGTACCGCCACCGGAGCCGCCGCCGGTGCCGCCACCGGTGCCGCCGCCGGTGCCGCCGCCCGTGCCGCCGCCCGTGCCGCCGCCCGTGCCGCCACCGGAGCCACCGCCCGTACCACCACCGGAGCCACCGCCCGTGCCACCACCGGAGCCACCGCCCGTACCGCCACCGGAGCCACCGCCCGTACCGCCACCGGAGCCACCGCCCGTACCACCACCGGAGCCACCGCCCGTACCACCACCGGAGCCACCGCCCGTGCCGGCGTCACTGCCACTCATCGAGCCGCCGCAGCCGGGCAACACCGACGCAAGAGATGCACCACCGACAGCCACCACCGTGAGGCGAACGAAGTCTTTGCGGGAGAGGGTCATAGGCGGCGCGACGTAACCACCGCTCCCCACCCGGTGCCAACGGAAAGGCCGCGGCTCGCATCAGCGGTCCGAAGGGGATAAGAGGCGCTCATCCGCGCGCACCAGCGCCGCACCCGGAGCTACGCCATGCAGAAAATCGCCCACCCCCCCTCCTTCCCCGCGAAGAGCTACGCCTTCACCGAGTACGTCAACGTGAAGAACTGGATCGGCGGCCAGTGGCGAGAGTCGTCCACCGGCCAGTGGCTCGACATCGAGAACCCCCGCCACGGCAAGGTGATGGGCAAGGTGACGCTGTCCACCGCGAAGGACGTCGACGCCGCCGTCGAGGCCGGCAAGAAGGCCTTCCCCGCCTGGCGCAACACGCCCATGCGTGAGCGCGCCCAGGTGCTCTACCGCCTCAAGCAGCTCATGGAGCGCGACGTGGCCGAGCTGTCCTGGCTCGTCAGCCACGAGAACGGCAAGACGTACGCCGAGGGCAAGGGCGACGTGGACAAGGGCATCGAGTGCGTCGAGTACGCCGCCAGCCTCCACATGATGGCCGACGGCGGGCAGCTCGACGTGTCCCGCGGCGTCAACTGCCGCACCACCTACGAGCCGCTCGGCGTGGTGGCCGGCATCGTCCCGTTCAACTTCCCGGTGATGGTCCCGCTGTGGATGGTCCCCAACGCGCTGATGGCCGGGAATGCCTTCGTCCTGAAGCCGTCCGAGGTGGTGCCCTACGGCGCGATGAAGCTGGCCCAGTTGCTTCAGGAAGCCGGCCTGCCCGACGGGCTGTTCAACGTCGTCAACGGCCAGCGCGAGTGCGTCGAGGCCATCGTCGACCAACCCGACCTCAAGGCTGTCGGCTTCGTCGGCAGCACCAAGGTGGCGAAGCTTCTGTATGGGCGCGGCGCCCAGTCCGGCAAGCGCATGCTGTGCCTGGGCAGCGCCAAGAATCACGTCATCGTCGTGCCCGACGCGGATCCGGAGCTCACCGCCTCCAACATCGTCGCCTCGTCCTACGGCTGCGCCGGCCAGCGCTGCATGGCCAGCTCGCTCATGGTCGCCGTGGGCGACGTGCAGCCCATCATCGAGAAGATCGCCGCCAACGTCCGCAAGCTCAAGCTGGGCGAGGACATGGGCAGCATCATCTCGAAGCCTGCGCAGGAGCGCATCGAGACGTACATCGCCGGCGCCGAGAAGGCCGGCGCGAAGGTGCTGGTGGACGGCCGCGGCCAGAAGGTCCCCGGGAACGACGGCTACTGGGTCGGCGGCACCGTGCTGGACAACGTCACCATCGACATGCCCGCCGGCTGCGAGGAAATCTTTGGCCCGGTGCTGTCCGTCGTGCACGTCAAGACGCTCGAGGAAGCCATCAACCTCCAGCACAAGAGCCTGTACTCCAACGGCGCCGCCATCTTCACCACCCGCGGCGCGGTGGCGCGGACCGCTGTGGAGCGCCTCGAGGCCGGCATGGTGGGCGTCAACATCGGCGTGCCGGTGCCCCGCGAGCCGTTCAGCTTCGGTGGCTTCAACTCCAGCAAGTTCGGCCACGGCGACATCACCGGTTGGGACGGCTTCCGCTTCTGGGGCCGGCCGAAGAAGGTGACCGAGAAGTGGGCGACGTACTCCGACGCGAGCTGGATGAGCTGAGCCATGACCAACTACCTGGGCTACCCCAACGAATTTGCCAAAGAGCCGATGTCCACGCAGGCGATGGTGGACCTCTGCAAGCAGCACACGATGTACACGTGGACCGCCGGCAACGCGGTCAACCCGCTGCCCATCGCCAGGGCCGACGGCGTGTACCTGTGGACGCCCGACGGGCAGAAGATCCTCGACTTCAACGCCCAGTTGATGAGTGTGCTCATCGGCCACAACCACCCGCGCGTCATCGCGGCGATGAAGCGGCAGCTCGACGAGCTCATCTTCGTCTACCCGCAGACCGCCACCCAGGTGCGCGCCCGCGTCTCGAAGCTGATGCACGAGCTCATCCCCGGCATGCAGAGCTTCTTCTTCACCCTGGGCGGCGCCGAGGCCAACGAGAACGCGGTGAAGATGGCCCGCCTCTACACCGGGCGGCAGAAGATCCTCGCGCGGTACCGCAGCTACCACGGCGGCACCAACCTCACCCTGCAGTTGACCGGCGATCCCCGCCGCTGGCCCAGCGAGCCCGGCAGCCCCGGAATCCTCCACGTGATGGACCCGACGCCGTACGACTACTCCTTCGGCGCCACCGACGAGGAGCGCTGCAGAAACCACCTCACCTACCTCGAAGAGACCATCAAGTACGAAGGGCCGCAGACCATCGCCGCGATGGTGGTAGAGACCGTCACCGGCACCAACGGCGTGCTGGTGCCGCCGAAAGGCTGGTTCAAGGGCCTCAAGGCGCTGCTCGACAAGTACGGCATTCTGCTCGTGTGCGACGAGGTGATGGCCGGCATCGGCCGCACCGGGAAGATGATGGCCTACGAGCACTTCGACGTGACGCCGGACCTGGTGACGATGGCCAAGGGCCTCACGTCCTCCTACTTCCCGCTGGGCGCGGTGGGGCTCTCGAAGCCCATCCACGAGCACTTCCAGAAGAACGTGTACCCGGGGGGGCTGACGTACAACTCGCACCCGGTGGGCCTGGCGACCGCCGAGGCCGTGCTGCGCGTCACCGTCGACGAGAAGCTGGTGGAGAACGCCGCGAAGCTGGGCGCGGTGATGCGCAGCGAGATGGACCGCCTGACGAAGAAGCACAAGAGCGTGAAGGAGGCCCGCAACCTCGGCCTCTTCGGGATGTTCGACCTTCAGAAGAACTCGAAGGGCGAGCTGATGGCGCCGTATAACGGCACCCACCCGGCGATGACGAAGCTGGCCGGCTTCTTCCGTGAGAACGGGCTGTTCACCTTCCTGCGCTGGGCCAGCTTCACCACCAACCCCCCGCTGTGCATCACCGAGGCGCAGCTCAAGGAAGGCTTCGCGATCATCGACAGGGGCCTGGAGATCACCGACGCCGCCTTCGAGGGCTGAGGTGGACGCGCCGCCGCCGGGGAAGACGCGGCCCGAGACGAAGACGGCGCTGTGGCTGCTCCTGGCCGGCCTCACGGTGGGCCTGGTGCACGTGCTGGTGCGCGGCGGTGGCTTCGCCGCAGAGGCCGGGCGCGGGGGCATGACCGACCTGCTCGGCACCAGCTTCGTGGCCGCGGTGCTGTGGGGCATGTTGACCATCCGCGCGCTGGCTGCCGGCGGCTCGGTGAAGGACGCGCTCGACGACGGGGTGGCGGCCACCGCCGCGGCGACGTGGATGGTGGCGCTCTCGCCTCCGCGGCTGTCCAACTACCTGGCGGAGGGCGCCACCAGCGACTTCGCGTACGCCTACCTGCCGGCGAGCCTGGTGACGGTGCTGTTGATGAACGCCGCCGTCGCGCTCTGGCCGAGGCGGACGCGGCTGACGCTGGCGTTGCGGCTGTTCGCGGTGACCGCGCCGGGGCTGGTGGTGCTGGGGGCGCTCTTGCGCCTTCTGGGCGGCGGAGTGGACGCGAAGGACGCGGCGATCCACGCCTCGGCGGCAGGGGCGGGGGCGGCGGTGGTGGCCATGGTGGTGCACGTCTTCGCGCGGCGCGGCGCTGGAGCGGACGGCGTGGGCTGACGGGCGTCCAGCCGGCGGGAGTTCGCGCGCGGGGCGGGCTCGACCTGGACGGCTGGTGATTATGGGCCGTAAGCTGCGCGCTTCACCGTCGAGGGGAACCCATGGCCATCCGCACCACCAAGCGCGTCGAGACCCTGCTGTCGAACAAGACCATCAACAAAGCGAGCAACGACTACCGCGCGTATCTGCGCGCCTTTCCGCCCCACGAGCCGCTCCTCGCCGGCCAGCAGTACAAGTTCGGCAAGGCTGAGGCGACGAGGCTGGCGGCGGCGATCACCGACAAGTACTCGCCCGCCACGCAGAAGCGCGTACTCAAGGAAATCCACGCCCGCTCCAGCACCAACGCGATGCGCCTGGGCACGGTGGCGCTGACGCGCGACGCGGCGGCCGAGCTGAACAGGCTGGCGAAGCAGTTGGGCATGGACCTCAAGTTCACCAGCGGCCAGCCGCGGCCCATTCACCCGGTGGGCTGATGGCCACGGGCCGGCCCAAGACGCTCGAGACGGCCGAGGACGTCAGCGCGGCCGTCGACGAGCTGCTCGGCGCCTTCGCCGCTGCGCCCGACGCGGAGCCGGACGACACGGGCTTCGACGAAGGGGCCGCGCCCCCTGCCCTCGAGGACGGCGAGAAGACGCGCACCGCTCCCTCCGCCGACGCCGACGCGCTGTGGGGCGCGCCGAAGAAGAAGCCGAAGAGGTGAAGGTCTCCATTCCCGAGGAGCCCGCCTGGTACGCGCTGCGCGCCGCCCAGGACAGGCGCGCGCGCCGGGTGCTGAGCGCGCTGCCCGGAGGCAAGGTGCCGCGGTCTGACGCCGCCCGCCGCTTCTGGAGCCGCCGCACCTGGAGCGAGCTGGCCGCCGTCCCTGCAGTGTCCCAGGTGGTGCTGGCGCTGGTGCGGGAAGGCGCGGGCCTCGAGCCGATGGGCGCGTACCTCTCCATCGCCGCCGACGAGGTGCGCCACGCCAGCTTGTCGCGGGCGCTGGCCGAGCGGCTCGGCGGCTACGAGGAAGACGTCCCCGACGGCCTGGACTTCGCCCCGCGCGGCCTCGCCCAGCCGTCCGACGTGCCCGTGGTGGTGTGGGCGCTGGCCAACGGCTGCTTCAGCGAGACGGTGTCCCTGGCGCTGATTCGCGCACGCCACGCCCAGACGAAGCACCCGGTGGTGCGCGCGGTGCTGGCAGAGACGCTCAAGGATGAAGCGCTCCACGTTCGCGTCGCCTGGCACGTCGCCGGCCAGGTGCTGCCCCACCTGTCCAGGGCCGCGCGCGTCGACCTCGCGCAGTACGGCGGCGAGCTGGCGCAGATGATCCGCCG
>JADLDB010000024.1 GCA_020846875.1 Myxococcales bacterium | reverse complement strand
GTCCCTTCGGACGAGGAACAACGCGTCCTTCCGGCGGGTTCCACCGCCGACTGTTACAGTCGCCCCGCCGCCGTGTACGAGCTCCCTCCGTCTCCTCCCGAGGCCCCGCCTCCCCCGCCGCCGGCACCCGCGCCGGTGAAGCCGCAGCCCACGGGCCGCGCGCTGGCGCTGCTCGCCGAGGTCCGCGCCGCCCAGCAGCGCGCGCTGTGGACGCAGGGGCTGCTGCTCGGCGTGGCTGCCCTCGTCGCCTCGGTGGTGGCGGGCGGCTTCGTGGGCGCCGTCGCGCCGCGCCTGGGCCAGTGGGTGGTGGCCGCCGGCCCGCTGCTGGCCGTTGCGTTGCTGGCCGGACTGGGCGTGGGACTCTCGCGCCGCCGGGTGGGCGACGACGTGCGCACCGCGCGCCACCTCGCCGCGAAGGCCCCGGAGCTGAACTTCGACCTCCTCGCCGCGGTGGAGCTGTCCCGCGCGCTGGGCGAGCGCCACGACTTCTCCCCGGAGCTGGCCCGGGCCTTCGTGCGTGAGGTGGACCGCCGCGCGGCCCGGCACACCGCCTCGGCGCTGGTGGACGGGCGGGGCGTGCGCCGCGCGGGCGCCGTGACGCTGGCCACCGTCGCCTGCGCGCTGGTGCTGCTGGCGTGGAAGGGCGCCACCATCCGCGGTGGGCTGGAGTCGGCCTTCGCCGCCCGGAAGGCCGCCGAGGTGACGAAGCGCGAGCCCATCACCGGCGACGTGGAGCTGCAGTACCGCTACCCCGCGTACACCGGGCGAGAGCCCCTGTCCGTGCCCGGCAGCACCGGAGACTTGTCCGCGCCCGCCGGCACCGAGGTCGTCTTCAAGACGCGCGCGGACCGGGACGTAGACGGCGCGGCGCTTCTGTTGAATGGCCAGCGCGTGCCCCTGCGCGTCACCGGGCGCGAGCTGTCCGGCACCTTCATCCTCGACGCCTCGGGCCAGTACCACGTGGCCTTCCTCGACGGCTCCGAGGTGGTGGCCGAGGGCCCGGACAGGAGCGTCACCATCGAAGCCGACCAGGTGCCGCAGGTGCGCATCACCGCGCCCCTCGACGGCCTGGAGCTGGATCCCGACAAGCAGCGCGTCACCGTCACCTACGAGGCGTCGGACGACTACGGCCTGTCGGCGCTGGAGCTCGTCTACCGGGTGCAGGGCGGCCAGGAGCAGCGCGTCCCCTTGAGGCCGGACGAGGGGCGCGCCACCCGCGGCAGCACCCAGTGGGACCTCGCGTCGCTGGCCCTCAAGCCCGGCCAGGCCGTCGCCTACTACCTGGAGGCGAAGGACAACGACGCGGTGGCCGGCCCGAAGAAGGGCGTGTCCAACTCCCTCACCTTGAAGGTGTACAGCGCCGCCGAGCACCGCCGCGAGGCGCTGCAGAAGGCCGAGGCGGTGTGGGAGCGGCTGGTGACGCACCTCGCGGACCGCATGGAAGCCGGCGACCGGCCGTCTCCAGCGACGCCCGACGCCGCGCTGGCCAGCCGCCCCGTCGACGAGCGCGGGCAGACGCTGGCCCTGGACCTGGGCACCCTGGCCGGCGAGCTGGAGGAGCTGCGCGAGCCGCCCACCGAGCTGTCCAGCGCCCTGTGGAACGTGGCGAAGGAGTTGCGCGAGGACGTCTCGGCGGTGGCCACCCAGCGCAAGCTGCTCTTGCGCCTCACCGGGAAGGACGACTCGGGCTCGAAGCTGAAGCTGGCCGACGGGAAGGACGGGGCGCTGTCGCGCGAGGTGGGGCGGCGGCTGTCCCTTGCCATCGCCACCGACATCGCCAGCAGCGAGCGCAACGTGCTGTACCTGGAGGCGCTGCTGGACCGGCAGAAGCTGGAGGCGCTCAAGGAATTGGCGAAGGAGCTCAAGGAGGACCGCGCCGAGCTGTCCCGCTTGATGGAGGAGTACGCGCGCACCAAAGACGCGGCCGCGCAGCAGGCGCTGCTGCAGCAGATGGACGCCCTGCGCCAGCGGATGATGGAGCTGCAGCAGCGCATGGCCGAGCTGTCGAAGGGCATCCGCGACGATTTCATGAACCGCGAGGCGCTGGAGCAGTTGCTGGAGGAGCAGGACCTGCAGGCGAAGCTGGATGAGGTGGAGAAGCTGGTCAAAGAGGGCAAGGCGGAAGAGGCGCTCAAGAAGATGCAGGAGCTCGCCATGCAGATGGACGAGCTGCTCGAGGCGCTGGACCAGGCGGGGGAGCGCGCCGACGAGCAGGCCGACCCCGAGCTGGCGCGCATGGTGGAGGACTTCCAGCAGAACCTGGACGAGACGGCGCAGCAGCAGCAGCAACTGGCGGACAAGACGAAGGGGCTGCGGGACAAGTACCGCGAGCAGCAGAAGGAGCGGGTGGCCCGCCAGGGCGAGGCCCTCAAGCGCGAGCTGCAGCAGAAGCTGGACGAGCTGGACAAGAGCTACCGGCAACTGGAGCAGGACCGCTTCGGCAACCGCCTCGACGAGCGCGCCGAGGAGGCGCGGCAGGAAATCGAGCACGTCCAGCAGGCCCTCAAGGCCGACGACTTCGACCTCGCCAGCGAGACGGCGGACCGGTTGGAAGAAGAGGCCGGGGGCATGGCCGACCAGGCCGCGGAGCAGCGGCGCCTCGACGAGCTGTTTCAAAATCCCCCCGAGGTGCGGCGCGCGTCGAGGCAACTGCAGGACAAGCTGTCCCGCGACGCGAAGAAGGCCGAGGAGGTGGCCCAGAAGCTGCGCGACCTCTTCCCTCAGCCGGGCTCGCAGATGAGCGAGGAGGACCGCCAGCGGCTGCAGGAGCTGGCCCGGCAGCAGAGGGGCCTGGAGAAGCGCGGCCAGCAGCTCGAGCAGCAGATGGAGGAGATTGGTGAGCGCGCGCCCCTCTTCAACGAGGACGCGCAGGCGCAGATGCAGCAGGCCGGCGAGCGGATGCAGGCGGCCGGCGACAGGCTGTCGGGGCGGGACGCCAGCCGCGGCTACGGGGAGCAGCAGGGCGCGATGCAGGCGCTCAAGGGGCTGCAGCAGGCGATGGAGCAGGCGGGCAAGTCCGGCGGGAAGGGCGGCATTCCGTTGCCCCTCAGGCGCTCCGGCGGGCGGGGCACCGGCACCGAGAAGGTGGAGATTCCCGACGAGGACCCCAACGCCGCGCCGCGCGAGTTCCGCAAGGACGTGATGGACGCGATGAAGCAGGGCGCGCCGGACCGCTACCGCGACCAGAACAAGCGGTACTACGAGGAGCTGGTGAAGTGACGGCGCCCCTCTTCCCACTCCCTCCGGGGAGACGGGTGGCGCTGGCCTGCGCGCTGGCTGCCTCGACGCTCGCCTGGGCGGAGGAGCCGGCCGACGTCCCGATGCCTGCGCTGAAGGGCGAGGCGAAGGCGCGCATCCAGAACCTCGACCAACTGCTCACCGACTGGGACGTGGAGGGCGCGAAGGCCGAGCTGTCCGCGCTGGAGAAGCTGGCCCCGGCGGACGTGGAGCCGCTGGCCTACTACCAGGGGCGCATCGCCTTCGAGGAGGGGCGCTACGAGGACGCGGTGGCGCTGCTGGAGAAGGCGGGGGTGGGGGACAAGCCGGGCAGTTGGCTGCGGCTGGCGAAGGACACCCAGGCCATCGTGGGCGCCTACGAGAAGCACGAGAGCGCCCACTTCGTCTTCCTCTACCCGAAGGGCCGCGACGCGGTGCTGGTGCCGTGGGCGCTGGACGCGCTGGAGGGCATTCGCGCGGCGCTGGAGCAGGACCTGGGCTACGCGCCCCCGGGGAAAATCCGCGTGGAGGTGGTGTCCACCGCGGCCGAGCTGTCGCGCGTGTCCACCCTGTCGAAGGAAGCCATCAAGACGACGGGCACCATCGCCATCTGCAAGTTCAACAAGCTGATGGTGACGAGCCCCCGGGCGGTGGTGCAGGGCTACGACTGGCTGGACACGCTGGCCCACGAGTACACGCACCTGGTCGTCTCGCGCAAAAGCCGCAACACCGTGCCCATCTGGATGCACGAGGGGCTGGCCAAGTACCTCGAGTCGCGCTGGCGCGGCCCGGCGGGCGGGGCGATGACACCGCCCACCCTGGCGCTGCTCGGCAGCCGGGTGCGGAAGAACACCCTGGTGCCCTTCGAGAAGATGCACCCGTCGATGGCGCTCCTGCCCACCGCGGAGGACGCGGCCACCGCCTTCGCCGAGGTCTTCTTCGCCATTCAGCTCATCGACGTGGAGGGCGGCCCGAAGGCCCTGGAGCGGCTGCTGGCGGCGATGGCCGGCGGCGTATCGGACAGGATGGCGGTGGAGCAGGTGATGAAGAAGAAGTGGGCCGACTTCGAGAAGGCGTGGATGGCGTCGCTGAAGAAGCAGCCGTACCCGAAGGAGCTCATCCCCACCTCGTCCAACGAGAAGAAGCAGTTGGCGGAGAACCAGGAGCCGAAGAAGAAGGGGCGCGAGGTGTCCTTCGGGGACTTCGCCGAGGTGGCGGAGACGGACGCGCGGCGCAACGCGCACCTGGGGGAATTGTTCCGCGAGCGCAACCGGATGACGGCGGCGGCCGAGGCGTACCAGCGCGCGCACGACACGGTGGGCGACCGCTACGAGTCGGTCAGCAACAAGTACGCGCTGACGCTGCTGGAGCTCAAGCGCTACGAGGACGCGGCGAAGGTGCTGGAAGGCAGCCTCAGCGTGCACCCGGGCTCGGCCAGCACCAACGTGCACCTGGGCCGCATTCGCCTGCGGGCGAAGGAGTGGGAGAAGGCGAAGGCGGCGTACCTCGAGGCGCTGGCGGTCAACCCGTTCGACCCGGAGGTGCACGTGGCGCTGTGGGCGGCCGCGGACGCGCTCAAGGACGAAGGCCTCAAGAAGCGGTCCTCCGCCGGGCTGGCGGCGCTGCTCAAGCTGGACGAGAAGGACGTGGCCGAGGTGGCGCGGCGCTTCGGTCGCCTCGAGGACCTGGCCAACGTGGAGGTCGCTCCGCTGGCGCCCGCGGCTGCTCCGGTGCCGGACGCCGGCTGACCGGCACACCTCACGGACACGTCGACGGCTTGCCGCAGGGCATGGTGATGCCGGGGGCTGTCACGAGCTCGCCGCCTCGGTAACGGGCCGGGGCCGCGAAGTCGCGTCGGGGTGAAGGGCGCGGGGAATTGCGTCTGGTTTCGCTCACCTGACGCGGTGATTGCCCGGGAGCACCTTCCGTGGAATCCCCTGGGGCACCGCTCATGATGCCCGGTCCGCCCAGCGAGACTTCCCGCGCGGAGGTCCACACCACGCTCACCAACGCGCTCAAGCTGGGCGGCTCACTCTTCGTCACGCTGGTCATCGGCTTCGGGGTGCGCATCGCGCTGCGCCGGTTCCTCGGGCCCACGGTCATCGGGCCCATCAACTTCGCGGACGCCTTCGCGGCCACGGGCTTCGTCTTCCTCGGGCTGGGGCTGGACACGTACATCCGCAAGGTCATCCCGGTGACGCCGGAGCGGGCGAGCGCGTTTCTGGGGGCCTTCCTGGTGGTGCGGGCGCTGATGGCGTTGGGCACCTTCGGGGTGATGGCGCTCATCCTCGAGTGGATGGGCCAGCCGCCGGCGGTGCGCGACCTGGTGTGGGCGTTCGGCGCGGCGCAGCTCTTTCTTTCGTTGAACCTGACCTTCACCGCGCTGTTGCAGTCGGCGCGGACCATCGACGGGCTGTCGGTGGTGAACGTGGCGTCGAAGCTGCTGTGGGCGGCGGGCTTCGTGGCGACGATGGCCTTCGGCTGGCCGCTCATCGGCATTCCGCTGTCGGTGCTGGCGGCGGAGGCGCTCAAGGCGGTGGTGGGCTACGCGCTGGTGCGGCGGCACCTGAAGCTGCGCTTGAGTTTCGACTTCTCGCAGGTGGGGCCGGTGTTTCGCGCCAGCGTCGCTTTCTACGTGAACGCGGTGGCGCTGGTGGTGGTGAACCGCTTCGACGTGAGCGTGTTGAAGGTGCAGGCAAACGACACGGAGATTGGGTTGTACAGCGCGGCGTCGGAGCTGGCGCAGATGTCCTTCGTGATGACGCCGGTGATGGCGGGGGTGGTGGCGCCGCTCTTTTCGCGGATGCTGGCGAGGAGCCGCGAGGAGTACGCGCAGGTGCTGCGCCGGACGCTGGAGGTCGTGCTGACGTTCGCCTTCCCGGCGTCGTTGGCCATCCTGGTGGGGGCGGACCTCTGGGTGCAGGTGTTGTTGGGAGAGCCATACGCGCCGTCGGCGTGGGCGTTGTCCATTCTCGGGCCTTCCTTCCTGCTGACCTACGTGGCGACCATCGTGGCGACGGCGCTCAACCTGTCCGGTGGCGAGTGGACGGTGACGGTGACGAGCGTGTTGGGGTTGGTGGTGAACCCGCTGCTGGTGTTCGCGCTGGTGGCGCTGTCGCACGGCTGGGGCGTGGGAGGTGGTGGCGCGGCCTGCGCGTGGGCGGCCATCCTCACCGAGGTGGTGGTGTTGGCGGGGATGTTGTGGCGCGCGGGGCGGGAGGCGCTGGACGCGCGGCTGGTGAAGATGGTGGTGAAGTCGGCGCTGGCCTGCGCGGTGGTGGCGGCGGTGGACCGGCTGGTCTTCTTCGGGTGGGGGCACGCGCGGGTGGCGGTGGACCTCGCGCTGTACGGGGTGCTGGTGCTCGCCAGCGGGGCACTCTCTTTGAGGGAGACGGTGGCCTTCCTCCGGACGGTGAGGGCGCAGCGCAGCGCGAGCTGAGCACGCAGGCTCTGCTCGGCCTCGCGCAACGGCTCGTGACGCTGCTCAGTTCTTCGCCGCTACGTCCGCCTTGAGCCCGTCCACCCACGCCTTGTGCTCGTTGCCGTAGTACAGGTACGCGCGGCTGGCCGGCCCGACGTACCTCCCGGGCACCGCGGCCACCAGCGACACCGGCACGCGCACCTCCTGCCTGGGCGTCATCCCCCGCCAGTACAGCACCACGTCGCGGCCCATCACCTCGTACGCGTCGATGGTCTTCGCCTTCACCAACTCCTTGAGGTGGTCGATGCGCGGCTCGAGGCCCCCCGGCACGCCGACGATGGCCACCACCGTGGGAAGCTGCGCGTCGGTGAGGTTGACGACGCGCGCGGTGGCCTCCACCACGTCCCCTTCCTTCATCGCCACCTGCGGCAGCGCCACCGCCAGCGACACCTTCGTCTCCTTCGACGACTCGGGCTTCACCCGGTGGCTGCGCACCGCGATGCTCCACGGCAACTGCCCGCCGCCCTGCTGCGCCAGCTCCAGGGTGTGCTCGCCGCTGCCGAGCAGCTCGGAGACGTCGGGCAGCGCCAGGGCGCCTTCCGTCTTCCCGTCGTAGGGCACCGGCTTGCCGAAGGGCTTGCCGTCCACCAGCAACTGCACGCTGCCCGGCTTGCGCTGCGCGTTGCGCGCCTTGTCGTATTCCAGCACCGCGCGCAGGGCGAGGACGGTGGACTGAGTGGCCCCGTAGCTGCCGTCCTTCGAGGCCTCGGCCAGGCCCTTCATCGCCTTCTCCACGCTCAAGGTGTGTCCCCCGCCCGCCTTGAGCCACGCCAGCGCCGCCAGCGCCGTCGTCTCGATGGCCAGCGACTGCCCGGTGCTGCCCACGATGGACTGGGTGCCGCCCGTCACCATCCCGTCGGCGCCCTGCTTCTCGGCCAGGCGGGCCATCAGCGTCTTCGCGGCGCCGGTGTCGCCCGTCTTCAGCGCCACGTTCGCGCCGAGCGCCACCACGTAGCTGTTCTTCGAGGCCTTCGCCGCGGCCAGCACGTGGCCTACCTCGGCGGCCAGGCCCTTCTCTCCCGCCTCCAGGAGCGCCCAGGTGATGTACGCGTCGGACGTGTCCTTGTCCTCAATCCAGGTGTGCAGCGCGCGGCGCCTGCGCTCGAAGCCGCCCTTCCCGTCGCGCTGCTTGAGGAGCCACTGCCTGGTGCGCGCCAGCATCTCGCCGTCCACGCTGCGCACCGCCTTCATGTCGGTGAACTGCAGCAGGCCGTACGCGGTGAGGGCCTCGTGCCCGGGGTCCTCGCCGAACCACTCGTAGCCCTTCTGCTTGCACTCGTAGCCGGCGAGGCGCTTGTAGCCGCGGTCCAGCTTGTCCTTCGCGTCGGCCACCAGCGCCGGGTCCGCCCCGGTGTGGGTGAGGAAGTAGGTGAGCGCCATCGTCATCGGGTACGTCGTGGACGACGTCTGCTCGAAGCAACCCGACGGCTCGCGCACCATCGACTTGAGCGCGCTGGACAGGTTGCCCGCCGGCGACGGGTACACCTGAAGGCTCGTCTCCACGCTGCCCGGCACGGTGTCCGCGGCCAGGGTGAAGGTGAACTTCGCGCGGCCGTTGGCCTCCAACAGCCCGCCCGCCGTCTGCTGCACCGGGAAGCCCCTGGGCTTGATGGACAGCTCGCGCGTCACCACGTCCTGGTAGCCGCCGGCGCTGGCGTCGAGCGTCACCTCCGCGGTGCGGCTCTTCGGGCCAACGGACAACTCCACCACCCGGCGGGCGCGCTCGTCGGCCTTCAAAGAAAAGGCCTGCGGCGCGGTGAAGCGCAGGTCGGCCTTCGTCTGCATCGTCATCCCCACCTGGGCCAGCGGCTCCTTCGTGCCGTTGACGAAGGCGATGGGCAGGCGAATGACGTCGCCCTCCGTCACCTCCAGCGGCAGCTTGGGCTCGACGTAGAAGGGCTTCACCGAGTCCAGCTTCGCCTCCGCCGCGCCCAGCACGCCCGTCGAGGTGTAGCCCCCGGCGGCCGCGCGGAAGGACGTCACCGCGTCGCTGGTGCCGAAGGACACGCTGGCCTCGCCCTTCGCGTCCGTCTTGATGGCCGCGGCCCAGAAGAGCGTCTCGGCGAAGTCGAGGCGGTCATTGGGGCGGCGGCCCGGCCGCACCTGGTGGGCGTACTGCCGGATGGTGAGGAACTGCACCGGCACCTGGCGCACCGGGGCTTCTGCGAGGATGGCCTTCGCCTCACGCTTCGCCGCCGCCCGGTCCTTGTTGGGACGGTCCTGTCTGTCCAGCGCCTCGGCGGGAGGAGGAGGTGGTGGCGGCGGCGGCTTGCGCGCCAGCGGCACCGGCTTCGCGTCAGGCCGGGGGGCCGGCGCGGGCATCGGGGGCGGGGCCCCCATCGGCCGGGCAGCGCCCTTCGCCTGCGGCACCAGCACGCCACCCCGTGCCGCGCCGCCCAGGGCCATACCGTCCGCCACGGCCATCACCGGCGCGCCGCCTGCGAACCGCGAGGTCCCGTCGAAGAAGGCCAGCACGCGCCGCGCCGCGTCCTGCTCGCGAGTCATGAACTCCCCCACGTCGACGAGCGCGAAGCGCCGCCAGCCCTGGGTGCCAAGCAGCAGGTCCACCGCCGTCTTCGCCTTCGGGTTCTTCTCGTCGAGGTAGACGTGGGCGTCGGCCAGCTCGCGCACGTCGTCCTCCAGCAGCACCATCACCGGCAGGTCGGGCGCCTGCTCCCGCTTCTCGATGAGCTCCTGCACGCTGTCGTCGGTGACAGAGAGGCCCACCATCGCGCTGGTCGGCTTGCCGTCCACCAGCGTGCGCAGCTTCAGCGTCACCGGGGCGCCGGGCACGTAGCGCGCCCGGTCCGGCGTCAGTTGGATGGTCAGCTTCGCCTTCGGCTCGCG
The DNA here is from genome assembly GCA_020846875.1 of Myxococcales bacterium. Taxonomy (GTDB): domain Bacteria; phylum Myxococcota; class Myxococcia; order Myxococcales; family Myxococcaceae; genus JADLDB01. The sequence goes on along the minus strand of JADLDB010000024.1, from coordinate 19,008 downwards.
GAACACCAGGCGCTCGGCCAGCGGCGTGCCGTCCTTCGTCGACACGGTGGCCACCAGCACGCCTTCCGCGTCCTTCGCGTCGAGTGACACCTCGGCGCCCTTCTGCTTACCGGCGTCCACCGTCGCGCTCGACAGCGCCACGTCCCGCTGGTGCAGCGACACCGTCACCACGCGGTCCCCCGTCCACGCCACCTTCAGCTTCACCGACTGGCCCGCCGGCACCACGTCAGAGAGCGCCGCCAGCGTGGCGCCGTCATTCACCACCGGCGGCAGGGCCACCGTCTTCTTCACGTTGGCGGGCTCGGTGACGCGCAGGGTGTACTTCTCGCCCCTCACCGGCGTCAGCGCGAAGCGGCCCCGGCCCTCGTGCTCGGTGCGGAAGGAGGTGACCTCCTTCCCCTTCGAGTCCACCACCACTCCGGCGATGTCGGCGGGCTTCTGCGACAGCGTGCGCGCCTCCAGGTACACCCGCGAGGTGAGGCCGGCCACCAGGTCGCCGCCCTCGGGGTACAGCGTCACCGCGAAGGACTGCACTAGCAGGGGAATCGTCTTGGTGGCCGTCTCCACCACGCCGCCGTCCTCGATGGTGAAGGCCAGCACGCCTTCCCCGCGCTCGATGGCGGCAGGCAGCTTCAAGGACACGGCGCAGCGGCCCTTGTCGTCGAGGCCGCACGGCGCCTTCGCCACGTCCGCGCCGTCGACGCGCGCCACCGCGGTGATGCGGGCGCCCTTCGGCACGCCGCCCTCCGCGCGCGTCGTCTCCAGCGTGGCGGACAGCGTGTCGCCCGGGCCGTAGCCGTCGCGGGCGAAGGTGATTTGCGACTTGAGGCGCGGCGGCCGGTAGACGCGCACGTCGAACTTCCGCTCGCCCGGCGCGTGGCCGAACGCGCCCGCCGCCGTCACCGTGTACTCGCCGCCCGGCGTCCCTTCCGCCACCGTCCAGGAGAAGCCGAAGGCCCCGTCCGTCACCTGCGACTGGCCGGCCCACACCGTCTCGCCTTTGGGGCCCTTGACGGTGACTTGCGACCACTGCCCGTTGGGCGCCGGCGCGTGGGTGCGCGCCTCCAGCACCGCGCCGCGGACGTACACCGTCTCTCCCGCCTTGTAGATGGGCTTGTCGGTGGAGACGTGCGTCAGGAAGCGGGTGGCCCCCCCGAGGCGCTGCGGCGTCGCCGGGTCCGGAGCCTTCCGGGGCGTGGCGGCGGAGAGGAGCAGTGAAGCGACGACGAGGCTGGACCAGCGGAGTGCGCGCATGTGGCGTCCTTCCCGTACGGCGTGAGGTGGGACTCTCAACGGCTGGGCGCGGAGTTTGGTCTGTCCGGCCCGCCGAGACGAGCAGGAACGCAGACTTGGCGGCGGCGCCCCGCGTCTCAGCTCTCGAGCTTGTCGACGACGAGCTCGATGAACTCCTTCGCGCCCAGGTCCCGGTACGAGTGCTCTTCCTCGAACCAGGCCACCACCGGGTCCTCCTGGCCTTCCTTCAGCTTCTGCGTCACCTTGGGGTCGCGCTCGATGACGGCCAGCAGGCGGCCCACCACGGCGTCGGCGTTGGGGTGGTCGGCGTAGCGCCTGCGAATCCACGTGAAGATGAGGTAGACGAGCGCGGGGTCGGCGTCGCTGACCAGCTCGTGCGACTGCGCCGCGCTCATGGTGCCCTCCTCGAGGCCAGAGAGGATTCGCATCGCCGCCGCGTTCGCGCGCTCGAAGGACATGGCCCATCGTACCGGCGGCGACGGCGGCCAGCCGCAAAAAGCAGGCGGGGCCGTCGGCCTTCTTCGCGCTCGAGGTGTACGTGGTGCTGAGTCAGGGCGCCAACGAGTAGATGTCGCGCCGGAGGTCGCGCTTCAAGTTCCACCCACTGGGGTCGGGCTTGGCGAGGTTCGTCAAGTCGACGTCGGCGATGACCAGCTCGGGGTGGGTGCTGGCGTTGGCCAGCACGCCGTTGGGGCCGACGAAGTGGCTGTCGCCGAAGTACGGCTGGTTCCACGGCGGCTCGACGCCCTTGCGGTTGCTGCCGCCGATGAAGACGTGGTGGCGCGCGGCGTCCACCTGGAACTCGAGGTGCCACATGCGGTGGCTTTTCTCGCCGAAGGTGACGGCGGGGCTGAAGATGAGTTCGGCGCCCTCGCGCGCCAGGGTGGACATGACGCCCTCGAAGTGCCGGTCGTAGCAGATGGCCACCCCCAGCTTGCCCACCGACGTCTCCCACACCGGGAAGAAGGGGTTGGTGGACACGTTGCGCCGCTGGGGGCCCAACTGGCCGTCGCTGCGGCCGTAGTAGAAGCCCTCGAGGAACTCGCCTTGCTCGTTCTTCCCGTGGGGGATGTGCGTCTTCCGGTAGCAGCCCAGCACCTCGCCCGCCTCGTCGATGACGACGGCGGTGTTGAAGCGCTGGCCGTCCTTCGTCTTCTCGTAGAGCGGCGCGATGAGGATGACGCCCGTCTCCTTCGCCAGGGCGCGGAGCGTGCTCGCCGTCGGCCCTTCCCGCGCGTCCTCGGCGAGGCCCACCCAGAAGGGGTCGTGCCGCAGCGCGAAGTACGGCGCGGGGAATAACTCCCCAAAGCAGATGACCTGCACGCCTTGCCTCTTCGCCTCCCGTACCAGCGCGACGTGGTGGGCGACGTTGGCCGCGCGAATGTCCTCCAGCTTCGAGGCGAGAGCGGCCAAGCCCTCGACGGTGGACGGCATGCCGGGGAAGGCGTTGACGGTCTGCGTGAGGGCCGCGCGCACGAGGCGGGAAGTCATGGCGCCCGAGTCAAAGCACGAAAACGCCCCGGCCTTAACCGCGCCGATGTGCATGCCCGGCACGTGCCCCGGCGGGACGAGCTGCGGGTGCGGCGCGAGCTGACGGGGTTGTCGAAACTGCGACGGTGAGAGGCCGAGCCGCCCTGCTGACCGCGTGCGCTCGCCAGGCCGCGAACGTGGAGCGCGGCGGCGCCACGCTGGAGGTGGAGCAGGCCGCGGACGGCAGCGTCACCGAGGTGCGGGTGGTGAAGTCCAACCTGGGCTCGGGCTTCGACGCCTGCGTCACCCGCAGCTTGAAGAGCCTGCGCACCGCCGCGCTGGAGCAGCCGCTGACGACGAGCCTGGTGCTGCGCTACGAGTGAGCGCCCCGTCCCCCGGTGGTGGCCGAGCGCGCGGGCGCACCTCACGCGCGGGGCCCCCACACCCGGGGGCGCACGCTCCGCAGGGAACCCTTTTCACGGGGCGGTGTCGCAGCCGCGCATGAGGCTGCCCGACTGGTTGGACGTGGTGCTGGAAGGCGGCGCGCTGGAGCTCCAGCGGGCCCTGGCCGAGTACCGAGCGCTGCGACGGCTCCTCGCGGGCGGCTGGGAAGCGCGGGCAGACCGGATCGTCGAATTGTGCGCAACGCTGCAGCGCCGGGAGCGCGCCGTGGACCGCGCCCTGGAGAACGCCCGGCGCCGCGCCGTCCAGGAGGAGCGCGCGAAGGTGGTACTGCCCCTGGTGGCCGAGGTGGAAGCCGAGCGGGAGCGGCTCCGCAAGACGCTGGGCGCAGAGGTGATGACGGGCCTCCTGCGGTGGGAGGAGCGCGGGCGGGATGTCTGCTGGTTCTCCTCGGGGCTGCGCCGTTTCCACCGGGAACGCGTCCTCTTCGTCACCGGGGGCCTCGCGTCCGGCCTGCTGGTGCCCCTGTTGTCGTGGCTCCACGCCTCGGAGTTCGGCCGCTTCCCCACCCTCTTCACCCCCGCTGCGCTGGCCGACACCCCCCTCATCTGGCTCCCGGTGGGGCTGTTCGCGGGCGTGGTGGCGGCCTTCGCGCTCCGCCTGGGCTCCTGGAGTTGGCTGGGCGTCAAGGCACCGTCGCTGGTGCTGCCGGTGGGCGCCACGCTGCTGGCGGTGGTGACGGCGCTGGGGGCCGCGCTCCCCTTCGTCTCGGGAGTGCTGTTCTCCCTGGTGACGGGCCTCGTCCTGGCCTTCGCCCTGCTGACGGCTCGCGCGGCGCAGCCGGACCGGGCGGTGCTGGAGAGCCTGGAGGCCCTGCCCGAGCAGTACTCCACCCCGAGCGCCACCGCCGGGCCGCGACGCGCCGCGCGTTCCCCGGCATAGTCGCCAGCCATGACTTGCGTCGTCGGACTGGTGGACAAGGGCACGGTGTACATCGGCGTGGACTCGGCGGCGGTGCAGGGCTGGACGCGCCGGAAGTCGAAGGTGGCCAAGGTGTTCCGCCGCGGGCCCTTCCTCATCGGCTACACCACCAGCTTCCGCATGGGGCAGTTGCTGCAGCACCACCTCGACGTGCCGCCGCAGGAGGCCGCGCAGGACGACGTGGCGTACCTCGTCACCCACTTCATCGAGAAGGCCCGCGCCCTCTTCAAGGAGAAGGGCTTTGCCAAGGTGGAGTCCAACACCGAGAAGGGCGGCCAGTTCCTCGTCGGCTACAAGGGACGCCTGTACTCGGTGGAGTCGGACTTCCAGGTGGGCGAGCACGAGGAGGGCTACGACGCCATCGGCAGCGGCGCCGACTTCGCCCTGGGCGCCCTGGCCGCGCTCACCAGACTCAAGCCCACGGAGCGCATCACCCGCGCGCTGGAAATCGCCGCCCACTTCAACATGGGCGTGTGCGCGCCCTTCTCCATCGAGGCCCTGGCGCCGCCTGCGCGTCCCCCGAAGCGCTGAAAGGCCTTCACGTCTCTTCGTCGTCGCTGGCGCGCAGGTTGGCCCACAGCCAGGCGGCCACCAGCCCCAGCCCGCCCAGCAGGGTGGCGGCCAACATGCGGTGCACCACCTGCCGGCGACGAGCTTCATCACGAAGGCGAAGGGCCCCGCGAGGTGCAGGAGGAGGACGGCCCCCAGCACCGTGGGCAGCGCCACCTGACGGAGGCGCCGCTCGAAGGCGTCGTCCAGGTCGCCGGGGCTCTCCACCGGAGGCGCGGGCGAGGCCGGGGCGGCGTAGGCCGGGTCTGCCTGAGAGCAGCCGAGGAGGTGGCCGCGCTCCGCCTGACACTCGGGACAGGACCTCAGCACGGCCTCCTCACGCACCCGCCGCGGGAGGCCGAGGCCTTCAGTCGCACAGCTTCGACGAGGTGCAGGCGCCGGCGCCGCCGCCCGGCTTCTGACAACTGGTGCCCATCGGACAGTCCTCGGCGTCGGCGCAGTCCACCTTCGTGTCGCCGTCGTCGTCTACCAGGTTGGCGCACTGGGCTTCTTTCTTCCGCAGCGCGGCGCACACGCAGTCCAGGCCGCCGTCAGTCGCGCAGCTCTGCGCGTCGCAGCTTGGCTCTGCGCAGTCCTTCTCGCCGTCGCAGTCGTTGTCCACCTCGTCGCGGCACAAGACGCTGCCCACCTCGGCTACCTGCACCCCGCCGTTGCACTTGCACAGGTGGGTGGGCGTGCACTGGAAGTAGATGTTCGGCGGGGTGCAGAACTGGCCCACGCAGTCGTCGTCCAGGCAGTCGGCCTGGCTGTCCTGGTCGTTGTCCACGCCGTCGAGGCACGTCTTCTCAATGACGCCGCCGTCGGGCAGGCAGGTGGCGCCCACCGCGTACTCCTTGTCCACGCAGTCGGAGTCGAGGCAATCGATGATGCCGTCCCCGTCGTTGTCCAGCCGGTCGCTGCAGGTGTCCTCGGCCTTCTTCAAGGACTCGCAGCGGCAGCCCGTGCCGCACACCTGCTGCTCGCAGTCGTCGTCGTCGCAGTCGGCCTTGCCGTCGTTGTCGTTGTCGAAGGAGTCGAAGCAGATGGTTTCCAGCCGGCGCTCGCAGCGGCCGCTGCGGCAGTCGTGCGTCTGCGGGCAGGCGTTGTCACACGCGCCGCAGTGGTCCGGGTCCGTCATCAGGTTGAACAGCTCGTCCGTCTGCCCGTTGCAGTCGTCGTCCTGGCCGTTGCAGACCTCGGCCTTCCCGCTGTTGTCCTTCACTCCGTCGCAGTCGTTGTCCACCTTGTCGCACACCTCGGGGCCGCTGGGCTTGCAGCACACCGAGCCGCCGTTCGCGCGGGGAATGCAGGTGAAGCCGTCGCCGCCGCAGTCCGAGTCGCGCGCACAGGAATACGTGTGCTCGTCCGAGAAGGTCACCTTGCAGGCGGCCACGCCAGCGGCCAGCGACAGCAGAGCGAGCCCGAGGACCGACGGCGAGAAGCGCATGAGAGAGCGCGCGACGGTTGCCCAGTCCCGGGGTCAGCGCAAGGAAGTTTCTGTCCCACATCCGAGATTCCGTGCGGCGCTTCGCCGCTTGCTAGGCTTCGGCCACGCCTTCCTCGGGAGCCCTGTCCACCATGCGCCTGCGCAGTGCTGTCATCTTGATGTGTCTGGTCGTCTCTGGCTGTGACTGCCAGTCCAACCCCGCCACCGACGGCGGCGGCGGCGGTGCGGGCGGCGGCGCTGGCGGCGGCATGGGTGGGGGCGCGGGCGGAGGCGACGGCGGCACCGGAGGCGGTACGGGCGGCGGCGCCGGTGGCGGCATGGGGGGAGGCACCGGCGGCGGCGGGGGGATGATGATGTCCACCGACGGCGGCTGCGGGCTGCGCACCTGCGCCTCGGCCAACGCCAACTGCGGGCCCATCGGCGACGGCTGCGGGGCGCTCATCGACTGCGGCTCCTGCACGCTGCCCGAGACGTGCGGCGGGGGCGGCACGTCCAGCCAGTGCGGCGGCGACGCCGGCTGCATTCCCGTCACCTGCGCGCAGCTCGGGGCGGACTGCGGCCCCATGGCCGACCGCTGCGGAGGCCTCATCAACTGCGGCTCCTGCGCGCTGCCTGAAATCTGTGGCGGAGGCGGCATTCCCGGGCGCTGCGGGCTGACCGGCTCCAACCTGAATGACGCGGGCATGTGCGTGCCCACCACCTGCGCGCAGCAGGGCGCGGCGTGCGGCGTCATCGGCGACGGCTGCGGCGGCATTCTCAGTTGCGGCGGTTGCACCGGAGGCCGGGTCTGCGGCGGCGGCGGCGTGCCCTACCAGTGCGGCGGCGGCAACAGCTGCACCCCGCGCACCTGCGCTCAGCAGAACGCCACCTGCGGCCAGGTGGGCGACGGCTGTGGCGCCATCCTCTCCTGCGGTAGTTGCTCCGCGCCCGACGTGTGCGGCGGCGGCGGCGTGCCCAACCAGTGCGGCGGCGGCGTCTCCTGCACCCCGCGCACCTGCGCCCAGGCCAACGCCAACTGCGGGGCGGTGGGCGACGGCTGCGGCGGCATCATCATGTGCGGGAGCTGCACCGCGCCTCAGGCCTGCGGCGCGGGCGGGGTGCCCAGCCAGTGCGGCGGTCAGGTGGTGTGCGTGCCGAAGACGTGCGCGCAGTTGGGCGCCAACTGTGGCCCGGTGTCCGATGGCTGCGGCGCCATCATCACCCCCGACTGCGGCACCTGCACCGGCACCGACACCTGCGGCGGCGGCGGCACCGCCAACGTGTGCGGCAGCGTGCCTGCGTGCGTCCCGCGGACGTGCGCGCAGCAGGGCGCCAACTGCGGCCGGGTGGGCGACGGCTGCGGCGGGCTGACGGCCGACTGCGGCACCTGCACCGGCCTCGACATCTGCGGCGGCTCGGGCCTCCCCAGCGTGTGCGGCAGCGTGGTGCCCGACGGCGGCGCCACCTGCACCAACCTCTGCCTGAACCAGGCGCAGTGCCCCGGAGTGGACGGCGGCACCACCCTCACCGGCACCGTCTTCGCGCCCACCCAGGCCGACGCGGGCTTCGGCCAGCCGGATCCCATTCCCGGCGCCCTCATCTATGTGCCCAACGGCACGGTGGCGCCCTTCGACGCCGGTGTCAGCTGCCAGCAGTGCGCCGACGGCGTGTCCGGCAACCCGCTGGTGTCCACCACCTCGGCCACCGACGGCACCTTCCGGTTGAACAACGTGCCCTGCGGCGCGGGCGTGCAGGTGCCCGTCGTCATCCAGTTGGGCAAGTGGCGCCGGCAAATCACCGTCAGCGCCCCCACCTGCTGCGCCACCACCGCCCTCACCCAGGAGCAGACGCGCCTGCCCCGCAAGCAGGCCGAGGGCCACCCCAACGACAACCTGCCCCTCATCGCGGTGGTGACGGGGAGCGCCGACTCCATCGAGTGCGTGCTGCCCAAAATCGGCATCGCTCCGGACCAGTACTCCAACGCCACCGGCACCGGCCGGGTGCGCTTCTACCGGGACAACGGCGCCCAGTACCCGGGGGGCACGACCGCCGCGGCCACGCTCTTCGACAACCTCAACGAGATGCGCAAGTACGACATGATCATCCTCGACTGCGTGGGCGGTCAGCAGATCAAGTCCATCGCCCGGCGCGCCAACCTCGAGGCCTACGCCAACGCCGGCGGGCGCGTCTTCGCCAGCCACTTCGCCTACGTGTGGCTGTACGACCGGGCGGTGGACCCGGGCGGCAACAACGTGGTCAGCCCCATCAGCTTCACCGCCACCGCCACCTGGACGCCGGGCCAGTCCAGTCCGCCCAACCAGGACGCCTTCATCGACACGTCCTTCCCCAAGGGCCTCACCTTCGCCCAGTGGGTGCAGGTGGTGAATGCTCAGGCAGCCAGCTCCACGCCGATGGTGCCGCGCATCCGCATCAACACGGTGCGCAACGACATGTCGTCCGTCATCCCTCCGGCGCAGCGCTGGGTGTACGGCAGCAACGGCGCGCTGATGAACCTGCCTTTCCAGTACACCTTCAACACCCCCACCACCGCGACGCCGGCCAACCAGTGCGGCCGCGTGCTGTTCAGCGACTTCCACGTCATCAACGCGTCCAGCGGCGGCGCCACCTGGCCCAACCACTGCGCCGTGGGGCCGATGACGCCGCAGGAGAAGGTGTTCGAGTACCTCATCTTCGACCTCTCCTCGTGCATCCAGCCGGACGTGCCTCCGCCGCAGATGTGCACGCCGCTCACCTGCGCGGGCCTCGGCTACGACTGCGGGCTGACGGCCAACGGGTGCGGCGGGACGCTCAACTGCGGCACCTGCACCGCGCCCCAGACGTGCGGCGGCGGCGGCGAACCCAACGTGTGCGGCACGCCTTGCGTCCCGAGGACGTGCGCGCAGATGGGCGCCAACTGCGGGATGCAGGGTGACGGCTGCGGCGGCGTCATCAACTGCGGCGCCTGCACCCCGCCCCAGACGTGCGGCGGCGGCGGCACGCCCAACGTGTGCGGCGGCGGCTCCTGCGTGCCCACCACCTGCCCGGCCCTGGGCTACGCCTGCGGCCAGCACGGCAACGGCTGCGGCGGGACGCTCAACTGCGGCACCTGCACCCCGCCCCAGACGTGCGGCGGCGGCGGCACCGTGGGCCAATGCGGCGGCGGCACGTGCACGCCCCTCACCTGCGCGCAGCTGGGCTTCAACTGCGGCCAGCAGGGCAACGGCTGTGGCGGCTCGCAGAGCTGCGGCACCTGCACCCCGCCCCAGACGTGCGGCGGCGGCGGCCAGCCCGGCATCTGCGGCGGCGGCGGCATGTGCACCCCGCGCACCTGCCAGGAGCAAGGCTTCGAGTGCGGCCTGCAGGGCGACGGCTGCGGCGCGCAAATCGACTGCGGCCCCTGCCCGCCCAACCAGGTGTGCGGAGCGCAGGGCCCGGGCCTGTGCGGCGCGGTGTCGTGCACGCCGCTCACCTGCGCCCAGCAGAACATCGGCTGCGGGCCGGCCGGCGACGGGTGCGGCAACATCATCCAGTGCGGCGCGTGCCCGGCCGGCCAGACGTGCGGCGGCGGCGGAGTCCCCGGCCAGTGCGGCACGCCTCCGTGCACCCCGCGCACCTGCGCGCAGGCGGGCGCCAACTGCGGCCAACTGGGCGACGGCTGCGGCGGCACCCTCAACTGCGGCGTGTGCCCGCCGTCTCAGACGTGCGGCGGAGGCGGCATTCCCAACGTGTGCGGCGGCATCGGGTGACTCCGGGCTTCGGCTTCGCCCAGCCGCGGCCTCAGTCGGCGCAGCAGCGGAAGCCCGTCGAGTAGTCCCAGTGGTTCACGTCGTGGGCGGTGGTGGCGTACAGGCAGCCGCTCCCGTTGATGACGGTGTCCACGTAGAAGCCGCCGCGGAAGGTGCCCGCCGGGTCCGCCGTCCACTCGTGGAGGTTGCCCATCAGGTCGAAGACGCCCTCCCCGCTGGTGCAGCCGGACTTCGCCCCGGTGCGCGCCAACCCGCCGTCGAGCTGGTTGAGGCACGGGCTGTCGATGTGGCTGAAGATCCACGACGCGCCGGTGCCGTAGAGCTCCACCGCCGGGTGCACCGCGCGCGCGTCGTTGCAGGTGCCGGGCTGGCGGGTGTCGCCGTAGGGGTAGGTGAAGGAGGAAGGACCGCGGCACGCGCGCAGCCACTCGTCGTCGGTGCACAGGCGCTTGCCGGCCACCGCGCACGCCGCCGCCGCCTGCACCCCCGTCACGTAGCCCTGCGGCACCGCGCCGGCCAGCGACACCGCGCGGACCCGCCGCGTCCCCGGGTGGTGGAAGGGAGAGACGGGCGCGCCCCCGTCCGCGTCCACCAGGCTGGCTTCGAATTCGTCGATGCAGAAGGTGTCCACCCGCAGCATGCCGTCGGGACAGCCGCCGAGGCCGGGCGCCTCGGTGAGGCCCGCGTTGGGTTGAGGCCGCGCGTTGGGGTCGCAGGTGAGGGCGTAGCGCGGCGTGCAGCACTGGATGGTGGAGGGGCCGGGGCAGAGGCCCGGGGTGGGGCGCCGCGTCTCCACGCACTCCGAGACGTCGAGGCACGTGCCGGGCAGCCCCCTCGCCGTGCAGAGGGTGGGCGCGCCGCCGTCGGCGCCCGCGTCGGTGATGCTCGCGTCGGTGCCGACATCTACCGCACCGGCGTCCAGTGCGCCCGAGTCCACTGCGCCGGCGTCCTCCATGGCGCCTCCGTCGGGCGGCGTCGAGGCGTCTTCCGTCGAGTCCACGCCCCCGCAGGCCAGGCCCAGCAAGAGGAGGGGAAGCGTCCGGCGCATGGGCGTCTCTTTGCCCTCCCGGGCAGCCTGCGTCACCTCTCTCTGCACGGGATTCTTCGGCCTCCCAGCCAGGGGCTCCCCCTTCTCCCCCGCCTCTTCCCCCTCGGGGAAGAGGGGCCTCTCGCGCAGGGGCACGCTCTGCCTCCGCCGAAGAGCCCTTGCCCTCCCGCATCGGGCGCCCTCCCCCCACGCCACTTCGTCATGCCTCGCTGCCGCGGAGACGTCACTCGTCGCAGACCAACCACCCGAGCGGTGCCCGCTGCGACCCGCTCCAGCCCCTGGCAGGGTGCCCGCGCGCGGGGTGGGAGGTGGAGTGGGTTATTCGTCCGCCAGCGCCACCAGCACGTCGCAGAGGACGTTGACGCCATCCGTGCACTGCTTCGGCGTGGAGTACTCACGCGGGTTGTGGCTGATGCCGTCGTACTCGCCGGGGATGAAGACCATGCCCGCTCGGCACAGCCGCGCCAGCTCCTGGCAGTCGTGCCCCGCCCCCGAGACGATGCGCTGGTGCTTGAGGCCCCTCGCCTGCGCCGCCGCCGCCACCGCCTCCTGCACCCGCGCCGAGAAGGACACGTCCGGCGTGCGCGCCGTCTGCCGCCACGCCAGCGTCACCTTCTCCTCCGCGGCCGCCGCCTCGAAGAAGCGGTGCAGCTCCGCCTCCGCCCGCTTCAGCACCGCGTCGAAGGGGTGACGGAGGTCCACCGTCGCCACCACCTTGTTGGGGACGACGTTCACCAGCCCCGGCTCGAAGCGCGTCACCCCCATCGTCGCCCGCAGGTCCCCCCCGTACCGGCCGCTCCTCACCATCTCCCGCAGGTGCAGCTGGATGCGCGACGCCACCACCCCCGGGTCCACCCGCAGCTCCATCGGCGTGGTGCCCGCGTGCGCCGACTTGCCCGTGAGCGTCAGCTCCATCCAGCTGATGGCCTGCACCCCCGTCACCACCCCCACGTCCATCCCCGCCGCTTTGAGCAACGGCCCCTGCTCGATGTGACACTCCACGTAGGCGTGCGGCGCGGGGAGCAGCTCCGCCCCTTCGCCCAGAAAGCCGATGGCCGACAGCTCGTCCTTCACCGTCTTGCCCGCCCGGTCCGTCAGGCCGTACGCCGTCTCCAGCGAAAGCCGACCCGTCGCCACCGCGCTGCCCAGCATGTCCGTCCCGAAGCGCGCCCCCTCCTCCTCCGAGAAGAAGGCCACCACCAGCGGCCGCCGCGTCACGGTGCCTTCGTCGTTGAGCGTCTTCACCACCTCCAGCGCCCCCAGCACCCCCAGGCAGCCGTCGAAGCGCCCCGCCGTGGCCACCGAGTCGAGGTGGCTGCCCGACATCACCGGCTCCAGCGCGTCCTCACGCCCCGCCCGGCGCCCGTACACGTTGCCGATGCGGTCCACCGTCACGGCGAGGCCCGCCGCCTTCATCTGCTCCACCACGTGCCGCCGGCCCTCGCCGTCCTCCGCCGTCAACGCCAGCCGCCGCACGCCGGTCAGCCCGCTTCCCTCGTCCTGGTACGCGCCGATGCGCCCCAGCGCCTCCAGGCTGGCCCACAGGCGCTCGCCGTTGATGTTCCTCATCGCGTCGACCTCCGCGCGTGACTTGCCACCGCCCACGCGGACTGTCGAGGGCACGCCCTGTTTCAGGTAGGGTGCTGCGCAACCATGCGACGCGCCCTCCTCGTGGTGGTCGGTCTGGTGTTGCTCCTCGGCGGCGCCCTGACGGCCCTCAAGCTGGCCACCGTCAACCAGGAGAAGGTGGACTTCGCCGTCATCGAGAAGCACCGCGCCGCCGCCAGCGCCCAGTTGGACCGGGTGCGGCGCCTCGCCGACGCCGTCCGCGCCGAGAAGCCCCTCGACGCCGACACCGTCACCATCCCCTTGAGCGGCGTGTCCTTCGTCGACCTCTCGGGCCAGCCGCCCCCCACCGGCGCCTTCGTCCGCGCCGACCTCCTCACCGAAGAGGGCTACCGCGACGACGACGACGGCGACGACTTCACCTTCGACCGCTCGCCCTTCTGGGGCCGCTGCGGGGCCTGGCTGGAGACAGGGAAGGACCCCGACGGCAAGCCGCCGAAGTTCGCCAACGTCATCGAGGAGGAGTTCCAGGCCTTCGAGAAGGTCCGCTACGTCGGCGTGGTGCGGCCGCTGGAGCTGGTGAAGCCCGAGCGCAAGGACGACGCCACCTTCCTCGCCGGCCACTACCGCTACGAGGTGCTCTTCTACGAGCTGTCCGACAGCCCGCGCCTGCTGGGCGGGCTGCGCCTCGAGGGGAAGAATGACGAGGCGGTGCGCGTGAAGTACCAGGAGAAGACGCGCGCCTTCGACGAGGCGGAGTGGCTGCGCCGCAACCTGCGCCTGCGCGCCTACGAGGCCCTCTCCCGCGCCCTGGAGAAGGCCTCGCCCAACGCGAAGCTGCACCCGCCGTCCTTCTTCACGCCCGACGCCTGACTTGACCCTCAAAGCGGTGCGGCCGCCTCCCGGCGTCAGTCCTGCGCGGGGGCGAACGCGCTGCGCAGCGCCTCGTCGGCGGTGAGGTGGAAGTGGCGCAGGGCCCGCTGGGCGGCCTCCACGTCGCCGCGCTCCAGGCCGTCCAGCACCCCGCGGGTGTATTCGCTGAAGCTGGGCGTCAGCGGCATGAGGTGGGGCAGGCGCTCCAGCAGGTCCCTCACCGCGTGCAGCAGCGGGTTGGCCGCCCAGCGCAGCGGCAGGCTGTGCGCCGCGTCCACCAGGGCCTGGAGCCAGAGGTCCTGCGCCGCGGCCACCGCCGCCGGCTCGCCGGTGGCCTCCGCGGCCTCACCGCGCGCGGCCGCCTCCTCCAGCGCCGCGAAGTCCTCCTTCGTGGCCCGCGTCGCCGCCAGCGCCACCAGCTCCTCGATGAGGCGCAGGCGCGGCTCCAGCAGGTCGAGCAGCACCAGGGCCTTCTCTCGCTCGTCGCGCCCGTACTGCAGGAAGGGGCCGAGCAGCTCCAGCGTGCCGGTGCGCCGGAAGTCCAACACCGTCACGCCCTGGCCGTGCCGGGTGGACACCAGCCGGGCGTGCTCGAGGCGGCGGATGGCCTCCCGCAGGGTGTTGCGCGAGGCCCTCCACTTGCCGGACAGCTCGCGCTCGCCCGGCAGCCGCTCCCCGGGGGCCAGCTCGCCGCAGAGGATGGCCTCGAGCAGCGCCTCGTACACCGCGGCCCGCGCGCTCTGCCCCGGGGCCCGCCGCTTCGCCCTGCGCCCTCGGCTCCCGGCCCTCATTCACCGCACCCTACCTGGCTTGACAACTGGTTCAACCAGTCTTAGGTCGACCCCTTGGACTGGTAGAACCACTTTCGGAGGTCTGATGACGCTGTCCCGTGCGGAGTTGCTTCAGGCCTCGGCCCTTGCGTTGGCGAGGTGGATTCGGGAGGGGCAGGTCAGCAGCAGGGAGGTGGTGGAAGCGCACCTCGCGCGCATCGACGAGGTGAACCCGGCCATCAACGCGGTGGTGGCGAGCCGCGCGGCGGTGGCGCGCTCCGAGGCGGACGCGGCCGACGCGCGACTGCGGAAGGAGGGAGCGGGCGGCCTGCCTCCGCTGCACGGGGTGCCCTGCACCATCAAGGAGGCCTTCGCGCTGGAAGGCATGCCGCACACCTCTGGCCTGGTGGCGCGGCGGGGCGTCACCGCGAAGGCGGACGCGCCCGCGGTGGCGCGGCTGAAGGCGGCGGGCGCCATTCCGCTGGGCGTCACCAACGTGTCGGAGTTGTGCCTGTGGATGGAGTCGGACAACCGGGTGTGGGGGCGCAGCAACAACCCGTACGACGTGACGCGCACGGCGGGGGGCAGCAGCGGCGGGGAAGGGGCCATCGTGGGGGCGGGGGGCTCGCCCTTCGGGCTGGGCTCGGACATCGGCGGCTCGATTCGGTTGCCGGCCTTCTTCAACGGCGTCTTCGGGCACAAGCCGTCGCCGGGCCTGGTGCCCAATGAAGGGCAGTACCCGGTGGCCTCGCCGGGCGTGCGGTTGTTGGGCACGGGGCCGCTGGCACGGCGCGCGGAGGACCTCCCGCTCCTGCTGGCGGTGTTGTCCCAGACGCCCTGTGCCGACACCGCGCTGGACGCGCGCCGCCTCGAGGTGCTGGTGCTGGAGGGCGACGGGCACATCCCCGTGTCTGGCGAGCTGCTGGACGCGCAGGCGCACGCCGCCGACGCGCTGGGCCGGCGCGGGGCCAGCGTGAAGACGGTGCGCTTCGAGGGGTTGGGCGGCGTCTTCGACATGTGGGCCGCGGCGATGGAGGAGTCGAGCGAGTCCACCTTCGGGGAGCTGTTGGGCCAGGGCACACCCCTCAGCCCGCTGCGGGAGTTGGGCCGCTTCCTGGTGGGGCGCTCGCCGTACACCTTCCCCGCGGTGGGCCTGCTGGCGCTGGAAGGGGTGTTGTCCCGCTTCGCGGCGCGGAAGGCGAAGGCGCTGGAGGCTGCGGTGCGGCTGGAGGCGCAGGTGCGGGCGGTGCTGGGCGAGGACGCGGTGTTGCTGTACCCGCCGTACCCCGAGGTGGCCCCCAGGCACGGCCGGCCCATGCTGTTCCCCACCCGCTTCGTCTACACCGGCCTCTTCAACGTGCTGGGGCTGCCGGTGACGCAGGTGCCGCTGGGGTTGGGGGCGCGGGGCGTGCCGCTGGGGGTGCAGGTGGCGGCGGCGGCGGGCGGCGACGCGCGCACCATGCTGGTGGCGAAGTGGTTGGAGGAGGAGTGCGGGGGGTGGGAGTGGACGGAGGTGCCCTCGGCGGGCGGCCTGGAGGAGAAGAGGCGCCCAGGCCGGGCGGGAGTGGAAGTGAGGGCGCGCTGACGGAATGGAGGGTGCCCTCGCCGGGCGGCCTGCGTCACCTCACTCTGCACTGCTTCTCTTTTGGCCTCGCAGCCGGCTTTCCCCTGCCCCCCCGCCCCTTCCCCAGGGAAGGGGGGCTTGCCTGCCGGCGGCAGACGAGACGCCCTGCCTCCGTCCGTCAACTCCTGCCATCTCGGACAGTCCTCCCCTCACTCCTCCTCGTCCTGCTTCGGTTGGGGCGGAGACGACACGCTTCCTGAGGCTCTGCTTCCCGGGCCGGTGCCCGCTCCCACCCGCTCCAGCCCCAGCGTCTGGAGTCGATTCCCGGCGTGAGAAGGGCAGTGAGAATTCGGCCTGCGGCCAGGCACTGGTGGTGCAGTCCTCCAGGGCGCGTCGGGCTGGCGCAGGCGCTCGCGTCGCGAGGCGAAGCTGAGCTGCCACGGCGTGCGGCAGGGCGGCCAGCTGCGCCTCGCCCGGCGCGACGGGCGGCCCCCTCACCCCTGGCAGGGGTGAGGGTGAGGGGTGCGGGGTCGCCGTCTTCCGGCCCAGGGGCCGGAACGTCACCTGAATGGCCTTCGCGCCGGAAGCCGCACGTCACTTCGTGCGCCTTCTCCTCCTCAACAAGGCCATCCCCAACATCGCCAACGGCAGCAGCGGATCCACCGACGCACATCCACAGCCCGACGGGCCACCCACAATCCCACCGCCGCCGTCCGGCTGCGTGCCCCCCGCGTCCGGCGTGAAGCCGGCGTCACCCTCCATCCCCGCGTCGGCCTCGGCGCCTCCGTCCGTCTCCATTCCCGCGTCCTCCGTCATCCCCCCATCCACCCCCGCGTCCAGCACCACCATGGGCAACACCGTCACCGAGGCGGAACCGGAAGCACTTCCTTGCGTGGCCGCCACCGCCGAGCCATAGGTGCCCGGCGTCACCCCCGCCGTGAAGAGGCCTCCCGGCGTCACCCCGCCCGCCGCCGGCAACGCGCTCCACGTCGGACTCACCGGCACCTGGTTGTTGAACGCATCGAAGCCCTGCGCGCTGAACTGCTGCGTCCCTCCCGGCAACAACTGCACCGAGGAAGGCGTCACGTCGATGCGCACCAGGGCCCCCGCCGTCACCGTCACCGTCGCAAACGCCGTCAGCCCGTTGGCCTCCCCCCGCACCGTGTTGGCGAAGGTGCCCGTCGTCGTCCCCGCCGTGAAGACGCCCGCGCTGGTGATGGCGCCGCCTCCACTCACCACGCTCCACGTGGGCGTCACCGTCACCGGGTTTCCGCTGCCGTCACGGCCCGCCGCGCTGAAGGCCGCCGTCCCTCCCGCCTGCAACGTCACCGTCGCCGGCGCGATGGTCAACTGCGACAGCGCCCCCGCGTTGATGGTGATGGACGCGCTGCCCGTCACCGCCCCCACCGCCGCCGTCACCGCGTTGGGGTAGTTGCCCGCCATCGTCCCCGCGGTGAAGTTGCCCCCCTGGGTGATGGTCCCCGCCGCCGCCTGCGCCGCCCAGGTGAAGGTGGACGCCACCGCGTTGTTGAAGGCGTCGAAGGCCTGCGCCGTGAAAGTCGTGTTGCCCCCCGGCGCCAGCGTCGCCATCGCCGGAGCCACCACCACCCGCGTCACCGGCCCCGGCTGCACCACCACCGTCGCCGTGCCCGACACCCCACCCACCGTCGCCCGCACCGTGTCCGTGAAGGTGCCCGCCGTGTTCCCCGCGGTGAAGACGCCCGAGGCGTTGACGCTGCCGCCCCCCGCCGCCACCGCCCACACCACCGTCCCCGCCACCGGGTTGTTGAAGGCGTCGAAGGCCTGCGCGGTGAAGGTGGCCATGCCCCCCGGCACCAGCGTCGCCAACACCGGAGCCACCGCCACCCGCGACACCGTGCCGCCCGTCACCGTCACGTTCGCCGAGGAGGCGCGCACGATGGCGCCCTGCGTGGCCGTCACCGTCACCCCGGCCGGGTACGTCCCCGGCATGGTGCCCGCGGTGAAGAGCCCGCCCGAGGTGACGCTGCCGCCGGGCACACTCGTCGTCCACCCCAGCGCCGGCGTCACCGGGTTGCCGCAGGTGTCCGACGAGGTGGCGGTGAAGGCCTGCGTCCCCATCGGCGCCAGGCTGGCCGCGCTCGGCGACACGCTGACCGCCGCCAGGTCGCCCGGGTCGACGGTGACGGACGCCGTGCCCGTCACGCTGCCCGCCGTGGCCACGATGGCGTTGCTGAAGGGCCCCCGCGCACAGCCCGCCGTGAAGACGCCCGCCTGGGTGATGGCTCCCGCCGCGCCCACCACCCCCCACACCACCGCCGGCGACGTCAGCACGTTGCTGCACGCGTCCCGCGCGGTGACGGTGAAGGACTGCGTGGCCCCCGACTTCACGCTGGCCGACGCCGGCGAGACGGACAGCGACGCCACCGGCCCCGGCACGATGGTGACTGACGCCGAGCCGCTCACGCCGCCCACCATGGCCGTGACGCCCGTCGCGAAGGTGCCCGCGCTGCACGACGCCGTCAGCACCCCGCCCGAGGTGATGCTGCCCGCCCCCGGCGCCGCCGACCAGGTGAAGACCGCCGTCGGCACCACGTTGTTGGCCGCGTCGTACGCCGTGGCCGTGAAGGTCTGCGTGCCGCCCGCGCCCACCGTCGCCGAAGCGGGCGACACGGTGAGGTGGTCCACCGCCCCCGGCTGGAAGGGGAAGGCCCCCAGGTCGCTGCCCGAGGTGCCCACCCCCCGCGCCGGCGAGCCCGAGGTGAGGTGGAAGTCGAGGCTGGCCCGCGCCACGTACTGCGGGTCCAGGCTGAGCGTGTTGCTGCCCTGGGTGACGGACGAGAAGTTGGTCGAGTTGCCCCACACGTCGTTGTACGAGTTGGTGAGGTTGGCGCCGCTGGTGCTGCGCGCCAGCCCGTAGCTGTTGCTCGTCACCAGCGAGTTCTGGATGGACGCGGTGCCGCTGCTCCCGCTGGGCAGGTAGACGGCGTAGTAATTCCCGTCCAGCGTCAGGTGGTCCATCGTCGTCGCCCCGCCCGCGTGGTACACGCCGTAGCTGCCGCTGTTGGTGATGAGCGTGAAGGCCAGGGTGGACGAGCCACCCGCGGTCTGCACCGCATAGGAGTTCTGGTGCAGGTGGCTGTTGGTCACCGTCACCGTCCCCAGCGCGTTGATGCCCACCGAGGCGCGCTCCACCTTCGCGAAGCTGAAAGAGGCAGAGCGCCCGCTCTCCACCCGCACGCCCTCCCAACTTCCCGAGGCGCCGGACGTCGTCAGCGTGGCCAGGTTGCCTGCGCTGCCCGCCACCTGCAGCGTGCCGTTGACGATGACCTCCACCCGGCTGGTGTTGTTGCCCCCCGCCATCGAGTCCGACGCCGCCG
>JADLDB010000023.1 GCA_020846875.1 Myxococcales bacterium | reverse complement strand
GCGCGCCTCCTAGCACGCTTCTTCCGGAGGCGAGGCGGGTCAGCCGCGCTTCATCCGGGCGATCTCCTCGAGGTACGCCTCCACCACCTTCGCCCAGCGGAAGCGCCCCGCGTAGCGCCTGCCCTTCTTCGACAGCTCCGCGCGGCGCTCGCCCACGTCCTTCAGGGCCTCGAAGAAGGCGTCGCGATCCTCCAGCTCGAAGGTGCGGCCCGCCCCGCTGCGCTCAAGCTGCCCCGCCACCACCGTGGATCCCGCGTTGCCCAGCACCGGCGCGCCCGCGGCGAAGGCCTCCAGGGTCAGCAGCGAGAGGCTCTCGTAGCGGCTGGGCACCACCACCGCCAGCGCGCCCGCCAGCCCGTCCCACTTGGCCTCCTCGTCGATGCGACCCAGCACCTGGAGCCGCTCGCCTCGTGGCTTCAAGTCCCCGGCGCCCGCCAGCACCAGCGCCGGCGCGTCGTGGAAGCGGCTCACCAGGTGCTGGTGGAGCCGCACCAGGTCGGCCACGCCCTTCCCCGCCTCCAGCCGGCCCACGTAGAGCAGGTACTCGCCGCGCACGCCGAAGCGTTCGCGGAAGCGCTCGGGCCGGCCCGGCAGGGGATCGATGCCCACCCCCACCACCCGCGCGGGCGCAGGTGCCTCGAAGCGCGCGCGGATCAGCTCCACCTCCTCGGGCGTGTTGCAGAGCAGCGCCCGAGGCCGCTCGAAGACGTCGACGAAGGACTGGAAGGCCAGCGGCGGCTCGTCGTGGGCGGTGGGCACCACCAGCGCCTTGTCCGCCACCAGCGGCACGCCCCACGCCGTCGGCGTGTAGAGGTAGGTGAAGAAGAGGACCGCGTCCCACTCGGCGCGCCGCGCGGCCAGAAAGTCGAGGAGAAGCGGCGCCCGCGGCCCCTGCTCGGCCAGCCAGTGCGCCTCGGTGAGGAGATCTGTCCCCCTGCCGAAGACGTCGTCGGAGAGCTCGTTGAAGGCGCGCATCTCCCGCGGCGCCACCACCGGGAAGCGCCGCACCGTCACCGCGCCGTCCTGCGACTCCCCCGCCGGCAGCGCGTTGGCCCAGGTGAGGTGATCGGTCGCGCAGGTGGTGAGGACCTCCACCTTCGCGTGCGGCGCGAGGTGCTGCGCCACCTGCCGGGCGTGGGCCTCGGCGCCCCCCACGATGGTCGCGCCGTAGCGCTGCACCACCACCGCGAGCGACGGCTTCTTCCGCGCACGCCGCCGGGCGGGCCTCGGCAGCCACGGAGCCAGCGCCTCGCCCAGGGCCCCCACCGTCGCCGCGCAGCTGAAGTCCCGCACCCGCTCCCGCTGCCCGGCCACCACCTTGTCCCGCAGCGTCACGTCATTCGTCAGCGCCGAGACGACCTCGGCCAGCGCGGCGAAGTGCTTCTCGTCGAACACCAGCCCGCGGCCGCCCATCGTCTCGGGCACCGCGGCCGCGCCGTAGGCCAGCACCGGCACGTCCGCGGCCATCGCCTCCACCAGCGGCACGCCGAAGCCCTCGTGCTCGGACATGGACACGAAGACGTCGGCGGCCCGGTAGGCGGCCACCAGCTCGCCGTGGGTGGCGCGCCCCAGGAAGGTGACCTGCCCCAGCGCCCGCGCCTGGGCCTTGAGGCGCCGCACGTAGTCGCTGCCCTCCGCCGCGCCGCCCACCACCACCAGGTGCGCAGCCGGGTGCAGCCGCTTCAGCTCGGCGTGGAGCGCGAGCAGATCCTCCACCCGCTTGTGGGCCACCACCCGGCTCACCGCCACCACCCGCGGCTGGCCCGTCTCGCCCAGCTCGGTGGTGGTGTCCTCGTCGGCGTACTCGGGGCCGAAGCGCTCCGGCTCGACGTACAGGGGCACCACGTGCACGTTCCGGTGGCCGGCTTCGCGCAGCTCGGCCGCGTTGAAGCGGGACACCCCGATGGAGACGTCCACGCCAGAGGCCAGCGCGGCCAGCTGCGCTCTGCCCGCCCGCAGGGGCTCCACCAGCCGCCTGCCCGCGTAGAAGTGCGCCGGGGTGATGTTGTGGAAGACGACGCCCTTCGCGCAGGGAAGGTGCAGCAGCTTCCCGGCCAGCGGCGAGGCGATGCCGTGGTGGTACAGCACCACGTCGTCGTTGGAGGGCCGCAGCGCCGACGCCGGCTTCACCAGGCTGGCCAGCCCCTTCGCCACCTCCTCCGCGAAGACGTCCCCGGTGAAGCCCAGGTGGCGCAGCGCCCGCTGCCACGCGAGGGCCGCCTGCCCCATCGCGTCGCCGGGGGTGAAGCAGGGGATGAGCTGGTGCACGCGCCGCACGGCTTCGGGCGAGGTGTACTTCAACTCGGAAAGAAGCGGAGGAAACTCGGCGTCAGGACAAGGTGGCGTCGAGCAACTGCTCGCTGTCCGCGTCCAGCGAGATGAACTGCGCGCCCACGCCCGCAGCCGTCGCGTGCGTCACCCGACAGAACACCGACACCAGCCGCGCGTCCTTCGCCGGCGCGAACTGCACGTGCACGGTGGACTGCGGCGGCAGCGGCTTGCGGGTGTTGATGAAGAGGCCCCCGCGCGAGAGATCCGTCGCGTAGTCCACCTCGAAGCCCTCGTCGGGGCTCGACTGGTGCTGCACCAGAAAGCGGACGGCGGACCGGGGCATCACGCGGCGTTCCTTCATGGGCGACGTTTCTTATTCGTCTCGCGCGCACCGGCGCAACAGGCCCTCCTCGCGCGCACGAAGTCCCACCTGCCCGCACATCTTCGGGTACAAGCCGGGGCGTGGCTGCCGTCGCCCTCGATGCGTCCCTCTGGGACGAGCCCACCACCGGCATCGCGCTGTACACGCGCCAGTTGGCGGCGTCGCTGTCGGCCGCGGGCGTGGCGGTGGAGCGCTGGGGGGCGCGGCGCAGCGGGGAAGAGCCCCGGGGCCGGTGGAGCCGCACCACCTGGACGCTGGCGCGCCTGCCCGGACTGCTTACGGAGCAGCGGCCGCGCCTCTTCCACGCGGTGTCCAACTTCAACCTCCCGCTCCAGCGCACGCCCGGCGTGCCGTACGTGCTGACGGTGCACGACCTGGTGCCGCTGCTGTTGCCCGACACCGTGTCCACCGCCTTCCGCTGGCAGTTCCGCGCGTGGCTGGCGCGCAGCCTGGCTGTCGCCGACCAGGTGATCTGCGTCTCGGACACGGCGAAGGCCAGCGTGCTGGAGCGCTTCAGCGTGGACGCGGACAGGCTGACCGTCATCCACCACGGCGTCGATCACCTCGAGGCCGTGCCGCCCGCGGACGCGACGACGCACGCGTGGCTGGACGCGCTGGGCCTGACCGAGCCCTGGGTGCTGTACGCCGGGGCGCTGGACGCGCGGAAGAACGTGGAGCTGGTGCTGGACGCGGTGGGCCGGCTGCACGCGGGCGGGCGGAGGGTGTCGCTGGTGCTGGCCGGGCAGCGCTGGTTCGGCGCCGGGCCCATCGAGCAGCAGGTGCAGGCGCTCAAGGCGCACGGGGTGGACGTGCGGCCTTTGGGCTACCTCGACGAGCGCGTCTTCTACGCGTTGATGCAGCGCGCCGGGGTGTTCGTCTTCCCGTCCCGCTACGAGGGCTTCGGGCTGCCCCCGCTGGAGGCGATGCACCTGGGCGTGCCCACCATCGTGTCTACGCAGGGCTCGCTGCCCGAGGTGTGCGGCGAGGGCGCGCTGCAGGTGGACCCCGACGACGGCGCAGCCCTGGCGGCGCGGCTGGACGAGCTGCTGGGCGACGCGGCGCTGCGGGCGCAGTGGGCGCGGAAGGGACGCGCGCGGGCCTCGCACTTCCGGTGGAGGCGCACCGCGGAGGCCACCGAGCGCGTGTACCGGCGCGCAACCGCGCCGCACGCTGGGAGCTGAAGCCGCTCGCCTCCTCGCCCTGGCCCTCTCCTCCGATGCAGGAGAGGAAAACTCAGGGAGCGGCGGTGCCCGTCTCCGACGCGGCCGGAGGCGCGTCCTCTTCGGCCCGAGGCACGTCGAACGGCCGCGCCTCGGCGCTGGCCTCCTCCGCCGTCCCCGGCCCCAGGCGCTCCGACTGCTCCGCCACCGTCGCCGCGGGCTCTCTGAGCTGCCCAGACAGGCGGCGCAGTTGCCGCTCCAGCCGTGACAGCTCGTCGGCGCCCTCCCGCGAGCTGGCCGCGCGCACCACCGCCTTCCGGTACGAGACGGACAACAGCGCCGCCCGCCGCATCCCCTCCAACGAGCGCTCCACCGCCAGCCGCTCCTGGGGCTCCAGCTCGTCGACGGCGCGCTCTTTGAGGCCGCGGGCGTTGCCGAACCACACGCGCCCCAACCGGCCAAAGCCCCCCTCGGCGCTGGCGTCCAAATCCTCCAGCACCAGCACCGGCCAGCCGCGCGCGGGGAACTCCCGGGCGAACAGCGAGTAGACGTGCGCGCCGTCGGGCCGGGTGTGCACCTCCCCCGGCGTGGCGCCCAGCGCGAAGAAGAGGTGCCCCGCCGCCTGCACTTCCTCCGTCAGCCGCCGCCGCGCCTGCGGGGTGAGCGCCGGCTCGTCCGCCGGCCTGGCGGGGCGCTTCAAGGTGGTGATCAGCTCCTTCGCCTCGTCCACGTGCACCACCACGTTGAGCGAATTCCCCCGCGAGTAGTCCGCGTGGAAGAGGCCCACCAGCTCGTACTCCCCGGTGGCGCAGCTCACCGCCAGCACCGGAGAGCCCGAGTTGCCGGTGGACAACTGCGCGTCGATGACGAAGTCGTCGTGATCCCAGTCGCGGAAGGAGTCGCGATCGAAGACGGTGGTGACCCGCCCCTGGGTGGTGGCCCGGAAGGCGCCCAGGGGGAAGCCGCGCACCTCCACCACGTTGCGCTCCTTGAGCGACGCGCTGCGCCCCACCTTCCAGGGCATCACGTTGAGCGCCGCCTTCGCCTTCACCACCGCCACGTCCAGCGAGGGATCTGCCACCACCCGCGTAAGGAGGATGTCGTCGCCCGCGAAGCTGTCCCGCTCGTTCTCCACCAGGCGCAATTCGTCGCTCACCCGCTTGCAGCCCGCCGGCACGCCGCTCACCAGGCGCTCCTCGTCCGTCACCGCCACGTACTCCGCGACGTGCTGGTTGGTGAGCAGCAGCGTCTCCTGGCCCTGCCGGCGGTAGCCGAAGGCCGTGCCGTGCGAGGTGGCCTGCTTCTTCGTGCGTCGCACCGTGCCGTCGGGCGCGTAGGACAGGCACTCGTAGGTGGCGGTGTTGCGCAGGCAGTAGGTGAACTGGCTGTCCGGCAACGCGTCGCGCGCCACCGCGGCCTTGGACAGGGCCTCGAAGGCGTCCGCGTAGGTGCCGGAGCAGTACGCGCGCGGCGGCGGCGCCTTCGCCGGCGTGGGCTTCGCCGGGGGAGGCTTGGTGGATCGCGCGGGCACCATGGGCGGAGCTGCACCCAGCACGACGACGACGGCGACCAGCGAAAGCACCACGAAGCGAAGTGTAGCTCCCTCAGGGCCGCGGGGCACGCCGCACGAAGGCCATGAAGTCCGGCCACAGCTGCTCCAGCGCCTCCGGCCCCGTCTCCCCCAACAGCCCCACCCGGTCCACGGGTCGCAGCTCCCCCGACATCGCCTCCACGCACCAGGCGTAGAGCGCGTCGGCCAGCCCGCGGATGGGCCCGCCCAGCAGCTTCACCTCGTAGCGCTGCAGCAGCTCCCGCGCCGCTGCCCACTGCTTCGCGCGCACCGCCAGCACCGCGCGCGCCAGGAGCGCCTCGGCGGTGGAGCCGGCGCCGATCTCCTCCACGTGCGCGAGCCGCTCCCTGGCCGTCTCGTCCAGGCCCAGCAGCGCGGCGGAGAGGCTGCGGCTGGGGAACAGCAGCTTGGTCAGGTCGGCCGGCACGAGCCGCTGCGAAGCGGCCTCCTCGAAGGACGCCTCGGCCTCCGCCACCCGCCACAGGCACATCAGCGCGAGGCCCCGGTAGTAGGGCACCACGTTGGAGCGCCGCGACAGCTTCGCCGCGCGCTCGAACATGGCGATCGCCTCCACGAAGCGCCCCTGCGCGAGCAGCGAGTTGCCTTCCACCGAGAGGCGGTTGGCCGCGCGCGCCCAGGAGAAGAGGAGGACGAAGACGGCCAGGAAGACGGCGAAGGCCGCGAAGGGGAACCAACTGGTGACGAAGCGCACCCGCAGCTCCTCGGGCAGGCGCGTGGCCAGCACGTACGCCACCAGGAAGAAGCCCACCAGCAGCAGCCAGAGGAGGAGGCGGCGCACGTCACTTCCCCGTGGAGATGATCCACCGGTGCACCACGCGATCCGTGCCCACGGAGATCAGCTCCATCGGGTTGAGGAAGGCCACCGCCAGCGCGTCGCCAGAGTCCGCCGGCACCAGGGCCAGCAGCCGCCCGCTCTGCGCGTCCCACAACATCGTCTCGCCGTCGTCGCTGCCCGCCGCCACCAGCTTCCCGTCGGGGCTCACGTCCACCGCGGCCACCCGCGAGCGCGCCTGGTTGAAGCGGTGCACCACGCGCCGGCCCGCCACGTCCCACCAGGTGACCCGCCCGTCGGCGCTGCCTGCCGCCAGGAAGGCGCCGCCCGGGGAGAAGGCCACCGCCGAGACGCCGGCGTCCACCGGCTCGAGGGCCGCGAGCTCCTTCCCCGTCTCCGCGTCAAGGAGCGCCACCCGCTTGTCCTCGCGGCCCAGGGCCACCGTGCGGCCGTCCGGGGTGAAGGCCACCGCGCGCGTCGCCGAAGCCCGGCCTCGGGCGATCTCCTTGCCGAAGTCGAGGCTCCACAGCACCCAGGTCCCATCGTCATACGCCCACAGCGCGCGCTTGCCGTCCTTCGCCGCGGCCAGCGCCGTCACCTTCTGGCCGGGCTTCGAGTCCAGCACCTCCACCGCGCCGTTCCACCGCTGGCCCTTCACCAGCCCGTCGTCGGCGCCGCAGAGGAGGCGCAGCGCGTCCGGCACCTCCGGCCCCGCCACCTCCGCCAGCCCGCGCACCGCCTGGGTGTGCCGCGCCTCCAGCGTCGCCTCTTCCCCGGTGGAAAGATCGCGCCGGCGCACCCGGCCGTCCCTCGTCCCCATCACCAGCCAGCCGCGAGGGAAGACGGCGTGCACGGAGGGGACGCCGTCGCCCAGGGGAGGAGGCGCGCGCGCGGGCAGCTTCCACACCTCGAGCGACTTGCCCGTGGTGGCCACCACCAGCGCGCCGTCGGCGGTGGAGGCGAGGGCCTGCACGCCGGGGGTGAAGGCGTCCAGCTCTCCCTCCAGGCTGCCGTCGTCGAAGTACCAGCGCACCAACCCGGAGGCGTCGCCGCTCACCAGCC
Source organism: Myxococcales bacterium (assembly GCA_020846875.1). GTDB lineage: Bacteria > Myxococcota > Myxococcia > Myxococcales > Myxococcaceae > JADLDB01. Next base: position 7,101 of record JADLDB010000023.1, on the reverse strand, counting down.
GTGCGGGAGCGCTCCCCTCTCCCCGGCCTTCTCTCCCGATGGGGGCGAGGGTGATCAAGGCGCGCACGTCGTCCCGGCCCGCGAGGGACACGCCCTGAGCGGTGGTGCCGTCGAAGCGCGCGACGGAGCGCTCCACTCCCGCCACCAGGCGCCGCCCGTCGAGGAAGGTGAGGGCCCCGACGACGCGATCGAGCTCCGCCGAGTCCGCGCCCAACTGCACCTTGAGCAGTCCACTGGAGGCGGACGCCGTAGAGCCGCCCCCGCCCGCCACCGCCCGCACCGGCCCCGGGTGCGTGACGACGGAGCGCGCCTCCCCCGAGGCGGACAGGCGCAGCACCTCGCCGCCTCGAAGCCCCACCACCACCTCTTCGCCGTCCACCGCCAGCGCGGTGATGCGGCCCGGCACCGGCCAGGTGGCGAGCTCCTTCCTCGCGGCGACGTCCCACACGTGCACGCGTTGATCGTCGCCGCCGAAGGCCAGCCGCCCGCCGGGCAACACGCCCACCCCGTGCTGCCACCCGAGCGGCCCGATGGAAAGCTCGCCTTGAGCCTTGCCGTCCTTCGCTTTGAAGAGGGCCACGCCGTTGAGCGTGCTGCAGGCCACCAGGTCGCCCACCACCGCGACGCCGGAGCAGCCGGCCGGCACGCGCGCCACCCACCGCTTCTCCGGGACGCCCTGCTCCGCCGCCAGCAGGAGCACCCCGTGCCCCAGCGGGCTCTCGCTCTCGTCCACCGCCTGCCGCGCCAGCGCGTCCGCCTGGTACGCGTCATGTGCCCGCAGCGCCGCCAGGGCCGCCTGCGCCTTCGCCTCGCCCGAGGCCCGCTTCGCCTCGTCCACCCGGTGCTGCTGCGCGGCCAGCAACTCCTCCGCGTGCGAGGAGATCCGCAGCGCCCAGCCCGTCACCACCGCGAGGAGCAGCCCCAGCGTCATCACCGCCGCCAGCCAGCCGGTGGAGCGCGGCAGCCGGGCCCGCATCGCCGCCTCCAGCGCGTCGGCCATCGCCCCGGCGTTCGGGTAGCGCAAGCCAGAGTCGCGCTGCAGCGCCTTCTCCACCACCTTCACCAGCGCGGGCGGGGCCTTCGGCTCCACCGATGAAACCTTCGGCAGCGGCGCGGTGCGTACCTGGTCCAGCACCAAAGAGACGGAGGGCCCCTTGAAGGGCAGCTCGCCGGTGAGCAACTCGTACAGCATCACCCCCAGGCTCCACACGTCGCTGCGCGCGTCGACGTGGGTGCCCGCCGCCTGCTCCGGCGCCATGTAGGCGGGCGTGCCGGCGGTGAAGCCTCCCTCCGGCGTTTCCTCATCCACCACCGCGAGGCCCCAGTCGATCACCTGCGTCTCGCCGAAGGCGCTCACCATCACGTTCTCCGGCTTCAAGTCGCGGTGCACCACTGCGCGGCTGTGCGCGTAGCCCACCGTCTGCACCACGTGCAGGTAGTGCTGGAGCAGCGAGAGGCGATCGTCCAGGGAAGCGCAGGCGTCCAGCACCTTCCCCAGCTGCCGGCCGTGGATGCGGCGCATCGTGTAATACGGAGTGCCGTCGGGGCGCCGCCCGAGCTCGTACACCGGCACCACCCCGGGGTGCTCCAGCCGCGCCAGCACCCGGGCCTCGCGCACGAAGAGCGACTCCATGGTGCCGCCCAGCGAGCTCTCGGAGGCGGTGTGCTCCCTGAGCAATTCCTTCACCGCCACTTCGCGCTTCAAGTGCGTGTCGGTGAGGCGCAGCACCCGCCCCATGCCGCCGCGGCCCAGCTCCGGCTCGGACACCCCGTCGGGCACCGCGTAGCGGCCCTCCGGAACGATGGGCAGCGCCTCCCGCGTCGCGTCGGGGCGCACCGGGCCTTCCTGCGACAGGCGCGGTGCCGTCTTTCCCAGCTCGTCCTTGTCACTCACGCGCGCCCTCGGTGGGAGTGTGCAACGTGCTGGATTCTCTAGCGGCCTGAGGGAAATCGCCATGCTTCAGATCGACTGGCCAGGTGGGCCGTTTCCCTCGGCCCTATGAATCGAACGACCGCCTACCTTGGAACCGCCGCGGCCCTCCTGCTCGTCGCCGTCATCGTCGGGTTGCCGCGCCTGACGCAGTCCCCCACGCCGCCTTCGCCGCCTTCGCCCGCCCCGGTGCCCGTGCCCGCGCCGCCCGCGCCGAAGCCGCCGGAGCCGGTGGGCCACCCCGGCTCGCTCTCGCTGACCGGCCGCCTCTCGCACCCGTACGTGGTGCCGGGGACGAGCGACGTCTTCGCCACCCTGGAGGTGACTGCGGTGGAGGTGCCGGGCAGCGCGCGAGCGCCCGTCAACCTGGCGCTGGTGATCGACCGCTCCGGCTCGATGTCGGGGGCGAAGATCGAGCAGGCCCGCCGCGCCGCGCTCCGCCTGGTGGACCTGCTCAACGAGCACGATCGCCTGGCCATCGTCCACTACGGCAGCGACGTGCGGGCCCTGGGCGGCCTGTTCGCCACCGAGGACAACAAGGCGCGGATGAGGCGGTACATCCACTCCATCCAGGACGAGGGCGGCACCAACATCGGCGAGGGTCTGTGGGCGGGGAAGAACCACCTCGCGGGCGCGATGAGCGACTTCAAGGTGAACCGGCTGCTGCTCTTGTCCGACGGGCAGCCGACGGTGGGCATCACCTCGGTGGCGGGGCTGGCCAACACGGTGGCGAAGATCCGCGCCGCAGGCGTCTCGGTGACGTCGCTGGGCGTGGGCGCGGACTTCAACGAGGACCTGATGCAGCGGCTGGCGGACGTGGGCGGCGGCAGCTACGGCTTCATCAGCGACGCCACGGCGATGGCCGCTCTGTTCGAGAGGGACCTGAAGCAGGCGGGCACGATGGTGGCGCGCGGGGTGACGCTGTCGTTTGCCCTGCCCGAGGGCGTCGCCTTCCGCGAGGTGTTCGGGCGGCCGACCTCGCAGAGCGGGCGCACGGTGAGCGTCTCGCTGCCGGACTTCTCGGCGGGCCAGGTGGAGAAGCTGGTGGTGCGCCTGAGCGCCACGCCGGCGGTCACCTCGGGCAGCGTGGACATCGCCAGCTTCAAGCTGGACTACGCCGACCTGTTGACCGACTCGGCGGCGGACGCGCGGCTGGCCCTGGCGGCGATGGTGACGCAGGACAGCACGCTGGCGCAGGCGAAGCGGGACAAGGGCGCGGTGGTGGAGGCGACGAAGGCCCGGGCGGCGGTCAACTACAAGAAGGCGGCCGACGCCATCTCCGCCGGCGACTTCGACGGCGCGCGGCGCACCCTGGAGGAGAACAACGCCTACTTCTTCGAGGCCGAGCAGGTGGCCGGCCAGGGCGCGCTGGCGGACGAGCGGCAGAACAACGAAGCGGCCTACGGGCTGTCCACCACGGCGCCCACCGCGTCTCCCGCGGCGCGCAGCGAGGCGGTGAAGGAGATGAAGGTGCAGTCGCTCAAGAGCGGCGGCCGCGGCGACTCGGTGTACTGAGGGGCGGCGACCAGCGGTGACGAAACGGGCGTGGGGGCCAGGTCTCCCGCGCCCGTCGCATTTTCGGCGCGCGTGGGCTAGCGGTGCCGCGCCATGGAGGCCGCCTCCACCCCTGACGCTTCGTCTTCGCCGGCCGACCTGCCGGGCGAGCTGCGCGGGTTGTGGCGCCTCGCCCTGCCGCTGGCGCTGGCGCAGATGGGCCAGGCGCTGATGGGGCTGGTGGACACCGCGGTGCTGGGGCGCGTCTCGGCGCAGGCGCAGGCGGCCGCGGGGCTGGGCAACTCGCTCACCTTCACCGTGTCCTACTTCGGCATGGGGGTGATGCTGGCGCTCGATCCGCTGGTGGCGCAGGCGATCGGCGCGAAGGACGAGGCGCGGGCCCGCAGTTGGCTGTGGCAGGGCGCCTGGCTGGCCGGGGTGGTGTCGGTGCCGATCCTCCTCGCGATGGCGGTGCTGCCCGCGCTGCTGGTGCCCTTCGGGGTGAAGCCGGAGCTGGCCGACGGCGCGCGCGAGTACATGCTGTGGCGGCTGCCGGGCGTGCCGCTGTTGATGCTCTTCGTCGGCACGCGCAGCTACCTGCAGAGCGTGGGCCGGCCCGCGGCCGCCTTCTGGGCGATGGTGCTGGCAAACCTCGCGAACCTGGCGCTGGACGTGCTGCTCATCTTCGGCGCGGGGCCGGTGCCGGCGCTGGGCGTGGCGGGCGCAGCGATCGCCACCACGGTGTGCACGGGGCTGCAGTTCGCGGTGCTGCTGCTCGTGCTGGGCCCGGCGCCCCAGGGCACGGCGCGCAGGCCCGACCAGGCGCGGCTCAAGCAGGCGCTCACGCTGGGCCTGCCGATCGGGCTCCACTTCCTCGCCGAGTCAGGGCTGTTCTCGCTCTCGGGCGTGCTGGCGGGGAGGCTGGGCGCGGAGGCGGTGGCGGCGCACCAGGTGGTGTTGACGACGGCGTCGGTGACGTTCTGCGTGGCGGTGGGCATCGGCAGCGCCGCGGCGACGCGGGTGGGCTGGAGCGTCGGCGCGCACGACGTGGCGGGCGCCCGGCGCGCGGGCTTCACGGCGTTCGCCAGCGCGGCGGTGTTCATGTGCTTCGCGTCGGTGGGCTTCCTCACCTTTCCGCGGCTGCTCGGCGGGCTGCTGTCCAACGACGCGCGCGTCATCGAGGTGGTGGTGGCGCTCTTCGTGGTGGCGGCGGTGTTCCAGGTGTCGGACGGCGTGCAGGCAGTGGGCGCCGGCGCGCTCCGCGGCGCAGGTGAAACGCGCTTCACGCTGTGGGCCAACCTCGTGGGGCACTGGCTCATCGGCCTGCCGGTGGCGGTGCTGCTGGGCGTGAAGGGGACGCTGGGCGTGGTGGGGCTGTGGTGGGGCCTGTCCGCCGGGCTGACCGCGGTGGCGGTGGCGCTGCTGGTGCGCTTTCACCTGGTGACGAGGCGCGCCATTCCCCGGGCAGACTGAAGCGGACACCCGTATTTACAGGCAACAACTGGCTGAGATGCGGTTGTCACATGAAGACGGTGAAGACGACGTTTGAGATTGAGCAGCGGCTGCACACGCGGCTCAAGGCGATGGCCGGCCGGCTGGGGGTCAACGCGCGCGACCTGCTGGTGGAGGGCCTGGAGCTGGTGCTGGCGAAGTACGACGGGGAGAGCGACCGGGACGAGCTGGCGGCGCGAGCGCAGGCGGCGCGGCAGCGGCTGCGCGCGGGCTACTTCGACGGGCCCGCCGACTTGAGCGAGACGTACGAATCGCGGCTGCTGGTGGCGGCCGAGCCTCCCCACAAGTACGGCCCGTGAAGGCCTGCTTCATCGACACCTGGGCGTACCTGGCGCTGGCGAATCGCCGTGACGCGGGGCACGCGGTGGCCCTGGACGTGGACGCCTTCCTCGAGGAGCAGGGCTGGGTGTCCGTCACCAGCGACTGGGTGCTGGACGAGACGCTGACGCGGCTGCACGGCCTGGCGGGCGCGGAGGTCGCCTTGCGCTTCCTCGGGGATCTCGACGCCCAGTTGGCGGCGCGCAGGCTCCTGCTTCTGAACGTCTCGCCGCCCCGCTTCGAGGCGGCGGTCCGGCTGTTCCGCAGGCTGGCGCCGAAGGTGCCGCGGCTGTCCCTCACCGACTGCACCAGCTTCGCCTTGATGGACGAGCTGGACGTTCGCTGGGCCTTCACCGCCGACAAGCACTTCTTCACCGCGGGGCCGAAGGTGGGGCCGCTGGTGACACCCGTGGACGCGGCCTTCGTCTTCCGGCCGCCCATCAGCTGAAGAGGACTGACTTGCCCGCTCGAAGCTCCTTCTGCGCCACCCCGGCGGCGAGGAGCACCGGACGGCAGCTCGTCCTCAGCGCGACGTCCCCTTTACCGCACCAGGGAGCGCACCTCGTCGAGGACCTCGAGGGCGCCGCGCAACCCTTCCGCGCGTGCGGCTTCGCCCACCTCGTCCAGCAGCGCCAGGAGCGCCTGGCCTTTCACTTCGCGGAACGTGGCGGTGACGAGGCCCAACACCCGCCGGGCGGGGACCATCGCCCCGTACATGGCCGCGACGCGGGCGAGGCCCGTCAACCGGTGCGCGCGTCGGTTCTCCTTCGTCACCGGCAGGCCCGGTCGGCTCTCGGCGGGCAGCTCGGCCAACGCGAGGCCCAGGCGCCTCGCCAGGCTGTCGCGCACCTCGTAGGCGTGCTGGCGCTCGACGTGGCCGGTGCGATCCACCCGCCGCACCCAGGTATCGCAGAAGGCGCAGCAGCATTCGCGCTCTCCTGCTTCCAGCGTCAGCGCCGCGCCGCAGCGGCCGCAAGCGAAGTCCACCTGTGGCAACGCTGGGTCGCCTTTCGGCGCGCGGAGGACGCAGGCCGGACACGTGTGCTCGAGCACCATCGACGCCTCCAGCGAGACGAGACCGCACGCGGGGCAGCGCCACTCCCGGAACAGCCCCAGCGACTCGACGCCGGCGCCCGCCTCGAACACGTTGCCGCGGCCGTGGATGCGCTCGAGCAGCGCGCGGATCTGCTCCGGAGAAGCGAGCTGGACGTAGCCTCCGAGGAACTGGCTCATCGACGCGCGGAGACGAACGTGCGGCGGCATGCCGTCGGGGTCGTCTGGCAGCTCGAGGTGGGCGAGGCGATCGGCTTGCAGCTCGAGGAGGCGCGCGGCCTCATCCAGCGTGGGGAGCGGATCTCTGGCCTCGACGCGTCGCACGCACGCCTCGAGCGCCTTCGTGAGCCGTGACAGCTCTGGATCCACCTTCTGCGCGTACGTCACCGCCGAGAGCCACTCGAGGTAGCGCCGGCGATAGGTCGCGTCCGTCTGGAGCTCGTCGGGGTATACGCCGGGCATCAACCTGACCAACTGCTCGACGGCCTCCCCCGTGGCCGCGCGTGCGGCGTCGAAGGCCCCCGAGGCCACCAGGCGCTCCGCGTCCGCCGAGCGCGCCTGGTAGCGCTGCCAGCCCGCGAGCGTCTCTGGTGCGCCGGCCACGCGCAGGTAGGCGGCGTACTGCGCCGAGCCAAACCACGCCTGCCAGTCGAATGCGATGAGGACGTCGCAGTGGCCACATCGCACCCAACCCGCACCGCCGGCGCCCTCGCGCGCCGCACCGCAGTGGTGACAGACATAGCGGATGATGACGGACATGCGTGGGTGGGCCGCAGTGTAGAGCACACCTCGCT
>JADLDB010000022.1 GCA_020846875.1 Myxococcales bacterium | reverse complement strand
GCCGGCCGTCCTGGCGAAAGCGGTAGAGCAACACCCCACCGACGCGCGGCTGCTGCTGGCCGCCGCCGAAGTGGCCCTGCAGGACGGCCGCGCCGAAGACGCCGAGGCCTTCGCCTCCCGGGGCTTCGCGCTGGCGCCGTGGAGCCTCCGCCTGGCCGCGCTGCGCACCTGGTCCGCGGCCGCCACCGGGCGCTGCGACGAAGCCACCCGCCGCCTGGGCATTGCGCAGGGCCTGTTGCCCGAGCGCCCCAGCCAGAAGGTGACGGACGGCTTCCGCGAGCTGATGGGCCTGCTGAAGCAGTGCCAGGAGGCGGCGGCGGGCGCTACTTCCGCCGGACGGACGCACACCGGGGCGCAGTTGCGGCAGCGCGAGGCATGCGGCCTTCAGCTGCGGCCCCGCGGCGGCGTGACTCGCGCCGTCCACGTCCGCCTCCGCCAGCCAATGTCCCATTCGCCGCGTTGACGGCGGCATCGACAGCAAGCGTGGTGATGGAGCCGTCGAAGACCTCCACGTCCGCGTGGTGAATGCGCACGGGACTCATCGCCGCCTCCGGTACCGCTCGAGGACGGCGCCCGACAACGTGACGCTGATGACCAACGCGGCCCCCAGGGTGATGAGCGCGCGGCTGTCTCAGGCGGAGCGCGCGAGCTGGCGCACCAGCCCCGACAGCGCGCCGGTGGCGACGAAGAGGAGCACCGCAACCAGGAACATCGCCGCGAAGGGCATGCGCTTGAGCCACGAGCCCTTCGGCGCGACGAAGCGCCAGCAGTCGCCGCAGTGCCCCTCACCCCAGTCGGGCGTCAGCTTCTCGCACCAGTCGCAGCGGAAGGTGCCGCACCTCCGGCAGGGGGAAACGGCAGAGCGGCCATGCAGGGCGCAAGTACCGGAGGTCATGACGCGACGCGAGTTGTACCCGAGGCGGGCCGCGAGGCGACGGGAGGCCGTCCAAGAAGACGACACCACCGCCGACACTCACGCGGCATGCGCCTCACTCGCACTCTTTTTTTCACCTCCACCCACGCCATCGGGTCAACGCGTCCTGCCCGCACTTCGGGAGGGCCGCCGGCGTCACCTCGCCCGCGGCTTCACCGCGTCTCGTCCTTCGCGGGCGAGCGCACGGAGCGGTCATGCGTCTCGTCTCGATGGGAGTGGTGGGAGTCTTCCTGGGCCTGGCCGTCGCGGCCGGCTCTTCGTGTGGCGCGCCGCCTCCGGCGTGTTCGTCCGCCACCTGCGCGGGGTGTTGTGACGCCACGGGCGCGTGCGTGGAAGCCCCGTCGGTCAACCAGTGCGGCAGCTTCGGCACCATGTGCCTGACGTGCGAGCTGGGCCAGTCGTGCACGCTGGGCCTGTGCGTCGGCGGCTCCGCGGGCGGCGGCACGGGTGGCGGTGTCGGCGGCGGCGCGACGGGTGGCGGCCTCGGTGGAGGCGGAGGCGGCATCGGCGGTGGAGGCGGAGGTGGCGGCGCGGGCGGGGGCGGCGGCGGTGGCGCGACGGGTGGCGGCTTCGGCGGTGGCGGAGGCATCGGCGGGGGAAGCGGCGGCGGTGGTGGCGCGACGGGCGGCGGCTCCGGGGGCGGCGGCGCGACGGGCGGAGGTTCCGGCGGCGGCGCACCCACCACGGAGATGCGCGTCTTCATCACCCACACGGCGTACTCCGGCAACCTGGCGGTGGCGGGGCAGGCCGGCACGGGCCAGGCAGGCGCCGACGCGCTGTGCAACCTGGCCGCGCAGGCGTCCTTGAAGGGCGGCACGTGGAAGGCGTGGCTGTCGACGTCCTCCTCGTCGGCGCTGTCGCGCATTCAGGACGTGGGGCCGTGGAGCCAGGAAGCGCCCGCCGGCGTGCTGGAGCGCACCTTCAACAACAAGGCGAACCTCTCCACCGCGCCGCTGGTGGCGCTGGTGCGCGACGAGAACGGCGGGCAGGCCTGGGGCGTGCGCTACTGGACGGGCACCGCGCCAGGCGGGACGCCGTCGGTGGACACCTGCACGGGCTTCGCGTCCACGTCCGGCTACGGCACGCAGGGTGAGAGCGGCGTCACCACCTCGGACTGGACGGACGCGACCTACGCGTCCTGCTCCAACTCGGCGCGGCTCTTGTGCTTCGAGCAGACGAAGGCGCCGCTGCCTCCGCTTCCTTCCAGCGGTCGCAAGCGCGTCTTCATCACCAGCACGGCGTACTCCGGCAACCTGGCGGCAGCGGGGCAGGCCGGCACGGGCCAGGCGGGCGCCGACGCGCTGTGCAACCTGGCCGCGCAGGCGTCCTTGAAGGGCGGCACGTGGAAAGCGTGGCTGTCGACGGGTTCCTCGTCGGCGCTGTCGCGCATTCAGGACGTGGGGCCGTGGAGCCAGGAAGCGCCCGCCGGCGTGCTGGAGCGCACCTTCAACAACAAGGCGAACCTCTCCACCGCGCCGCTGATGGCGCTGGTGCGCGACGAGAACGGCGGGCAGGTCTGGGGCGTGCGCTACTGGACGGGCACCGCGCCAGGCGGGACGCCGTCGGCGAACACCTGCACGGGCTTCGCGTCCACGTCCGGCTACGGCACGCAGGGCGAGAGCGGCGTCACCACCTCGGACTGGACGGACGCGACCTACGCGTCCTGCGCCAGCTCGGCGCGGCTCTTGTGCTTCGAGCAGTAATCAGCGCCACACCTCGACGCTGTACCACTGCTTGAAGGACGCCATCTCCTTCGCGCTCATGGCGACGACGCCCTTGCGGGACAGCCCTTCGAGAATCTGTAGCCGGTGTACCCGCTGCGCTGGCGCATGGCCTTCTCGAAGGCGGTCACGTTGCCCTCGCCCGGCCTCCCGTGCTGGCCGCCCAGCAGCACCATGTGGCGCTTCTTGAAGGCGGCGTCGAGCGCGCAGCGGGTGCGCGGAGGACACCCGCGTCTTCTTCTGCTTGAGGCCCAGCCGCTCGGCGCCGCGTGGTGACGCGCTGCGGGCCGGCTCGCGCTCGGTGCGGGACCAGGTGAGTCAACTGAGGGCCGAGCAGCTCAAGAGCGTCGCCGCGAGGGGCGAGGTGGCGTCAGGGAGGGCCAGCCCCAGCGGCGCCTGCGGGGCGTCGCGCTGGGAGGCCCCGTACTCGATGAGGCCGAAGACCCCCGGCTTCTTCACCCCGGCGAAGTTCCTCACCCTCGCCACCGAGGACACGCTGGTCCAGGACGGCTCGCTGGAGGCAGCGGTGGGGATCGCCCGCGCGCAGGCCGCGCTCGGCGCTGACCGGCTCGAAGAGCTCGACGGTCAGGTCGAGGTGGTGCTGGGGGCTGCGTCAGACGGCGAGAGCCGAAGGTGCGCTGGTGGAGGGTGGCCCAGTCGAGGTGACGGGTGGGCGGCTTGGGTGGGATGGAGGCCTCGATGGTGGTGGGAGGCGAGGGCGCAGCGCGAGTGCTGGAGCGTGAGGAAGCTGCGCGCCTTGGCAGACTTGAAGCTGGCGAGCGCGGCGGCGGCCTTGAGCTGCACCTGGTCGTCGGCGTCGTCCAGCGCCTCGCCGAGGAGATCGACGACGCGCTCGTCCTTGCTCTTGCCCAGCGCGATCATCGCTTCCGCGCGGACGATGGCGACGGGATCGCGGGCGGCCTGGGTGAAGAGGCCGACGTCGTCGGGATCGCCCTTCTCCGCCAGGGCCTTCACCGCGAGCGCGCGGACTTCGGGGCGGGCGGACTGGAGATCGGCGATCAGCTTGTCGCGACCGCTGGAGCAGCCGACAAAAGCGAGTGCTACGAAGGCGAGGAGCGCCCGACGCGACATGGCGCGTTTCCACCACAGCCGCCCTCGCCGCCTCGGGCCAACCTGCAGGCCTCTCGCTGCGCGCTACCGGGCGAAGATGGCCAGCGCCGCACCGGCCCGGACTCGATCGCACGCGGCTGCGCCAAGCCACACCCGCTGGCCCGCGATGGAAAAGTCGCCAGCGTGGAGCGGGACCTGGTCGACCTCGACATCGAGCGCGACAAGCGCCTCGGGAGCGGGGACGTCCCAGGCACAGCCGGCGAGGCGCGCCCCGAGCACCTGCCGGGCCTGGACCTGGTCCGCGGCGCTCAGCACGTTCAACACCAGGCTCTGGCAGTTCGCCCCGCACCCGGCCGAAGCGACGCTCACGGCGCCAAGCGACCCCGCGAGAGTGAGGCCGCCCGGCGTCGCCCACTCGGGGCCGATGGTCACGGTCACCAACTGAATGCCCTGCTGGCCCAGCGAGTGTGCCGCGGCGAGGGTCTCGTCGTCGTCAAGGCAGCCCAGCGAGCAGAGGGTGGGCGAGCCACAGCCGGACAAGGTGCAGTGCTCCGGCCGGCTGCCACTCGCGGCCTCGGTTGGTGAATTCGCCAACGAGTTCCTTCTTCTTCGTGTCTACCGAGATGACTGGCTGGCCTGCCGCGAGGAATCGCTCGACGGTGTCGTTGATGTAGCGAAACTGAGCGTCACGGCCGGTTGGGGTGTCGGGTTGGCTCAGGGAGCCACCATGGGTAGGGGGTTGGATGTCAGCCTGGGGGTGTAGAGGGGCAGGATGACCAACTTTCCGAGGAATCTGGTGGAGTTCGAGGAACGTTTCGCG
>JADLDB010000021.1 GCA_020846875.1 Myxococcales bacterium | reverse complement strand
ACCGCCGTGGACACCGTGGAGATTCCCGCGGGGCCTTTTCAAGGCGAAGCCGACGTCGTTGACCTACCCGCGTACCGCATCGACCGGCACGAGCTGACTCGTGAGCTCTACGACGTGTACGGCTCGATGGCCGCGGGCACCGGCGAGCTCTTGGTCGCTCCCTTCGACGAGTTCGACCGCGGCCGCCGCCTCATGCCGGTGTACCAGGTGGACCAGCCGACGGCGGCGCGGGTGTGCCGCTTCCTCGGTCGCCGCCTGCAGTCCTGGGACGAGTGGGCGAAGGCCGGCCGTGGCGGCCTGTGGCTCGACGCGGCGCGCACCGTGCCCAACCCGGACCCCAAGCGGGCCACGCCGTGGGGCGACGAAAGGCCGGAGCTGGCCAACCTGGCGCGCGAGGGCGTCGAGTCGGAGCTCCTGCCCATCGGGAGCGTGGCCACGGATGTGAGCGTCTACCGGGTCGCGGACCTCATCGGGAACGTCGGCGAGTGGACTCGGGACCGTCACGCGAGGCTGTATGACGTCGCGGGAGGCAACTGGAGCGAAAGGGACGTCACCGCGAGCGGCTACTTTTCCTTCCGGCATCGCCGGGTTGGGTCCGGCTTCATGAGGAGCACCGCCATCGGCGTCCGGTGCGTGTCAGAGTGACTGGCTCTTCGGAATCTTCGGTGGGCCGCCCCGCGCCGCGAGGACGAGGCCGTCAGGCAGGTTCTCGAAGAGCCAATTCTCATTGAGGCACAGGTAGGCGATGCGCTCGTCGCTGCCCGGGTCGACGAGCTGCGCGGTGGACGGCAGGTCCCCCCATACGTTGGTCCCGTCGTCGAGGTCGATGCGGTACGGCGCGGCCGCGCGGCGCTGCTTGCCGCCCCCCTTCGTCGAGCGCTTCGCCGAAGGGTCGATGACGATGTCGAAGTCCAGCATCGAGCCGTCGCGGTCGAGCACCTCCACCACCACGACACGGTAAACGCCGAACTCGCGGTCCCACAGCCCCTTCAAGTCATCGACCGACTTCACCGGCTTCGTCGTCGCCTTCGCCTTGTCGCGGAACATCCGGAAAACGCTCTTGCTGGCCATCATGTCACTCCGCCCCCTGGGTGATGTCCCCGCGCGACGGAGGGAAGCGCCGCGCGGAGCAGTCGTCAGCCCGTCCGCAGCAGGCGCCGGGCGCGGTGGGTGAGGCCCGTGCCCAGGAGGTCGCGTGGGCCCAGGTAATCTGCCGTGCCCCACACCCTGCGCCCTTCGCCCAGCAGGCGCTGCAGGTCGCGCAAGAGCTTCCCGCCGCTCCTCTTCGCTCCGTCAGGCTTCGGCCACACGCCCTCCGTCGCCGTCCGGCAGCCGAGCAGCCGCAGCGCTGCCTTCGGCGCCAGGGACTCGGCCAGCGCGCGCGCCAGCGCGTACCCCGTGCCGTCGCTCGCGAAGAGCAGCTCGTCGCCCAGCTTGAACTCGCCGCCCGCGCCGTGCCCGTGGAGGTCGAGCCGGGTGAGGGCGTAGCCTCGGTTCTTCCACAGCCGCGCGAGGTAGAGGACGTCGTCGGCTTCCTGGCAGCGGTCCACCACGAAGCCGGGCCCCACGTGGCGCGCCAGCTTGAGCGCCGTCTCTTCGAAGACGGGCTCCATCACCGACGGGTAGGAGACGAGGGCCAGCGTGAGTGGCCGCTGCCTGCGCAGAGGGGAAGCGCGCTGCTGTGACGGCAACTTGGTCCCCCCCGACGTCAGTCAGTCCTTCGCCTTCTCCAGTTGAAACGCCTTGATGAGGTTGTAGACGTGGCTGCGCGCCACATCGAGCCGCTTCGCCACCTCGGCCGTGTCCCAGCCGGTGACTTTCAGCTCCCGCGCCAGCAGGTCGCGCTGGAACTGCCGCGTCGCCTCCGCGAAGGACACCGGGCCGTTGGCGACCTGTCCCTGGGCCAGCCCCAGGTGTCGGGCCTCCACCTGCGACGCGCCCTCCGCCGCCGCGCGAATCAGCGCGCCTTCCAGCTTGCCGCGCAGCTCGCGCACGTTGCCCCTCCAGTCCAGCGCCTCGCACGCAGAGCGCAGGGACAGGGACAGGGGCAGCTCGGGTAGCCGGTGCTCGAAGCAGATGCGCCGGGCGAGCAGCTCCAGCAGCGCGGGAATGTCCTCCTTGCGTTCCGCGAGCGCCGGCATGCGGATGGAGAAGGGCGACAAGCGGTAGAAGAGGTCCTCGCGGAACTTCTTCGCGCCGACCAGGTCCTCCAGCGGCACGTTGCTGGCCGCGATGATGCGGATGTTGGCCGTCTGCTGCGTCGTGGCGCCCAGGGGGAAGTACTGCCGCGACTGGAGCAACTGTAAGAGCTTCCCCTGCGCCACCAGCGGAATGTCCGTCACCTCGTCGAGGAAGAGCGTCCCTTCCTCCGCCAGCTCCACCTTGCCGGGCAGCTTCTTCGCGCCGGTGAAGGCGCCTTCGCGCGTGCCGAACAGCTCGGCCTCGAGGAGCGTCTCGGGGATGGCCGCGCAGTTGAGCTCCACGAAGGGCCCCGAGGCCCGGGGGCTGTTGTCGTGAATGGCGCGCGCCACCTGCGTCTTCCCGGTGCCGGACGCGCCCGTCAAGAGCACGGTGATGTCCAGCTTCGCCACCAGCCCCACCTGCTCCAGCACCTGGGCCAGGGCGTGGCTCCTCCCGGCGATGCCGTCCAGCTTCAGCTTCTGGCGAAACGGCAGCGTCGGGTCCGCCCCGCGGCCCTCGTCCGACAGCGCCGCCTTGTCCAACAGGGGACCCAGGAAGCGCGCCACCAGCTCCGCCACGCCCACGTCCTCTGGAGAGAAGGGGCCGGTGCCGCGCTGGCCCTCCAGGTAGAGGACGCCCGGCTGCGCCCCCGGCAAGGGCACGCACAGCACCGCCTCCAGGCGCTGCTGCTGCACGCTGGGCTGCCCGGCGAAGCGCTCGTCCAGCAGGGCGTACGGGGTGTGCACCGTCTTCCCCGTGGCCACCGCCGAGGCGACGATGCCCTTCGACGTCACCGTCCGAATCGTCGCCTCGTCTTCCGGCGTGCAGCCCACCGAGGTGGAGAAGCGCCGAGACGCCGCCTGCTCGTCGCGAAAGAGCTCCACGTACGCCCTGCCCGCCCGCGTCAGCGCCGCGAGGTGCTCGAGCAGCTTCTTCAGGGCCGCCAGCGCGGGGGCCGGCTGCGCCAGGTCGAGGAGGTGGAGGAACAGCGCTCGCTCCCGCTCGGCCCGGCTCGCGTCAGTCCCCATCGAAGGGGCTACTGTAGACCACACGGTCAGCGGGATGTCGCGAGTCACAGCCACGCGCGCCGCCCTCGCAAGTTCCCGGCCACACTCGGGAAGTGGGAGTTTCGCGAAGCTGAGGGCGAGGCGATTCCACTTCAGTGGAATGAGGAGCGGGTGGATTCCACCCCGCTGGAAGGCGCGTCGGAGAAGGGTGAGTAATCGCGGGGAGGGGCGGCGGGCACCCGGGTTGCAGCCGAGCCTGTCCGAAGCGCCTGAGGGGCGCGATGGCAGTCGGGCATGAAAAGAGTCTGACTTCCTGGGGCGGGTTGGAGGTGGGGGGCCCCTGGGGAGGCGGGCGTGCCGAGCGGGGGGAGCTTCGGCTTGGGGCCGGGCAGCTCCGGGTGACTCGCAGGGCAAACCGCCCTCAGGCGAGCAGCCGGTGTCTGTCCGGCCTTGGGTTTTTTGGTAGTGCCGCGCCTCCGAACCTGACGGTCACGGTCTGCCCGGCCAATTCTTCGCGCTGAAGCCCTGTCTTTCGTACCACGCCTGGCGATCCTTGGTGAGTGACGACCACGCTGCCCCCTGGTCCAGCTCAGGCATCGGTCCGAAGACGCCGGCCTGCGTACCCCCGATGTCCTGGTAGTACTCGCGCGGCACGCCCTGCGCTGTGAGTGACACCTTCGCGGAGCCGGCCCACTCCACCTGACCGCCGAACGCCTTGCCCTTCTTCTCGTAGCCGAGGGAAGCGCCGTACTGGCCCTTCTCGGCATCGACGAAGGTCTCCACAGAAAGGCCGAGCGGCCCCGGTGCAACGAAGCTGGTCTTGCTGCCGGATTGGGCGAGGCCAATGCCCATCACCGTGGCTCGACCCGAGACATTGCCCTTGGCATCCACGTCGAGGGCCACGCCGGTCTTCCCGTCCTTACTCTTGGTGACGCCAGGCTGCTCTGTGGCCTCGCCATGGGACATGCTCGCGCCCACCCCCACCTTCGGCTTGGCCTTCGCGTCGACGATCCGCGCGTCGTCGGTGACCGTGGCTCCGATGGAATTACCGACGCTGAAGACCTTCCCGATGGTGGCCTTACCGGACAGGTCAATCGAGAGGCCGTAGCCACCGGCCCGAATCTGTCCGCGGAAGGCGCTGATCTGATCCGACACGGTGCGGCGAATGCGCTCCAGGCCCCGATTCGATCCGGTGAGCCCCAGGTTTCCAAGCAGCTCACGATCGGCTTCTCTCGTGCCGGGCTCGATGAGCGAGGGTGGGGAAGACACGTCGCCCAGGCCGCGAAGCTGGAGTGGGTTGCGGGTGCTCTTCACCTGCTCGCAGTAGGCGTCTACGTAGCGATCGTACTCCTTCGTGTACGCGTCCGCGCGGCGCTGGTTCTCGGCGTGGATGACCTTGCGCAGCGCGTTCGGCAGCTCGCGCTCATTGCGGATCAGCGCCGGCTGATCCGGAGCCTTCAAGGAGTGCTCGGGCGCAGCGCGCCCGGGAGCTTCTTCCAGCGCGCCGCTTCGTACCGCCGCCTCCAGGAGCCGGGCGGTGGCTTCGGGAGGCAATGACTCGAAGAGGCGCTCGGCGTGCCCCTGGGCGCAGAGCCTCTTGAAGGTCCGGGCGAAGTCGGCGGCTCCCAGCGACCCGAGGAGGTCGGCAGCCAACTGCGCCTGGTCGGGCGAGACGGGCGCGCCACTGAGTAGCTCGAGGATCTGCTGGCCGGCGCCGTCGGAGGACAAGCTCTGCTGAAGTTGAGAGGCGCTCAGTCCCGCTTCCGGAGTGGGTGGCGATTCTGCGGGCCGTCTCGTGGAGGCCTCGGGGTGTGCCGCGACGGTCGTCTTGGCCTCTGAGGGCCCCGCGCAGCTCGTTGACGGCGCGGGCGAGGAGCTTGGGGGCGACCTGTCGACATCGGGTGTGGGGCTGTGACCTGAGCCGTCAATCCTCGTCATCGGGGCCTCCTGGGGTTGGACTTCGCCAGGCAGCAAGATCCGCACCGGTCAGTTGGCACGTCGTAGCCGTGGAGAAGGCGCCGATCATCTGACGCGTCGGCTCCGTCCTTTCGGACGCTCGCCTCCTGTACGAGACGGATGGTCGGAGGAGCTTCGCAGCGAGGAGGCGCGGCACGGTGCTTGCCGGGCTCAGCGAGACCCCCACACAGGAGGCTCACATGAAGGACGACACGACGGCCCCCGCTTCACTCATTGATGACGGAGCAATCGAACCACCCCACGCCCAGGTCGCCATCGCCGCTGTGCTCAGCTACTTCTGGGTTGGTGTCTTGCCGGGCGCGATCGTGCCGGCAGGTTTGATCATCACCCTGTTTCGGCTGGGCTCCATCACGGGTGCCGTGACCTGGAAGGCGCGGCTGCGCTT
>JADLDB010000020.1 GCA_020846875.1 Myxococcales bacterium | reverse complement strand
CTCGACTTCGCCTGCTATGGTCCCATGAGTTCCTTCGGCCTCGCTGGACGCAGCGGCAACGTGCTGGTGGAAGGCTGCACCTTCAAAGGCGGCGGTGCCGAGGGGAACACGACCTTCCCCTACAGCCTCGTGATCGAGGGCCCAAACAACATCACGATCCGGAACAACACGTTCTACGCGTCGGCCTTTCCGTCGATCTCTGCCATCTATTTCGGTTGGCCGCCGGACCCGAACGACAGGTTCATCATCGAGAACAACACCTTCGACTGGGACGTCGACTACGTCGGGCTGACACTGGACCGCTCGATCTCCGACGGCCCCATGGTCCTGTGGGCGCTGTCCTATGCGGTGATCACCGGAAACACCTTCAAGTACGGCGGCACCGGGCTCAACCCCTACTACGGCTTTCTCGGATTCAACGGGGCGAGCTATCAGGGCTCCAGCGGAGGTTCCAACAACCGCGCCACCGGCAACACCTTCCGGCACAGCGCGGCCTGGCCAACCGCCAACCTCATCAAGAACCAGAATGGCGCGATGGGGAACTCGACCCTGAGTGAGAACACCTCCATCGTCGGCTGAGCGCCGCGATCAGTCCTCCGGCACCACGCGCGCGCTGATGGTGGTTGGCAGCTTCCGCAGCCCCTCCACCACCTGCTCCGTCAGGCTGGAGTCGAGATCCATCAGCAGGTAGCCGAGCTCGGCCGTCGTCGACAGCACCTGCGCGTGGATGTTGGCCCCCGCGTCCCCCACCACGCGGTTCACGTCGCGCAGCACGCCGGGCACGTTCTGGTGCACGTGCGCCAGGCGCCACGTCTTCGGCGAAGGGGCCAGCTCCACCTGCGGGAAGTTCACGGATCCCGCGGTCGCGCCCTGGCTGGCGAAGCGCGCCAGCGTGCCGGCCACCTCCCGACCGATGCTCTCCTGCGCTTCCGCCGTCGAGCCGCCGATGTGTGGCGTGAGGATCACGTTGGGCAGGCCCTGCAGGGGCGAGGCGAAGCCCTTCGCCTCGTTGGCCTCCGGCTCCTCCGGGTAGACGTCGATCGCCGCGCCGCGCAGGTGCTCGCGCTTGAGCTCGTCGGCCAGCGCGTCCAGATCCACCACCGTCCCGCGGCTGGCGTTGATCAACATGGCGCCCTTCTTCATCAGCGCCATCTGCGGCGCGCCGATCATCCCCCTCGTCTGCGGCGTCTCGGGCACGTGCAGGGTGACGAAGTCCGACTGGGCCAGAAGCGCGTCCAGCGCGGGCGAAGGCTGGGTGTTGCCCAGCGGCAGCTTGGAGGCAACGTCGAAGTAGATCACCTTCATGCCGAAGAACTCGGCGAGGATCCCCACCTGGCTGCCGATGTGCCCGTAGCCCACCACCCCCAGCGTCTTCCCGCGCACCTCGTTGGCGCCCGCCGCCACCTTCCGCCACACCCCCTGGTGCATCTCGCGCACGCGATCACCCAACTGGCGCGACAGCATGACGATCTCAGCCATCACCAGCTCGGCCACGCTGCGGGTGTTGGAGAACGGCGCGTTGAACACCGCCACGCCCTTGCGCGCCGCCGCCTCGAGCGCGACCTGGTTGGTGCCGATGCAGAAGGCGCCGATCGCCAGCAGATCCTTCGCCTGGGGGGCCTCCAGCACCTTCTTCGTCACGCACGTCTTGGAGCGAATGCCCAGCACGTGCACACCGTCGAGGTGCTTGACCAGCTCGTCTTCCTTGAGCGCCCCGTTGACGCGCTTCACCTGGAAGCCGCGCTCGGTGAGGTGGGCCTCGGCGACGCGGTGGATGTTCTCGAGCAACAACACGGTGAGCTGGGGCATGGCGGTACCTTGGCGCTAGTCAGGGCAGAGGTGAAGCGCCGCCGTGGGAGGCAGAAGGGCGGCTTCAGGGTTCAATTCAGCGCCGCCGGCCAGACAGACGGCGGTCAGCTCAGCGCCTCCACCAGGCGCTCGCGGCGCAGCGCCACCGCGCGGGCGGCAGCGGGCGTGAAGATCCGGTGCAGACCGGCCACTCCGAGCGCGACAGCCAGCAGGGCCGCCGCGAGCGCCGGCGGGGAACGGCCTCCCAACACCCACCAGAGCAGCCCCAGCGGCGCCACCGTGCCGAACAGCGTGGCGAGGATCACCAGGCTCATCAGGATCGAGCCGGGCGGCTGGCGAAGCCCCTTGCGCGGGATGGGCCGGGGCCAGGCGACGGACGTCCACTGGCCGATCAACAACTGCAGGCCGCCCACCGCCATCGAGAGCGCGGGCCCGGCGAGGAGGAAGGCCGGGTGCTGCGGGACCAGGAGCCCCACCAGCACCGCGGCGATCGCCGACTGCCCGAGGAGCAGGGCGCCCAGGCCCAGGGCCTTGCCGTACAGCACGTCCGCCTCGTCCACCGGCAGAAGGAAGAGCGCCTTGACCGCGCCGCGATCCACGCCGAACTGGTTCAACGTCATCCCCGCCAGCATGGTGGGCAGCAGCGCCCAGATGAACAGCGACACCAACTCGGGCCGCTCCGAGAGCGCCGGCGCCTCCGCCCTCAGCGGAAGAAACACCAACCAGAGGAGCGGGAGGAAGACGGTGAAGCGCCCAAGCTCGGTGGCCCACAGCGCCGCCAACTGCAGCCGGGCCAGGCCCCACACCGGGGATCGGAACGTCCACAGCCGCGCTGGACCGGACTGCGGCCTCGCCGGGGTGACCTGGGCGCGGCGCGCGAACCGGGCAGCGAGCACCAGCAGCAGAGTCGCCGCGACCAGCGGACCGACGAGCTCGAGCGCGAGCAGGAGCGGCGTCGTGCCCGGGCGGACCAGCGCCGTCGCCTGCAGGCCGCCGGGGAGCGAGCCCAGCTCGACGCCCAGCCGGTCGATCAGCGCTTCGGCGCGGCGCTCCCCCGCCCGGGCCACGAGCGCCAGAATCGCCACCGGCGCCACCGCGAGGAAGAAGACGAGCACCCCCTGCGCCTTGCGGATGACGCGGGCCGCCGCGGTGCCGGTCAGACTTCGGACCGCCGACTGCAACACCAGCCCCGTCGCCGCCGCCGCGAGGACGCCCGGCCCCGCGCCTCCCCACAGCGCGCCCGCCGCGAAGCAGACCTGGACCGCCGCGGCCGCCGCCATCACCGGGTGCACGAAGGACGCGAGCAGCTCCGCGGAGAAGAGCGCCCAGGGCGGCACCGGGTAGGGCTCCAGCTTCTCCAGGTCGAGCTCGTGCGTGTCCCCGGTCATCACCGACAGCAGGGAGCCGAAGAGCGGGGCGCCGGAGAAGACGGCCCCGGCCGCCGTGGCCAGGGCGCCGGCCTCCGCAGCCAGCTTGCTCCCCAGGTACAGGCCGACGCCACAGAGGGGGATCACCAACAGCCCCCACAGCAGCGCCGCGCCGGTGAGCGCCAGGGCCGTCACCGCCAGCCCCGCGTCTCGCAGCCCCGCGTTGAAGGCGGTGCGCAGGTGCACCTCCAGCAGGGCCCGCACCGCCCGGGGAAAGCTCACCACCACGACAGCTCCCCGGCGCGGGTGCTGCCCACCAGCTCGAGGAAGAGCGCTTCGAGCCCCTGGCCGGGCTTCCTCAATTCGTCGAGCGGCCCGAAGCCCTTCAGCTTCCCACCGTCGATGATCGCGATCAGCGGACAGAGCGCCTCCACCACCTCGAGGATGTGGGTGGTGAGCACCAGGGTGACGCCCTTCTTCTGCAAGCCCAGCAACAGGTCCTTCATCACCCGGCGCGTCACCGGATCGATGCCTTCGAAGGGCTCGTCGAGGAAGACCAACTGCGGGCCGTGGAGCAGCGCCGCGGACAGGGCCACCTTCTTCTTCATCCCGAAGCTGTAGTCGGCGATCAGCGCGCGGGGCGCGGGGGCGAGCTCGAGCAAAGAGAACAGCTCGTCCCGCCGCGCGTCGATGACCTGGTCCTCGAGGCCGTGCATGCGGCCCACGAAGCGCAGGTACTGGGGGCCGGTGAGCATCTCCAGCAGGGCCATGTCCTCGGGCATCGCGCCGATCCGCCGCTTCACCTCCAGGGCGTCGGCCTGCACGTCGTACCCGAGGACCTTCAGCGAGCCAGCGGTGGGCACCATCAGCGCCGTGGCCAGCTTCAGCGTGGTGGACTTGCCCGCGCCGTTGCGGCCCACCAGCCCGAGGAAGCCGCCCCGCTCCAGGCGAAAGCTGACGTCGTCCACCGCGGTGAAGGTGCCGAAGCGCTTGGTGACGTGCGCGAGCTCGAGGGCTGCTTCCACGGCCGGCGACTGTAGCCGTCAACGCTCGCCTTCGCGCCACCAGGTCGTTACAACGGCGATCCGCATGAGCCTCCCCGTGGTCGAGCAGCGCCTCGCGGCGGGCTTCGCCGTCGTCGGCTTCGCGTACGTGATCGCGATCCTCGTCGGCTCCACGATCCTGGACCTCCTGGCCAGCGCCCACCCGGTGGTCGCGCTCGCCGCCGCCGACGCCGCCGCCACCGTGACGGTGTTCGTCTTCTCGCGCGCCTTCGACAACAGCTCCGTTTACGATCCGTACTGGAGCGTCGCGCCGCCGCTCATCGCGCTGTGGCTGGTGATGGTGCCCGGCGGGGGCCGCCTCGACGCCCGGCAGGCGCTCGTCCTGCTGCTCACCTTCGCGTACGGCGCGCGGCTGACCTTCAACTGGGCGCGGGGCTGGGCGGGCCTCAAGCACGAGGACTGGCGCTACGTCGACCTCCGGCAGAAGACCGGGAAGGCGTACTGGCTGGTCAGCCTGGTGGGGCTGCACTTTCTCCCCACGGCGATGGTCTTCCTGGGGCTGCTGCCGCTCATCTACGGCGTCAACGCCCCGGGCCTCGGCTGGCTGGACGCGGTAGCCGCGCTGGTGACGGCGGGCGCGATCGTCCTCGAGGCGGTGGCCGACGAGCAGCTCCGGCGCTTCCGCCGCGCGCGGGCAGACGCGAGGGAGATCTGCGCGGTGGGCCTCTGGGCGTGGTCGCGGCACCCCAACTACTTCGGGGAGCTCCTCTTCTGGCTGGGCCTGCTCCTCTTCGGGCTTTCGGGCGGGGCGCCGTGGTGGACGGGCGTTGGAGTGGTGGCGCTGCTGGCGATGTTCCTGGGCGCGTCCATTCCCCTGGCGGAGAAGCGCTCGCTGGCGCGCCGGCCGCGCTACGCCGAGCACCAGCAGCGCGTCTCGATGCTCCTGCCGCTGCCGCCGAAGAAGGCCTGAGAGCGCCTCAGGCGAGGTCGAACACCAACACCTCGGCGCCCTCGACGCCCTCCAACGTCACCTTCGCCTCGTCGGACAGCGCCGCGCCGTCTCCCGCCACCAGCAGGTGCCCGTTCGCCTTCACCTGCCCGCGCGCGACGTGCACCCAGGCGTGTCGCGACTTCGGGAGGGGGAGCTCCGCCTGCTCGCCCGGCCCCAGGACGGCGGCGTACAGCTTCGCGTCGGTGTGGATGGTGACGGAGCCGTCGCTGCCGTCGGGAGAAGCCACCAGCCTGAGCCGCCCACGCTTCTCGGCGTCGCTGAAGGTCTTCTGCTCGTAGCCGGGGGCGATTGCCTGCTGGGCCGGGAGCAGCCAGATCTGCAGGAAGTGGACGGGATCCGTCGTGGAGGCGTTGTACTCCGAGTGCAGCACGCCGGTGCCCGCGCTCATCCGCTGCACGTCGCCGGGCTTGATGACGCTGCCGTTCCCCATCGAGTCCTTGTGCTGGAGCCCGCCCGCGAGGACGTACGAGACGATCTCCATGTCCCGGTGCGGGTGCGTGCCGAAGCCCTGCCCCGGCATCACCCGGTCCTCGTTGATCACCCGCAACTGCCGAAAGCCCAGGTGCCTGGCGTCGTAGTAGTCGGCGAACGAGAAGGTGTGCTTCGTGTCCAGCCAGCCGTGGTCCGCCGCGCCGCGCTCCGTGCCTCGTCGAATCGTGATCATGCCGTCGCTCCAAAGCAGGTCGCGTGCCACACGCCGCCACGAGGGGTTGCGCCCGAAGGCGCCCGGCCCTATCTATCCTTTCGAGCGTCCATCCAACTCAAATTGAGAGTCATTCATGAGAGCCCGCAACCTGCAGTTGACTGACGTCTTCGAGTTCTCGCCGGACGGGGGGGTGATGACCTTCGCGGGAGAGCGGGTGGTGCTGCTGGACGCGGTGGCGATGGGGATCTTGCGCGCGCAGTTGATCGAGAGCTTCGGGCTGTCGGGGGCGCGGGCCACGCTGACGCGCTTCGGCTTCAGCCATGGCTGGCGGGTGGCGGAGGCGATGAAGACGGCGATTGAGTGGGACGACGAGCGCGAGTGGCGGGTGGCGGGCGGGCGGCTGCACCGGCTGCACGGGATGGTGGTGTTCGAGCCGGTGAAGGAGCCTTCGTTGACGCCGCCGCCCTTCGCCGAGTCGGTGTGGCACGACAGCTACGAGGCGGAGCAGCACCTGCTGCACCACGGCCGCGCGGACGGCTGCGTGTGCTGGACGCTGACGGGCTTCGCGTCGGGCTACCTCTCGTTCGTCAATGGACGCACCATCTACTGCCTGGAGACGGCGTGCCGCGGGAAGGGCGACCCGGTGTGCCGCCTGCTGGGGCGCGCGAAGGAGGACTGGCCTGCGGAGCAGCAGGCCGAGCTGGCCTTCTACGAGGCGGACTGCCTGACGCGCGCGCTCAAGAGGCTGCAGCAGGACTGGAAGAAGGTCGACCGGCAGTTGGCGGCGCGGCGGCGCGAGCGCGAGGCGGAGGACAGCACGGGGCTGGTGGCGCGGAGCGCGGCGATGAAGGCCGTCCTGTCCCAGGCCCAGCGGGTGGCGGCGGTGGACGCCACGGTGCTGCTGTTGGGCGAGTCGGGCGTGGGCAAGGAGCGGGTGGCGCGGCTGATCCACGAGACCTCGCCCCGTCAGGCCGGTCCCTTCGTGGCGATCAACTGCGCGGCGATGCCCGAGGCGCTGCTCGAGAGCGAGCTGTTCGGCCACGCGCGCGGCGCCTTCACCGGGGCGGTGACCGATCGCGCCGGCCTGTTCGAGGCGGCGAAGGGCGGCACGCTGCTGCTGGACGAGGTGGGCGAGCTGCCCACGGCGATGCAGGCCAAGCTCTTGCGCGTGCTGCAGGAGCGCGAGGTGCGCCGGGTGGGCGAGAACAAGACGCGGGCCATCGACGTGCGGGTGCTGGCAGCCACGCACCGCGACCTGCACGCCGAGGTGAAGGCCGGGCGCTTCCGGAAAGATCTCTTCTTCCGGCTGCGGGTGGTGGAGCTGAGCGTGCCGCCGCTCCGCGAGCGCGCGGAGGATCTGCTGCCGCTGGCCCGCCTCGCCCTGTCGGAGGCGGCGCGGCGCTCGAAGCTGCCGGTGCGGGAGCTGGCGCCCGAGGCGCTGCGGCGGGTGGCGGCCTGGCCCTGGCCCGGCAACGTACGCGAGCTGTTCAACGCCATGGAGCGCGCCACGGTGCTGGCCACCGGCCGGCGCGTGGAGGTGGACGATCTGCCCGACGAGCTGCGCGCTCCGCCGGCCGTCTCCCGCAGGGCGCCGGTGGGCCACACCCTGGCCGAGCTGGAGCGGGAGGCGATCCTCGCCACCCTGTCGGCGGAGAAGGGCAACCGCGCCCGCACCGCCGAGCGGCTGGGCATCGGCCAGGCCACCCTGTTCCGCAAGCTGAAGGCCTACCAGCAGGGCGGCTTCGCCGTGGCGCCCGCGGCCTGAAGCGCGAGAGGCCGCCGTCAGAAGAACTTCTGCGTGAAGGCGTGGGGGAGCAGCTCGCCGAGCGTCCAGCGCGCTTCCTTCCCGGCCGGCGTGCGCGATCTCACCTCGAGCGAGCTGTCGCCGAACTCGGCCAGCACCTGCCGGCACATGCCGCAGGGGGGCGTCGGCTCCCTCGAGTCCACCACGATGGCCACCGCGGCCGGCCTGCGCGCGCCGAGCACCATCGCCCCCACCGCGTTCCGCTCGGCGCACACCGTCAGGCCGTAGCTGGCGTTCTCCACGTTGCAGCCGGACACGGTGGAGCCGTCGTCACAGAGGATCGCCGCGCCGACGTGGAACTTCGAGTACGGGGCGTGCGCCCGCTGCCGGGCCGCCTCCGCCGCGTCGAACAGCTTCTTCCAGTCGGTGCCGCTCATCGTGCGACACCCAGTCTCCCACAGCAGCGGATCGACGCGAATTCGCGGCCTCCCCGTGCTAACTGCGCTGCCCCATGAGCACTCCCGTCGCGTTGATCACCGGTGGCAGCCGAGGCGTGGGCCGCGCGCTGTCCGTGCGCCTGGCGAAGAAGGGCCATGACATCGTGTCCACCTACCGGCGCGACGTGGACGCGGCGAAGGCGCTCGAGGCCGAGGTGAAGGCGCTGGGCCGGCGCTGCCTCACCGTGGCGGCCGATCAACTGGAGCCGGACTCGCTGAACGCCGTCTTCGATCGCATCCAGGCCGACTTCGGGCACCTCGACGTCTTCGTCGCCAACGCCGCGTCGACGAAGTTCGCCCCGCTGATGGACTTGAAGCCCCACCAGATGGACAAGACCTTCAACGTGACGGTGAAGAGCTTCCTGCTCGGCGCACAGCGCGCGGCGCCGCTGATGAGGGGGCGCGCCGGCCGCATCGTGATGGTGTCGGGCATGGACAGCCGCATCCCCCTGCCCTTCCACGGGCTGCTCGGCGCGATGAAGGGCGCGATGGAGATCCTGGTGAAGTACCTGGCCTGCGAGCTGGCCAGCGACGGGATCCGCGTCAACGCGGTGAACCCCGGGTACATCGACACCGACTCTTCGCGCTTCTACGTGGGCGCGGAGAACTGGCCGAAGCTGGAGAAGAAGATGAGCGAGATGGTGCCGGCCGGCCACATCGCCCCCGCGGACGAGATCGCCGCCGCGCTGGAGTGGGTCTGCCTGCCCGACTCGAGGTACGTCAACGGCACGGTGATCAACGTCGACGGTGGGCTGGAGCAGTACTACCAGTTCTACCTCTCGTCGCGGGCGCTTTGAGCGCCACCGCCGGTCGTGCGCTACCTGTCCACCGCCTTCCTCTGGGGCTCGGTGCTCGTCACCTTGCCGGTGGGCTACCTGCTGGCGCTGCTGTTGCTGGCCGTGACGGCACCCTTCGATCCAGAGCGCCGGGCGCTGCACCGCTTCGTGTGCGGCTGGTGCCACCTGTACCTGCGCTTCTGGCCGGGCTGGCGGGTGCGCGTGGAGGGCCGCGGCAACATCCCCGAAGGGCCGTGCGTGTTGGTGGCCAACCACCAGTCGATGGCGGACATCCTCGCGGTGATGGGCCTGGGGGTGGACTACAAGTTCGTGTCGAAGGCGTCGCTCTTCGAGGTCCCGCTGGTGGGCTTCATGATGCGGCGCCTCAAGTACGTGGGGCTGGAGCGCGGCAAGCAGGGCTCGCATGCGGAGCTCATGTTCACCTGCGGCGAGTTGCTCGCGGCGGGGGAGCGGCTGCTGATCTTCCCCGAGGGCACCTACGCGTCGGGGCCCGAGCGCCTGCCGTTCAAGCGCGGGGCCTTCCGCATCGCGCAGAAGGCGCAGGTGCCGCTGGTGCCTGTGGTGCTGGAAGGCACGGGGGCGCTCGTCTTCGAGGACGGGCCGTGGTTCTCCCCCACGGGCCGCGTCACGGTGCGGGTGATGGAGCCGCTCCTGCCGCCGCCGAAGGACGCCGACGACGAGGCGTGGGTGCGCGAGGTGGAGTCGCGGTACGAGTCCTGGCTCTCGCAGCCGGTGCGCCGCGCGAAGTGAGGCGGCTCAACGCCCGGGCTGGCGCTCGGCGCGGTACACCGGCACCAGGTTGAGCCGAGCGTCGTAGGAGGGGTGGCGCTCGTAGAAGAAGCGCAGGCGCGCGGCGGGGTCCTTCGCGAAGGCCTCGTCCTTGAGCCGCGCGTCGAACGCCGCCTTCACCTTCGGATCCTTGAGCAGCTCCCGGGCGAAGGCCTCGGCCAGGTAGTCCTCCAGGTACTCCTTCTGCTCGAAGTGGGCGTTGAAGAAGCCCCACGCGGCGAAGCTGTCGGGCGCGGTCGGCTCGAGGAGGTGCATCGCCAGGGACAGGCGCGGCTGGGCGGCGGGGATGAAGAGCGTCCCCGCGGGGAGCGCCTGGGTGTCGTCCTTCCACTGGCCCTCGAGCTGCACGGTCTGCCGGCCCTCGTAGGGCGCGCCCCGGAAGCGCGGCGTCGCGCGGAAGGTCTGCACCTTCGCGGAAGGCTCATCCTTCGCGAGCGTCACGAAGGAGATCCCGTGCAGCGCGAGCTTCTGCGCCACCCACGCGGCGTGCGGCGGGGGCACCAGGTAGCCGCCCTTCGGCGCCC
Organism: Myxococcales bacterium; assembly: GCA_020846875.1. GTDB lineage: Bacteria > Myxococcota > Myxococcia > Myxococcales > Myxococcaceae > JADLDB01. The sequence goes on along the minus strand of JADLDB010000020.1, from coordinate 36,614 downwards.
GGACGGTGAGGGCCGGCCCGAGCTCGTCGAAGTACGGCACCTTCCACACCGCGGGCTTCTTCTCGTCGTAGCGGATCCACAGCTTGCCGGAGACGTCCGAGGGCTCGCGCGCGTACTCGTAGCCGAGGAAGTCGAGGGTGCGCGGCTGCTTGGTCGGCTCGTACAGCAGCGCCACGTCCCCGCCCGCCTGCTTCGCGCCCGCCGCGTCCGCCTCCGCCGCCGCCTTGAGCCACGCCGGGCCGTTGCGGGCCGCCTGCGTCAAGAGGCCCAGGCACACGTCGTACGTCGTCTTCACCCGCGCGCCGAAGTCCTTCCAGCTGTGCGTCTCCACCAACAGCCCGTAGCGGTTGTTGGCGGCCCAGTAGGCGTTGGCGAAGCGCGGCGAGGGCCAGCCGTACGAGAAGCCGCTGGCCGGATCGTCGTCGGCGTTGAAGGCCGGGTAGAAGCCCACCGGCAGGTGGCCCTTGCCCTCCAGCTCGGCGAAGAGCTCGGCCCGCAGCGCCTTGCCCGCCACCTTGAGCCCTTCCGGCCCCGTCGCCCAGGGCTCGAAGGTGACCGACACGTCGTGCTGGAACTTCGCGCCGTCGGTGACGTGGAGATCGGCGAAGAGGATCGGAGCCCACGCGTGGAGCAGCTTCAGCACCGCTTGCGTCTCGGGCGCCTCGGCCTTGGCGAAGTCGCGGTTGAGGTTCAAGTTCTGGCTGGTCACCCGCCAGCCCATCTCCCGGGGCCCGCGCTGGTTGGGGCGGTGGTTCTTCCCGAAGCGCTCGTGGCCGTCGACGTTCAGCACCGGCACGAAGACGACAGTCACCTTGAAGAGCGCGCCGTCGCCCACCTTCCCCTCGAGCAGATCGCGCAGCAGCAGGAAGCCCGCGTCCTTGCCGTCGATCTCCCCGGAGTGGATGCCGGCCTGAAAGAAGAGCACCGGCCGGCCCTTCTCCTTCGCGGCCTCGGGCGTCAGCACGCCGTCCTCCGAGGCCACCAGGTGCAGCATCGGGCGGCCCAGCGGCGTGGTGCCGAAGGGCGCGCACGTCACCTTGCCGGGGAAGCGGGCGACGAAGGCGGCGCACAGCGCCTGCACCTCCTCGTAGCGGCCGGTGCGCTGGAAGCCCGACGTCTCGGCGGTGCTGGTGAGCGCTGGAGGCTTCGACGCGAGGGACAGCGCAACGATGAGGGCCGGGCCGAGCACGTCTTCGTACGCCTTTCGTCAGCGGTTGATGATGAAGCCGCAGGCCGAGTCGAGCTGCACCGAGGTCCCGGCGAGCGCCGCGAGCAGTCGATCGTAGTGGCCCAGCTCGTCCGCGAGGACCTGCTCCAGCTTCGCCTCGGGCACGCCCTGGTGCTCCAGCGAAAGCTTGATGCGGATGAGGGACAGGTCGCGCTCGTCCTCGATCGCCTGCTGGGCGTGCTTCCTGATGGTCGCCAGCTTCTTCTTCGCCGCGGCGAAGGCCACCTGCATCGCGGGATCGACGAAGCGCGGCAGCTCCGGGTACGCCGCCGCCACCTCGCTCCCCTTGAGCGGGCGGCCGTCCACGGCCTTGAGCACCTCCAGCACCGCGCCGTCTTCCTTCGGCTTGCCGTCGGGCCCCAGCACCACCGCCACGTGCACCAGGGTGGTGTCGAGGAAGCGGGACAGTTGCCGCGACGGCACCTTCGCGCCCGGGGACGTGTCGGCCGCCTCGGGCGGGGTGACGTGGAAGAGCACCTCCAGCCCGCGCACCTTGATGGGCTTCTTCACGTCGAGGAAGCGCGCGCCGTTGCGGCCGTACGGCCCGTCCTTGACGAAGCCGAACAGGGCCTCCACCAGCGGGTGGCCGGTGGCGTAGTACTCGATCTCTTCCTGCTCGACGGCGGTGTCGCGCCAGAAGGTGCCCAGCACCGTGCGCTCCCCGGAGATGTCGTAGCCCGGCAGGGCCTCCACGTTCAGCGCGTGGCCGAAGTGGAAGGCGCACTGGAAGGCGTCGACTTCTTGATCCGTGTCCACCTTGATGCCGATGCGATCGGCCAGCTCGGTGATGCACTCCTCCAGCCGCTCGTCGAGATCGCGGGCGATGCCCCACAGCCCGTCGTCCAGGGTGGAGCCCTCGTCGCCGTCGTGATCGATGCGCTCGTTGGCGCGCTCCACCAGCCCCTGCACCTCGCTCTTGTCGAAGCTGCGCAGATCGAGGAGTGGATCGTACGCGCGCTTCACCTGCTCGCGGGCGGACCTCACCTTCGCGGCCAGCTCCTTCAAGTACGCGCCGCGCGCCTTCGGCTCGGCGAGCGCCAGCTCGGTCAGCTTCGGCTCCACCTCTTCCAGCACCGCGTCCAGCCCGCCCACCGTCTCTCCGAAGACGCCCACCGCGTCGCGCAGCATGGCCAGCACGTCTGCGCTGAAGGTGCCCTTCGCGTCGAAGACGTGGATGTCGACGGTCTGGGTCTGCCCGATGCGATCGAGCCGGCCGATCCGCTGCTCCATCGTCGCGGGGGACCAGGGCAGATCGTAGTTCACCAGGTGGTGGGAGAACTGGAAGTTGCGGCCCTCGCCGCCCACCTCGGTGGACAGCAGCACCTTCGGGCCCTCGGGATCGCGGAAGCGGGCCACCTGCCGGTCGCGCTCGGCCAGCTCGAGATCGCCGTGGTAGGCGAGCGCGTCGATCGACTCGTGGCGCAGCTTGCCTTGCAGCATCTCCAGGGTGTCGCGGGCCTCGGTGAAGACGAGCACCTTGGCGCCCTTCTCCTTCGCCCACAGTCCCTTGAGCAGCGCGACGAAGGTGACGAACTTCGAGTCCTGGTCCGGCAAGGTCAGCTTCATCCCCGCCAGCGCCTTGTTGCTCTTGAGCGCGGCGAGGAAGGCGGCCGACGACGACTCCAGCCGTCGCACCAGGCCGGACAGGACCGCGCCCCGCACCGAGCCGTCCTTCGCCAGGTGCGCCAGCGCCGCGGCTCGGGCCTCCAGCTCGTCCTTCGAGAGTTCCACCGGGTGCACGTGCAGCGCCCGCTGGGAGAAGCCGCCCACCACCGCGCGCCGGTTGCGGATCAGCCGATCGGACAGCGAGTACGTCTCCGCGAGGTGCACCAGCATGTCGTCGGCATCGTCGAGCTCCTGGAGCGCAAGATCCTCGGGGAAGCGCTTCGCCAGGTCCTTCACCGCGCCCTTCGTCTTCTTGCCGGATAGCAGCGCGCGGATCGCCTGAGACAGCTCCTCCTGGCGGGTGAGGCGCGCCTCGAACTCCTTCGCCGAGGGCGCGGTCAGCGGATCGATGAGGGACAGCAGCGCCTGGTACTCCGCCGGATCGAGCTGCATGGGCGTGGCGGTGAGGAGCAAGAGCCCCCAACAGTTCTTCGAGAGCGCCTGCGCCGCCTGGTAGGCCTTCTCGCCCTTCAGGTGGTGGGCTTCGTCGATGATCACCAGATCCCAGTGGGCGCGGGGATCACCGGCTTCCTTGCGGTGCTGCTCGCTGCGCTGGAAGAGCTCCAGGCTGGTGATGACGTGATCGAAGCGCGCCCAGGGCGAGACGGTGGGCTGCTCGTCGAGCGACTTCTCGTAGCGCTCGGCGTCCATCAGGGTGAAGAGCTGGTTGAACTTGTGGAAGAGCTCCACCAGCCACTGCACGGTGAGGTGGCTGGGGGCCACCACCAGCACGCGGCGCGCGAGGCCGGACAGGCGCAGGGCGGAGAAGATCATGCCCGCCTCGATGGTCTTCCCCAGCCCCACCTCGTCGGCGAGCACGAAGCGCGGGCGGCGGGACGACAGGACGCGCTGCACCACGCCCACCTGGTGCGGCTTCACCATCACCCGGGAGGCGAGCAGGGCGCCCAGGGCGTCGTTGCGGCGCTCGTCGTCGAGCTGAAGCGCGGTGCGGCGCAGGAGGAAGTTCTTCGCGTCGGCGGCGCGGCCCTCTTTGAGCATCGCCAGCAGGTCCGGCTTCGGCGGCAGCGCGCGCAGCTCCGTCTCGGGCAGCTCCGTGTCGCCGCCCTCGTCCAGCGCCACCACGTAGCGCTTGAGGCCGCGGGCGCCTTCCTCTTCGCCCGTCACCTTTCCCGTCTTGCCTTTGACCGTCTTCACCGCGTCGCCGGGGACGAGGGTGGCGTGCACCAGGGCGCCGCCGCGGGCGCTCACCAGCGTCGGGCCGTCGGACTCGCGCACCGGGAAGAGCACCAGCGCGCGCGTGTCGTTTTCTTCCAGCGCGAGGAGGTGCCCCACGCCCCACTCGGGCTGCGGGAGGTACCTCACCTTCATTCCAACCAGGAACGTGGCCATGAAACGTTGGGCGCGTATAGCGGCTCGGCCGGCCGCTCGCATCACGCAAAGCAGCCCCGCAGCGGGGGCCGCCGCCGGGGAGGACGCAGCGTTGAAAACCCGGTACAGCTGGCCGCGCCTTCGCCGGACACCACCTGGAGGGCCGCTCGATGACAACCGTCAAGCCCATCGTCTTCGTCGCCGGGGCCACCGGGGCCGTGGGACAGGTGCTGCTGCCTTGCGCCGAGCGCCGCGGCCTCGAAGTGAGGCCCCACGTGCGGCCGGCCAGCGCCGACAGGCTGTCGCACCCGGGAAAGGTGGTGCTGGAGCTGGCGGATCCGAAGCTGGCCGACGCGCTGCGCGGCTGCACCACCGTGGTGCAGCTCATCGGCACCATGAAGAAGCGCTTCGCCGCGGGCGACACCTACGAGACGAGCGACATCGGCACGACGCGGCAGTTGGTCTGGGCGGCGAAGCAGGCCGGCGTGAAGCACTTCATCCTCCTCTCCTCCGTGGGCGCGGGCAGTCCGGTGGGCGCGTACCTGAAGGCCAAGGCGCAGGCCGAGGCGCTGGTGCGTGAGTCCGGCATCCCTTTCACCCTCTTCCGGCCGTCGGCCTTCGAGGATCGCGCGGGCCAGCGCCTGCCGGGCGCGCGCGCGCTGACGAAGCTCTTCGGCCTGACGAAGTACCAGCCCATCCGCCTCGAGGAGCTCGCCTCGGCCCTGGTGCACGTCGCGGCGAAGGGCGCGCCCACCGGCGTGGCGCTGGAAGGCCGGTCGCTGTGGGCCGTCGTCGAGGAAGCTGGGCGCGCATGAAGAAGGTGCTGGTGAGCGCGTGCCTTCTGGGTGAGCGGGTCCGCTACGACGGGAGCGACGAGCGCGTGGACAGCGGCGTGCTGGCGCGCTGGGAGGCCGAGGGGCGCGTGGTGAGGGTGTGTCCGGAGGTGGCGGGCGGGCTCCCGGTGCCGCGTCCTCCGGCCGAACTCCAGCCTGACGGGCGGATCGCCGACGTGAATGGGCGCGACGTCAGCGGGGCCTTTCGGGCCGGCGCGCAGCACGCGGTGGCGCTCGCGCGCGAGCACGGCGTGGCGGTGGCGGTGCTGAAGGAAGGCAGCCCCTCGTGTGGCTCCTCGCTGGTGGGCGACGGGCGCTTCACCGGCGCCAAGGTGCCCGGACAGGGCGCCACCACCTGGGCGCTGCGGGCCGCCGGCATTCCCGTCTTCAGCGAGCTGGAGCTGGAGGGCGCCCTCGCCGCCCTGGAGCGAGCCGAGAAGCCGGGCGCTTGAGCGGCGCGAGCAGCTCGTCCTGGACGGCGTGAGCGGCTGATCCCTCACCCGGGGGTTTCCGCGATCGCGACGCGATGGACCACGCGGGCCGCCACACCATTCTGCTCCAGCGCGGCCTGCAGGAAGGCCACCTCGGCGTGCGTGCCGGACCAGGCCAGCGCCGGCAGCGTCACGAGGCGCCCGCTGGCCTCGGCTTCGACGAGCCCGGCCAGGAGCGTGAGCAGCTTCACCAACACCGGACGCCCGGCCTCCGCGTCCAACCAGAGCTCGGCCGTGCCCGACTGCGCGAGGAGCGCGGCGCGCGCCGCGGGCGTGGGCAGCCCCACCCCGTCCGCTTCGAAGCCGTGGCCGCAGGCGCACGCGAAGCGCTCGAACCAGGTGAGGCGCCCCTGCGAGATGGTCTGCCCCACCTGCAGCGCGCCGGGCTGCCTGCACGCCGCGCACGACGACGGGAGGCGGGCTGAGGGGAACGAGCTCACCGGCTCAGCCTATCGCGAGTCGGGATCTCGCCGGCCTGCTACAAGCCCCCCCCATGCGGATCGTCATCACCGGGACCAGCCGGGGCATCGGGCTCGAGCTGACCCGCCAGTACCTGGCCCGCGGCGACACGGTGGAGGCGGCGGTGCGGTCCGGCTCCCAGGCCGCCGCCCTCAAGCACCTCGAGGCCTCGTCCTCCGGCCGGCTGCGCATCCACACCTGCGACGTCACCCACGACGGCGCGGTGGCCGACTTCGCGCGGGCGATCGAGCGGGCAGACGCGGCCGGCGTGGACCTGCTCATCAACAACGCGGGGGTGATGGGCAAGCCGACCAGCCTGGAGGAGCTGGAGCTGGCCGATCTTCACGCCGTCTTCGAGGTGAACGCCGTGGGCCCGCTGCGCGTGACGCGGGCGCTGTTGCCCCTGGTGCTGAAGGGCGCGCGGCGGGTGATCGTCCACATGACCTCGCGGATGGGATCCATCGACGACAACCGCTCCGGCGGCGCCTACGCGTACCGGATGAGCAAGGCGGCGCTGAACATGGCGTGCCGCAGCCTGGCCGTCGATCTCTCGGATCGCGGCGTCACCACCGCCGTCTTTCACCCCGGCTGGGTGCAGACGGACATGGGCGGTCTGCACGCCCCCACCCCGGTGGACGTGTCGGCGCGCGCGCTGATCGAGCAGTTCGACGCCCTCTCGCCGGAGAAGAGCGGCCGCTTCTGGAGCTTCGAGGGGAACGAGCTGCCCTGGTAGGCGCCTTCAGACGCCGGGGGCGTGCGGCGTCGGCTCGCGGGCCACCTCGATGGACGCCGCGGGAGGTGGCGTGGCTGGGGGGCCGGGCACCGCCGCGGGCTGCATGTCTTCGGGCAGCCGCGCGGCGAAGATCGCCCGCACCGCGTCGGCGTGGGCGCTCGCGCTTTCCTCGCGCCAGGTGGACGTGTCGATGGGCTCGAGGATCTCGATGTCCAGATCCATCGGCGTGAAGCTGAAGAAGGTGCCCTTCACCCAGTTCTTGTGCGCGCCGTGGATGACGACCGGCACCACCGGGAAGCCGGTGGCGATCGCCAGGTGCACGAAGCCCTTCTTGAAGGGGAGCAGCCGCCCGTCCTTCGAGCGTGTGCCCTCCGGCATGATCCAGATCCCCAGCCGGTTCTTCTTCACGAAGTTCGCCGCGTCCGACAGCGTCTCCACCGCCTTCTCCCGGTTGAAGCGATCGAGCAAGAGGTGCCCCGACAGCCAGGCGAGCTGGCCGAAGAAGGGCACGCGGACGATTTCCTTCTTGAAGACGCCGCACGCGCCGATGGGGCACAGCCAGATGCCAAGGAAGGCGTCCACCGTCGAGGTGTGGTTCATCACGAAGATGGCCGGGTTCGAGCCCTGCAGCCGCTCGTGGTGCTTCACCCGCGGCGTCACGCCGGCGAACCAGGTGATGGAGCGCCCCGCGATGTGCCCGTACCAGTTGCACAGCTTCACCCGCGTCACCCGGAAGGGCATCAGCAGCGTCGCCAGCACCATGAAGACGCTGGAGGCGATCGCCATCCAGAGGAAACCAAAGATGAGTCGAATCGCGGAGTTGAGAGTCCTCATGGAGAGGACTCATGGTGGGCCAGTTTCGTCACCGGACTGTCACGGCGATTCCGGCTTGGAGGAATCTGGGCGCCTGTGCCAAGGGCGCTAACCGTGATTCGGCTCGACTCGATCTATCTCCAGCACGGCCAGCAGGTCCTCTTCGTGGAAGCCTCCGCGGCGCTGCACAAGGGCGAGAAGGTGGGGCTGGTGGGGCCCAACGGCTCCGGCAAGTCCACGCTGTTCCGGTTGGTCATGCGCGAGGAGGACCCCGACGAAGGCCAGGTGTCCGTCGATCGCGGCGTCTCCATCGGCTACTTCCGTCAGGACGTAGGCGAGCTGAAGGGCAAGACGGTGCTGGAGGCCACCTTAGACGGCGCCGGCCCGGTGTCGGAGGTGGCCCACGAGCTGAAAGTGCTGGAGCACGCGCTGGCGGATCCGGCTCGCGCCGGCGAGCTGGAGAAGCTGGTGGAGCGCTTCGGCGAGGTGCAGGCGCGCTTCGACGAATTGGGCGGCTACGCGCTGGAGGGCCGCGCGCGGGAGATCCTCGCCGGCCTGGGCTTCCGCGAGGCGGTGGTGGACGACGACGTGGGCGCGCTGTCGGGCGGCTGGAAGATGCGCGTGGCGCTGGCGCGGATCCTCCTCATGCAGCCGGACGCGATGCTCTTGGACGAGCCGTCCAACCACCTCGATCTCGAGTCGCTCATCTGGCTGGAGCAGTTCCTCAAGCGCTTCGAGGGCGGGCTCTTGATGACGTCGCACGACCGCGAGTTCCTGAACCGCGTGTGCACGCGGATCCTCGAGATCGACGGGGGCGAGCTGACGTCCTACTCCGGCGACTACGAGTACTACGTGAAGCAGCGCGCGATCGCCGATCAGCAGCAGCAGGCCACCTTCGAGCGCCAGCAGGCGATGCTGAAGAAGGAGCTCGCCTTCATCGAGCGCTTCAAGGCGCGGGCCTCCCACGCGGCGCAGGTGCAGTCGCGGGTGAAGAAGCTGGAGAAGATCGAGCGCGTCGAGCCGCCCCGCCGCCACGAGAAGGTGTCCTTCGAGTTCAAGCAGGCGCCCCGCAGCGGCGAGGACGTGGTGAAGGTGGAAGGCGTGTCCAAGGCGTACGGGGACCTGGTCGTCTACAAGGACTTCAGCTTCCTCCTGCGGCGCCGCGAGCGCTGGTGCGTGCTGGGCGTCAACGGCGCGGGGAAGTCCACGCTGCTCAAGATGGTCGCCGGCCAGTCGCAGCCGGATCACGGCGCGGTGACGATCGGCGCCTCGGTGAAGCTGGGCTACTTCGCGCAGCACGCGATGGAGGTGCTGGACGGCGAGAAGACCGTCTGGAGGACGCTGGTGGACGCCTTCCCCCGCACCTCCGAGGGCACCCTGCGCACGCTGGCCGGCTGCTTCGGCTTCCCGAAGGACGAGGTGGAGAAGGTGGTGCGCGTGCTGTCCGGCGGTGAGAAGGCGCGCCTGGTGATGGCGCTGATGCTCTTCGATCCGCCCAACCTGCTGGTGCTGGACGAGCCCACCAACCACCTCGACCTGGCGACCAAGGAGATGTTGATCGAAGCCCTGCGCACCTACGAGGGCTCGATGCTCTTCGTCTCGCACGACCGGCACTTCCTCGCCGAGCTGTCCAACCGGGTGCTGGAGCTGACGCCGGAAGGGCCGCACCTGTACGGCGGCGGGTACACCGAGTACGTCTCGCGCACGGGCCGGGAGGCGCCGGGCCTGCACTGAGAAGAGGAGGACGACATGGCTGGGTGGGGGCGCTTCGTCGATGCGGTGAAGGGGGTCTTCGGCGGTGCTGGCGCGAAGCCGCCACCGGAGCAGTCGCTCTCCGTCCCCGCGTCCACCGTCTCCGCGTCCGCCGAGGTGCGCGCGGCCTACGAGCTGGCCAGGCCGATGTACGACGAGGGCCGCTGGCGCGCGGCGCTTCAAGCGCTCGACGGCGTGCGCGCGGGGGAGTCGGCGGATCCGAAGGCCCTGGCGCTGTGGATCCAGTGCAAGGCGTCGCTGGGAGAGCGTGCGCCCGTCGTCGCGGCCTTCCGCACCCTGCTCTCGCTGCCGGGCGCGGGGATCGAGCAGCTGATCGACGGGTACTCCCACGTCGGCGCCGACGCCCAGCTCGAGTTTGGCCCCGAGTACGTCGCCCGCGTCGAGGCGGCCGGCCTGGCCCCGGAGGAGCAGGCGCGCGCCCTGGGGAGCGTCCCGAAGGCGCTCTGGCCGGCGGACCGGGTGTTCGCCGCCCTCGCGTCGACGACGGAGACCAGCCAGTACGACGGGCTGCTGGCGCTGGCGAAGAAGCGCTTCCAGGACGACCCGCGGCTGGGCCAGGTGAAGGCGCGCCCGCTCGATCGCCGGGAGCTGCAGCGCCAGGCGGCCGAGAAGGAGTACCAGCGGCGCGAGGCGCTCAAGGCCAGCCGCGCCCAGCTCGATGCGTCCGCGAGGAAGCGCGGCGCCGGGAGCGCTGATGAGGTCGGCGCCCGGCTGGAGGCCGCGGTCTTCTCGAGCCGCGACGACGTGCAGGCTCATCGCATCTACGGCGACTGGCTGCAGCAGCAGGGCGACCCGCGCGGCGAGTTGGTGATGGTTCAGGCCGAGCGTCAGGCTCGCCCGGACGACGACGGGCTGAAGGCCGCGGAGGACGCCGCGATCACGAAGGCGGTGGGGGTGCTGCTCGGGGCGCTGGGCGGGCTGGAGGGCACGACGGCCACCTTCCGCCTGGGTTTCCTGCACGGCATCCGCCTCGGTCTGACGTACGACGACCAGCTCGAGGACCGAGAGTTGATCGAATACTTCCTGGAGCTGGACGAGGCCCGCTTCGTCCGCGAGCTGACGGTGGGGCCGCCGCACCACGACGACCAGTACGACTTCGGCGAGACGATCGCCCAGCTCGCCGCCGCCGCGGACCGCCTGCCGTCGCTGGAGTCCCTCTTCATCGCGGACTTCGAGAGCGAGGACTGCGAGCTGTCCTGGTCGGCGCTGGGCGACGCGTCGCCGCTGTATGCGGCCTTCCCGAAGCTCAAGGCCCTCACGCTGCGCGCCGGCTCGATGGAGCTGGGGCGCATCGAGCACCCGGCCCTGGAGCGCTTCGCGATCGAGACCGGCGGCCTGTCCCGCGCCAGCCTGGAGGCGGTGCTCAAGGCGAAGTGGCCCAGGATCCGTTCCCTCTCCCTGTGGTTCGGCCAGGACAACTACGGTGGCGAGTGCACGGTGGACGACGTGCGGCCGCTGCTGACGCGCAGCGACTGGAAGCTCACCCACCTGGGCCTGGGCAACTGCGAGTTCCTCGACGAGCTGATCCCGCTGCTGGTGAGGTCTCCCCTTCTGCCGGGCCTCGAGTCGCTGGACCTCTCGAAGGGGTGCCTCACCGCGACGGGCGCGCAGGTGCTGGCCCAGCACCGCGAGCAGTTGCGGCACTTGAAGCGCCTCGACCTCTCGGAGAACTGCCTCGGTGAGGACGCCCTGGTCCTGGTGAAGGACCTCTGCGCCGAGGTGCTCGTGGCCGACCAGGACGAGGAGCGCGCGGCCGACGAGCACCGCTACTCCGCGGTGGGCGAGTAGCTGAAGCTGCGCGGAGCGAAGGAAGGCGCTCTGCCCGGCAGTCCGCTTGCACCCTCCGCCGGACATGACGACCGATCGCCCGCCTCGTGGCGCCTTGGCCGCGCCCGCCCCGTCCGTCCGTCTCCGCTGGGCCGCGCCGCTGGTCGCCTCGTGGCTGGCCGGACTCGTCTGGCTGGTGCGCGCGAAGCTGGTCGGACCGCGGCTGGACTTCCTCTGGTGGAACCTCTTCCTCGCGTGGATCCCCTGGGTGCTGTCGGCCGTCCTGGTGCGGCTGCGCGGGCCGCTGGCGTGGCCCGTCGGCGCCGCGTGGCTGGTGTTCCTGCCCAACGCCCCGTACCTGGTGACCGATCTCCTCCACCTCAAGGCGCGCCCGCCGGTGCCGCTCTGGTTCGATCTGCTCCTCTGGGTGTCCTTCGCGCTGGCTGGGCTGCTGCTCGGGTGGACGTCGCTGGAGGCGGTGGCGCGCACCCTGTCGGCGCGCCTGGGGAAGGTGGGCTCGATGGCCTTCGTCGCGTCGGTCCTCCTGCTGACCGGCTTCGGCATCTACCTGGGCCGCTTCCTGCGCCTCAACAGCTGGGACGTGGTGATCGATCCGCTCGGCGTGGTGAGGACGGCGCTGCACGCCCTGGCCGAGCCGCACGCCGTCTTCTTCTCCGGGGCCTTCGCCGTGCTGGTGGGCGCCGGCTACCTGCTGGTCGGGCCGGCGCGGGAACCCGGGTAGAGCGGCCGCGTCAGACAGCTCCCGACTTCCTGCTCGACAGCAGGGCGTCGCGACAGCAAGGTGCCCGGCGCATGAGCCAGCCTGAGCCCTGGATCCGCCCCACCCACCACCGCACCATGCTGGCGCTGGCGCTGCTCATCCTCGGCGTCAACCTGCCGCTGGTGCACTACTACCTGTTTCGCGGGCCGCAGCCGGCCACCGCGCAGCTCCCCTGGCAGGACGGCTTCGACGATCCGAAGCGGCTGGCCGACCACTACTGGTCCACCGGCGGGCTGTGGCGCGTCGAGTCGGGCGCCCTCGTCTCCCCCGGCGTGAAGAACAACCCGCTGTGGCTGAAGGCCGCGGTGCCGCGCGACTTCGTGCTGGAGGTCGACGCCACGCCCCTGGGCCCGGAGGCCGACGTGCGCCTCGAGCTCTGCGGCGACGGCGTCAACGGCGGCAGCGGCTACACCCTGGCGCACGGCGCCTACAACAACGGCCAGTCGATGCTGGGGCGGCTGGGGGTCGCCTCCACCCCGCACCTCAATGATCGCCTGGCCGAGGCGCGCAAGCGCGGGCTCACGGTGAACGGGCTGCAGGAGCTGGCGGACCAGGGCGCCTTCCGCGCGGGCATGGCGGTGCGCATCGACGCCTCCGCCCCGAAGGTCGAGCCCGGCCGCACCTACCACCACCGCGTCGAGCGGATCGGCGCCGAGGTGCGCTGGAGCATCGACGGCCAACAGGTCGCCCGCTTCGTCGACCCCTTCCCGCTCGAAGGCCGCTTCAACGACCGCGTCGGGTTGAACGGCTGGGAGGCGGCGATCCGCTTCGACGCGCTCAAGGTGTCGGCCGCCTCGGGCTTCGCGCCGGTCGCGCCACCGCCCTCTCCACCCAGCGAGCCCTTCGCCGACGACTTCGAGCGCGGCGCGGTGGGGGACGGGTACCGCAGCCTGGGCATCGCCAACGTGGGGATCTTCGACGGCCACCTGCGCCTCTCGGAGATGAGGAACCGCCCGCTCTGGCTCACCCGACCCATCCCCGATCGCGCCCGCGTCTCCTTCAAGGCGCGCTCGCTCTCGCCGGAAGGCGACCTCAAGGTCGAGCTGTGGGGCGACGGCCAGTCGGGGTACCAGGGCGATCCGCGGCTCCAGTACACCGCCTCCGGCTACGTCTTCGTCTTCGGCGGGTGGAAGAACACCATCTCGGCCATCGCCCGGCAGCACGAGCACACGCCCGATCGCGTCGAGCGCAGCGACGTGCGCGTCGAGCAGGGGCGCTGGTACCAGTGGACCATCGAGCGGCAGGGCGGAAACCTGATGTGGCGGATCGACGGCCAGCCATTCCTCGAGATGAACGACGGCAACCCGCTGACCGGGCCCGGCAACCGGCACCTCGGCTTCTCCGGGTGGCAGACGACCGTCGAGTTCGACGAGCTGCGCGTCGAGCCGCTGTGAGTCGCCACGCCTTCTGACCTGCGCCGCAGGCTGGTATGGTTCACGGGTGGACGCGACAAAGCCCGAAGACTGCACGGCGCTGGACCTTCGGCAAGTGTGGAGAGCGAACTTTCCGAGCGCCGGCCCCGCATGGGACGCGGCCCTCGAGATGGGGATCGACATGGGCCAGCTCGAGTTCAACCTCACCCTCACCCCCACCGAACGTCTGCTCCAGCACGAGCAGATGATGAGGACCTTCGAGACCCTGCACGGTGCCGCCCTCCCAGAACAGCGCTGAGCTGCTCCGGCGCCTCCTCGAGGCAGACGTGGAGCTGGTCGTCGTCGGGGGCATCGCCGCGATCGCCTGGGGATCCCAGCAGCTCACCAAGGACCTGGACATCGCCGCGCCGCTCACGCAGCCCAACGTCGCACGCCTGATGGGTGTGCTGCGCCCGCTCGAACCGCGCTTCTACCAGGCCTTCGGCAAGCCGCTCGTGACACGCACCGATGAGGAGCTCGCCGCCTTCAAGAACTTGTACCTGCAGACCTCACTGGGCATCGTCGACATACTCAGTGCGGTTCCACCCGTGGGAGACTTCGCGGCGGTGGCTGCCTCGGCGAAGCACCTCGAGGTCTTCGACCGAGACTGTCGCGTCATCGCGCTCGACGACCTCATCTCCGTGAAGGCCTTCGTCGGCCGCCCCAAGGACAAGCTGGTCGAAGCCGAGCTTCGGGCGATCCGCGAACGATTGGCTCGCGAGACGCAGCGCTGAGCATTCTCACCAGCCGAGAGGAAGGTGGAGCACGCGCGCTCGTCCGCCGCGACGCACGCCTGCCCCACAGCCGGGACGCCGGGGGCAGCGCAGGAGCACCGCCCGCGCTGGGCTTTCGGCCCGGCACGCTCGTTGAACGGCTGCCGGGTCGGACGCGGTACGGACGAAAGGGCGGCGGCGATGGATTGGCTGGACAGCGTGTCGGGCGTGCACCAGCGCCCGAAGGGCATCGTGGATGACGCGCGGCGGCGGTTGATGCGGCTGGGACCCCAGGCCCTCACCGACGCCGAGCTGGTGAGCGTGCTGATCGGCCTGACAGATCCGCCGGCCCTCGCGGCGCTCTTGCAGCACGGGCTGCGCGCGATCGTGTCCTCTCACCCAGAGGCGCTCGTCGAGCACCACGGCCTCGACCGCCACACCGCCGCCCGCCTGCTGGCCGCGGGCGAGCTGGCGCGCCGGCTGCCACACGCCGCCGAAGAGCGCCCCCGCCTCCAGACGCCCCAGGCCATCTACGAGTGGGCTCGCGCCCGCCTCTGCGGCCTGCGCCGCGAGGAGTTCCACGTGCTCTGCCTCAACAGCCGCAACGTGCTGCTGCGCAGCGTTCGGGTGGCCGAGGGCAGCGTGGATCAATGCAACGTCGATCCCCGCGAGGCCCTGGCCCCGGCGATCGCCTGCCGGGCCACCGGGATCGTCCTCATCCACAACCACCCCAGCGGAGATCCGGAGCCGTCGGTGAACGACGTGGCGCTCACCCGCCAACTGCGCGACGGCGCGAAGCTGTTGTGCATTCGGGTGCTCGATCACCTGGTGCTGGGCGAGCGCAGCTACGTGTCGATGCTCGCCCGGGGGTTGCTCCGGGAGGACACCTCCACCTTCCTGACGCGCCTCGACGAGCCCAACAACCGTTGACGAAGGGCCGAAAGGATGATCGGTATGCCCGCGGTGACCGCCGAGCTGCCCCTCGAAGACGAGCTGACCCAGGGCCTCGAGCGGCACTTCGGGCTCAAGGCCTTCCGCCCCGGCCAGCGGGAGGTGATCGCCTCGGTCCTCTCGGGCCGCAACACCGTGGTGGTGATGCCCACCGGCGCGGGCAAGTCGCTGTGCTACCAACTGCCCGCGCTGCTGCTCGACGGCGTGACGGTGGTCGTCTCACCGCTGATCGCCCTGATGCAGGACCAGGTGGACGCGCTCACCGAGCGGGGGATCCGCGCCACCTTCATCAACTCCACGCTGACCGACTCGGAGCGGGCCGACCGCCAGCGGCGCCTGCGGGCCGGCGAGTACAAGCTGGTCTACGTGGCCCCCGAGCGCTTCAAGTCCGAGGCCTTTGTCAGCGCCCTCACCGACGCCGGGGTGGCGCTCTACGCCATCGATGAGGCGCACTGTATTTCCCAGTGGGGCCACGACTTCCGGCCCGACTACGCGCTGCTGGGCCAGGTGCGCAAGCGGCTGCGGCCTCCGCGCACCGTGGCGCTCACCGCCACCGCCACCCCCGAGGTGCAGGCCGACATCACCCGGGTGCTGCTGATGAAGGAGCCGAAGGTCTTCGTGGCCGGCTTCGATCGCCCCAACCTCTTCCTCGAGGTGCTCCCGGTGTCGGGCGACGCGGAGAAGCGCGCCGCGTGCGAGCGGCTGTGCGAGACGGGCAGCGGGGTGATCTACTGCTCCACCCGCAAGCAGGCCGAGGCGATCCACGAGCACCTCGTCGACGCAGGCGTGCACGCGCTGCTGTACCACGCGGGCCTCGACGACGACTCGCGCAAGAAGGCCCAGGACGACTTCATGACGGCGCCCGGCGCCGTGGCCGTGGCCACCAACGCCTTCGGCATGGGCATCGACAAGCCCGACATCCGCTTCGTGGCGCACGCCGGCATCCCCCGCGCGGTGGAGGCCTACTACCAGGAGATCGGCCGCGCCGGCCGCGACGGCCAGCCCGCCCGCGCGGTGCTGCTCTTCAACCACGCCGACGTCTTCACCCAGGAGCGGCTGATCCAGTCCAACCACCCGCCCGAGACGCTCTTCGCCGACGTCTGGGGGGCCCTGCGCCACTCCCCCACCTTCGATCGCGGCGTCACCCACCTGGCCCACCAGGTGGGCGCGTCGGAGTTCGAGCTCTCCGCGGTGCTGAAGCACCTGGAGCGCGAAGGACTGTTGTCACGCTCGTCCCGTGGGGAAGGGCGCTACGGGATCACCCTGCTGGAGGGGGCGGCCAGGCACCACCCGCGCAGCGCCGACGCGAAGGCGTTGCTGGCCTCCCTCACCGCTGCCTTCCCCCTGGGCGCGAAGGCGCAGAGCGAGCTGTCGATCCTCGCCCGCCGCGCCGGCCTCGACGTGGACTCCACGCGCCACGCGTTGACGCTGCTCGAGCGCGCCGGCGCCGTCACCGTGCAGCGCCCCTTCGCCGGCCGCACCATCGCCGTGTTGCGCCAGGAGCCGTGGACGGCGCTGGGCGTCGATCTGTCTCGCCTCCGCGAGCAGGAGCGCAACCAACTGCTGCTGCTCAAGCGGATGACGGACTACGCCTACGCGAAGCGCTGCCGGCGGGCCTTCCTCCTGCGGTACTTCGGCGAGTCTGTCCCCTTCAGCCAGGCCTGCGGCAGCTGCGACGTGTGCGCCGGGCCCCGCCTCAAGGTGGCTGCGGCGAGAAGCGCCACCGCCCACGGCGCCGCCGGCGCGCGCGCCCTGCCGGAGCGCTACTCGAACCTCGCGGCGGAGGAGCTCAAGCGCTGGCGGCGCGAGCTGGCGCAGGATCTCGGCGTGCCGCCCTTCATCATCTTCAACGACGCCACCCTCTACGCGCTGGCCGCGGCGCTCCCCACCACCCGGGCCGAGTTCCTCCGCGTGAAGGGCACCGGCGAGTCGCGCTGGGAGCGCTTCGGCCCCCTGGTGACGAAGGTGTGCCTGATGGCCCGGGCGTCGGGGGACGCGCCCCAGCAGGTGGCCGCCGTGGGCAAGAAGCGCAGGCGGTGATCGCCACCGCGCGCACAGGACGTCAGGCCTCGAGATCCGTCTTCCCCGCCAGCCGGGCCACGCCCCACATCAGCCCGCCCACCGCCACCCCCAGGGAGTAGATGAGCGCCACCGTGGTGAGGCCGTAGACGAGCCGCACCTGGAGCTCCGAGAGGTGCCCTTCCAGCCAGGCGCGCCGCAGCGGCTCGAAGAGGCCGAGGAACTCCAGCACCCGGGCCGGGAAGGCCTCCAGCGACAAGGACAGGCGCTCGGCCCAGCGCGGGTTCCACAGGCGCCGGGCGAGCTCCACCGCCGCGCCGCCCACCAGGTACACGCCCGAGAGCAGCGTGGCGTTGGTGAGGCTGATCCGAAAGACGGGCACCTTCGCCATCGGGCCCCGGCCTTACTTCTCCAGCTGCTTCTTCAAGGTGGTGAGCGCCTTCCTCACCCGCGTCTGATCCGCCTCGTTCTGATCGATGGTCAGCACCGCCTCGTACTCGGCGATGGCTTTCGGCAGCTGGTCGCCTCCCTTGCGGGCCAGCGCGTCGGCCACCGCCAGCCGTGGGGCGGACCAGGAGGCGTCCAGCTCCACCGTCTTCGTGTACGCCTCGAAGGACTTCTCGCCGTCCTTCTGCTTCTTTGCCACCTCGGCCTTCGCGAACCAAACGAAGGGCGACGCGGGGGCCGACTGCAGGGCGTCCTCGGTCATCGCCGCCGCCTCCTTCAGGTTGCGCTCCTCGAGGTGCACCCGCGCCAGGGTGGCCTGCAGGAAGCCCTTCTCCCAGGCGTTGGAGGACTTGACGACCAACTGGGTGAGGAGCTGCTTGGCCTTGTTCTTCGTGGTGGGCTTGGCGTGGAACGGGCCCGCCTGGCCGCAGACGCTCTTGGGATCCTCGCGCAGCGCCGCCTCGTAGGCCTTGGCCGCGGTGTCCGGGTTGCCCTGGCGCACGAAGGCGTTGCCGATCTCGCAGAAGGTGTCGGCGTCGCGCGGGTTCAGCTTGTTGGCCTTCTCCAGCGCCGCCATCGCGCCCCGGCCGTCACCGCGGGCGAAGAGGACCCGCGCCCGCACCCGCCAGCCCTCGGTGTCGGTGGATCCCTGCGGCACCTTCTGGGCGGCCGCGTCGGCTTCCTTCACCTTCCCTGCTTCCAGGTAGGTGAGCGCCGCGTCGCGCCAGGCCTGCTCGAGCGACGGGTTGTCCTGGGTCCAGGCCTCCACCTGCGCCACCGCGTCGGCGGTGCGGCCCATCGCGAGCAGGGTGCGGGTGAGGAGGTGCCTGGAGGGGGCGTGGCTGCCGTTGCGGTCGACGGCGCGCTGCAGCGGCTCGAGCGCCACCTCGGGGGGAAGGCCGGCGTTGAGGAGCAGCTCGCCCAAAAGCGCGTTGCCTTCGTAGTCGGCGGGATCCTTCGCGGCTTCCTCCAGCTGGGCCTTGGCCTTGTCCAGCGCGCCCTTCTGCATGTACACGCGGGCCAGCGCGACCTGCACGGTGGCCTTGTTCTTCCGGGTGCTGGTGGCCAGCTTCTCCAGCATCTCCACCGCCTTGTCGGCCTGGGCTTCTTCGGCGGCGTCGGTGAGCGCCAGGTAGACGACGGCCTCGGCGGGGTACTTGCCGGACACCTGGGTGCTCGCGAGCTCGGCGCGGGCCCGCCGGGGATCGCCCAGCCTCCAGAAGGCGATGCCCCGCAAGAGCGCCACCTTCCTCGCGTCGCGCTCGGGCTTCAAGCGATCGAGCAGCTCCTTCTCGCGGCTGCGGGCGAGCAGCACCCGCCCCAGGCCTTCCTTCGCGTCCTCGCTCTTCGGCCTCAGCTTGAGCGCCTCCTCGAAGGTCTTCTGGGCGACGTCCATCTTCCCCGCGGCGCGGGTCGCCTGCCCCAGGCCCATCGCGTACTCGAAGGCCAGGTCCTTGTACTCGGCCTGCCCGGCGGTGAGCGTCTTGAGCGCGTCCTCGTGCCGGCCGTTGGCGGACTGGGCGCGCCCCAGCATCAGGGTGTAGCGGCCCTTGAGGGCCTCGGGCACGGAGGCGTTCTTCGTCAGCCCGTCGAGATCGCTCAAGGCCTCGGGGAGCTCGCGGCCCAGCTCCAGGCGCGCCTCGGCGTGGCCCACCACCCGCCCGGGGTGGAAGCGGGACAGGGGCTCGGCGCGGCTGAACATCTCCAGCGCGTTGTCCCAGTCCTCGAAGCCCAGGTAGTAGTCGCCCAGCGCCACCAGCGCGCGGACGTGGGCCAACCGGGTGGTGTCCGCGCCGTCGATGGCCTTCTTCAGCCGGGCGAGCGCCTCGTCGTACTTCTTGTCGGCGAGCAGCCGGCGGCCGGCCTCGGCGTGCACCACGCTCTTGTCCAGCTCCGAGCCCAACAACTGCTGGCGGGCGGCGGCGGCCTCGGCTTCGTGGGCGGTGAGCGCGTCCACCACCAGCGCGAACTCGGGGTGCAGCTCCCGCACCCGCGAGGACTGGAAGATGGTCATCGCCGACTGGCGATCGGCGTCGGCGTGGGTGTGCTCGGCGTAGAGCAGCGCCTGGGCGTAGCCCTTGTGCGCCAGCACTTCGACGTTGCCGTCCTCCATCGACAGGGCCTGGTCGAGCGACTTCACCGCCGCCTCGTACTGCTCGCGCGTGTCGGCGCTGATGCCCGTAATTCCCTTGGCCAGCGACGTCTGGAGCGTCTCGCCCTGGTGCTTGTTCGAGGTGTACACGAAGCTGCCGCCCAGGCCGCCGGCGACCACCAGCAGGATGGCGGTGATGGCCAGCTTGAGGCCGTGCTTCTGGAGGAAGGTCTTCTTCTGCTTCGTCACCTCCAGCTTGGCCCGCAGCTCGCGCTCGTACTCCTTGGCGATCGCCTCGGTGGCCTGGGTGTTGAGCTCCACCCGCGGCACCTCGAGCGAAGACGCGGGCTCGAGGACCTGATCGTCGGGGATGTCCTCCAGGAGGGGGGCGCGGCCGTCGGCGCGGGGGGCCGACGCCCGGGGCGCGGGCTGCGGCAGAGGCGAGGGCGCGCCGGGGAAGCCCGTCTCTCCGGTGGGGACGTCCGACTGCGCAGAGACGACGTCGTCGAGGAGCCCGCCCCCTCCGGCGCCTGGGTGAGGCGCCGGCGCGGAGAGGTCCGCCGCGGGGATCACCGACGGCTCGGGCGTGCCGACGCGCGGCGCAGACGAGCGGGGTTTCTCGACGTGGGGGATGTCGGGCGAGGCGCCTTCGGTGAGTGCGTCGAAGGTGCTGGTGAGGCCGCGGAAGGTGTCGGTGGAGTCGGTGCGCGAGGGGACGGAGGCGAAGGGATCGGGCGGCGGCGGAAGCTCCGTGTCGGGCTCACCGGCGATCAGCGGCAGGTCTGCGTCGCCGTCCGCCGCGGGCAGCTCCTGGGTGGGCCGGCCGTCGACCTGGGGCAGCTCACCGGTGGGCACCGGAGGACCGGGCCGCGCCTCGAGGGCCGGCACGCCGTGCGCCGCCGGATCGTACGCGCTCATCACCACCGTGGGCTCGGCCTGAGGATCCACCTTCCCCTGGGCGAAGGCGGCGAACACGTCGGGATCGCCCGGCCGGGCGGGGGCCACACCGCGCGCAGGCGTCGATCGCGCCGGCGTCACGCCGTGCACCGGAGTGCCGCGGGGCGCGCTGGCCGCCGGGGCGACGCCGTGGGCGGGAGTCCCGCGCGAGGGCGCGCTGGGCGACGGTGCCACGCCGTGCGCGGGCGTGCCGCGGGCTAGGCCCAGCTTGTCCCTGGTGCGGTCCTCCTGGCCCTGGGGAAGCGGGTGCTGCGAGGTGGGCTCGTCGGAGTCGCCGGTGGTCCGCGCGGCGGGCATCTCCGCGGTGGGCGGCTCGGGGATGGGCGGCGCGGGCGCACCGGTGGCGGTGGGGGCGTAGGCCTCCACGCCCACGGTGGTGGAGTCGTAGAGGACCGGGGCCGGGCCGCCCGAGAGCGCCGAGCGGGTCTGCTCCAGCCACTGCGCGATGCGCGCGTCGTTGGGCTGGAGCGCCGCCGCCTTGCGGAGGATGGGCAGCGCCGAGCGGAACAGCCCCTTGCGCAGCAGGGCCTCGCTGATCAGGTTGTAGGCGTGCGGGTTCTCGCGATCGATGTTCACCGCGAGATCGAACTGCTTCATCGCTTCGGCGGCCTTACCTTTGTTGATGAGCGCCTTGCCCCACAGCACGCGGCCCACCACCGAGTTGGGGTGGTGGTTGACGCCCTGCTCGCAGACGGTCATCGCCCGATCGTTCTCGCCGCGCTCCAGGTACGCGCGCGCCAGCTCGACGAAGACGGTCGAGGCGGGATCCTGGGTCAGCATCTGCTCGTACTTATCGACGGTCGACTTGGACATACGGAGTGCGGTTTCGCGACCCTAGCAACGGCCGGTGCTACCGTCGCGCACCATGAGCCACCGCGTCACCTTCCCCTGCCTGTTCGTCGCCGCGCTCGCCGCCGGCGCCTGCGCCACCTTGAGCGGGAAGGGCGACCCCGAGGAGATCAAGCCGGCGATCGAGAGCTTCCACCAGGCGCTGCGCTGGAAGGACTACCGGGGCGCGGCGGATCGCCTCGTGCCCGAGCGCCGCGCGGCCTTCATCAAGGCGCGGCTCAAGAATGAAGACGAGCGGGATCTCTTCATCACCGACTTCCAGCTGGAGGACGCGGTGGTGGCCGCCGACCAAATGTCCGCCACCGTCGTCTCGAAGCTGTCCTGGTACCGCCTGCCCGACGGCACCGAGAAGAAGGCCGTCATCACCACCTCGATGGTGTGGCGCGACTCGGCGTGGCTGGTAGAGAGCCAGGACGAAGGGCCCTTCTCCGCAGAGCTTCCCGGGAAGAGCCCGCCGAAGAGCGATCCAGCGGCGCCCTGACGGACGACTGCGCTGGACAAAAAAAACCGCCCACCGTCTCGGGGCCGGCCGAGGCGGTGGGCGTCGGAAATCCCCCAATGGGATCTCCTACTTCGCTCCTTCCTGAGCAACCGGGGTGCCATGCTGCCTCGCGTCACATTCCTTTGTACTCACGCAGGGTTAGGGAGCTCTGGAGCCCTGCGGGAGGGCGCGCGAGGGCGCCCTGCATGACAGCCGTGTCAGGGATCACGAAGGAAGGTCATTCCCCCAGCACGGAGCGGATCGTCTCGCGCATGGAGAAGCGCGGCGTCCAGCCCGACTCGGCCGCCCAGCGGGAGCCGTCCACCATACAGAGGAACTGGATGTGATCCAGCTCTTCCGGCGGGTAGCTGGCGAGGCGGTACTTGAAGAGCGTGTGGAGGACGGGGCGCGCGAGGACGTGGGGCACCGAGCGCGGACGGTGGCCCAGCTCGCGGAAGACGGCGGACAGGGGGACTTCGCCGGGGCCGACGACGTTGTAGACGCCCTTGCGGCCGGGCTTGAGCGCGTCGATCAACACGCGCCCCACGTCCTCCACGTGGATGAGCTGCACCATCGGATCGAAGCCCGACATCACCCACGGCCGCTCGAGGCGCAGGTAGTTGGACGGGGCGTTCTTCACCGACGGCCCCACGATGTGCACGGGGCGGAGCACCACGGTCTCGATTTCCGGGTGCTTCCAGAAGAAGCCGTGCGCCAGCATGTCGACCTCGATCAGATCGCGCACCGACGGGAAGCGGGACGCGGCCATCAGCGGCGCGTCCTCGGTGAGGAAGTTCGAGTTGTTGGGGGACGGGCCGTAGACGTTGGCGCTCGACAGCACCACCACCTTCTTCACCCCGTACCTCGCGGCGCACTCCAGCACCCGGGTGGTGCCCAGCACGTTGAAGCTGTGGTGATCCTCCGCGCTCATCCGGGGATCATGGAGGATCCCCATGTGGATGACCGCCTTCACCCGGTTCCGCCGGAACACCTCGTCGGTCTTCTTCTTGCGCAGATCGACCTGCACGTGCTCCACGTCTTTGGGCCGGCCCACAAAGGGGCGGCGATCGATCCCCAGCACCCGCTCGGACAGGTGGAGCTGCTTGGCCACCACGCGGCCCAAGTTCCCCGAGATGCCCGTCACCACCACCGCCGCGCGATCATCGCTCACCAGAAGACCGCCTTCCGCGCCTTGAGGCCCTGGTCGATCATCGTCTGCATCGCCGCCTTCACCACCTTCACCTTCTTCTCCAGCTCCGCGTCGTCGTCGTCGGCCCGGCCGGTGAAGAACAGGGGCGAGCCGAAGTAGAGGCGGTAGCGCGTGGGGAGCGGCAGGGGCAGGCCCCAGGGCGTCAGCGGGAAGGCGGGGAAGCCCAACAGCTTCGCCACCGGCTTGAGGTCCACGAAGGCCGGGGCCTGCTCCTCGGCGCCGATCACCGCCACCGGCACGATGGGGGTGTTGGTCTCCAGCGCCAGCCGCATGAAGCCCTGCCCGAAGTCCTGCAGCTGGTAGCGCAAGGGGAAGAGCTTGCTGATCGCCTTCTGCCCCTCCGGGAAGACCAGGATCGCCTCGTCCTTCTCCAACAGGCGCCGGCAGTTCTCCGGCGTGCCGACGATCTGCCCCACCCGCGCGAAGAAGGTGGACACGAAGGGCAGCGTGGGCACCCAGTTCATCACCATGCTGCGAATGGCCCGGCCCGGACGCGCCTCGGTCAGCATGGCCACGCCGATCATCGCGCCGTCCAGCGGGAGCTGCCCCGAGTGGTTGGACACCAGCAGCACCCGGCCGCGCGGCACCTTCTCGATTCCGAAGGTCTGCACCCGGAAGTACTTCTGGTACAGCCACACGAAGGGGCCGATCGCCGACAGCGCGTACTCCAGGCTGAAGCCGAAGGGATCGACGCCGTACTCGTTCTCCGGGCGCTCGCCGGCGAGGCGATCCTCCAGATCGTCGCCCGCCATCGACTCCGTCCACTTCCGCAGGCCCTGCTTCAGCGCTTCCGCGAGGCGTCCGTTCACGGGCGGCTACGGTGTCACACCGGGGCGCCGGGCGGAACTGCCGACAGCTTGTGGGAAGCGGGAAGGGGCCGGCGTGCTACCTTCGGCGGCCTGTGCGTCGCCTCCCGGTTGCCTTCGCGCTGCTGGTCCTGTGGGGGGCTGGCGCGTCCTGCGGGGTGGACCTCCACGACGTGCCGGGCCGGGCCTGCGACGACGCCCACCCCTGCGGCCCGGGGCGCACCTGCGTGGACAGCCACTGCCACGCCCCCGACGAGCTAGACGGCGGCGACGCTGGATCGCCGGACGCGGGGCGCTTCGACGCCGGGCTAGCGCCCCTGTGGCAGCAGCGCCTCCACGGCTTCACCAACAGCACCGTCGACACCGCCTGCACCCTGGACATCGATCCCTCCCGCGGCAACCGGGTATGGGCCACCATCGTCTCCGCCGACGACGCCAGCGACACCGCCACCGCCGAGATCGAAGAACCTGCCCGCCTGCCCGGCGCCGCCTACGGGCACCTCCAGGGCCACCTCACCCTGTCCGCCCCGCTGCAGCTGCGCGGCCCCGCGTCCTTCCTCGCCCTCGACGCCGCCAACGGCGACACCTGGCTCAAGCTGGGCTTCGACGCCCAGGGGCGGCTCTGGGTGCGCAGCGACGCGCAGACCCTCTCTTTGAGCGCGATGACAGAGGTCTTCACCCGCGACGGAGGCTTCGGCGCCGGCGACTACGTGCTGGACGTGAGCTGGACCCGCGGCGGCGCCCGGCAGGTCTCCCTGGACGGGGTGCTGCTCGCGAGCAGCCCCATCGGCCCGGCAGGCACCACCACGCCGCCCACCCGCCTGCGCCTCGGCGTGGTGGACTACGGCGGCGACGCGGGCACCGGCTGGACCGTCACGCTCTCGGGCTGGCAGGTGGCGGACAACCCCGCGGTGATGCTGGAGCTCCCATGATCTCCCTCGCGCTCACCCTCGCCCTCTCCGCCGCCACCCCCAACCCCTACCTCGCCGAGGCGAAGGCCCTGTACGGCTCGCTGGACTTCGAGCGCTGCCTGGAGCGCCTGGAGCAGGCCTCAAAGAAGTGGACCAGCGCGCCGAAGGAGCTGTTCGAGATCGAGGTGTACTCGGGCCTCGCGCGCTTCAACCTGGGCCAGGTGAAGGAGGCCACCGAGCACTTCCGCGTGGCCCAGCGCATCGACGCCGCGGGAGAGCTGCCGCCCTACTCCAGCCCCAAGGCGATCGATCTGTGGCTGGAGGTGAAGCAGAGCCTGGTGGAGCCGCCACCGCCTTTCCCGGACAGCGATCTCCCGAGCGACGACACCCCCCGGCGCCCCGAGCTCACCCCTACGCCCAGGGCCGAGGCGCCTGCCCCCTGGCCCACCATCGAGTGGAAGCGGCACGCCGTCCCCATCGCCCTCTCCGTGGTGGCCGTCGCCGCGCTCGCCGTCGGCATCGGGCTCGGGGTGTCCGCGAAGCACCTCGAGGCCCAGGCCAACGCGGCCTACTACGAGTCCGACTTCCTCTCCCTCGGCAACGCGGCCCGCGCCAACGCCACCGGGGCCAACATCTCCTACGGCCTCGCCGCTGTCGCGGCCGTCTCCGCCGGCATCCTCTGGTGGGTCCAGTTGACCCCATCGGCGGCGCCGAGGAACAGCGCAACGTCCGGACAAGGGCAGTAAGAAGAGGCAAAACGCTGGAACGAGGTGGGGCACCCATGAGACGTGCGATGGCAGGCTTGGCGCTGGCGCTGTGGATCTGCGGCTGCAGCGGTGACGGAGGGACTGGGACTGGCGGCGGCGCGGGCGGAGGCGGCGGAGGGCCTGGCGGCGCGGTCTCGGGCACGGTGTCCGTCTTCCAGGGCGCCACCCAGCGTGCGCGCGTCGAGCCGACCCTCTCGGCCTTCGTGCGCAGCCGGCAGCTCCTGGGGCTGCCCAGGCTGATCAGCACCGGCCGCCTGCACGGCGTGCAGACGACCAGCGAGGTGCGGCCGGGGGAGATCATCCTCCGCTTCCATGAGGCGCTGGACGCGGCCCAGGCGCTCCAGCAGGTGAAGCAGCGCGGCCTGGACGCGCGCCACGCCGGCTTCGCCAGCAGGTTCCTCCACCTGATCGTCTTCACGCGCCCCGACGGCCGCCCCCTGTCCGGGCCGGAGACGCTGGCCCTGGCCGATCGGCTGAGCGGCGCGCGAGGGGTGAAGTTCGCGGAGGCGAACTGGGTACGCCACCCGCTGGCCGTCCCCAACGACAGGCTCTACGCCGCCCAGTGGCACTACCCGGCGATGAACCTGCCGGCGGCGTGGGATCTCACCACCGGCAGCGCGACGGTGGTGGTGGCGGTCATCGACACCGGCATCGTCAGCCACCCCGATCTCGGACAGCGCGTGCTGGCCGGGTACGACTTCGTCACCGACTCGGCGCGGGCGCAGGACGGCGACGGGCGCGACGCGGATCCCACCGATCAAGGCCGTGATCTGCCCAACGGCGAGTCCAGCTGGCACGGCACCCACGTGGCCGGCACCATCGGCGCCGTGTCCAACAACCAGGTGGGCGTGGCGGGCGTCGACTGGAACGCGCGGCTGTTGCCGGTGCGGGTGCTGGGCAAGGGCGGCGGCACGGACTTCGACATCGCCGCGGGGGTGCAGTGGGCCTCGGGCGGCGCGGTGCCGGGCGCGCCCGCCAACCCCACGCCAGCCTCGGTCCTCAACCTGAGCCTCGGCGGGGAAGGCGGGCCGGCGCAGAGCTACCAGGACGTGATCGACGAGGCGGTGGGCCGCGGCGCGGTGATCGTCGTGGCGGCGGGCAACGACAACATCGAGGCCTCTCGCTTCACCCCCTGCAACCAGCAGCAGGTGATCTGCGTGGGGGCGACCCGCTTCTCGGGCAAGCGGGCCAGCTACTCCAACTTCGGGGGCGCGGTGCACGTGGTGGCCCCCGGCGGAGAGTCGGCGGAGGACGCCAACGGCGACAGCTACCCCGACGGCGTGCTGTCCACCTTCCAGGACGGCGCCGACGCCGTCTTCCAGTTCGAGCAGGGCACCAGCATGGCTTCGCCACACGTGGCGGGCGTGGTGGCGCTGATGAAGGCGCGCTCAGCCGCGATCACCGCCGCGCAGGCGAAGCTGGCGCTCACGTCCACCGCCAACACCGCCTTCCAGTGCAGCGAGGGCTGCGGCGCCGGGCTGGTCAACGCGCACGCGGCGGTGCTGGCGGCGACGGGACAGGCCCCGACGGGCCCGGCGAGGCTGGTGGTGAGCACCACCGAGCTCTTCCTCACCGCCCAGGCGGTCGAGCAGTCGCTGACGATCTCCAACGTGGGCGGCCAGGCCGCGCAGGTCGCGCTGACGGCGGGCGGGACGGAGGGCGGCCGGCTGTCCTTCCCCGGCGGCGCGCAGGCCTCGGTGGGCCCGGGCCAGTCCTCCACCTTCCCGGTGCGCGCGGACTTCGCGGGGCTGGCCGACGGCATGCACTCGGCCACCGTCTCGATCTCGTCTCCGGTGGGCGGGGCAGGCGTCACGGTGAAGCTGCGCGCGGGGGCGCCGGCCAACCAGGCGACGGCGGTGGTGGCGCTGGTGTACCAGGATCAGCAGGGCGCCTGGCAGGTGGGCGGCGCGGCCGAGGCCACCCCGGGCAACGGGTACCGCTACTCCATCGACGCGCCGGCCGGCCGCTACTACGTGCTGGGGCTGGTCGACGCCAACAACAACGGCGATCTGGACGACGGCGAGCCGTACGGGCTGTGGCCCAACACCGACTCTCCCGCGGAGCTGGAGGTGACGGTGGGCCAGACCGTCGCCGAGGTGAACTTCGTGCTGGCGCCTGACACCAGCCTGCCGGGGAGTGGTGGATCGACCGTGGGCATGGCCTGCGCGGACGACTCGGCCTGCGGCTCGGGCGGCGCTTGCCTCACCTCCTGGCCCCAGGGGTACTGCTCGCGCGAGTGCGGCACCGCGGCGTGCCCGGTGGGGGCGAAGTGCATCGACTTCACCACCGTGCAGGCGTGCCTCGCCACCTGCGCGGGGCCCCGGACAGGCCAGTCGTCCTGCCGCGGCGGCTTCGTCTGCGAGGACGACGGCACCGGGGCGGGCGTGTGCCTGCCCGCGTGCACGTCCGATCCGGACTGCGCGCCGTCCACCTGCAACGTGGGGACGGGCTACTGCGGTTGACCGAGGAATGCCGACCCCCGCCCTGCAGGACGGACGCGTCTTCGAAGCGCTCGACGAGGGCGTGGTGGTGCACGGCGAGAGCGGCGAGATCATCGGCTTCAACCGTCGCGCCCTCGAGGTGCTGGGGCTGACGGCCGAGGAGCTGCTCGGGATGAAGGAGACGGATCCGGCCTGGCGCCTGGTGCGGCCGGATCTGTCGGCGCTGCCCAAGGCGGAATTCCCCTCGGTCGAGGCGCGCATCACCAGCGCCCCCGTCCTGCGCCGGCGGCTGGCGGTGCAGCAGCCAGGAGGCGAGCTGCGCAACCTGGTGGTCACCGCGGTGCCGATCCCCGGCGCCCCTGGCACGCCCCAGCGGGTGGTGGAGATCTTCTCCGACGTCACCCGGGAGCTGGCCCGCGAGCGCGAGCTGGAGGAGACGCGCCGCTTCGTCGAGCTGTCCAACGACGTGCTGGCGGTGGTGAGCGAGGCCAGCGGCGTGATCCTCCACCTCAACGAGGGCGCCGAGGCCACCTTCGGCGTGCCGAGCGGCGCCCTGGTCGGCCGCAAGCTGCTCGAGCTGATCCACCCCGAGGACACCTCGGTGCTGGAGCTGGCGTTGCGCCCCCAGCCCCTCCACAACGTCCAGGTGCGGAGCCGCCACGCCGACGGGAGCTGGCGGTGGTTGGCGATGAGCGCCACCCGGCAACGCAGCCCCCTGTGGGGCGAGGTGTGGTTCGCCCGGGGGGTGGACGTGTCCGAGCTGCGGCGCCATGCCGACGAGCTGGCGAGGAGCCGCCAGCAACTGGCCGACGCGCAGGAAATCGCCCACCTCGGCACCTGGGAGGCGGACGCGGCCGGCCGTACCTTCAGCCTGTCGTCCCGGCTGCGCACGCTGTTGGGCCTGGGCGGTGGCGTGGCGCCGGTGTCCTTGGACGCGCTGGTGGGGTGCTTCACGCCGGAAGAGCGGCCCCGCGTCCGGGGCGCGCTGGAGCGGGCGCTCACCGGCGAAGCGGTGTCGTTGCAGACGCGGGCCCGGGCCGCGGACGGCGAAGTGCACGAGCTGCGGCTGTGGACCCGGGAGCGCTCCAGCGGCTCCGGCCTGCCCCTGTTCGGCGTGGTGCAGGACATCTCCGAGCAGGTGCGCCTCAACGCCAAGCTGCAGCTCACCGAGCGCATGGCGTCGATCGGCACGCTGGCCGCGGGCGTCGCCCATGAGATCAACAACCCCCTGGCCTACGTGCTGTCCAACCTGACGGTGGTCCTCGCCGAGCTGCAGGCGCGCAAGCCTCCAGGCGCCGAGCTGGCTGAGATCCTCCCCGCGCTCGCAGAGGCCAAGGACGGCGCCGAGCGGGTGAAGCAGATCGTCTCGGATCTGCGCACCTTCGCGCGGGTGGACGAGCACCGGCGGGTGCCGTGCGACGTGTCCCAGGTGATCTCTGCCGCGCTGAACATGGCCCGCAACGAGACGCGCCACCGCGCCCAGGTGGTGACGCATTTCGAGCCCGTCGGGCCGGTGCTGGCCAACGAGGCGCGGCTGGGCCAGGTCTTCCTCAACCTGATCGTCAACGCCGCCCAGGCGATCCCCGACGGGAAGGCGGATCAAAACTCCATCACCCTCACGGTGCGCGAGCAGGGCGCCAGCCTTCACGTCTCGGTAAAGGACACCGGCTGCGGCATCGCCCCCGAGCACCTCCCGCGCATCTTCGATCCCTTCTTCTCCACCAAGGCGGTGGGCGAAGGCACCGGCCTGGGCCTGTTCATCGCGCAGAACATCGTGCGGGATCTGGGCGGCGATCTCTCGGTCGACAGCACCCAGGGGCACGGCACCACCTTCGACGTGCGGCTGCCCGCGGCGGTGGTGCCCTGGCAGGGCTCGGCGCCGTCCCCCGCGCCCGTCACCCGCGGAGCCACGCTGCTGGTGGTGGACGACGAGCCGCTGTTGCTCAAGGCGCTGGGGCGCATGCTGGGGCGAGGCCACACCCTGACCCTGGCCGGCAGCGGCCGCGAGGCCCTGGCGCTGTTGGAGGCGGGCCACCGCTACGACGCGGTGCTGTGCGACATGATGATGGCCGACGTGTCGGGCCTCGACGTGTGGGAGCGGCTGGGCGAGCTCGATCCCCAGCAGCGCAAGCGCTTCATCTTCATGACCGGCGGCACCTTCACCCAGCGCGCCCGCCACTTCCTCGACGAAGTGGCCCCCCCCATGCTGGAGAAGCCCTTCACCGCCTCGGCCTTCGCCAGCCTGCTGGCGCAGTTGATCGCGCAATCGGATTGACGACGGGGCGTGCCGGGCCTTACCCCACCCACCCGGCATGCCGCGCGCCGACGTCCCCGCCTCCCTGCTGTCCTCCCTGTCGCCCGGACGGCGTGTGCGCACCGTGGGCCTCACCGGCGCCGCGCGCGGGTGGGTGCTGTCGCGCCTGTCGCGGGAAGCCGCGGCGCCGCTGGTGTGCGTCACGGCCGACGAGGACGCGGCCGACGCGCTGGCCGGCGACCTGGCCTTCTTCCTCGGCGGTGAGGGCACGCGGCTGTCGCCCACCGTGCTGCGTCTGCCCGCCGACGAGGTGCTGCCGTGGGACGAGCTGGTGCCGGATCCCGGCGCGGTGGCCGAGCGCCTGTCCGCCCTCTTCCACCTGGCCCGGGGCACGGGCTTCGGGGCGCTGGTGCTCTCGGCGCGGGCGCTGTCCCGGCGGGTGCTGCCGCTGGGGCAGATGCACCGCCTCACCGCCCTGGTGAAGCTGGGCGAGGACGCGGGCCGGGACGCGCTCGCGCTCAAGCTGACGGACATGGGGTACCGCAGCGCGCCGCTGGTGGAGGATCCCGGCACCTTCTCGCTGCGGGGCGACCTGCTGGACGTCTTCCCCGCGCTGCACGAGGTGCCGGTGCGGCTGGAGTTCTTCGGCGACACCGTGGAGTCGATGCGCAGCTTCGATCCCGACACGCAGCGCACGGTCGCCCCGCTGGACACGCTCACCCTCCTCCCGGCGCGCGAGCTCTTCTTCAGTGCCGAGACGAAGCGGCGGGCCGAGGCGGCGGTGCGCGCAGCGGCCGAAGAGCAGCACGTGCCTACCAGCAAGGTGCGCGAGCGGCTGGAGCAGATCCGCGAGGGCCTGGGCACGGCCGGCCTGGAGGGCCTCCTGCCCGGCTTCTTCGAGGGCGGCCTGTCCACCGTCTTCGACTACCTGGCCGCCTGGCACCCCTCGCCCCTGGTGTGGCTGGACGGGCCCGCGGCCCAGGAGCGCGCCCTGGAGGAACTGGAGGGCGACGTGGAGAGGAGCCACGGGGAGGCGGCGCGCCGCCTGGAGCTGACCTTCCCCCCGGCGGCCCACTTCCTCACCGGCGCCGAGGTGCGCGCGCGCCTCGCCTCCTTCCGCGTGCTGGAGGGCGGCCTGTCGCTGGATGGCGGGGAGGGGGAGCCGGTCTCCTTCCGGTTGGGCAGCACCCGCGCGCTCCGGGAGGAGATCCAACGCCAACACGGCGAAGACGGGGCGCTCACGCCGCTGCTGGTGCGCCTCGGCGCCTGGGCGGAGGAAGGGCTTTCCTGTGCGGTGGCGTGTGGCTCGGCGGGGCAGGTCGATCGCCTGCGGCGGCTGCTCCTGGAGCGGGGCGTTCGCGCGGTGCCACACCCGGAGCCCTTCGCCGCGGCGCCGGCCCCGGCGGCGACTCCCACCGCGCACCTCTTTCCGGGCGAGGTCTCTGAGGGCTTCGTGGACAGCGCCGGCGGGCTGGTGCTGCTGGCCGACGAGGACATCTTCGGCGCGCGCGCCCGCCGCCGCCCCCGCCGCCGGAGGAGCGCGCTGGAGGGCTTCGCCGCCAGCTTCAAGGATCTGGCCGAAGGCGACCTCTGCGTGCACCGCGACTTCGGCGTGTGCCGCTACGGGGGCCTGCTGGCGCTGGAGGTGGACGGGGTGGGCGCCGACTTCCTGGTGCTGGAGTTCGCCGGGAAGGACAAGGTGTACCTGCCGGTGAGCCGGCTGCGGCTGGTCTCGAAGTTCACCGGGGGCGACCCCGCGAAGGTGCCGCTCGATCGCCTGGGCAGCGGCTCTTTCGACAGGCGCAAGGCGCAGGTGAAGGAGCAACTGCTGCAGATGGCGGCGGACCTCCTGCGGCTGTACGCCCAGCGCAGGGCCCACCCCGGCCACCGCTTCAGCGCGCCCGATCGCTACTTCCACCAGTTCGAGGCGGACTTCGAGTTCGAGGAGACGGCGGATCAGCAGCGCGCCATCGACGAGGTGCTGGCCGACATGCAGAAGGCGGAGCCGATGGATCGGCTGGTCTGCGGCGACGTGGGCTACGGGAAGACGGAGGTGGCGATGCGGGCCGCCTTCAAGGCCGTGCTCGATCGCAAGCAGGTGGCGGTGCTGGTGCCCACCACCCTGCTCGCCCACCAGCACCTGCACAGCTTTCGCCGCCGGCTGGACGGCTACCCGATCAGCGTCGACGTGGTGTCCTCGCTCAAGAAGCCGGCCGAGGTGCGGGAAGCGCTGGACAAGGCGCGCGAAGGCCGGGTGGACGTGCTGATCGGCACCCACAAGCTGTTGGGCGCGCAGGTGGCCTTCAAGGATCTCGGCCTGCTGGTCATCGACGAGGAGCAGAAGTTCGGCGTGAAGCAGAAGGAAGCCTTGAAGCGGCTCAAGACGACGGTGGACACGCTGACGCTCACGGCCACGCCCATTCCGCGCACCTTGAACATGGCGATGAGCGGCCTGCGCGACATGTCCCTCATCACCACCCCGCCGCAGGATCGCCGCGCGATCCGCACCTTCGTCAACAAGTTCGACGAGCAGCAGATCAAGGAGGCGATCCTTCGCGAGGTGCAGCGCGGCGGTCAGGTCTTCTTCATCCACAACCGGGTGCAGTCGATCGCCTCGATGGAGAAGTTCCTCCGCCAGTTGGTGCCGCAGGTGTCGGTGGTGGTGGCGCACGGGCAGATGACCGAGGGCGCGCTGGAGAAGGCGATGCTGGCCTTCGTGGAGAAGCGGGCGCAGGTGCTGCTCTCCACGGCGATCGTGGAGAGCGGCATCGATATCCCTTCCGCGAACACGATGATCGTCAACCGGGCCGATCAGTTCGGTCTGTCCCAGCTGTACCAACTGCGGGGGCGGGTGGGCCGCTCGAAGGAGCGCGCGTACGCGTACCTGCTGGTGCCGCAGGGCCGGGCGGTGACGAAGGACGCGCAGCGGCGGCTGGAGGTGCTGCAGGCCTTCACCGAGCTGGGGGCGGGCTTCTCGATCGCCTCACACGATCTGGAGATCCGCGGCGCGGGCAGCCTGCTGGGCAGGGAGCAGTCCGGCAGCATCGAGGCGGTGGGCTTCGAGCTCTACGCGGAGCTACTGGAGGAGGCGATCGCCGAGGTGCGGGGCGAGCCGGCGCGCAGCGAGGTCGAGCCCGACGTGAACCTCCCGGTGCCCGCCTTCCTCCCGGAGGCGTACGTGCCCGACGTGCACCAGCGGCTGGTGCTCTACAAGCGGTACTCCCAGGCCCAGACGCCGGACGAGGTGGCCGAGCTGCGCAGCGAGCTCATCGATCGCTTCGGCGATCCTCCGCTGGAGCTGGACGCGCTGCAGGAGGTGATGCTGCTCAAGCAGGAGCTGCGGCGCCTCGCCCTGCGGCAACTGGACGCCGGTCCGGGCCGACTGGTGGCCACCCTGGGCGCCGACGCCCGCCTGGACGCGGGCCGCCTGGCCACGCTGGTGCAGAAGTCGAGGGGGCTGTACCGCCTGACGCCGGACATGAAGCTGGTGGCGAAGCTGGAAGAGCAGGTGAAGGGCGCGGCGTTCCTGGTGGCCGCGCGGAAGGTGGTGCGGGATCTGCTCGCCTGCGCCGCGCCAGGCGGGGCGTGAGTCAGGGAGCCGCCACGCGGTCGCGCCCCGCCTGCTTCGCCCGGTACATGGCCGCGTCGGCGTGCTGGAGCAGCGCGGTGGCCGAGATGCCGTGATCCGGGAAGCTGGCGTAGCCGACGCTGACGGTGATCGGCACCGCGCCTCCCTTGCCCGGCTCGAAGGGCGCGCCGCGGAAGGCCTCGACGATCCGCTGCGCCACGGTGCGCGCGCCGTCGTGGCCGGTCTCCACCAGCAGCACCGCGAACTCGTCGCCCCCGTAGCGGAAGGCCGTGTCGACGCCGCGGATGGAGGAGGCGATCACCTGGCCCGCGTGCTTGAGGGCGCCCGAGCCCACCAGGTGCCCGCGCGTGTCGTTGACCTTCTTGAAGTCGTCGAGATCGAGGAAGAGGAGCGACAGGGGCCGGGCGAACCGGACGCAGCGGGCCACCTCGGCGTCCACCAGCGCCTTGAAGTGGCGGGCGTTGTACAGCCCGGTGTGCTCGTCGGTGAGGGTGAGCTCCTGCACCTTCTTGAAGTTGCGCGCGTTGTCGATGGCGATGGCCGCGAAGTCCGCGATGGTGATCGCCGCGCGCAGATCCTCCATGGAGAAGGGCGGCGAGTCCTGCCCACCCACCAGCTCCAGCACGCCCAGCACCCGGTCGCGCACCGTGAGCGGCACCGCCAGCACCGAGCCCGTCCTCGAGCCGGTCACGTGGTCGAAGCGATCGGCGAAGTCGGGATCTTCCCGGGCGTGGCGGGACAGCCGGGGCTTGCCCGAGGCGAACACCACCCCGGCGATGCCTTCGCCCGCCACCAGCACCTCGTCTCTGAGCTTCTCCGCGCCCGGCCCCTGGGCCAGCTCGAAGTGCAGCAGCCCATCGTCGTGCTCGAGCAGCAGCGACCAGCGCTCGGCGCCGAGGATCTGCGACAGCTTCGCGCCGATCAGCACCAGCACCTCCTGGAGCTCCAGGGTGGAGGTGAGCACCTTGGCGATGTCGTTGAACGCCGCCAGTTGATCGACGGTGCGTCTCATGGCGGCGAGCAGGTCGACCGGCGTCATCGCGGCCAGTGTAGCCGTCGAGGGCTGCCTTCGGGCGGGTTTGCGTGTCGGGGCGGCCCCGGTAGAAGCAGCCCCCATGGACTTGAGGCTGCAGGGCAAGGTGGTGCTGGTGACCGGCGGGACGCGCGGCATCGGGCAGGCGGCAGCGCTGCGCTGCGCGGAGGAAGGCGCCAGCGTGGGCGTGTGCGGGCGGACGAAGGAGGCCCTCGAGGCGATGGTGGGCCGGCTTGTGGCCCTGGGCGTGAAGGCGCACGGGGTGCAGGTGGACGTGCTGGAGCCGGGCGGCGTGGAGCGCTTCGTGGACGAGTGTGCCGGGGCGCTGGGCGGAGTGGACGGGCTGGTGGCCAACGTCGGCGGGACGGCTGGAGGCAACTTCCTCGAGACGGAAGCGGACGCATGGGTGAAGACGCTGGAGGTGAACCTGGTCCACGCGGTGCGCGCGCTGAAGGCCGCGGCGCCTCACCTGGCGAAGGTGGGCGGGGGCAGCGCCGTCTTCATCGCCAGCATCTCCGGTTCGCGCCCCGGGCCCCGCGCTCAGTACGGGGCGGCGAAGGCAGCGGAGATCTCCGCGGCCGCGTCGCTGGCGCGCGAGCTCGCGCCACAGCGGATCCGCGTCAACACGGTGAGCCCCGGCAGCATCCACTTCGAGGGCGGCTCCTGGGCGAAGCGGCAGGCGGCGATGCCGGAGAAGCTCGCCGACTTCATCGCCCGGGAGTTCCCCTGGGGGCGCATGGGGACGCTGGACGAGGTGGCAGACGTGATCGCCTTTCTCCTCTCGCCGCGCTCCACCTGGGTGAACGGCGCGGACGTGGTGGTGGACGGCGCGCAGGGGAATCCGTCGATCCGGCTGTGACCTTAGAGCGCCGAACAGGTTGGCGCTCTAGGGGGGATTGCGCGACCACGGCACGCCCGCGGCGCGGAACACCGGGTCGCCGCTGCGCAGGACATCGGTGACGGCGCCGTGGAGCCCCTTCGGCGGCAGGTGCCCGGCGCGCAGGGGCCAGCGGACCACCGCGCCCGCGTCGGGTGCGTCTGCCTCCACGCGCACCACCGAGCTGCGCTCGACGCAGCGCTCGGCGAAGAGATCGCGCTCCCCCACGCACCACAGCTCCTGCAGCGCCGCGTCCTGAATGGCCGGGACCGCCAGCGAGGGGACCGCGCCATACGAGTCCTCGACGCCGCCGTCTGAGGAGAGGAACACCACCGACAGGGCGATTTCCCCCGTGGTGAGGTTGACGACGTGGCGATAGTCACAGCCGCCGGGATGCCGGTTGGGACAGCTGAAGGACTCCACCTCGACAGTCACCACGAAGCGGGTGGCCAGGGGCCCCCCCGCCGGGCAGGCGTCACCATACACAGAGCAGACGCCGACGCAGGTGCTGGTGGAGAGGAAGCCGCAGGTACCGCTGGGGCCACACCCGGTGGCGCTGGAGCAGGGGGCGCACTGGAGCGGCCCGCCGTCACGGGGGAGCTCCGGGCCCGCGTCCACCCGGCACACCGTCCCTGCGTCGAAGCCGCCGTCCCGCGCCCCACCGTCGGCTCGCCCGCCGTCGGTGCCCGAGTCCCCTCCGTCCGAGTCGCGGGGCGGCGGCCCGCCCGAGTCCTGGCTGGACGTCGAAGGCCCACAGGCAGCGAGGAAGCAGGCACAGAGGACCAGCAAACGAGGCCACATCACCGAAACCGTAGCGGACAACCCGTCGCGTTGCCTGTCCCCCGGTGCGCTCGCCCAGCGCCGACCGTCTGAAGGGGCGCCCGGGGACTGCCCTCGAAGGCGTGAGACTGAGATGAGACTGTCGTCTCATTT
>JADLDB010000019.1 GCA_020846875.1 Myxococcales bacterium | reverse complement strand
GGTGAGTTGCGAGCAGACCAAGGCGCGACGAGGGAAGCTGCTGGTGGGCAACTGACCGAGGAGCAACGACGGGATGCGACGCAAATCGCCGATGTCACGACGGGAGCTAACCTGTTCGGCGCTCTAGTAGCCCTCGTTCTCCTTCGCGAAGTTGGACATCTTCTTCTTCTCCAGCGCGTCGCCCTTGGACTTGGTGGTGCGCTTCTCGACGGACGTCTCACCGGCCAGCGCGTAGGACGACATGCCGAACAGGTTGCGGATGTTGTCGCCGAAGAGGGTGATGACGCCGATGGCCGCAATCGCGATGAGCGCGACGATGATGATGTACTCCGTCATGCCCTGACCGCGGGCCTTCTTCAGCATCAGCTTCTTGTTCTGCTTCGCCATGGCGCTCTCCAGGGTGGTGGGTGACTCGAGGAAGTGTCGTCCGAGGCGGCGCTTCCTTCCATACGTCATCAGGAGGAGGCCCCCTCTGCGACAGACGCCCACACCAGCCCCATGGTGCTAAGGGAGCCGAGCCCGTGCTCCCGAAGTCACTCCAGGCCCGCTGGGTGTTGGCCGTAGGCCTGGTGGCGGGCCTGTTTTTCCGGCTGGCCATCGTCTTGGGAGGAGACGAGGGCATCGTCTGGCCGGACGAGGTGTACCAGTCCTTCGAGCCCGCGCACCGGCTGGTGTTCGGCCACGGGCTGGTGGCGTGGGAGTTCGTCGAGGGGGCGCGCAACTGGGCGCTGCCTGGCTTCGTGGCCTTCTGGATGAAGCTGTCGGCCCTCTTCGGCGGCGACAGCCCCGTCGTCTACGTGCACGTGGTGAAGCTGGTGTTCGCGCTCCTGTCGTTGGGCGCGGCGTGGGGCGTGTACCGGCTGGCCGTGGTGCTGGGGGCGCGGGAGCTGCCGGCGGCGGTGGCGGCGGGGCTGTGGGGCTGCAGCGCGCTGGCCCTGTACTTCGGGCACCGGGCGATGAGTGAAAACGCCTCGGCCCTGCCGGTGGTGTGGGGGTTGGCGCTGGTGCTGGAGGAGGACGGCCCGCGGCGGCGGCTCCTCCTCGGGGCGTCGCTGTTGGGCGTGGCGACGCTCTTGCGGCTGCAGGCCGGCGTCTTCTGCGCGGGGGCGCTGCTGATTCTGGCCGGGCGCGCGCTGGCGGCGTCGCGGCGGGCGCCCGGGGGAGGTGCGCCGGCCGGTCCGGGCGCGTGGCCGTCTCCCTGGCGACGGGTCGCGTGGGTGGCGGGGGTGCTGCTGCTGTGGGCGGTGGCCTATGGCGCGCTGGACGCGGCGACGTGGAGCCAGGCGCCGGGCGCGAGGTACGGCGGGTGGTTTCACTCCGCGGTGGTGTACCTGCGCTTCAACCTCATCGAGGGGCGCGCGGCCGGGTGGGGCACCTCGCCGTGGTTCTACTACCTCAAGCACCTCTTCCTCTCGATGCCCGGCGTGGCGCTGGTGCTGGGGGTGGGCGTGCTGGCGTCGTTGCGTCGCGCGCCGGGCGTGGCCCTGCTGGTGCTGGCCTTCCTCGGGCTGCACATGGGCGTCGCCCACAAGGAGTTGCGCTTCATCCTCCCGGTGCTGCCGGTGGCCTGCGCGCTGGTGGGGGTGGCCCTCTCCATGCTTCCCCCGCGGGAAGGAGAGAAGGAGACGCCGGCGCGCTTCACCGCGTGGGTGACGGGCCTGGTGCTGCTGGCGGTGGGCTGGAGCGCGGCGCGGCACCGCTTCCTCACCATGGGGGACATCGGCAGCTACCTGGAGCGCGGCACGGCGACGGCGTGGGACGACTTCGGCAACGTCAACCGGCTGCTGCTGGCGGCCAGCCGGCAGAAGGACTTGTGCGGGCTGCGCATCGACGTGGCGCACCTGGCGTGGACGGGCGGCGCCACCTACCTGCACACCAACGCCATGCTGTACTCCGCGGGCATGCCGCCGCAGCAGGGCTACTTCAACTACGTCATCACCTTCCCGGGCAGCGGGGGGGAGGTGATGGCGCAGGACCACGGCATCGAGCTGGTCCGCATCCCCGGCCTCACCACCTGCCGGCCGTACCCGGGCTACACGTGGCGGCTGCCGTGAGGGCCGCTCAGCCGTTCATCCCATTCCTCAGGGCCTTTGACAGCTCCTGGTACTCGGCGTCGTCGAGGTACGACTCGGGCAGGTAGTAGGAGAAGCCGGTGGTGCCGGCCTTCTTCAAGTCCGCGGCGTACTCGGCGATGGACTTGGGCCGGGCGTTGCCTTCCGAGGAGCCGTCATAGGTGGCGATGGTGGGGTGCACGCGCCCCTTCGGCCAGCCGTGGTCGGTGTAGTACTTCACCGAGAGGCTGGGCGAGTAGTGCTCGTAGCTGTTCCAGTACGCCTGCGGCATCGCGTCCCAGCCGTTGTCCAGCCACGGCTTCATGTCCAGCGCCACGCGGCCCATGGAGGACAGCGCGCGCGGCACCTTGCCGATGCCCTGGCGAGTCGCCTCGGCCTGGAAGGCGGCCACGTAGCGCTGGTTGCGGCCCACGTCGCCCTGGCCGAACTGGAACTGGCCCTCGCAGTCCGCGATGTAGAAGTCGCCCTGGTAGCGGGCGGTCAACTGCGCGGCGTCCTGCGCGTCCTTCTCGGGCTCGGTGTACGAGACGCCCCAGAAGCCCACCTTGAGGCCGGCGGCCTTGAAGGGCGCGGCCCAGCCGTTGTCCAGCGCGCTCAAGTTGCCGGCCACGGGCCCACCGTTGTTCACCTGCAGGGACACCCAGCCGACGCCGGCGGCCTTGAGCTTCTGGGCCCAGGCGCGCGGGTCCATCGCGTTGGCGTCGGCGATGAACATGCCGGGGCCGTCGAAGACGACGTTGCCGGGGTTGCGGGTGGCGTCGGTGGGCTTCACGGGGGCTGTCTTCCCCACGCGGGCGATGGCCTGCTGGGCGATGGCCTGCTTCACCACGTCCATGCGTTGCTCGACGCGGCCCTGGTAGCTGGTGCCGTAGTCGTTGGCCTCGAGGCGCGCATTCACCTGGGCCAGCTCGCCCTTGAGCTTCTTGGGCGGCAGGCCGGCGAGGCGGTCGGCGTAGTCGTGCAGCTCCTGGTGGCGCAGCTTGAGGGGTGAGAGGGCGGTGATGGCGGCGCGGCGGGCGTACTCGGTGCGCGTCTTCTTCTCGGCCTGGGTGACGAGCTGCTGGGCGCGCAGGCGGGCCAGCGGGGTGCGGGCCTGGGCCAGGGCGGCCTTGCGGGCGCGCAGGGCCTCGAGCGCATCGCCGAGGCGGACCTCCTGGGCCTTGCGCTCGGCCGTCAGTTGGGGGCCCGTCTTGCCGG
>JADLDB010000018.1 GCA_020846875.1 Myxococcales bacterium | reverse complement strand
CTGTCGCTGACGCCAGAGCCGTCGTCTTCGTCCGGCAGCGCAGGGGGCGTCAGGACAGCCGGGCGAACTCCGCGAGGAACAGCGCGCGCGCCTCGGCCGCAGGCAACACCCGCGGGCGGGGCTCGGCGTGGAGCGCCACGGGCACGTCCCAGCCGCTCATGAAGTGGAAGGCCTCTACGTAGAGCTGGTCGGTGTCGGCCTGGTGCACCGCAGCGGGCATCACCTCGGGGAGCGCGAAGCGCTGCGCCAGCACGCGCCAGAGCGCGTCCTCCAGGGCGGCGTAGTCCGAGAGGCGCCGCTTCACCGGCCGGGGCACGTCGACGAGGTACGCCTCGGTCGCGTCGTGCATCAGCCCGCAGCGCACCACCTCGCGAGGCTGTCCGGCCCGCTCCAGGCGGCGCGCCACCTCCACGCTGTGCAGCGCCACCGTCCAACTGAAGCCGTCTTCAGACAGCCGCGCGTGGCCGCCGAAGCGGGCCAACTGCGAGAGCGCGTACGCGACGTCTTCGATGACGAGCGCGGCCGGCTCCGGCGCCAGCGGATCGACCCACCGTCCCGAGGCGGTCTGGATCTTGGGCGACATCTACCGGCCCAGCACCTGCTTGAGGCGGGGCGTCAGGTCCGCCAGGGCGTCGCCTTTCACCGAGCCCTCCAGGCGCTGGCCGGTGCCGCGCCCGTCGGGGCCGGGGACGACGAGCAGGGGGATCAGCTTCGACTCGTAGCCGGCCAGGAGGAGCCGCTCGGCGTCGGCCTCGGCGTCGAACTCCAGCAGATCGAGATCGCCGAAGTCCTGGTCCAGTTGGCCCTGCTCGGCGGCGGCGTGGAAGCGCTTGCAGGGCTCGCACCACGGCGCGCCGACGTAGACGACCAGGGTGCGGCCGTTGGCAGCGGACGCGGCGCGCTCCTGCGCGACGAGGGGCGCGAGCTGATCGGGCGCAGTGGCCGGCGCGTGCACGAGGCGCACGTGGCCTTTCGGCTTTCCCTCGGCGGGCTTCGGGGCGGCCGGCGCAGCGGAACTCCTGCTGCAGCCCGCGACGGCGAGGACGACGGCGACGGATGACCACTTCACGGCAGGGTGCATGAGTTGGCGGAGTCTCGGGGAGAACGGCCCGCGAAGGAAGGTGCCAGCCTCGGGGGTGCGGGGGTGGGGAGCGCCCCCCCACGCCCCCTGCGCACCCTCTCGTCGCGCCGAGGCGCTGCTGAACGGACGGAGCTCCCGCGTCGACGGCGACGCGCTCGCTTCAGCTCAGCGCGCCCACCCGGCCGGCCACGACGGTGAGCGGCCACGTCACGCGCCTGGGCCCGATGTCTCCCCACGCCGCGCGGGCCTCCTGCTCGAACGCGGCCACCTGGGCCACGTGGCCGGCCTGGACGAACTTTCCCACCGCCGACCAGGTGCGGATGTAGCCGAGCACCGCGTCGACGTCCCAATCCGCCACCAGCTCCAGCGGTGGCACGGCGAGGCGCTCGAAGGGGAAGTCCAGCGTCGAGTAGCCGGAGTCGACGAGGACGCGCTCCTTCGGCCACCAGTCCGCCAGGGTGCCGAGCGCGAAGCGCCCCACCACCTCGTCCACCGCCGGCGCGACGGAGTGGAACGAGTAGGTGATGAGCGCCAGCACCGTCTCGGGCACGCCCGCCACCCGCCGCACCTCCGCGTAGAAGCGCGGCAGGTCGAACCAGTGCGCCGCCTGCGCCACGGTGACGAGATCGACGCACCGCGGGGAGAGCCCCGAGGCCTCCGCGGGCGCCTGGCGGTACTCCACCTTCGGGTGCGCCTCGGCGTGCTCGAGCTGCTGCGCGCTGGCGTCGGTAGCGACGACTCGCTCGAAGCGCTCGGGCAGCAGGGTGGACAGTTGCCCCGAGCCGCAGCCCACGTCCCAGGCGAGGCCCACGGAAGGCGACGAGTCGGCCAGGAAGTCCACCAGCGCGCGCGGGTAGCGCGGCCGGCTCTGCGCGTAGGCCTGCGAGCCGTGGGAGAAGTGATCCTTGAAGCCCACGGGCGGACTCTCTCAGAAGCGCCAGCCCACGCCCACCACGCCTTCCATGGTGAACTCGGCGGGCAGCCCGCGGAAGAAGATGGTG
The DNA here is from genome assembly GCA_020846875.1 of Myxococcales bacterium. GTDB lineage: Bacteria > Myxococcota > Myxococcia > Myxococcales > Myxococcaceae > JADLDB01. The sequence goes on along the minus strand of JADLDB010000018.1, from coordinate 43,936 downwards.
GGGCCCATGCGCAGCCGGAAGAAGAGCGCCACGCTGGACTGGAGGAAGTACTCCAAGCCCACCCCGGTGAGGATGGGCAGGTTGAAGCTGGCCAGGTTCCCGAAGGAGATCCAGCAGGGCAGCTCGAAGAGGATCGCCAACTGCAGCGCGCTGGACGGAGCGATGCCCAGACGAAAGCCCACCGGCAAGGCGAACCCGATCAAGGTGCTGCCGGTGGAGAAATGAAAGAGCGGCCCGGGCTCGAAGGTGACGCCGAAGGAGACGCGGCCGCGCTCGACGAGCGAGAACTTGGTCAGCACCTGCAGCTTGAGGCCGGGCGTCACCTGGTAGCGGACCAGCCCCTCCACGCCGTAGTTGAAGGAGAAGCGCGCCCCCAGGTTGAAGCGGCTCGCGATGCCGTAGAGGTAGCCCACCGAGAGCCCCGGCCAGCCCATCGTCCCCTCCAGCGCGCTGGCCCCCGCGGGGATCGTCTTGGGCCCCACCGCGGACCAGGACTGGCCCACCGCCACCGCGTCCTGCGCCTGCGCCACTCCGGACAACAGCACCGCCGCGATCACCAGCCACCGCATGTCGAGCCTCCTGGTCCGGAGTTCATCTACGGGACTCGTGCCGCGAGTGGGGAAAAAAGCTCACGGCAGGCCGCGGGCCTTCGCCAGCACCAGGAAGGCGCCTTCCAGCGCGTCGAGCCGCTTCGTCGCGCGCGCCTTCGCCTCGGCCATCGGCTCGCCCTTCCCCGGCGACTCCTTGAGCTCGAAGTAGAACTTGATCTTCGGCTCGGTGCCCGAGGGCCGCAGGGTGACGCGGCTGCCGCCTTCCAGCTCGTACGCGACGACGTTGGACCTCGGCAGGGTGAGCGGCGTCGTCTTCCCGCCCTCGGCGCGCGCCTGCGCCTGGTAGTCGTTGGTGGCGGTGACGGCGAAGTCGCCGATGCGATCCGGCCCCTTCGCGCGGAAGGCCTCCATCACCGCCTTGATCGCCGCCGCCCCCGACGCGCCCGGCAGGGTGGCGTTGTACTGCCTGGCCACGAAGAGGCCGTGCTCGCGCTGCACCTCCTCCAGGTAGCCCCACAGCGACTTGCCCCGCGAGCGGCACCAGGCGGCCATGTCCGCCACCACCAGCGCCGCGCCCACGCCGTCCTTGTCGCGGACGACTTCGCCCACCGTGTAGCCGAGCGCCTCCTCGTACCCCATCACGAAGCGCGCGCCCCTGGGCTGCTCCGCCAGGGCGAGGTTGGCGATCCACTTGAAGCCGGTGAGCGTCTCGCCGTAGCGCGCCCCCTTCGCCTGGGCGATGGCCTTGAGCTGCGCCGAGGAGACGATGGTGGTGACGACCAGCGCGTCCTTCACCGGCGCCTGGGTGAGGAGGAAGTGGCCGAGCAGCACGCCCACCTCGTTGCCGGTGAACATCTTCAAGGCCCCCGACTCGTCGCGCGCCATCACCGCGAGGCGATCGGCGTCGGGATCGTTCGCCAGCACCAGGTCAGCCTTCACCTTCTCGGCCAGCGCGGTGGACAGATCCATCGCGCCCTTCTCTTCCGGGTTGGGGAAGCGCACCGTGGGGAAGCGGCCGTCGGGCTGCTGCTGCTCGGGCACCGGGAAGAGCCTGGTGAAGCCGGCCTCTTTGAAGACCTGCTCCACCCAGCGGCCGCCCACGCCGTGCATCGCGGTGTAGACGGTGGCCAGGTCGCCCGACAGCTTCGTGGGCCGCAGCGCGAGGATTGCGTCGAAGTAGGCGCGCTCCACCGCGGGAGAGACGTCCTGCCACAGGCCCTTCGCGCGGGCGTCCGCCTCGGACAGCACCTTCACGTCCTTGGCGGGCTCCACGGCGTCGATGGCCTTGGCGATGCCGGAGTCGTGCGGAGGGATGATCTGCGCGCCGTTCCCCCAGTACACCTTGTAGCCGTTGTACTCGGGCGGGTTGTGGCTGGCGGTCACCATCACCGCGCCGGCGGCGTTCAGGCGCGTGGTGGCGAACGCGGTGACGGGCGTGGGAGAGACGCCGGGCAGCACGTGCGCGGGGATGCCTTCGGCGGCCAGCACTCCGGCGGCGTCGGCGGCGAACTCGGGGCTCAACACCCGGCCGTCGCGGCCCACCACCACGCCGCGCTTCGCCACGTCCGGCACGGTGCCTTTCAGGTAGCGCGCCAGCCCCGCGGTGGTGCGGCGGACCACGGCGCGGTTCATCCGGTTGGTGCCGCCGCCGAGCGTGCCGCGCAGGCCCGCCGTGCCGAACTCGAGCGACGTGCCGAAGCGATCGTCGAGCTCCTTCCAGTCCTCCTTCGCCAGCAGCGCGTTGACCTCCTGGGCGGTGTGCGGGTCGGGATCTCCGTCAGCCCAGGCTCGGGCAAGGGTGGCGAGCGCCTTCGGATCCATGGTGTGCCCTCCTGCGGGTGTCCTACCGGTAATCGGTCAGCTTGGTGCGCGTGGCGCGGCCGGACGGGTCGCGCTTGCCCTGGCACTCGATGCAGTACTCCGCGTAGGGCATGGCCTTCAACCGGGCGAACGGTACGTCATCGCCGCAGTCCAGGCAGGCGCCGAAGTCGTCGGGCTCGTCGGCGAGGCGCTTCAGGGCCGCGCGCACCTTCCCCAGCACCAGCGCGTCGTGGGCGTTGCGGTTGGAGGCGATGGACTGGTTCATCTCGTTCAAGGGCTGGTCGTCGTCCTCGTCGGGGCGCTCGACGGCGTCGGTCTTGTTGGGCTCGAGCCGGCGGCCGCCCTTCGCGGACAGCGCCTTCGCCAGGCGCTCGAGCTCGGCCTTCAGCTGGGTGCGTTGCGGGGGCGTCATCGGCCGGCGGCAGGCTAGCAAAGCGCCAACGCGTCGATGGTGACGACGTACGACCGTTCCCGCGTGGTGTCGAAGGAAGCCCGGGTGCACCGCGACGCGATGGCGCGCCTCGACCGGGCGCTGGAGCTGCACCTGGGCCTCACGCCGCCCTGAGCGCGCTCTCAGTACTTCGAGTCCGACTTCTTGCCGAGGACGATGGCGATGGACGCGGACGCGCCGATGCGGTTGGCGCCGGCGGTGATCATCTTCAGCGCGTCCTCGGTGCTGCGCACGCCGCCCGAGGCCTTCACGCCCATGTCATCGCCGACGATGCGCCGCATCAGCGCCACGTCCTCTGCCGTCGCGCCGCCCGAGGAGAAGCCGGTGGACGTCTTCACGAAGGCCGCGCCGGCCGCCTTGGACAGCGCGCAGCCGATGATCTTCTCCTCCTGCGTGAGCTGGCTGGTCTCGAGGATCACCTTCACCGGCCAGGGCTTCGCCGCGCCCACCACCAGCTCGATGTCCTTCTGCACCAGCGCGTAGTCGCGGGCCTTGAGCGCGCCGATGTTGATGACCATGTCGATTTCCTTCGCGCCGCAGCGGACCGCCTCGCGCGTCTCGAAGGCCTTGGCCGTGGGGAGCCCCGCGCCCAGGGGGAAGCCGACCACCGCGATGGGCAGCACGTTGCTGCCCGCCAGCACCCGGGCCGCGGTGCCCACGTTGATGGAGTTCACGCACACGGTGGCGAAGCCGTACTTCTTCGCCTCCTCGGCCAGCTTCACCACCTCCGCGCTCGTCGCCTCGGGCTTGAGCAGGGTGTGGTCGATGAAGGGGGCGATGTCCTGGCTGGTGCGCAGCTTGTCGGGGCTGACCCGCGCCACCAGGCCGTGCTTCACCGACTGGGACGTGCCGCAGGAGTCGTGGTTGGAGCACGAGAGGCAGGACGTGCCGCAGTCGGCGCCGCTGGTGGACGCGCTCTCGGCGCCCTTCACCGGCGGCGTGGAGGTGGTGCAGGGTGCTTCGGTGCCGGCCTTGAAGGCCTCCAGGCGGCGGCGGACCCGCTCGGTGATGTCGTCGACCAGCGCGTTGACGTCTTCAGCCATGGGGCGGAGGTGTAGCGCACGGGGCGGCGCGGAGCGAGCGCCAAGCACGCCACCGGCTTCCGGCTCTTCCGGCGAGCCGGAATTCCCGTCATACTTCGGGCATGTCGCGTCATACCCAGCGCTCCACGCACCTGAAGACCCTGTCGATCAAGGTCCCAAGCTCCTTGAGCGCCCGGGTTTCCCGGTTGGCACGCGCGCGCGGTTCGACGGTCTCGGCGATCGTCCGCGAGGCACTCGAGCAATACGCCCCCAGCGAAGGCACCTCGTTCGCCACGGCGGCACGCGCGTACATCGGCAGCGTCGCGGGAGGTCCGGGCGATCTCTCCACCAACCCGAAGCACCTCGCCGGCTTCGGGAAGTGAAGGGCCCGGTCCTCCTCGATACGGGCCCACTGGTGGCCCTGCTGAATCGCCGCGAGCGGACGCACGCGCAAGTGAAGGCCGCGCTCGAGCAGCTCCCCTCCCCGCTCTTCACCGCCGAGCCCGTGCTCGCCGAGGCGATGTTCCTGCTCCGTGCCGTCCCCGGCGGTCCGGAGCGCGTGCTCCACCTGGTGCGCGATGGCCTGATCCGCCTCCCCTTCGCCATCGAGACCGAGGTTGCCGCCGTCCTCGCGCTGATGACCCGGTACGCTGACGTCCCGATGTCGCTCGCCGACGCCTGCCTGGTGCGGATGGTGGAGCTCATGCCCGATGCGTCGGTGCTCACCCTCGACAGCGACTTCCGCATCTACCGGGCGCGCAAGAGCCGGGTGATCCAGTTGGTCGATCTGTGAAGCTCTTCCGTGTACGGGTCTTCAACTTCCCGGGGTGGACGCTCACTCTCGGGTTGGGCAGCGCGTTCCTGCTGCTCGGCCGCTGGTGGTTCGAGCGCCGGCCGTGGGTGGGTCTCGCCTACCCCTTCCTCTCGATCCACGCGATGGACGTGGCCGTCGCCGTCATCGGGGGGCACGTCGAGGTGCTGGGCCTGCAGGTGGCCGTCACCGCCGTGCACCTGGGCCTGGTGGCGTTCGTCTGGCACCGCGGGAGCGTCGCGCTGCCCACCTCGCCCGCGGCGACGCCGCCGCGCGTCCTCGCGCCGGCTCACGGCAGCGTCACCTGAAGGACTGGCTCATCCCCGCCGCGAAGAGGAGCGCGTACGCGCCGCCGCACAGGCCGCACAGCACCGCCGCCGGCACCAGCACCGCGGCCGCCGCCTTCCCGCCCGTCGTCTTGTGCAGGTACGCCAGCGCGATGATCCGCAGCACCAGCGCCCAGAGCGGCCACACGTAGATCCCGCAGATCGGCACCAGCCCGATGAGCGCCGGCGCCATCGCCAGCGCGTTGGCCCGCACCGACACCTCGTAGCCCCGCGGCTGAGCGCCGAAGAGCATCAGCATCAGGTGATCGAGCCCGGCCAACACCAGCACCGACGCGAGCTGAAAGCCGAAGATCATCACCGCGTACACCACCACCACCAGCGGCATGATCACCGCGAAGGCCTTCCCATCACCGGAGCTCCGCTGGGCGCCCATCAACGCCGACGGCACCATGACGAGGGCCATCATCCCCAGCGTGGTGGCGTAGCCGGCGATGGTGGCCAGCACCGAGAACAGGACCGAGCCGCCCAGCCCGCCTTCCGGCCTCGCCGCCTCCAGCGTCTGCACCGGGCTGGAGATGAGCAGCACGCAGGTGCGCCACCACGCGCGCCAGGTGCCGAGCGCCGCCCGCTCGTCCCAGGGCAGCGTGCCCGCCCGCTCGACGCAGTCGTCGCACCACCACGCCGCGCCCCGCTGCGACAGGCACACGCCACACCCGAACGAGCCGCACCGGCTGCACGTGCCCACCGCCGGCGTCTCGGAGTGCTTGCGGCACTTCGCCCCGCCTGGATCGACCGCCGCCGCCAGCAACACCCCGCAGTTCAGGCACGCGCTCGTCCCTTCCGGGTTGTAGGCGCCGCAGGCCTGGCAGTACACGCGCGCTCCCCTCAGGGCACGAAGCCCAGCAGCTCCTCGTAGACGCGGCGGAAGTCGCCCCGCGCGCCCAGGTTCTCCAGGTTCTGCGTCATGCCTCCCACTGCCCGGTAGAACTGCACCGACTCCCGCGGCGGGCGGATCGTCCCCAGCCGGGTGGCGTTCTTCAGGAAGTGGCTGCGCAGATCGCGGCTGATCCCCGCCGTCTTGAAGTCCAGGTCCCGCGAGCGCGGCGGCCGAGTGGCGATGTCCACCACCGTGGCCACGAAGTCCCGGGCGGTGTCCGGCTCGTCGAAGGCGAAGCCACAGTCCAGCGACAGTTGAATGCAGTCCCACGGCTCGCCGCTCATCGTGTAGCGGAACAGCCGCCGGTTCACGTCCACCCACGCCGGCGAGAGCTTCTTGATCGCCCCGAAGTCCAGCACCCCGATGGTGCCGTCGGTCAGCAGGATGAAGTTCCCCGGGTGCGGATCGGAGTGGATGAGCCCTGAGTGGAGGAACGGCGCCCAGATGGCACGGATCAGGAGCCGCGACACCCGGAAGCGCTCTTCGGGCGTGAGCTGCGTGGAGTGGTGCAGCAGATCCTTCAGCGTGGGCCCGTGGAGCAATTCCAGCGTCAGCACCTTCTCGCTGGTCAGCTCGTCAAAGACGCGGGGGACGCGGAGGTCGGGAGCGCACGCCGCCGCCTGGGCGAACTGCACGCAGCGCGCGGCCTCCTGCCGGTAGTCCAATTCGTCCATCATCGACTCGCGCAGCTCGGCGAAGTACGCCTTGCCCTGCGAGAGCCGGGTGGTGGTGGCCAGCACGCCCACCATGGTGCCCAGGTTGTCGAGGTCGGCCATCAGCGCCCGCGCGATGTCCGGGTACTGCACCTTCACCGCCACCGCCGTGCCGTCCTTCGTCACCGCGCGGTGCACCTGCCCCAGCGAGGCGGAGGCGAGCGGCGTCTCTTCGAACTCGGCGTACGCCTCCTCGGGCGGCCGGCCGAGCTGGCTCTTCAGCACCTCGTACACCCGCGGCCACGGCATGGGCGGGGCCTGGTTCTGCAGCCGCGCCACCACCGCGCGCACCTCGGGCGAGAGCAGCTCCGGATCCATCGACACCTGCTGGCCGATCTTCATCGCCAGCCCTTTCAGGTCCCCCAGCGTGGCCACCAGCTTCTCGGCCGCGCCCGCCCCGAGGATCGACTCCGCGCTGTCCTTGCTGGCGAGCCGCTTCACCCCGCGCGAGACGACGTCCGTCGACAGCTTCGCCGACAGCTTCGCCAGCTTCGCGAGCCGCGCCAGCCGCCCGGTTGAGAGCTTGTCTTCCTTCGCCATCGCCTTTTTTCGTCAACCCTGCAGCGACACCACGCCGCGGCTCAGCAGATCCTTTACCACCGCCGCGACCTCCATCGGCGTGACTTGCAGCCGGGTGATGACGTCGGCCGGGGTCAGCTTGAGCTCGCACAGCATGCGGGCGATCGGCAGCCACGCCGGCGGGCCCACGCTGACGTAGAGCCGGTAGAGATCGTCGTTGACGTTGAGCGCCCGCGCCCGCGCCAGCTCGCCTTCGCGCGCTCTGTGCTGCTCGTCGTTGAGCCACGGCACCAGGCGAGCCAGCGTCGACTCGGTGGGGTGCCGCGCGAAGCCTTCGTCGGCGGCCGGGGCGCCCCGGGCCAGCGTGCCTTCGGCCTTCTTCGACATGAGGAAGGCCGCCAGCGCGCGATCGCCCGTCAGCGTGGAGGTGCCCACCCGGGCCTGGACCTGCGCCAGCCGCCCCGCGTCGAACCACAGCCGCCAGGTGGCCCAGTTGTCGCGCGCGTCCAACTGCCCGGTGTAGCCCTCGCGCGAGAGCGCCTTCAAGACCCACTGCGGCCCCAGCGCGCCCAGGTCGAAGGCGATCCCCCCCTCGGCGCTGACGAGCCGCACGAAGCGGCGGCGGGGCTCCATCAACTCCTTCACCTGCACCTCGAGCGCCGACAGCCGCAGGGACTTGGGGAAGTAGGCCTGCGCGCCCGCCTGCAGCAGCCGCAGCGCCTCGCGGTAGTTCTCCTGGGCCGAGAAGAGCGCCACCGGCACCTCCCGGGTACGCACGTCCTCGCGGATGAGGCGCAACAAGCCCCAGCCGTCCAGCCGCGGCATGTTCAAGTCGGCGATCACCACATCGAAGGGCTGGGCCACCAGCTTGCCCATCGCCTCCACGCCGTCCGAGGCGGTGTCCACCGGGTGGCCCTTCTTGGAGAAGTAGCTGGCCAGCATCTGCACCACCGCCGGCTCGTCGTCGACGAAGAGGATGGGCGTGCTGCCCGCCTGGGGATCGGCGGCCGGGAGGTTCTGCTGGGAGATGTACGTGGCCTGCGCCCCTGACACCGAGGACGGCGCGAAGGGACCGGGCACGGGCGCCGCTATGGGCGTGGGGCTGTTGCCCACCACCACGCCTTCGATCGCCGGCTCCGAGGGCGAAGACAGCAGCGCGGCGGCGCTGCCTCCCTGGAAGGTGGCGTGGAACGGCTCGTCTTCGTCCTTGGGGCCGCCGAGGTCCACCACGCCCGCGGTGCCCTCCGCGCCCTCGGTGAAGAGCCACGCCGCGGTCAGCCGCGTCATCGCCGCCAGCGCCGGTTGATCGACGTGCTGGCCCAGCCGCGCGCTCTTCAGCACCCCGCGCACGAAGAAGGCCCGCCCTTCGGCGCTCAAGCCCACCTCCACCCCGCCGGTGCGGCGCGTCCGCATCACGTGGTGAAGGAATGAAGCCAGCTCGGTGGGCCCGCCGCGCCCGCGAAGCTGCCCCGAGCGCTCCGCCAGCTCGCCCAGCAGCACGCGGATCCGCCCGATGTGCAGGCGGGGGCTGAAGGGCTCCTGCAGCATCTCCACCACCCCGGTGCGCATCGTCTTGACGTACACCTCGTCGCTGGTGTCCTTGCACAGGAGCACGATGGGCAGCGCGCCCTGGCCCGCGCTCTCCAGCCGCGCCACCAGCGCGGACATCTGCGGAGATCCCAGCTCCGCGTGCACCAGCACCAGCTGCGGCGGCAGCTCGCGGACGGTGGCCGTCACCTCGCTGGGGCTGAAGCTGCAGAAGGCCACGTCGAAGCCCGAGCCGTTCAGCGCGAGCCCCACCTTCTGGGCGAGAGACGAGTCGGCGTCGACGACGAGGATCCGGGGCGCGGCCATTGAAGGATTCCGCTGCGGACGGTAGCCCCGCGCGGGGGGGCCCGCCACTGTGCGGACGACGCTCCAGCTGGCTGGAAAAAGCCTTCGGCCAGTGGTTGCAGGGGCAGGCAGGTGTGCTATGCGCGCCGCGCGTCAACCTCCCGTAAAGGAATCAAAACCGATGAGACTTTCACGACTTGCAGGCGTCGCCGCGCTGCTGGCCCCCGCGCTGGCCTTCGCGTCGGAGGCCAACCTGGTCCTGCCTCGACTCTCCGACCAGGTGTTCATGGACTCGGTGAACGGCCGCACCCTGCTGATGTTCGGGATCGTGGTGGCCGTGCTGGGCCTGGTCTTCGGCTTCGTGCAGTACTCGCAGCTCAAGAACCTGCCGGTGCACAAGTCGATGCTGGAGATCAGCGAGCTGATCTACCAGACGTGCAAGCAGTACCTGATCACCCAGGGCAAGTTCATCCTCATCCTCGAGATCTTCATCGGCGCGGTCATCGCCGTGTACTTCTCGATGGCGCACGTGGAAGGGCCCGCGGCCGAGGTGCCGACGGCCATCCGGGTCCTGATCATCCTCGCGTTCTCGCTGATCGGCATCGCCGGCAGCTACCTGGTGGCCTGGTACGGGATCCGGGTGAACACCTTCGCGAACTCGCGCGCGGCGTTCAGCTCGCTCCGGGGCAAGCCCTTCGGCACCTACGACATTCCGCTCAAGGCCGGCATGTCGATCGGCATGATGCTGATCTCCACCGAGCTCTTGTTGATGCTCGCCATCCTGGTCTTCATGCCCGGCTACCTGGCCGGCTCGTGCTTCATCGGCTTCGCGGTCGGTGAGTCGCTGGGCGCGTCGGCCCTGCGCATCGCCGGCGGCATCTTCACCAAGATCGCCGACATCGGCTCGGACCTGATGAAGATCGTCTTCAAGATCAAGGAAGACGACGCGCGCAACCCGGGCGTCATCGCGGACTGCACAGGCGACAACGCGGGTGACTCGGTCGGCCCGTCGGCGGACGGCTTCGAGACCTACGGCGTCACCGGCGTGGCGCTGATCGTCTTCATCCTGCTCGCGGCGAAGGACCCGGCGGTGCAGGTGCAGCTGCTGGTGTGGATCTTCGCGATGCGCGTGATGATGGTCATCACCAGCTTCCTCTCGTACACGATCAACGAGCTGTGGGCGAAGGCGAGCTTCGGCAACGCCGACAAGATGAACTTCGAGGCGCCGCTGACCCGCCTGGTCATCTTGACCTCGGTGCTGTCGGTGATCGTCACCTTCGTCGCGTCGAAGCTCCTCATCCCCAACCTCGCGGGCGACACGGACATGTGGTGGAAGCTGTCGCTGATCATCACCTGCGGCACCGCCGCGGGCGCGATCATCCCCGAGATGGTGAAGGTCTTCACGTCGACCGAGTCGCGGCACGTGCGTGAGGTCGTCACCGCTTCGAAGGAAGGCGGCGCGTCGCTCAACGTCATCTCGGGCCTGGTGGCCGGCAACTTCTCGGCCTACTGGATGGGCGTCGTCTTCGTGGGCCTGATGGGCGTGTCCTACTGGGTGTCGACGATGGGCCTGAGCGCGCTGTTCCCCATGGCCGCGGGCGTGAACGTGGATCCGTCGCCGGTGTTCGCCTTCGGCCTGGTGGCCTTCGGCTTTTTGGGCATGGGCCCGGTCACCATCGCGGTCGACTCCTACGGGCCGGTGACGGACAACGCGCAGTCCGTCTACGAGCTGTCGCTGATCGAGTCGGTCCCGAACGTGAAGGAAGAGATCAAGAAGGACTTCGGCTTCGAGCCCAACTTCGACAAGGCCAAGGAGTTCCTGGAAGAGAACGACGGGGCGGGCAACACGTTCAAGGCCACGGCCAAGCCGGTGCTGATCGGCACGGCGGTCGTCGGCGCCACGACGATGATCTTCGCGATCCTCTTCTCCATTACCAACGGGCTGTCGGTGGGCCTCGAGAACCTGACCATCGTCCACGCGCCCTTCCTGCTGGGCATGATCATGGGCGGCGCGATGATCTACTGGTTCACCGGCGCCTCGATGCAGGCGGTGTCCACCGGGGCCTACCGCGCGGTCGAGTTCATCAAGAAGAACATCAAGCTCGAGGGCGTGGAGAAGGCGTCGGTGTCCGACTCGAAGAAGGTCGTCGAGATCTGCACCATCTACGCGCAGCGCGGTATGTTCAACATCTTCCTGGCCATCTTCTTCGGCACGCTGGCCTTCGCCTGCTTCGAGCCGTACTTCTTCATCGGCTACCTCATCTCCATCGCGCTGTTCGGGCTGTACCAGGCCGTCTTCATGGCCAACGCCGGCGGCGCCTGGGACAACGCCAAGAAGCTGGTGGAGACGGAGCTCAAGGCGAAGGGCACCGAGCTGCACGCCGCCACCGTCGTCGGGGACACCGTGGGCGACCCCTTCAAGGACACGTCGTCGGTGGCACTCAACCCGGTCATCAAGTTCACCACCCTGTTCGGCCTCTTGGCCGTCGAGCTGGCGTACGAGTTCGGGAAGGTGGAGTCGGGCCGCGACGCGATGGGCAAGGTGCTGTACGCGTTCAAGGCCAACACCACCACGCTGGCGCTGTCGGCGATCTTCTTCGTGCTGTCCGCCTTCTTCGTGTACCGCTCCTTCTACGGGATGCGCATCGAGGGGGGCGTGAAGGGCGGGGAAGAGACCCAGGGCGCCGGCGCAGCGAAGGCCGCGGCGTAAGGCCTTCGAGGCACGTGCCTCACCAGCGGCCGCTCCGGGCAACCGGGGCGGCCGTCGTCACTTCCTGGCCCCCTGGCCTGGCGCCGCGGCAGGCGCCTTCCCGCAGCCGTCGTCGTGCGCGAAGAGCGCCTCGAGGAGGGTCCGCTCGGCTGCCGCGAGCGACTCGGGCTTCGCGTCGAGGCCCCAGACGCCCGGGCGGCCGCCCACCACCAACTGGGACGGAGGGCGCGCCGGCGCACACCCGGGCGCGAAGGCCGCCTCGGCGATGCGCCACAGGTCGTCGGCGTGATCCTCCCCGGCGTTGGAGGAGTCGGGCCAGGTGAGCGAGCCGCTCTCTCTCAGCCCGTCGTGGCCCTGCCAGGACCAGCCGAGCTGCGTCTGCGCGCTGGTGACCCAGAAGCTGCCCAGGCCCAGCCCTTCACCGGACAGCTCGTCCGGCCAGCGCGGCGCCACCCCGGGCGGGCGGCGGACGAACCACGCGTACGGCTGCGCGTTCAGCGTGAGGTGGGGCACCAGCAGCGTCATCCACGCCGCTTCCCGCAGCGCGTCCACCGGCAGCCGCCCCACCTTCACCGTGACGCCCCGCTTCGCGTCCGTCGCGTCATGGTTGACGGATCCACCCTGCTCCAGCACCAGCCCCGCGCAGCTCTGCGCCACCCACGCCGCGCCCGTCGCCAGGTCGTACACGCGCACCTCGTCGCAGAACTGGTAGTGCCCGCGCCGGCCGCGCAGCACCAGCCAGCCGTCCTTCGGCGCCCCCACCCGGCCCAGCGGCATCAACACGCCCAGCGGCCGCTTCTCGTCGAGGCAGCGGCGCCACGCGCGGTACTGCTCGCCCTTCTTCGTCTTCTTCGCTCGCGACGCGCACTCCTCCTCGGCCTGCCTGCGGCGCACGTCGCCGGCGTGATCCTCCTGCGGCTCCAGCCGGTCCCGCGCGCGCAACAGCCAACCCGCGGCGTCGCGCCCGCAGTCGGCAGCGCCCTCGGCGGAGCACAAGAGCCGCGCCAGCCCGCCGGCGCTCTCGCGAGTGAGGTGCTTCGGCACGTCGGGAGGCACCACCGCGAAGTCCGGGTTGGGCGGCTCGGCCCAGCCCGTCGTGAGCCAGTCCCGCCCTCCGTGCTCCCACCACTCGGCCAGCAGCTCCACGTCGCCGGGCTCGGGGTGCCGCCACGTCTCGGCGAAGGGCAGCCGGTAGCAGGGGTGCTCCTCGAGGGCAGCCCACGCTGCCTTCACCCCGGCCGCGTCGCGGGCCTCGAGGGCGCCCTGGAGCGCCTTCCACCGGGCCCTCGCCTCGGTGTCAGCCGGCCCGGGGGCGCACCGTCCCAGCGGGGGCGGAGCCGCAGAGAGGAGCGCGCACGACAGCAGGGCGAGGAGCATGGGGGTGAGACACCGCCCGGGCTCCGCCGGTTTCTTTGAAGGGGTCAAAGCCGCCTTCGGATCTGCTAGGTGCCTTCGCCGCCGTGAGTTCCAGTGGCATGTCCATCCTCCGCCTCACCTTCCTCGGCACGTCGGCCGCCATGCCGACGCTGCACCGGAACGTCTCCGGGCTGGCGGTGAAGGCGGACACGGACCTGCTGCTGTTCGACTGCGGCGAGGGCAGCCAGCGGCAGATGATCCGCTTCGGCACCGGCTTCGCGGTGGACGCGGTCTTCTTCACCCACTTCCACGCCGATCACTACCTGGGCATCATCGGCTTCCTGCGCACCCTGGGGATGGGCGGGCGAGAGCAGAGGCTGACCCTCTACGGGCCGCCGTCCGCGAAGCGGGTGCTGGACGCCGCCATCCACCTCGGCGTGGAGCGGCTGGCCTTCCCCGTGGACATCGTCGAGCTGCGCGACGGCGACGCGCTCAACCGGGGCTCGTACACGGTGCGGGCGGTGAAGGTGGACCACCGCGTCAACGCGCTGGGCTACTCCATCGAAGAGCACACCCGGCCGGGGCGCTTCGATCCCGCGGAGGCCTGCAAGCTGGGCGTGACGCCCGGGCCCGACTTCGGGCGGCTGCAGAAGGGCCAGGCGGTGACGCTGGCCGACGGGCGCACGGTGAAGCCGGAGCAGGTGCTGGGCGGCGCGCGCCCGGGCCGCAAGCTGGTGCTGTCCGGCGACACGCGCCCCTGCCCGTCCGTCATCCAGGCGGCGAGGGACGCGGACGTGCTGATCCACGAGGCCACCTTCTCCGACGACGAGCAGTCGCGCGCCGAGGAGACGCGGCACTCCACCGCGCGAGAGGCGGGCCGGGTGGCGCGGGAGGCGGGCGTGAAGCGGCTGCTCCTCACCCACCTGTCCTCCCGACACGACGTCGATCCCCGGCCCCTCGTCGAGCAGGCGAAGCAGGAGTACGGCGGCCAGGTGGACGTGGTGTGGGACGGCTTCTCGCTGGACCTGCCGCTGCGCGGGTAGCCGTCACTTTCCCGTCAGCGCCACCGCGTAGAAGCGGTGCTGCTGCTGGCTGGCCATCTCCCGCACCAGGGCCAGCTGGGCGCCGTCATGCGCCAACACGGCCACCAGGGTGATCCGCGGGTAGCCGCCGTCGCCGTCCACTAGCGGGCTGCCGAGGAAGGCCGGACCGAGAGAGCCGCGAGCCGCGCAAGGAAGAGGCCCGCAGGGGTATTTCAAGGTCTGGCGACGGGAGTGCCAGCACGCTGCTCGAGCGCCGAAGAGGTGCGTGGGAGCGCAGACGGCGCCGCCCTCGCCCCGGGGCCGAAGTCGGTTCAGCCACTCGAGGCGGTCCTCGAGTCTCCTTCGTCGCCTCGTCGCAGAGCAGCGCTGCTGCGCCCCGCGGCCTTTCAGCGACGCCGCCGGCGCCCCAGCAGCACCCCCGCCGCCAGCGCCAGCAGCGCCCCACCCGGCAGACCGGTGCAGCCGCAGCCGCCCGAGAGGGTGCCTCCGCCGCCGCTCCCGCCCCCGCCCGTGCCGCCGCCCGACGCTCCGCCTCCACCTCCGCCGCCGGTCGCACCGCCACCGCTTCCACCCGCGCCGCCGCCTCCGCCTGTCCCCCCGCCGCTGCCGCCGTCCAGCTCCGGGGCGCCCGCGTCCACCAGCGCGCCGCCGTCAGCGGGGACCAGCTCCACCGAGAGCCGCGGCGCCAGCGCCCCGCCCGACTCCTTCGACAGGTAGTGGGCGCCGTTCCCGTCCCCCGAGACGAGGGCGATGCTGCCTACCCCTCCTGCCTGGAAGAGCGGCGTCACGTCCCAGGAGACCTCTTCATCCGTGTCGACGCCCCGCGCCGCGCCCGTGCACGCCCCCACCGCCGGCCGCGTCGCCCACGTCATGGTGCTCTCGCGCCAGGTCGCGTCCGCCACCGCGCAGGGCCGGCCCGAGCCGCCCGCCGCCGAGGAGGCGCTCTGCGTGTGCAGCGTCAGCACCGCGCGGCGCACCGCCCCGCCCGGCGGAGGAAAGCGCAGGTACACCACCGCCGCCGGATTGCCCGACGCGTCGCCTTCGATGTTCAAGTCGCCGACGTCGGGGAAGACGCCCGCTTCCCAGCTCGCCGCCGTCACGTCGGCCAGCACGGTGTCGGTGGCCCCGCCGCCGCCTGCCCCTCCACCACTTGAGCCGCCACCCGCGCCGCCGCCCGCGCCTCCGCCGCCGCCTGCCCCTCCGCCCGTCGAGCCGCAGACGGGCGTGGAGGTGCCCGGCGTTCCGGTGATCAACACGTCCTTGAGGGTGATGCCCAGCGGCATGCCGGTGAGGCCCGGGTACAGGCCGTGGCGCGGGCTGCCCAGGCGCACCCGCAGCGGCTGCGGCGCATAGGTGCCCGCGAAGGTGACAGTCCCCAGCAGGGCGCCGTCGCGGAAGAAGCGCATCTGCCCGGGGCTCCATTCCAGCGCCATCCGGTAGCTCGTCGCCGCGTCCCACCCCACGTCCGCCTGCGCGCCGTTGGCGTAGGCGATCCCGCTCACCTCGCAGCCGGCCGGGCAGGCCGTGTCGTGGTGCCAGGGAGCGCCGCGCGGGCACGCCGCCAGCTCCAGCTTCATCGCGCCGCCGCGCCCCGCCTCCTGCACCCCGAAGATGCGGGTAAAGGCCTTGAAGTCGTTGTTCCGGAAGTACGGTGAGTACGCCACCGGCTCGGCCTGCCCGGTGGGGGCCTGGTACGCGGTCAGCAAATCGTGATCCGCCCCGGACAGTGACGTCGCCAGCGACAGCCCCGTCACCGTGTACTCGATGCGTGCGCTCGGCAGCGCGTCGGCGATCTCGTACCAGATCGCGTCCGTGTCCCCCGTCACCGTGAAGCCGGAGCCCGAGAAGCTGCCGCCCTGGCTGCCCCGCCCCCCGAAGCTGGCCTGGGTCAGCGGATCGTCCACGTACGTCTGCTGCGCGAAGCCCGGCAGCGCCCACAGCGCCGCGAAGAGGAGGAGAGATCGCATCGAGAAAGCCTCACTGCCCCCTTGCCTGTCGCGTCGCACTAATTTGCAGAGCGCCGGCAGATTGTCAACGACCCGGCCTCACTTGACGGCCTTCGTCCACTGGTCCAGCCAGGCCAGCACCGTGTCGTGCCAGAGGATGGAGTTGGCGGGCTTGAGCACCCAGTGGTTCTCGTCGGGGAAGTAGAGGAAGCGGCTGGGAATGCCCCGGCGCTGCAGGGCGGTGAAGGCGGCCATGCCCTGAGACTCGACCACCCGGAAGTCCTGGCCGCCGTGCACCACCAGCATCGGCACCTTCCAGGAGCCGACGTGCTCGATGGGGTTGTGGCGGGCGTAGCCGTTGGGGTTGTCCCAGGGCGTGCCGCCGTGGTCCCACTCGGGGAACCAGAGCTCCTCGGTGTCGAAGTAGGCGAAGCGCTCGTCGAGGTTGCCGTCGTGGGACACGAGGCACTTCCAGGGCTCGTTCCACACCCCGGCGATCCAGTTCACCATGTAGCCGCCGTAGCTGGCGCCGAGCGCGCACATCCGCTTCTGGTCGATGAAGGGGTACTTCGCCGCCGCCGCCGCGAGGCCCTTCCTCAAGTCCTCCAGCGGCTTGCCGCCCCAGTCCTGGCTGATGGAGTCGGTGAAGGCCTGGCCGTAGCCGGTGCTGCCGTGGAAGTCGATCATCACCGCCACGTAGCCGTGGCCCGCGTACGTCTGCGGGTTCCACCGGTAATGCCAGTGGTTGCCGAAGCTGCCCTGAGGCCCGCCGTGGATGAGGAAGGCCAGCGGGTACTTCTTCTTCGCGTCGAAGCCCACCGGCTTCACCACGTAGCCGTAGACGGTCGCCCCGTCCGCGCCGGTGAAGGAGAACTGCTCGGGCTGGCCCAAGGTGAAGGACTGGAAGGCGTCGGAGTTCACCTGCGTCACCGGCAAGAGCGCGCCGCCGCCCTCCTTCGGCACCGTGTACAGATCCGCCGCCGAGGTGAGGGAGTCGTGCTGCACCACCAGGTGCGTGGGCGTGGCCGCGACCGCCGAGATGGAGCCGCGCGCGTACACCTCCACCAGCTTCCCGTCAGCCACGTCGAGGGAGAAGGCGCCCACCTGCCCCAGGTGCTCGGCGGTGACGAAGAGTTGCTTCGAGTCCACCGACCAGGCCAGCGAGTCCGCGGAGCGATCCCACGTGGGCGCCAGCTCCTTCGGCTTGCCACTGGGCCAGTCGCGCACCATCACCGCGCGGCGATCCGCCTCGAAGCCCGGCCGCTTCATCGCCAGCCACGCCAGCCGCGTGCCGTCCGGCGAGAAGAGGGGCAGCGAGTCGGTGGCAGCGTTTTCCTTCGTCAGGTTGAGCGGCGCCTTCTTGCCGTCCACCGGCGCGAGGAAGAGGTCCAGGTTGGTGCTCCAGGCCTCCTCGCGGCCCAGCCAGCGGGCGCTGAAGACCAGGCCCTTGCCGTCGGGGGTGAAGGTGAAGTCGTGCGCGTCGCCGAAGGGCTTGGGGGGCGCGTCCGCGCTGGCCTTCTTCATCACGTCCACCGGCTCGCCGCCGGCGAGCGCCTGCGCGAAGAGGTGCGAGCGCCGGCCGTCGCGCCAGGTGTCCCAGTGCCGGTAGAGGAGCGCGTCGTAGAGGCGGCCGGTGGCCTTCTCCTTCGCCTTCTCGTCGAGGCGCTGCTTCGTGCAGGCCAGCGTCTCGCAGTCGGGGAAGACCTCGGCGGAGAAGCCCAACTGCGCACCGTCTCGGGACAGGACGAAGGCGTCCACGTCGAGCGGGTGGCGGGTGACCTGCGCCGCTTCCCCCCCGTCCACGTTCAGCTTCCACACCTGCGAGGAGCCTGAGCGCGTGGAGAGGAAGTAGACGGTGACGTTGTCCGGCGCCCACACCGGGTCCGTGTCGTTCGCCTCGTGGGTGGTGAGCTGCCGCGAGCCGGAGCCGTCCACGTTGACCAGCCAGAGATCGCTGCGGCCCCTGTTCGCCTCGAGGTCCGTCTGGCGCAGGGCGTAGACGACGCGGCGGTGATCCGGCGAGAGCGCGAAGGAGAGGACGCGGCTCAGCGTCACCTGGTCCTTCACCGAGTACGGGTGCTTCGCGGGGGCGGCGGGAGGCCGTGGCGCGGCGGCTGGGGCCGGCGCAGGGGCGAGGAGGGACACCACGAGGAGCGAGGCGATCATGCCGACGGCCTTAGCGCGGAGGGCCCGCGCCTGGTCAGCGAAAAACGCCCGCTACCTGGTGCTCTGCCAGCCCGCGTCGCCCAGGGCCCAGCCGTCGATGAACGCCTTCACGGTGGTGCCTCCGTCGCGCGAGCGCCTCGAGGCCGCGACGCCGCCGTCGGACAGCACCTGGCCGTAGTCGCCCCACAGCACGTGAGCTTCCCCGGGCACGACGAAGTACTTCGCGTTCTGCGTGCCGTCGTACACGCCCTCGAGCGTGAGCAGGTTGTTGGTGAAGGTGGAGAACGGCGGGTTGAGCACGTTCCCCGCGCCGGGCGGGGCGTAGAAGAACCAGGCGATCACCTGGTCGCGGTCATAGCTGAGCAAGCCCAACCTGCGCTGCGGGTGCGCGGCCGCGAGGTACGGCGGCCAGCCAGGCAGCCCTGCGTCACAGTCCGCGCAGCCGGCGGGGAACTCAAGCCCCCAGGTGTCGCGCCACTCAGGCCAGTGCACCGAGGGGACGAACGGCGCCGAGTCCGCCAGCAGGTGCACCTCGGCCTGCGGGAAGGCGGCGGCGACGCGCTCGTAGTTCAGCGTGGCGCCGTAACCCCCGGCGCTGGAGCCGGTGAGCCACACGCGCCTGGCGTTGGGCAGCGTGGCGCGCAGCCGGGCGAGGTACGCGTCCATGTTCTTCGCGCCGGAGAAGCGCACGCGGTAGGTGGAGACGGGATCGAACAGGCCGTACTTGTACTGGTACGTCTTCTCGGCGCGGCCGCCGTGCAGGTCCCCGGTGCAGTACGGCACGAAGACGAACGTCGCGGCGCGGAAGGGGTTGTCGGGCCGCGAGCGGTCCAGCGCGGAGGAAGAAGCGATGGCCCGCAGCTCCGAAGGAAACGCGCCGCCGCCGTCGGCTGGAAAGGGATCGGGGTGGGTGACGAACACCGAGGTCGGCTGCTGGCCGCCGGGCACGTTCCAGAGGCACGCCGTCCCATAGTCGCAGACCGGGCCGAACTGCAGCAGCGAAGGGACGCAGGTGCCCTGGTTCCAGCAGGCGCCGCCGCCCTGGAGGAAGATGAAGAGGTCGTCATCAGCCGACGCGCGGTTGATGCCGATGCCGGCCATCGCCCCGCTGGCGCACTCGCTCCCGGGGACGGGAATCCACGTCCACACGCCCACCGGCGCGATGATGGGGGGCCCGGCGTCGAAGGTCCCCGCGTCCGAGGCGGCGCCACCGTCGGCAGAGAGGCCCGCGTCTTCCCCCGCGTCGCCGCGGCCTGCGTCCTCGCTGGTGCCTGCGTCGTCCACGCTGCCGCCGTCGGGCTGGCCACCGCCGCCGCCTGCGCCCGCGTCCGACGCACCGCCGCCGCCCCCTCCTCCGACGCCAGAGTCGGGGTGGCCCCCCTCGCCCGTACCGACGGGAGGCGCTCCGCAGGCCACGGCGAGGGCAAGGCCCGCCAGCAGGAGTCGAGACTTCATTGCCCAGGAGCATACCCGCGTGGACGCGGCAGTACTTCCGCGCGCGTCCGGCAGCGTCGCCCGCGCGTTGCCTTTTGAGCGGAGGCGCTTCAGTACAGCTTGCGCAGCCGCGCGGCGAAGAAGCCGTCGAAGCCTTCCGGCCCCGGCAGCGTGCGCAGGTGCCCCTGCCAGGTGGGGAGGTGCCCCAGGCCCACCGGCGGCTCGCTGGTGAAGTCCGGGTGGCTGCGCAGGAACATCTCGATCTGATCCGCGCCCTCCACCGGATCGGTGCTGCACACCGCGTAGACGAGCAGCCCGCCGGGCTTCACCACTCGCTGGCAGTGCTCGAGGATCTCCCGCTGCAGGTGGGTGAGCGACGCGAGGTCCTTCTCCTGTCGCCGGTAGCGCAGCTCCGGGTGGCGGCGCAGGGTGCCCAGGCCGCTGCACGGCGCGTCGATCAGCACCGCGTCGAATTCGCCGAAGGAGTCGGGCAAGGGCTTCGACGCGTCGCAGGCTTCCAGCCGCAGCCGCGCTCGCACGCCCAGCCGCCTCGCCTCGGCGTCGATCTTCCGCAGCTTGTGCCCGTGGAGATCGATGGCCAACACCTCGTTCGACTGGGCGAGGTGGCAGGCCTTCCCTCCGGGCGCGGCGCAGGCGTCCAGCACGCGGGCGCTCGCCGGCACCTGCGCGAACACGCCCACCAACTGCGCGGCCTCGTCCTGCACCTGCCACAGGCCCTCGGCGTAGCCGTAGAGATCCTCGACCCGCCCCGGCGACTCGAGGATGAGGCCGACCGGAGAGCGCGACGCGGCGCGCGCCATCACGCCGACCTCGGTGAGCTGGCTCAGCAGCTCGTCGCGCGTCACCTTCGCGGTGTTGGCGCGAATGGCCAGGGCCGGCGCCTCGTTGTCGGCGGCCAGCATGGCGCGCGCTCTCTCGGGACCGAACTGGCGTAGCCAGCGGCGCACCAGCCACTCGGGGTGGCTCTCCTTCACCGCGAGCAACGCCGCCTCGTCGGACGAGGGCGGCAGGGGCGCCGACTCAAGCGGCGAGAGCTTGCGCAGGATGGCGTTGACGAAGCCCGACGCGCGGCCCAGGCCCACCTGGCGCAGGGCCTCCACCGTGTCCGCCACCGCGGCGTGCTTCGGGATGCGGGTGAAGAAGAGCTGGTACGCGCCGATGCGCAGCGCGGCCAGCACGCGGTCCTCCATCGCGTCCAGCTTGCGGTCCGCGTGGGTCGAGATGGCGAAGTCGAGCGTCAACTGCCGGCGGGTGGCGCCGTACGCCAGCTCGGTGGCCAGGGCCGCGTCGCGGGGATCCTTCGGGGGAAGCTCGTCCAGCACCGAGTCGAGCACCACGTTCAGGTACGCGTCGGTGGCGGCGACGCGCGCCAGCACCTGGATGGCAATGGTGCGCGCCGTGGGCAGAGCGGCCTTCGGGAGCGCCGGAGCGCCCGGCTTCGCCACACCGCCCCGCCCGCCACGCCTGGCTTGCGTCATCGCCGCGGCCTCACTCCACCGTGGTGACGAGCAGGTTCTTCACCGCGCCCAACACCGGGCTGTCGCACCCGTCCTGGTTGGAGAAGGCCGACACCGGCATGTTCGCCGTGCCGTCCGCCTGCCCTGCCCCGAGCTGCCCGCAGGCGTGGCCGAGCATCTTCCCGCCGTTGGTGCAGGTGATCTCCAGGTCCCAGCAGGCCTCGAGCTTCCCCGCCCCCGCGGTGCGCTTGAGCTTGCAGTCCACGCCACCCGGACCGGGCGTTCCGCAGTCCACCCGCGCGGCGTCCGCGTCGAGCGCCTCGACCGCGGTCCTGACCGTGGCGACCTCCTGGCCAGTGAGCCACGCGCCCAGCGACATCACGCCACAGCACCCCAGCAGCAGGACGCACCCGCCCCCCACCAGCCACTTCCCGTTGCGTGAGAACCACCCCGGTTGCTGCCCCGGTGCTCCAGCTTCACCCTGCGGTGTCATGCGATCCTCCCCGTGTCGCGTTGGTTGCTACAGCTTCGCCATCTGCGCCAGCAGCACGTCCTCGGACACCTTCGCCCCGGCCATCAGCGTGAGCAGCACGCCGTCGAGCAGCTCCCGCTGTCCGGCCTCGCACGGCCCGCCCTGCTGCAGCGCCGACCACTCCGCGCGGGCCCACGCCGCCAGCGTGTCCGGCGGCACCTTCCGCGCCAGGCGGTCGGCCAGCTTCGCGCGCACCAGGGCGCGCGACAGCCCGTTGCCGTCACCGGCTGGTTTTCCCGGGCCGTTACTCCTTCCCGGCCCCTTGCCGGGAGCCGCGTCGGAGCGCTTGCCGATGCTCTTCGCCGACTGCGCTGGAGCCTCCTCGCCGCGCTTCGTGCCCCGGCCGATGCTCTTGCCCGCTGGCGCTTCCTGCTGGGGCGCTCTGCGGCCGATCGACTTGCCCCCGCGCGACACGTGCCGCGCCGGCCCGGCCTCCTCTTCTTCCTCTTCTTCGGCGGCCGACTCCTCCAGCCGCTCCGGAGAGCGCACCGGCGTCAGCCCCGGGCCGCGGATCCCGGCCAGGGCCTCCAGCGCGTGCAGGTAGCCGTCATGCCCCTTGCCGTGGATCTGCTGCTGCACCACCGGGGACAGGGCGCTGGGGCCGCGCTCGGCCGGCAGGGCCTTGAGCAGCACCTCCACCGCGGGCACGCCCACCAACTGCAGCGCCTCGGCCAGCGCCCACGCCGCCGGGGCCAGCGCGCCGGGGTTGACGATCACCGCGTCGTACTCGTCTTCCTGCTCGTGCAGCTCGTCGATCAGCGCGCCCTCGCCGTTGGACTGGACGATGGACAGGTCGACCCCCAGCTCGGACGCGCGCGCCTCCAGCCGCTCGTCGACGTCGTCGCTGCCCAGCCAGTGGAGGTTGGGGCCGTGGAGCACGAGGATGGTGAAGGACATACCTTTCAAGCCTCCGGGCCGCGATACGTGGCCCTCACCGGACCGAGCTTCGCGCCCACCGCGACGCTGCGCCCAGCGAGAAAATCACGAGCGCTCATCACCCGCTTGCCTTCCGGCTGCAGGCCTTCGAGTAACAGGCTGCCCTGCCCGCAGGCCACCTCGAGACCAGAGGGCCCTACCGCCAGCACGGTGCCGGCCTCGCCCTTCCCCTCGCGCACTTTCGCCTGGTGGATCTTCAGCAGCGCTCCCTGCAGCCGGGTGAAGGCGCCCGGCCAGGGGGTGAAGGCCCGCAGCCGGCGCTCCAGCTCGACCGCCGGCCGGGTGAAGTCGAGCTGCCCGTCTTCCTTCTGGATCATCGGCGCCAGCACCACGCCCTCGGAAGCCTGAGCCACCGGCCGGAGCTCGCCGGCGAGGTACCTGGGGAGCGCGCGCCTGAGCACCTCGCCCCCCAGCGCCGCCAGCTTGTCGTGCAGCGTGGCCGACGTGTCGGTGGGGAGGATGGGCAGCTCCGCGCGGTCGATGACGGGCCCGGTGTCCATGCCTTCGTCCATCTTCATCAGGCACACGCCGGTCTTCTCGTCGCCCGAGGCGATCGCCCACTGGATGGGCGCGGCGCCGCGGAAGCGCGGGAGCAGCGAGGCGTGCACGTTGACGCAGCCGTGGCGGGGCACGTCCAGCACGTCCCTGGGGAGGAGCTTCCCGTACGCCGTCACCACCGCCACGTCCGCAGCGAGGGCGCGCAGCTCGTCGGCGAAGCCCACCCCGCGGACCTTCTGGGGCTGCAGCACGGTGAGCCCCTTCGCCACCGCGAGCTGCTTCACCGGGGAGAAGGACAGCTCCTGCCCCCGCCCGCGCGGCTTGTCCGGCTGGGTGACGACGGCCACCACCTCGCCCAGCTCGAGGCAGGCCTCCAGGGACTTCACCGCGAAGTCCGGAGTCCCCATGAAGACGATGCGCGGCATGCCCGCGCTCTACACGAGGGGAGGACGCGCTGACAGCCAAGTTCACGGAGCAGCGACGCGCTCCAAGCGAGTCGTTGACCCTCCCTCCGGGTGGGTCTACGACGCACCACATTCTCACGGGCCTGTCGTCGGGGGGCTCGGACACCGGAGGCACCATGCGTCGAATCGTCCTGGGAGTTGGTCTCTCACTCGCGTTGCTGGCCGGCTGCAGCAAGGACCCGTCGACGCCGGCGTACTGGGAAGGGCGCATCGGCGACGCCAAGACGAAGAAGGACCGGAAGAAGGCGGTGGAGGATCTGCGTAGCTCCAAGCACATGGGACCGGCGATGGTGCCCATGCTGAACAAGCGGATGGACGCGGAGAAGTCACCCGAGGTGAAGGCCGTGCTGGCGCGGCTGCTGGGTGAGGCGAAGGACACCTCGTCGGTGGAGCCGCTGCTCAACGCGGTGGACCTGAGCGCCAGCGACAGCGACGCGCGCACCATGAACAAGGAGATCGCCCTGGCCCTTGGCAACCTCGGCGATCCGAAGGCGGTGCCCACGCTGGGCAAGCTGCTCAAGGTGAAGGGCGACAACTACACGGTGATCGCCGCCATCGAGGGGCTGGGGCAGCTCGGCGCCAAGGAGGCCTTCGAGCCCCTCTACGAGCTGGCGACCGACGACGCGATCGAGCCCTTCATGACCAAGAAGGCGATCATGGCGCTGGGGGACATCGGCGATCCGCGGGCGGTGCCCGGCGTGGTGAAGGCGATGTTCAAGGAGCGCAAGGGGATCAGCTTCTACATGGAGTCGTCCTTCGCGCTGTACCAGCTCGGTAAGCCGGCGGCGGACGCGCTGGTGCCGGTGGTGGACGGGAAGGACAAGGAGCTCTTCTCCTGGGCCGAGAAGAACAACATCAAGGACGTGGCGCTGTACGCGAAGGCGGCGCAGGTGCTGGGCGACCTCCACGAGATGCGGGCCGAGAAGACGCTGATCGGCTTTCTCAACTTCAAGAGCGAGTTCGACGACATCAAGTTGATCATGCGGATGAAGGCGGCCGACGCGCTGGGCCGGATGCGCTCGAAGGAGGCGGCGAAGGTGATCGCCCCCATGCTGCTCGAGGACGAGGCCAACGCGCGCCACGAGTACGTGTGGGCGCTCGCGCGCATCGGCGGCAAGGAGGCCTACGGCAAGCTGGTGGAGTCGTCGGGCAAGGGCAGCTGGGACGCGCGCGAGCAGTCGATGAAGGGCGTGGCGATGGTGGGCGACGATCCGGCCGTCTTCGACAAGTTCGCCAAGGACGAGGCGCAGCTGCTGGGGGCCGAGTGCAAGGACGATCCGGACTACTCGGAGTGCAAGGACGTGGCGGCCTCGGTGAAGCAGCACGTGGAGAAGATCAACGCGCTCAAGCTGCGCGTCACGGCGGCGGCGGAGTGCAAGGGGGACGGCGCGTGCTGGGCCAGGAAGCTGGACGACAAGGACGAGGGCGTGCGGGAGCGCGCGGCGTACGAGGTGGGCCGCAGCGGCAAGGCTGAGCTGGTGGGTGAGCTGATGAAGCGGCTGACCGAGAAGAACCTCGACACCCGGCTGGCCTTCATCCAGGGCGCGGACTGGCTGGTGCACGACTCCAAGCCGGCGATGGCCGAGGCGCAGAAGTCGCTGCCCGCGCTGGAGAAGCAGCTCGCCGAGGAGAAGGGCAAGACGGAGTTCGTGAAGGTGAACGAGGACCTGCGCCGGCTGTACGCGAAGGTGAAGCGCGGCTGGCAGGGGTGAGCGCCGCGCCAAAGGAGGACGCGGGCGCTCAGTTCATCCCGGCGTCGGCGCCGTCCAGCTCGCGCGCCAGCCCGCAGCGGATCTTCCCCGTCGGCGTGTCGACGAGCCGGCAGTCACAGCCCTCGTAGAGCCGGTCGCACACGGCCTCGTCGGCCTCGGTGGGGGGGCTGTTCGTCTCGGCGTTACCGGCGCGCTGCAGGCACGAAGTCTTCTCGTTCGAGTTGAGCGTGCAGTCGCACAGCTTCTCGGAGAGCTGGCGGCACCTGCTCTTGCAGCCGGACAGCAACGTGAGGGCGACGAGGACGGCGAACCACCAGCGCATGGACGGCGGCCTTCCTGCCACAGTCAGCGCGGCCTGCCCAGCGCGGCGTCAACGGTTTCGTCCAGGTAGCGCACGGAGAGGCCCAGGGTGCGGGCGCGGCTCTCGGGCGTGCGGCCCAAGTCCGGCGCCACCTCCATCACGTCGCCGCCCAGCATGCCCACCTCGCGACCCAGCCGGCGGATCAGCTCCACCAGCCAGTCCGGCTCGAGGCCCATCGGCTCCGGCGTGCCGGTGGCGTCAGCCCACGCCGCGTCCGTACCGTCGATGTCGTTGGAGAAGAAGACCTGAGACACGCCGCTCGCCTTCACGTGCGCCACCACCTCGTCCAGCGACTCCTTCGGCCGCGCGCGCACCGCCTCGGCCCAGAACTGCCGGACGCCCAGCGTGGACTCCCAGTGTTCTCTGGGCTTGCGCGAGGCGCGAATGCCCACCTGGGTGAGGCGCCCCTGCCGGCCGAGCGCGTCGTTGGCGTGGTAGCTCCAGGTGCCGAAGCAGTACGTCACCCCCAGGCGCGTCTCGAGGAGATCGGTGTGGGCGTCGGCCTGGACGATCCCCCACGGTCCCTTCGTCGCGCGCGCGGCCTGGAGCGCCGGCACCACCGGCCAGGCGCAGGAGTGATCGCCTCCCAGTGCGAACAGCTTCGCGGATGGGTTGAGCTCCAGCACCAGCGTCCACACGCGCTGGGCGATGGACAGCGGCGAGACGGGCAAGCCTTCCCGCTCGGCGGCGGCGACACCCGGGTAGAGGGCCTTCCGGCTGGCCTCGAGCTGTGGCGGGGACAGCATGGAGTCATGGAGCAACTGCGGGACCGCGAAGACGTCGCCGACATCCACCACCCCGCGGGCGGAGAGATCGACGCCTTCATCGAGCAGCCGCGTTCGAATGGCCTGGGGCCCCAGGTTGGCCCCGCGCCGGAAGCCCGCGCCCACGTCCGACGGTATGCCGAGCAAGACGCCCTTGGCGTCAGCGAGCTTCTGCAAGGACGCCTCGAAGGCCGCGCGCACCTGGGCCTCGGAGGAGACGCCGTACAGCCGCTCTTGCAGGCGCTCCTGCTCGGCCTTGCCGGTGGAGACCAGGTACAGGCCGCCGCCCGCGGGCCGGAGCAGGGCCGCCAGCTCTTCAAGTGCACGCATCGCCTTCGGGTGTATAGCGCGGCCCCGTGGCCGACACCCCTCTCCCGCCGCCGTGGAAGCGCGCCAGGCGGGCGGTGCGCTACGGGCTGGTGCGGGCCCTGGTGGGCGTCTTGTCGCTGCTGCCGGTGAGGTGGGCGTCGGGCCTGGGGGCCTTCGTGGGGGCGGTGGGCTCGGTGCTGGCCCGGGGAGAGCGGCGCAAGGCCCTGGCGTCGCTGGCGCGCGCCTTCCCCGAGAAGCCCGAGGCCGAGCGGGTGGCGCTGATGCGGGCCTGCTTCCGCCACCTGGGGCGGATGGCGCTGGAGTTGGTGTGCGTTCGTCAGCTCGACGCGCGCATCGACGAGTGGGTGGACTGGACGAGCGAGTCGCGCGCCGCCTTCGACGAGTGCCTGGGCCGCAAGAAGGGCGTCGTCTTCGTCACCGGCCACGTGGGCAACTGGGAGCTGCTCGCCCGCCGCGCCGGGCTGGCCGGCTACCCTGTCTTCACCATCGCGCGGGAGGCGTCGGACGAGCGCACCACCGCGCTCATCGAGTCCTTCCGGTCCACGGGCGGCGTCAAGCCCATCTGGCGTGGCCGCGCCAGCGCCGCGAAGGAGATGCTGCGGGCGCTCAAGCGGGGCTCCTTCCTGGGCCTGCTCATCGACCAGGACACCAGGGTGCAGTCGGTGTGGGTGCCCTTCTTCGGGCACCTGGCGAAGACGCCGCGCGCGGCCGCCGATCTCGCGCTGCGCACCGGCGCCGCGGTGATGACGGGCTTCTGCCACCGCGTCGGCAAGCACCGCTACCGCATCGTCATGCGCGAGGTGCAGGTGCCCGAGGGCGACGGCGACGCGCTCGTCACCGCGCTCACCGCGAAGCTGACCAGGGGCATCGAGGACGCCATACGCGAGCACCCGGAGCAGTGGGTGTGGATGCACGAGCGCTGGAAGTCCCCGCCCGGCTAGCCGCGCTCCATCTCGGCGACGATCCGGTTGCCTTCGGCGAGCAGTTGCGCGACGGCCGCGTGCGCCCGCTGGGTGATCACCTCGCGCGCGTCGACCGACAGCCCGGACGTCTCGATCGGCGGCCCGAGGCACAGCGCCGCCGGCCGGGGGTGAATGGCCACGCTGCCCTTCTGGAGGATGAGGTGCGTCCCCGCCACCGCCGCGGGCACCAGAGGCACCTGGGCCTCGAGCGCCATGATCGCCGCGCCCTTCTTGAAGGGCTTCAGCACGCCGTCGTCGCTGCGCGTGCCTTCGGCGAAGAAGACCACCGACACCCGCTCGCGCACCGCCTTCACCGCCGCCTGCAGCTTCTCGCGGTCCCCGCTGGTGCCGGTGCGGTCCACGAAGATGTTCCCGGCCCGCTCCAGCGCGTAGCCGAAGATGGGCACGCTGCGGAGCTGCGCCTTGGCCACGAAGCGCATGTGCCGCTCGATGTGACGGAACAGCACCAGCGCGTCGAAGTTCGACTGGTGGTTGACGCACAGCACGAAGTTGCCCGCCGGCAGGTTCTCCAGCCCCAACGCCGTCGAGCGCACCTGCGAGGCCTTCAGCACCCGATCCGCCCACCAGCGGATGGCGGGATCCGGCGCGCGCTCGTCAATCAACGTCAGCGCGGGGACCACCGACGACACGAGGCCGGTCAGGCCCACGGCGGTGGCGCCGGCGTAGGCGGTCCTGAGGAGCTCGAGCGGCTTGGGCACCACGACTGCCAGCCTATCACCCGCCAAGTGCCTGGCGCGGCCCTTCAGAAGAAGTCGCGCGCGGGGAAGAGCAGCACGTCGGAGATGTCCTTCGCGCCGAGCAGCAGCATGAGCACGCGGTCGAGGCCCACGGCGATGCCCGCCGACGGGGGCAGGCGCCCCACCGCCTCGAGGAACTTCTCATCGAGCGCGAAGACGGGACGGCCCGCCGCGCGCCGCAGGTCCTGCTCCTCCACCAGGCGCTGGCGCTGCTCCACCGCGTCGGTCAGCTCGGAGAAGCCGTTGGCCAGCTCCACGCCGTGGACGTACAGCTCGACGCGCTCGGCCACCGACGGGTCCGACGGCTTGAGCCGGGCCAGCGACGCCATCGACGCGGGGTACTCGGTGAGGAAGGTGGGCCGGGCGTGCCCCAGGTGGGGCTCTACCTTCGCCAGGAAGAGATGGAAGAAGACGTCGTCGAAGGCGCTGGACGCGCCCACGTGCACGCCCTGCGCCTCGGCGGCGCGCTTGAGGCTGGGCCCGTCCGGGTGTTGCCGCAGGTCGATGCCCGCGTAGCGCACCAGCGCGTCGCGCACCGTGAGGCGCTCGTACGGCGTGGTGGCGAACAAGCGCCTCTCTGGGGCGACCGCTGCCTCCACCGCCGCCAGCGCCTGCTCCAGGTCGCGCATGATGTCGTGGTAGTCCGCGCGCGGCCGGTAGAACTCCAGCAGGGAGAACTCGGGGTTGTGCGCGCTGGACACCTCGCCGTTGCGGAACGTCTTGCACACCTGAAAGAGGGGCGGGCTGCCGTCGGCGAGCAGCCGCTTCATGGAGTACTCGGGGCTGGTGTGCAGGTACAGCGCGCGGCGCGTGCCCACGTCCGTCTGAGGAATGAAGGGCACCTCGAAGGGGTCGATGTGGAGCTCGAGGCCCGGCGCCGGGACCAGGCACGGCGTCTCCACCTCCAGGTAACCCTGGAGCTCGAAGTAGCCGCGCAGGGCCCCGTACATCGAGCGCCGCGCGCGGGCCGCCTGCCATTGCCGCTCCGAGGGCACGCCCTCAGGCTCCCCGCTTCTTGATGAGACCCCAGTTGGTGACGAGCATCACGGGCTCGGCCCGCTGGTTGAAGACTTCGCACTTCACCTGCACCGCCCCCAGGAACGGCTTGCTCTTCGACGGCTTCACCGCCAGCACCGTCGCCTTCATGGACAGCGTGTCGCCCGCCAGCACCGGCCTCACCCAGCGCAGCTCGTCCACGCCCGGGGAGCCCAGCGACGCGGTGTCGTTGAGCCAGCCGTCCACCATCATCCGCATGGCCAGCGCCGCGGTGTGCCAGCCGGACGCGGCGAGCGCGCCGAAGAGTGACTTCTTCCCGGCCTCCTCGTCGAGGTGGAAGGGCTGCGGGTCGAACTGCCGGGCGAAGTCGATGATCGCCTCGCGCGTCAACGTGGGGCCTTTCGCTTCGAACGTCATCCCCGGGGTGAAGTCCTCGAAGTACCAGCGCGGCATGCGCGCCCTTGATTAGCAGGGAGGCGCTTGGCGCGCCCGTGGCATCATCCTGAGCGCCCGTGCTCACCACCCGCCTCGCCCGGGGAGTCCTGCCCGCCCTCACCATCGGGTTGGCGCTGCTGGCGGTGGCGCCGTGGCTGGAGGCGCCCTTCTCCACTCCCAAGCGGCTGGTGCTCACGGGCGCCGCGGCGCTGGCGGCCCTGCTCCTGCCGATGAGCCGCCGCCGCCTGGCCTGGCCGTTTCTGTTGCCCCTGCTGTCCACCGGGCTCTCGGCGTGGCGGGGAGACTTCGCCGCCACCGAGGTGGTGTGGGCGCAGCTCGCGTTCGGCGTCCTCGTCTTCGCCTGGGCGTCTTCCGGCGTCGAGGCGCGCTGGGTGACGCCGGCGGCGGCGGGCTGCGGGGCGGTGGTGGGCCTGGTGGCCGTGCTGCAGGCGGCGGGGGTCGACCCCTTCGCAGCGTTCGGGCCGGAGGTCAGCGGACGGCTGCGGGTCTACTCCACGCTGGGGAACCCGGACTTCGTGGCGTCTGCCCTCACGGTGGCCCTCTGCCTGGCGGCCGGGGAGTGGAGCACGGCGCGCTCCCTGGGCGGTGCGCCTGGGAAGTCCGTGTGGTGGTTGGCGGCGATGGGTCTCATGCTGGCGGCGCTGGCGGTCACCCGCTCCTTCGCCACCCTCGCGGCCATCTCCGCCGCCGCGGCCGCTGCCGGCCTGCATGGGCTCCGTCGCCGGGCCGCTCTGCCCGCCACCGTGCCTTCCAACCTCCGGCGGCGCCACGTCGGAGTGACGGTCGCTGTCGTCCTGGGCGCGCTGGGCCTGCTCACCGCGCTGCTCGCGGGCCGCTCCCCCTCGGAGGCGATGTTGGGCCGCCTGTACCTCGCGCGCGTCGTCGTCTCGGCCGGCCTCGAGGCGCCAGTGCTGGGCCACGGCCCCGGGGCGGTGGAGGCGTTGTGGCCCGAGTGGGAGCTGAGCTGGTGGAAGGCCCGCTGCGGAGCGGATGCCTCCTGCGTCGCGGCCGACGCCTGGTCGCGCTTCGCCGGCCTGCAGGATCACGTGCACAACGACTGGCTGGAGCTGCTCGTCGAGCGCGGCCTGGCAGGACTGATCGCCTCCCTGCTCGTCCTCGCCCTCGCGCTCCAGCGCGCCTGGAAGTCGAGCGCACCCCGCGCCCCCGCGCTCTTCGCCACGGTGGTGGCGGTCGCCGTGCGCGCCACCGTCGATTTTCCACTCGCGCGGCCCGCAGACCTGTGCCTTCTTGCCGCTGTCGTCGGACTCGTCGTCTCCCTGGAGGACGAATGAACCGTTCGCTCGCGCTGTCGCTGTGCCTCGTGGTGTCCCTGCCGGCCGCCGCGGCGTCGTGGAACAAGAAGCTCGACGCGTGGAGGTCGGCCGCGTACGCGGAGCGAAAGAAGCTGGGCCTCGACAAGGACCAGAAGGCGCTCTACGCGAAGTACCCCACGCCGGAGGTGAAGTTCGCCGTGGGCGGCTCCGGCAGCGGCCCCGCGGCCGTGGGCTTGATCATCTGTCCCGACGAGACGAAGCAGGTGACGCTCGCCGGCAAGCTGGCGCCCGGCAGCTTCGTGTCGGTCAACAGCGACGAGCTGGAGGTGGTGAAGGAGGCCTTCACCGCGAAGGGCTGGGAGGCCACGCTGCACGCGAAGAAGACCGCCACCCCCACGCGCATCGACGTGCAGGTCTTCTCTCCGGTCTCCGCCGCGTCCAAGTACCTCGGCGGGCTGGCGATCGGCTGCGACCACACCTGGATCTTCGAGGTGAGCGGGGGGGACACGCTGGTGGTGAAGAGCAAGTACGGCGTGATGGAGGAGGCCAAGGTGACCGGCGAGTGGAAGCGCGGCGACAAGGTGCTGGGCCAGGCGTCGTTCCGGATGTGGGCTGGCAACGGGAACGTCCGCCTCGACCAGGAGGTGAGCCAGGCGGATCAGATGGCGCAGGCGAAGGCCATGATGGACATGATGAAGTCGCCGGAGATGAAGTCCATCGACGCGAAGAGCGAGGCCGCGTCGAAGAAGATGGGCGAGTGCGGGAAGCTGCCCCCGGACAAGATGCAGGCCTGCTTCGCCGGTCCGCAGAAGGAGATCGAAGCGCTGAGCAAGCAGCGCGAGGAGTTGATGGCGAGGCTGGAGATCAAGTCCTCGCCCCCATTTGGCTGCCGCCGCATCGACACCAACGCGAAGGACGGCCTACTCTCGGGTGAGGCGGAGATCTGCGCGGGCAAGCGCAGCAGCGAGCGCGTGAAGGTGACCGGCCGCTACACCGCGCCCTGAGCTTCGACTCGCCCGCTTGCTTCGCATGCGTCTCGTCGTCTCGAGCCTGTTCTTCACGCTGGCGCTCGGCTGCCCGAGGTCCGTGCCGGAGGTGGTGCACCAGTCCGCGGCGGACGCCGGAGTGGATCCGCTCCTCGTGCGGCTGAGCGCCATCGAAGCCGAGGCGGCCACGGTGGTGCGCGCGCAGGACGAGGCCCTCTGGCAGCACTGGACGACTGGCGGGAGGTTGGACGTCTCGCGGGCGGCGGCGGGCCACGAGGGGCTCTTCTCGCGAGGCACGCTGCTGGAGCTGCGCGGGGCGCGGACGCGGCTCGGCCCAGCAGACGCGCGCAGAGCGGCACACCTCGAGCGCTGGCTCAGCGGCGAGCTGCTCGCCCGGGCGCTGTCCGCGGAGAACGACGCGGTGGCCAGCCTGGAGGCAGGCCTCAGCTTCCCGCTGGAGGGCAAGGAGGTGGCCTGGAGGGAGCTGCCGCGGCTGTTGCTCGCCGAGAAGAGCGCGG
Organism: Myxococcales bacterium; assembly: GCA_020846875.1. Lineage (GTDB taxonomy): Bacteria > Myxococcota > Myxococcia > Myxococcales > Myxococcaceae > JADLDB01. The sequence continues at coordinate 11,311 of JADLDB010000018.1, read as the reverse complement.
TCAAGCGGCGCGCGCTGTGGAAGGCGTCGTTGCCGGCTGCGGAGCGCCTCGACGCCGCGCTGGCGCGCCGCGACGGGAAGGCCGCCGAAGCTGCCGCGGCACTCGACTCGCCCTCGACGCTGGAGCTGGCGGCCGAGGCCCGCGAGTTGGAGCTGGACGAGCTGGCGCGCGCCGCGGAGGCCGTGCTCTCCAGCACCGAGGACGCGTGGCGCACCACGCTGCAGCGCCAGTCCGACGCGGAGGTGCGGTTGCCGCTGGCCAACCTCACCCGCGCCGAGTTGCCGCGGCTGCTGAAGGTTGCGCCGGTGGCTGACGCGGCCTTTCCGAAGGAGAAGGTACCGACGCGCGCCATCGAGCTGTTGGGCGGCCTGGGTGTGTACGGGCGTCCCGGCCTGACGCTGGAGTTGTCCGAACGCACCACGAAGCACCCGCTCCCGCTGGTGGTAGCGCCGGCGTCATCGGACGTGCGGGTCAGCTTCCGGCCGGTTGGGGGCCTTCGAGATCAGGCGGCGCTCTTCTCGGAGGTGGGGGCGGCGCTGGCGCTGCGGGAGGCGCAGACGGGCCACCTCGCCACGGAGCGGCTGGGAGATCCAGCGTCGGCGCAGGTGCTGGCCGAGCTCTTCGCGGGGCTGGTGGGGGCGCCGGCGTGGCTCGAGTCGGTGGGCATCACCGGGGCGACGCAGCAGGCCGTAGTCGACGCGTGGGCAGCGCAGCGGCTCTTCCTCGTCCGGCGAGCGGCAGGGGTCGTCCTGGCGCGGCTGGAGACGCAGGGGCTGGCGGAGCCCGAGGCCCGCGCGCGCTACGTGCAGATCATGTCTCGAGCGCTCGGGCTGCCCCCGTCGGCGGAGGACGGCGTGCGGTGGCGGATCGACACCGACGACTTCCTGCGCTCGGCGACCACATTGAAGGCCGCGGCGATGGCTCGGCTCCTGCGGGCGCGCCTGCCCCCTGACTGGTTCGCCTCGAAGGGCGCCTGGGCGACGCTGGCGCGCCTGTGGAAGGGGGGGACGGAGGGGCCGCTGGAAGCGCGGCTGGCCACGCTGGGCGTCGCGACGGAGGCGTTGAGCGTGGCGCTCTCGGGCGGTGGGGCGCCGGACGGAGGACTCCGGCCCGGGGCCTGGCCTGCTCCGGCGCAACTGGCGACCGACGCGGGCTCCGCGCCCTCACGAGACGGTGGGCTGAAGCCCGGCCCGTGGCGTGCACCGGCGCAGGTGGCGACGGACGCAGGGCTCGCACCTTCCGTTGACGGTGGACTGAAGCCGGGCCCCTGGCCTGCAGCAGCGCAGGTGGCAGTCGACGCAGGTTCCGGGCGCTCCGACGGCGGCGGTGGACTTCAGCCTGGCGGATGGCCAGCGCCGGCGCGTGCCGCGGTCGACGGCGGCTAGAGCGCCGAACAGGTTAGCTCCCGTCGTGACATCAGCGATTTGCGTCGCATCCCGTCGTTGCTCCTCGGTCAGTTGCCGACCAGCCTCGGCCACCCCTACAGAGTCTGGAGCCGGGTGGGTGGGGCTGAGCTGATCGAGAGCTCACGGCCGGGCGGCTGAGCGGGTGAGCGATCTCCGGCGTCCGGAGGGCAGCGAGGCGAGGAGGCGGGGCGGGCCGCCGGTCGGCAGGGCGGTGGTCCCTTCGGCGCGAGCGCGAAGCCCTGGTGCCCTGGTCACGAGGCCGTGGGAGGAGGGGCTGGCGGGAGGAGGCAGGGCCGAATTCTCACCTATCCCCGAGTCCTCTCTCAGCCGGTCCAAACGGAGTCGACGCGGTGCACCAGTCGATTTCTGCGCACGGCTTCGCGTCCGCCGTTAGGGCAAGGCCACACCGAGCGACGCTCCAATTCCCCGGGGGGAGCCATGGATCCGCGTGCCTTGGGAGTCGGTTCAGCCTGCTGTCTCTTACTGTCGGCGTGGGCGGGGCCGCCGGCCAAACCAGCCACTGGAGTCGAGCCGCGGGCGATGGCGGAGCGAGTGGTGGCGGACGTGGCGCGGGTGCAGACGGGAGAGATCGTCTTCATCTCGGGGAACGACCTGGCCCTTCTCGAGGAGCTGGGCGTAGCGGTCCAGCGGCGCGGAGGCCTGCCGCTGGAGCTGTACGCGCGCACGGAGCGCGCCCGCCGCTACTTCGACGAGGCGCCGGCGAAGTTCGACGCGGCGCGAGGAGATCTCTGGCTCAAGCTGGCGGAGCTGCCGCAGGTGCTCATCGATGTCGGGGGCAGCGACGCGCCCGAGGTGTGGCTGGGCGTGCCGCCGGATCGGCTGACGGTGGTGAACCGGTCCTACGCGCGGGGCAACGCGCGGATGCTCAAGCGCAACGTCCGGCAGGTGGAATTGGGGAACGGTCTGTTCCCTTCGGACGCCAACGCCAAGCGTCTGGGCGTGAGCCGTCCGGAGCTGGAGGCGATCTTCCGGGCCGGCGTGGCGGCCGATCCGGCGAAGCTCGCGGCCGCGGGAAACACGGTGCGTGACCTGGTGGCGGTGGGCACCGAGCTGCGCGTCACGGCGCCCAACGGGACCGACCTCCGCATGCGGGTGGACGGCCGGAAGGTGCTGGTGAGCGACGGCCTCATCACCGCCGAGGAAGCGCAGCAGGGTGGCGCGGCGGCCATGGTGTGGCTGCCCGCGGGGGAGGCGTACGTGAGCCCGGTGCCGGGGACGGCATCGGGGCGGGTGGTGTGGGATCGGGTGGACTTCCGAGGCAACGTGGTGGAAGGCCTCACCGCGCTCTTCACCAACGGGAAGGTGACGTCAGTCACCGCGAAGCCCAGCCCCACCTTCGACGAGTGGCGCGCCACCTTCAACAAGAGCCCTTCGTGCCGCGACGCGCTGGCGGTGGTGGACATTGGCCTCAACGCCGACGTGAAGCCCCGCAGCGGCAAGCCCCTGCTCAACTGGGTGCCGCAGGGCATGGTGTCCGTCTTCTTCGGGGGGGACTTGTGGGCCGGCGGCAGCAACGACTGTCCGTTCGGCGGAGGGGGCTATTTGCCCGACGCGACCGTCACCATCGACGGGAAGCCGTTGGTGGAGAAAGGGGTGTTGGTGCAGCCGGGCAGCTGACGAAAGGGACTCCGCCGTCCCTTCAGTCCGCGAGCGCCTTCGCCAGGGTGTCGTTGAGATCGACCCGGGCGTTGCGTGCCGCGTGCGCGACGATCTTCTCGCGCAGCCCCGGCTCGAAGCGGCGCGGCGCGAGGGCCTTCACCGCCGCCCTCGCGTCCGCCGCCGCTCCGGTTTCGATCAATTTGAGCAGCACGTCCGCCGCGCGATCGCTGCGGTGGAGGCCGAGCCCCCGCAGCACTGCCTCGCGCTCTGTGGAACGGACGGCCGACTCGAGCGCCGCGATGAGGGCGTCGGCCGCGTCGGGGCGATGGGACTGGCCCAGGGCCAGCGCGGCCAGCTCGCGCGCCTCGCCGTGGCCGGAGGCGACCAGCGGAGAGAGGTACGGCAGCCCCCAGTCGGGCGCGAGTGCCATCAGCGCGCTCATGCACGCCAGCTTCACCAGGGGATCGTCGTCGCCCACGCGCAGCTTGTGCAGCAACAAACCGGCGGAGGAGCGCTCTCCGAAGGCGGCCAGCGCGTCGGCCACGGCGGCGCGCACCGGCGGCTGGGAGTCTTCGAAGCGCTCGCCGGCGAGGATCGGCAGGTCCGCGTAGCCGAGGCGCGCCAGGGCCAGCACCCCGCGCACCCGCACACCCGCGGCGGTGTCCACCGGCGGGCCCCACGCTGCCTCTTCCTGCACGTAGCGGCTCGCCGAGAGGAAGGGCTCGTGGTCCGTCCACTCGAGCACGTCGAGGGCCTCCAGCACGGCCACCTTGGCGCGGCAGCCGGGATCGGCCTTCGGGCCGCCGTCGAGGAGCCGCTGGTACGCGTCGCGCAGCGCGGCGGAGAAGTCGGACAGGGAGTGCTCCTTCACCACCTTGGCGGCGCGCTCCACCACCATCGCGCGCTTGCTGGCGAGGGCGGCGGCGAGCTTCTGCCTCGACTCGGGCTCGTCCACTGCGGCGGCGGCGTCGCGCACGTCGTTCAGCGCGGCTTCGAGATCCTGCTTCTTCCGGGCGGCCACGGGCACCCAGCGTAACGCCGTGGCGAGCAGAGAGGCGGAGCGTCAGCGGCTCGCCAGCGCCCGCCACTCGCCCAGCGCCCACACCGGGAAGTAGTGGCGGTAGTTGTCGTAGGCGATGAGGCAGGTGCGGTTGAAGACGCCCACCAGCGGCTCGCGGGCCCAGCTCCCGTCGCTCTCTTGCCGGCGGCAGAGCCACTCGGCGGCGCGGTCCATCGCCTGGCGCACGTCGCAGCCGCCGCGCACCAGCGTCGACAGCGCCCAGGACGTCTGCGCCACGTGACCGGCCTCGCCTTCCACCCAGCGGCGATCGCGGCAGGAGTTGCCGTGCTCGGACCAGCTCCCGTCCGGGCGCTGCTTGGAGAGCAGGAAGGCGACCGCGCGGCGGATGGCGGGATCGTCATTGCTGGCGCCGGCGGCCTTGAGGCCCGCCACCGCGAACCAGGTGCCGTAGGTGAAGCACACGGCCCAGCTCCCCTCGAAGCTGCCGTCGGGCCGCTGCTGGCCGCGGATGAAGGCGGCCCCGCGGGCGATGGCGGCGTCCAGCTCGAATTCTCCGGGGAAGCGCTGCTTCGCCTTGACCAGCGCCTGCAGGGCCGCGCTGGTGCACTCCACGTAGGAGTAGTCCACCATGATGTCGCCGAACACCTGCGACGGGTTGAACTGCTCGAGCCACGCGCCGCCGCGCTGCTTCTCGTAGGTGGCCCAGCCGCCGTCCTCGTTCTGCCAGGACAACAGCAGCCGCACCGAGTCGCGCAGCAGGTCCACCGGCACCTCGGGGCTGAAGCGGCCTTCGAGGTCCACCGCGCACTTGAAGCCTTCGGAGGTGCAGTCGGTGATCGGCCAGCCGTGCGCGCGATCGCTGAAGGGCCAGCCGCCCTTGCACGGGTGCCGGTAGTGCTTCTCGGGCTCGGGAACGTCCGAGAGAATCTGGTTGTCGCGAATGAAGGTGTACGCCTTCGCCAGCACCGGCTCTGCGGCCGAAGCCTGCACCGCCCCCGAGTCCACCGCGGCCTCGATCGCCTGCACCGCGAACGCCGTGTCCCACAGCTCGCTGTTGTTGTACCCCTGCATCTTCAGGCCGTCGTGGCCGTCCCAGAGGTAGTAGCGGTCGAACTTGTACCACCCGCGCTCGAGATCGGCCGCGCCCTGCGCCCCGCGGAAGTGGTGGACGAACATGTTCAGCACCGCGTTCACCGGGCCGATGTCGATGTCGTTGGTGACGCTGTCCTCGTAGCGGATGTGGTGCAGGCACTCGTCGACGGCCTTCTGGCGCAGCGGCTTGAGCGGCAGCTTCTCGAAGAGGCCCTGCCCGGTGTTGACACCCTTCAAGGCCAGCTTCGACGGTCGGTAGTCGTCGGCCTTCGCCACCGTGTCGCGGTGCTGCTCCCAGGTGATGGAGCCGTACGTCCCCTGGTACAGCTCGTCGCGCAGCTCGCGCAGCAACGGCGCGTCGGGCGCGGTGGACTTCATGCCGTACAGCCACGCCATCGGCAGGTACACCTGGCGGCAGTGGCACCACAGGCGGCCCGGGTGCAGCGGCGCGTCCTTCGGCAACAGCCACAGCTCGGGCAGCACCGGGTGAATGCCCTTCCAGTCGTAGAGGCCCAGCAGGCACAGGGTGAACTTCCCCCACGAGGCGGCGCCCAGCGGCGAGCCGTTGGCGTGGATCCACGCGCGCATGCGCACCAGCCGCGCGTCGTCCCGGCCCACGCCCAGCAAGCGCATCGCCACGTAGGACAGCGTGGTGGTGAACATGCTGCCCTCGGTGGCCTCGGCGTGGAGCCCGATGCTGCCGTCGGGGCGCTGCACGCTGGTGAAGTAGATCAGCATGCGCGCGACGCGCGGGGGCGGCGGCAGGCGCTTCGTCACCCAGGCCAGCGCGACGAACATCGGCAACAGGAACATCGGCCCGCCGTAGTCGCCCGGCCAGCTTCCGCGCTCGAGCTGCAGGCGGCCCAGGTTGGGGATCGCCCGGTTCAGCGTGGCGTCGACGGAGTCGAGGAGGGCGTGCGCGGTGTCCAGCTTGCGGGCGGTCGTCATGGCGAGCGCTCAAGTAGCACCAAAGGGCCCGGGACAGTCAGCGCCAGGCGCTCCACTGCCTGACGCGCGTCAGCGTGCTTTCAGCCCCTGACGAGGAAGCGCACCGCGTCCACCAGCGCGGCCCACACCGACTTGTTGCGGATCGCGGTCAGCTCGCCGCCGTCGAGCCACACGCCCTGACAGTGGAGGCAGCCGTCCATCACCACCTTGCGATCGCGCTCGCTCTGCAGCTTCACCAGGTGTCGCGCCGGAGCGCACCGCGGGCAGAGCAGCGGCACGTCCTGCTCGCGCGGCGGAGGGATGTGGCGGACCTCTACCCAGTGGACCTCCACCACCTGCTCGAGGCGCTTCAAGTCGTCCCTCTCCAGCCAGTGGCCGGAGCAGCGCGGGCAGCGCAGGGCCTCGAGGTCGTCGAGGGCCTCGTCGACGACGACCGGGGTCAACGCGGCGGCGCAGCGCGGACAGAGCACGTCGGGTGCAGGCCGCTCAGAGCTGCTTCATCAGCTCGGCCTTCTTGGCGCCGTACTCGTCCTCGGAGAGCAGGCCGGCGCTCTTGAGCTCGTTGAGCTCCTTGAGCCGGTCCATCACCGAGCGTCCGCCGCCCCCGGCCTGGGCCTGGCCCTGGGCCTGCTGCTGCTGGCCGTGCTGCTGCTGCTGCTGGTTCTGGTTCATGAACATCTGGGCCATGCCGAAGCCCATGCCCATGCCCATGCCGCCCAGCGCGTTGCCCGCCCCGCCGCCGCCCTCCCCGCCGCCCTTGGCCATGCCTTCCGCGGCGCCCAGCATCGCCTGGCCTTGCGCGTACTGCTGGAAGCCGCCCGCCAGCCGCGAGTAGGCCACGTCCTTGGACAGCTTCTTCAGCGTCGCCTCGTCTTCCGGCTTGATGCTGATGGTGAAGTTGCCGAAGCGCACCACGTTGATGCCGTAGGAGTCGGTGTGTTTGGCGGTGCCGGCGATCACCTCTTCCTCGATCTCCTCGGTGTACGCGCCGCTCGTCACGTCGAGCAGCGGCCACTTCTTCTTCACCAACAGCTCGGCGATGCGGTCGCGCGTCACCTTCAGCACCTGGCTCTTGAACCAGCCGATGAAGTCCTCGTTGTCGGCCTTGCGCAGGCCCACCAGGCCGACGATCAGCTTCTCTGGATCGGTCACCTTGATGGAGAAGTCGCCGTACACCATGGTGCCGATGCCCAGGCCCGTCTCGGGATCGCGCACGTCGCCGATCGGACCGCCGAACTTGATCTGCGAGAACTCCCGCAGCGAGACGAAGTAGACCTCGGCCACGAAGAGGTTGCCGCCGGTCACCTTCTCCAGCAGGCGCGAGAGGAAGGGGACGTTGTTGGAGTCCAGGTTGTGCCGGCCGGGCCCCAGCTTGCCCACCATCACGCCGTCCTTGACGAACAGGCAGATCTCATCCGCCTGGACGGTGAGCTGCGTCAGCATCCGGATGTTGCGTTCCGGGTACTTGTAGATGATGTGGTCCTTGGCGTCGTCCGCGCGCGCGATGAAGTTGCGCTGCGCCTCGGACTTCAACGTGTCGAAGATTCCCATCTGATCTTCCCTCGCGTTCAAGTCGGTGCCGCTGTGGGCGGCCCGGTTCTGGTCAGACTGCAAAGCGCCTTACGGTCAGCGCGCTGCACGATTGCATGAGCGAACCCGATGATCCATGACGGCATTCCTGTGGATGACCCCAAGCACAAGCACGGCCGCTTCTTCGACGTCTGGAGCCGGTTCTACCGGCGCACCCTCTTCGGGCTGGAGCTGCGCCGCATCCAGCGCCTCGCCATCGACCGGCTGAAGCTGGTGCCCGGGCAGCGGGTGCTGGACCTGGGCTGCGGGCCGGGGGACGGGGCGCAGTGGATCGCCGGGCACGGGGCGGTGGCGGTGGGGCTCGACTACTCCCAGGGCATGCTGGAGGCGGCGCGCGAGGTGGCGGGGCTGGGAGGGCGGCTGACCCGCGGGGACGCCGGCCGGCTGCCATTCAAGGACGGCGCCTTCGACAAGGTGATCTGCACCAACTCCTTCCACCACTACCCGCACCACCTCGCGGCGCTCAAGGAGATGCGGCGGGTGCTCAGGCCCGGCGGCCTGCTGGTGCTGGTGGATCCCCGGAAGGACCACCTCTTCGGCTGGGCGGCGATCGACCTGATCGAGAACGCCGTCTTCGGCCTGGAGGAAGTGCGCATCTTCTCCGTACCGCAGTGGCACCGCATGCTGGGCGAAGCGGGCTTCGCGAGCGCGAGGGTGGACGTGGGGCCGGCGTGGCAGCCGGTGGCGTGGGCGGAGGTCTTCGTGGAGGCGACGGCCTGACGTCAGCCCCACCGCGACATGAGCCGCTCGCGGTCGAACAGCCGCCGCGCCGCGACGAGGATCGCCACGTCCAGCACCAGCACCAGCGCGCCGATGAGCGCGTAGTACGTCGTGCCGGCTTTCAGCCACCCGCCGAACTGCCCCGCCGCCAGGCCCACCAGCGGCAAGACGAAGAGGCCCGACAGTTGCTGCGCCAGCCGCGAGTCCCCCACCCGCGCGCTGATCAACACCGCGATGCCGTTGCCGAAGAAGGCGAACAGGGGCGCGATGACGAGGACGCCGAAGGCCCACATGCCGTTGGGCAGCACCAGCTCCTGCGCCAGCGGCCAGGCGGCGACGTCCACTCCCACGCACAGCACCGCGAAGGCCAGGAGGCAGACGCTCACCGCCGGGATGAGCGAGGCCAGCGACTTGCCCACCACCAGCTCCAGCGGCGTGATGGGCGAGGCCAGCAGGGGCTCCAGGGTGCGCTTCTCCTTCTCCCCCGCCACCGCGTGCGACGAGATGAGGATGGGCACGAAGACGGGCATCACCAGGTAGATGACGAACCAGTCGGCCAGCACCTTGTCCACCAGGTAGCGCGCGGCCTGGGCGGCCTTCACCGTGGGCTCGTAGTACTGCGCCATGACGGCCAGGCTGACGTCGTCGGGCCGCTGCACGTACGCGGTCACCACGCCGATGGGCATGATCACCACCACCATCGGCAGCGCCAGCATCGACCACAACATGCCGCGGTTCTTCTTGAGGTCGAGCAGGTCCTTCCACACCACCGCCAGCACCCGGCGCACCGAGAAGGTGCTCACGGCGCGTCCTCCTCGCGCACCAGCTCCAGGTACGCCTCCTCCAGCGGACGGGCCGCGCGGGTGACGGAGTGGATCCGCGCCCCCGCCGCCACCAGCACCGCCACCACCTCGGGGGCCTGGGCTTCGGCGGAGAGGAGCACCTTGAGCCGGCTGCCTTCCACCTGGGAGCCGGGCGCCTGAGGCAGGGCAGCCAGCGCCGGCGCGAAGCGCGACGCCTCGCCTTCCACTTGCACGTCCAGCGCCAGACCTTCCCGCCGCAGCTCCGTGAGCGACGCCACCGTGCGCAGGGTGTTCTTGATCACCGCCACCCGCGTGCACAGCCGCTCCACCTCGGCCAGGTTGTGGCTGCACAGCACCAGGGTGCGCCCCTCCGCCGCCAGCTCGGCCACCGCGTCGCGCACCGTGCGCGCGGACTGGGGATCGAGGCCGGAGGTCGGCTCGTCGAGGAAGATGACGTCGGGCTCGTGCACCAGGGTGCGGACGATGGCCAGCTTCTGCCGCATCCCCTTGGAGAATCCCCCCACCGGCTCCTCCTCGCGCCCGGCCAGCCCGAAGCGCTCCAGGTACCTCCTGGCCCGCGCCCAGGCCCGCGCCTCGTCCAGCTCGTGCAGGCGGATGAAGAAGCGCAGGTTCTCGTGCGCGGTGAGTCGATCGTACAGGCCCGGTTGCTCGGTGAGCAGCCCCACCCGCTTGCGCAGCGCTGTCCCGTCGCCGTTCAGCGGGAGCTCCACCCCGCACACATTGGCCTTCCCCTCGCTGGGGTTGAGCAGACCGGTCAGCATGCGCACGGTCGTCGTCTTCCCCGCGCCGTTGGGGCCGAGCAGCCCGAAGACCTCGCCCTGCTTCACCTCGAAGGACAGGCCGGACACGGCGGCGCGCTCTCCAAAGCGCTTGGCGAGGCCCTCGACGACGAGGCCGTTCACCTGACGCTCCGGCGGGCGGGACGCATGCGCGGGTGACATTCTGTCGCGCGGCGCGGCGGCAAGCGACGAAGAAGCTTCGGTCATGCGCGTGCGTCGTGCACGCGACGTACCGGCCAAGACGTCACGTCACTCGATGGTGACGAGGACGAACTTGTTGTTCAGGTCCTTGTCCACGAGCGTGACGTTCCGGTTGCCCACGGCGCTCTTGAGGATCCCCAGGCGGGCGTGCTCGACCAGGCTCCACTTCCGGCCCGGCTGGGCGGCGTAGTTCTGCATGCCCACGTTGGGGTTGTCCTTGATCTGCTTCACCGTGTTCCGCGAGTAGAACGTCTCACCGCGCCAGTTCATCAGGAAGGCGGCGATCGGCTCGCCCTGCTTTCTCTGCGTGAAGTAGCGCCAGAACTGGTCGCGCTGGGTCCAGTGGTGGGACAGATCCACCCAGTGGCTCCAACTGAACCAGAGGGCGAAGACGAGCGCGCCGGCGAGGCCCGTGGAGAAGAGCCCAACCTTCCGCTTCATCATCGCGAAGCTGCCCGCCAACAGCCCGAAGCCCACCGTGCCGGCCAGCAGCAGCTGCTTGAGCGTGTAGCTGCCGATCGCCGGCCGCTCCGAGAGGAACGCGGGGTACGGACGGTCGTAGTTGTACACGAACATGTCCGTGAAGTGCTTGAAGTCACCGGACAGGTCCTTCCCCACGAGCAGGAGGATGGGCGCGCCCAGCAGCAGAGCCATGCCGTGCTCGGCCGGGCCCTCCTTCCACAGCTTGTCGAGGAACAAGCCCATCAGGATCGCCATCGGCGGCAGCATGGGAAAGACGTAGTGGTGGAACTTGGTGGCCGACGCGCCGATGAGGCCCCAGGAGAAGGCGAACCACAGCACCGCGATCAGCCCCACGCCATGGACCGCGCCACCCCCGCGCACCTTGAGCCGCGCCACCACCGCGAAGGCGCCGGGGATGAGCACCACCCACGGGAACATCGCGTAGCCGCCCTGCTGGATGAAGTAGGTGAAGTCCCCGCCGGGGGTGGTGGTGTGCACGCCGGAGCCCAGGCGCGCGAAGTGATCGTGGATGATGAAGCGGAACCAGAACAGCTTCGACTCGTCGTCCACCCGCCAGAAGGTGAACATCTCGTAGTACCAGGGCAGCGACACCGCGAGGAACAGCAGGATGCCGGTGCCCAGGCGCAT
>JADLDB010000017.1 GCA_020846875.1 Myxococcales bacterium | reverse complement strand
TTCGGCCAGAGTCGTCCGCAACCTGTCGCCGTCCCTCTCCGCCTCACGCGCCATCTTCGCGCGCGTCGCCAGCCCGCGCTGATCCGCCAGCCTGCGTCGGCTTAATTCTCCGACTGGTCTTCAGTCTGAACCCGCTGCCGAAGCGGTCCTTGTCGGCGACCAGGTAGCCACGGTGGTTGAAGAAGAGCTTGTGTCCGTCCGGCTGGCGGACGACCCAGCCAGTGCCGATCCGCTTCACCGTCGCCATCGATCCGGCTTGCGGCAGGAACACCCCCGTCGCCTGGTCGAGGTAGAAGAGCCTGCTGCTCTCGCCGGCGACGAGCATGACGCAGGTGGTCTCGATGGGCGTCCCGGCACAGTACGGGTCGACCCAGTCCGGCATGTTCGCCTTGCTCATCGGGATGACGCGGGTCTCCCAGTTGTGTACCCAGTTGCTGCCGAGCGCGCCCCGGGTGCTGGTCTGGCTCGAGTAGAAGCGCGTGAACGTGAGCGCGCGATGGGGCCCGGGGAACGACAGGTCGGTCTGGGAGATCACCAGGCTGCCGTCGACGACGTTGACCGGGTCGCCCTGGGTCGTCTGGTTGGCCGAATGCACGAGGTCCTTCGGCTCATCGGCGACAGACTCCCCGGTGTCGTCCGAGTCCATCGTGGCCGAGTTGAGGTGCTGGTCGTCGACCGACTGCATGCGGCCAGGTCGTGGTGAGCCCGACGGCATGACCGGGCTCGCGCCGGACTGCCCGCACTGGGGCGTCGTGCAAGCTCCGGATTTGATCCCGGTGTCAAGGACTTCGACGCAGTTGCCGTTCTCGCAGACCCATTTCTCGATGTGCATGTAGCCTGGCCGGAGATCCACGACCTGATCGATGGGCGTGCCGATCCAGTGCGGGTAGCGCCGGCAGTTCGTCATCGTGCCCGACGAGAGCGGGTCGCTGCAGCGACTGCAGATCTCCAGTCCCGCGCTCCGGAATGCGTCCCGGGCCGCCGAGACGGTCCGACACGAGCCACACCTCGCAGTCGGGTCGCTCAAGTCCATGCAGGACCCGGCGGTCTGCGACACCTCGAAGTCACGGATCTGATTCTGGAACGCATCGAGTTTCGCGGTGGTGTCGAGCCCGCACACGTCGTCTTGCCCGCTGGTCTGTGCGATCCAGCACTGCTTGGGCACCACGTCGGTGTTCCACATCGCGGCTGGCTCGCCACAGCCCGGACACCGGCCATCACACTCGGCGAGCGGCGCGGCGCCCCCCGCGGGCCTCGACACGCCCAGGCCGCCGGGCTCGAGCGCCATCGATACACCCGCGAAGGTGCAGCGCTCGGGAACGACCCGACCTGAGACTGGAGAGCTGGGAGCACAGGGAGAGCCACTGCGCGGCACTTCCGCTTCCCACTGGCCCGGAAGCGAGCCGGGAATCGCGCCCATCGTGCAGTCCTGCTTGGTGAACGTGCACGAGGACGAGCCGATCCCACCAAAGGCTGGGAAAAACTCGAGGCCGTGCTCCTCGCCGGTGGGACCAAACAGCTTCATCGGAATCGAGGGCATGCCTGCCTGGGTCCGCTCGAGGCCCGGGCCTTGCGTCTCCGTCGGTCCAAGGACCATGACGCTGCCCCAACACATCGCCACCGGCGTCGGGACGCAGTCCTCGCTCGGCAGATCGTCGATCGACGGGTACGTCTGCTGGCCCACGTACTGATGGCCGCAACAACGCCCACCGCCACCTCCGGGTTGCGGAAGCACAGCCAGACTCACGTTTCGCGCCACCCACGGCGACGTGCCCGAGACGGCGGCCCCGCTGACGAAGAAGTCGGACACGATCACGCGGCCGTCGGTGGTGACCTGAGGATCCCTCGCCACCAGCAGGATGTCGCCGGCGGAGAATTCGTGGAGCTCCTCGTCGACCGGCTCGCTGAAGGCGCCCGCTGACCACAGGTGGTTCGCCAACGAGGCGACCTCCGCGGCGTCGATGCGTTGCTCCCGACCCTCTCCCCCGATGGGGGAGAGGGAGAATTGGGTCAGTTCGCTACGCCGCCTTGATCTTGTTGGTGGTGGCGGACAGCGCGTACCAACTGGTGCGGAAGGCCTTGAGCTCGCGCAGCCCCGCCGGGTGACGGCCCAGCGCCGGGGCCATGGTGACCGGCAAGCCGATCCGCTTCTCGATCACCTTGGCCACCTCGAGCTCGTTCTTCCGCCGCTCCTCGGTGACCGGACACGTCGTCTTCGGCAGCACCCGGTTCACCAGCACCCGCTCCACCGGCAGCTTCTTGCCGCGCAGGTTCTCCACCAGCCGCTCCGCCGCGGGCACGCCCAGCTCTTCCCCCCGCGTCACCACCACGAAGCGGCACTCGTTCGGGTTCATGATCGCCTGCTCGAAGCGCGCCACGTGCTTCTGCAGGTGCTCGATCCACGCCAGCAGCGGCCCCGCGCCCTTCGCCTTGTACTTCGTCGCGATCGCGTGCAGCGCCCCGAGCCACCCCTTCGCCACCGCCGGCAGCTCCAGCAGGCGCAGCGAGTTCGACGACGGCGCGGGGTCGATCACGATCCGCTTGAACCGCTCCTGCACCAGCGCGTCCGTCAAGGACCACAGCGCCGCCAGCTCGTCCATGCCCGGAGGCGCGACGTCCAGCAGGTTGCGCAGCAGCTCCTTGTCCAACGCGAAGGCCTCACCCTTCGCCTCCGGCCCGAAGATCGGCTCCGCCAGCTCCTTGAACTTCTTGCGCAGGTTGCCGAACCAGGCCGCGAAGTCGATCTCCCGCGCGTACAACCCCTTGGTGCCCTTCACCTGCGTCTCGGTATCCGTCAGCCGGCTCTGCAGCACGTCGGACAGCGAGTGCGAGGGATCGGTGGAGATGAGCAGCACCGGCCCTTCCTTCTCCGTCAGCGTCACCGCGGCGGCCGCCGCGCAGCTCGACTTGCCCACCCCGCCGGAGCCGACGAAGAAGATGAAGCGCGTCGGAGGCAGCGGCGGCGCGGCGATCGGCGGCATGGACGGCGCGCGCACCAGCGCGGGCGGCGCCTCGGCCGGTGAGAAGGCCAGCGCCTTCGTCTCCTTGCCGCTCGCCCAGTCCTTGCCGAACTTCTTCACCTCGTCCTGGCCGCGCGGCCCGACGATGCGCCGCTGCAGCAGGTCCACCTTCGGGTGCAGCGACTGGTACTTGCGCACGTGCGGCGCCTGCAGCCCGCGGCGGTTGGCCACTTCCCGGCTGGCCTTCCCGTCCTCGATCATGTTGGCGACGATCTCGACCAGCGGCACGCCGCGGTCCGCAAGGCCCTTCACCAGCAGCCGAGTCTGCGCGTCGGCCACCGGCTCGGCGATGGTGATCAGGTACAGCCCGAAGCGCTTCGGATCCTTCAGCATCGCCAGCGCGGCGTCGGCCCTGTTGGCCAGCTCGTCGATGGGCGAGGCCGGGCGGACCTCCTTCTTGTTGCCGCGGGAAGGCCGCTCGCCGCGGATCATCGCCGCCAAGCGGCGCAGGTTGGCCGGGTGATCGAGCTGGCGCAGGGTGTGGGTGGTGGAAAGGCCGTCGACGACGACGTGATCGAAGTCCTTCCCCTCGGACAGCTCGAGGAGGTGGAACATCAACGCCACCTCGCCCAGGTTGACCAGGCTGGCCTCGAGCAGCTTCTTGAGCTCGTCGTCGGCCAGGACCGCGCCCTTCGTCAGCGCGGCCAGCACCAGCGGCTTGATCTGCTTGAGGAACTGCGCCTCGAGCTCGGCCAGCTCTACCTCGGCGACGGACAGCCCCCCGGCGCCCTTCCCCGGCGCCAGCTTCGCGGGCTTCGGCGACAGCTTCTTCTTGAGCAGATCAGCGGTGCCGCCCGGTGCCTCGAGCGACAGCAGCAGAATCCGCTCCTTGCCTGCCGACTCGAGCAGGTTGTGCGCGTGCGCGGTAGCGAGCGTGGACTTGCCCGCGCCGCCCTTTCCGGCAAAGAAGTGGATCACCGGTCCATGACTCATGTCGAGACGACCTTCCGCGTGAGACCCGTCGGACACCACACCCGGGACTGAAAGAGGCAGACTGACTTTTCAGACACTTGCCGACAGGAAGAGGGCGCGGAGTTTCCTCGATCCGTGCCTGTCGGTCAAGGTGCGACAGCCTCTTTTTCAGCGGGGTTGCGCGAGCCCCCGGTCGACGAAGCGGACCTCGGATCGCCGCGGATTCAGACCGGAAATGACGACGGCCACGCCTTCCTTCGGCAGGGTACGGCCGCAGGTCAAGAGATCGACGGAGGCGAAGCCGGCCTCGGGCCAGGTGTGGATGGCGAGGTGGCTTTCGGCCAGCAGCAGCACCAGGGTGACGCCCTGAGGGGTGAAGTGGTGGCGCGCGGCGGTGAGGATCTCGCAGCGGGCCGCCCGGGCCGCCCGGGTGAGGACGTCCTCGAGGCGCGCGGGATCGTCGAGGAGCGCCGGCTCCACGCCCCAGCAGTCGACCAGCACATGGGTGGCGAGGCCTTCGCCCGGCGCGCCGTCCGGCAGATCACGCATAGCGCTTCTTCATCAGGAAGACGATCGCGTCGCGGGCGGAGTCGTCGGTGTAGCGGAAGCGGCTGCCCATCGCGTCGAGGGTGGAGCGCACCTGCTGCTGCTCCTTGGGCGACAGGGTGCCGCGCTCGTCGGACAGGTACTTCAAGATGTTCTCGACGTTGCGCTTGAGCTGCTTCTTCCGCTCCTCGTAGAAGTGATCGCCCAGGCGCTTGAAGAGATCGGGGAAGATCTGCCCGAAGTCCACCGGCGCGGTGGGGTTGTCGATGCGCCAGGCGCCGATGGCCGCGATGATCGACTTGCGGAACTCGCCGGCGTCGTCGCCGCGCGGCATCACGAAGCCCTCGAACTCGGACATGCGCCCCTCGTCGGGCTTCTCGGCCTCGCCGGTGAGGCGGTTGACCATCTTCTCGCCCTTCACCCAGGCGGACACGGTCTGCACGTAGCGCTCAAAGAGCTCCTTGTACTGGCTCTCGCTCACCAGGCCCATGGACTCGCGCACCTCCCGGTCCACCACCTCGAGGTACTCGTGCTCGACGATGCGGACGAATTCCTGATGATCGTGGTACCCGTCGACGATCTCCTGCTGGAGGAACTCGTACACCGACTTGTCGCGGGTGATCGCGCTGAGCTCCTTGAGCACGGCCAGCGGGTGCAGGCTGTCGTGCTCGGTGCTCTGCGCGGCGTTGAAGAGCGCGGTCTTGATCTCCCGGGCCGAGGCGCCGGTGCGGCCCTCGTAGTTGGGGTAGCTGTCCGACTCCTCGTACAGCGACGGCACCAGCTTCTTGAGCTCCTTCTGCTGCTGCAGGGTGAAGCGGTCGGGGGCCGCGCCGTCCTGGTACAGCTTGAGCTTCTCGAGCGGTGACAGGCGCTCCACCAGCGAGCGGGACTCCGGCGGGAAGCGATCGGGGATCGGCTTCTTGAGGCGCGTCAGCACCGCCCACATCGCCGCGACTCGCGTCGCGTGCGGCGCTACGTGCCGGCCCACGGTGCGCTCGTTCACCTGCGCGTCGTAGATCTCCTGCTCCACCTTCCAGCGGCGCAGGTACGGCACCCGGACCAGCTCGATGCGCCCCTTGAAGGACGCGAAGTCGGGCAGCTCCTTGAAGGCCGCCAGGTGCTTCTCGTTGCTGGAGGAGATCAGCACCTCGTCCAACTGCAGCACCGTGGTGTCGAGCCCCACCTCGGCCGTCTCGGAGAAGCCCAGCAGGTACTTGAAGGTCTCCAGGGGGCGCTTCAAGAGATCCGCGAACTCGATGAGCCCACGGTTGGCGGACACCACCGGGCCGTGCGGCTCGAAGAGCACCACGTTGTGGAGCGCCGGGGGGAAGTTGGCCTGGCTGCGATCGACGGACAGTTGCTGCATGGTCGCGTCGACGCTCATCGCCGGCTCGACGGTGAAGGTGCCCACCTGGTAGCGGCGGGAGACGTAGAAGCGCTCGACCTGCACGTGGCGCAGCACCTTGAGCCAGTCCCCGCCGTAGCTGGACAGCAGCGCGTCGAACACCCGGCGGTTCTTCGCGGACAGCTCTCCCTCCAGCAGCGAGGCGGGGACGATGAAGTCCTTCACGCCCTTCTCGGCCAGGGCGCGCTCGACGAGCTTCTGGCGATCGGGCCGGGGGATGAGGAAGAGCGGGTGCTCCCGCAGCACGGAGGTGAGCCGCACCTCGATCTGCTCGGCGTCGAGGTGGGCGTAGCTGGCCATGGACGCGCCGGGGCCGCCCGCGCCCGCGAAGCCGATGCTCCCCTTCTCCAGCTTCTGCGTGGGGAAGATCCAGTTGAAGGTGTAGAGCGCGCCGTCGGGCTGGCTGGAGTAGTGCTCGAGCCCGCGCTTCAAGGCCTCGACGAAGGACGACTTGGCCGAGCCGTTGGGCCCGTGAAGGAGGACGAGCTTGTTGATCCGCCCCGCCCGCACGAAGTTGCCCAGCAGGCGGTAGAAGGCGTTCTGCACCTCCTCCTGGCCGGCGACGCGGCCCACCTCGCCCGGCGTGGCGTCGAAGACCTTGAAGCGACGGATCTGCCCGGTCGGATGCGCCACCTGCTCGGCGCCGAAGAAGTCGATCGCGTCCTTGAGGTACTGCGCCGCGTTGCGCGCCTGCTGCTGCGGCGCCTGGAAGAAGAGCTGCAGGTACTCCTCGAAGGAGAGCAGCGTGCGGTTCTTCACGAAGTCGGCCGACACCGTCGAGCCGATGTCCTGTAGGAACCTGCGGGCGTCCATGGTGCACGGAGTCTACCTCTACGCGCGCCCGGGCGTCGGACTGGATGTGGAGGTGTGCGGCGAGCCTCGAGGAAGGCGTGAGCGAGCGCACGCCCTGGTGGTGCTCGTCGCGGGCCAGCCCCTCCACGACGACGGTCTGGATCAGCGGGTGCTCCGGTGACGACGAAGTCCGCTCACTCGTGATCTGGCGTGATCGCGGCGCGAGCCCGAAGCAGGCCTGAGGGAGGTGTCGGGGCGCAGCCTCCTTTGACGAATCCTCTGCAGTTCGGACAGCGGCTCGCGACTTCCGCGGGGTTGTGCCCTGCAGCCGGCGAGAACCGGAGAAGGCCACAGCCGCGAATTCAGGGCAGCGCGGACGAAGTTGCAGAGGATTCGTCAGAGGAGCCGGCGAACCAACAGGCACCTCCTCCCGCCTTCCCGATCATCTCGCGGTCGTCCAAGCGCGAGTCCTGATCCATCCCGATCACGCCGAAGGGAGCGGACCCATGGCGTCCTGGCGTCGCGCAGCCCCTGCACGTTCTTGAGAGCTCAGGCGTGGTCGCTGACTCGCAGCCACGTCCGTCCGAGCCTCGCCAGGCGCCGACTACACCTCGCGACGCCGGCCGCGCCGCGCCACCGCGCCGATGAGCCCGAGCAGCGCCATCAACTCCACCCCGCCGGTCGCGCCGCACCCGCAGCCCGGCCGAATCTTCCCCGTGTCATTCGACACGTACGTGTCCCACTTCGACGGCCCCGCGTCGGGCTCCACCACGCCGGCGTCGGGAGGCCCGGCGTCCCGCTGCTCCATCCCCGCGTCGGGCTCCACCACGCCCGCGTCCTCTTCGGGCTGCCCCGCGTCCACCTGGGGCTGACCCGCGTCCGGCTGCCCCGCGTCGGGCACCACCACGCCTCCATCTACCGGCGGGTTCACCGCGCAGCCGTTGCCGCCGATCCGCGCGTCCATCGTCCCACGCCCGTCGGTCGCGAAGCTGAACCACGGGCCCCAGCGCGCCCGGTAGGCCTCCACCTTCTGCAGCATCGCCGCCGGCACCGTCGTCTGCCCCGGCGCCAGAACCACCACGAAGGCCACCCGCCAGCAGCTCTGCGCGTTCGGGTACCCAGGGATGCGCGCCCCCATCGCGCGGATGATCTCGTCCGCGGTGATGTCGTGCCGCACCATGCCCGTCACCGTGGAGGGGCTGGCGTTCGCCGCCAGCGACACCGTGTCCACGCCCTTCCCGTCCATCGCCGCGTCCTCCAGCACCATCATCGGCGCCACCTCAGACGCCGCCCGCAGCCCCATCAGGTACTGATCGATCTGACTGTACTTGCGCTGGCAGCCGCGGACCTCGAACGAGCCGTTGCCCAGATCCGTGATGCACTCCCCGTACATCACCGACCGAGAGTCGGCGAAGTGGCTGTAGTGCTGGTTGGGTGAGCCCTGCGTCATCGGATCGCCGCTGTCCAGGTACCCACGGATGAAGTGCTGCCGCCCGCGCCCATCGTTCTGATCGAACTCCACCCCCATCAACCAGTGGTGCCCGTACTCGTGCCCCAGCATCTCGATGCCGGTGAGCGACGGGATGGGGATCGGCACGCCGATCGACGGCATCCACGGCGAGTCCGGGTTCGGCGGGAGCGGCTCGGTCCGCGGCAGCCCGGGAATGAAGGCCGCCGTCCTCCCCAGCGTGCCCATGAAGACGCACTGGCTGATCTTCTGCCCGTTGTACGTGTTCGCCCACGGCGAGCTCTGCCGCCCATACCCCGTCCCCGCCGCCCGCACCGGGTTGCCCTGCCACACGTTGCTCAGATCGGTCACGTCCTCCGACGTCGTGAAGCTGACGACGCCGTCGTACTGATCCGGCAGCACCGTCCGCATCTGGTTGTAGGCCGCGCGGCAGAACTGCTCCTGCATGCTCGGGATGATCACCCCCGTCATGTTCGTCAGCAGGCCGGTGATCGACCCCGTCGGATCCTGCACCACCACGATGTCTCCGACCGTCGTCACCTGCGCGAGGGCCGCCTGCGCGACCAGCACCACCACTGCCAACGACCAGCGACGCATTGAAACCTCCCCGCGCGAAGGTTTCGCGATAAACCACACGGACTGTCACCTGCGCAAGACGCCTCACCGTCGCGCACCGGCGACACGCCAGGAATTCTCAGACGTTGAGACTCAGTTCTTGTGGAGGATCATCCCGTCGGTGCCGACGCCCCACATGTTGGTCGGGCTGCTGCCCCACAGCCGGTACAGCGCGCCCCAGGAAGGGATCTCCAAGAGCGTGATGTTGACGCCGTCGTAGCGGGCCGTCATGCCGGCGGCGCCGAACCAGAGATCCGTCGGCCCGAAGCCGAACACCGCGAAGATGTCACGACCACTCCCGAAGATGGGCACGACCGACCAAGCGGTGCCGTTCCAGTGGATCACGGTGCTGTAGAGACCGACCGCCCAGATGTTGGTGGCCGACGTGCCCCAGATCCCAAAGAGCATCTGCGTGGTGGGGGAAGGCACGACGGTCCAGGAGGTGCCGTCCCAGTGCCCGATGAGCCCGTTGTCGCCGACGCCCCAGACGTCATTCGCAGTCACTGGCCAGATCGCGTTGTAATCGCTGCTGGTGGACATGCCGGTGGGGACGGTGGACCAGGAGGTGCCGTTCCAGCGCATCACCAGGCCGTCCATGCCGCTGGCCCAGACGTCGCTGGTGGACAGCCCCCGAACGTCCCACAGCGTGTCGGGAGGCGGGACATAGCTGGCGAAGGTCGCCCCGTTCCATCGGCGGATCGCGTCGCCCACCAGCCAGACGTCGTTGGCCGCCGCGCCCCACACCGCGTACAGATCCGCGGTGGTGTTGGGGTTGACCCGGCTCCAGGCCGTCCCGTTGTAGCGAAAGGTCCCGCCCGAGCCGCTCGCCCAGATGTCGTTGGCCCCGAAGCCCCACAGCCCCATGAGATCGGCAGGCGAGCCGGTGATCGAGGTCGTCCACGCGGTGCCGGTCCAGCGGCTCACCGCCCCTCCCACGCCGGCGATGAAGACGTTGCCCCCCGCGCCCGCCACGCCGAACCAGTCGGACCCGGAAGTGCCGGGACTGACGACGCTCCAGGCTGTGCCGTTCCAGCGCAGGACCCTGTTCCCGTCGCCTACGGCCCACACGTCGTTCGGCCCGGCACCCCAGACGCCATAGAATTCGGTCCCGTAGCCCGTCTGCGGGAAGGTGGCCCGCGCCCAGTCCGTCCCGTTCCAGCGAAGGATCTCGTTGACTCCTACCGCCCAGACGTCGCTGGGTGACGAGCCCCACACGTCGTGCAGGTGCCTCGTGGTGTTGCTGACCACCGGGGCCCACACCGTGCCGTTCCACCTCAGGATCGTCCCGTTGCTCCCGACGGCCCACGCGTCGGAGGAGCTGGTGCCCCACACGCCGCCCAACTCGGCCGAGGTGCCGCTCATCACCTGAGTCCAGGTCGAGCCGTTCCACCGCCGCATGGCGCCCGACTCCCCCACCGCCCAGACGTCGTTCGGGGCCGCCCCCCAGACCGCGTAGAAGTCGTTGTTGGTGTTGAGGTCCAGAAGGGTCCAGCTGGTGCCGTTCCAGTGGAACAGCTCGCCGTAGCCGCCCGACGCCCAGACGTCATCGGGCCCGAAGCCCCACACGTCGAACAGCGTGTTGTCGGTGTTGGCGTTGGCCACCGACCAGGCCGTCCCGTCCCAGTGGATGAACGTCCCGAAGTCGCCCACCGCCCAGGCGTCGGTGGACGACGCCGCCCACACCCCGCGCAGCAAGTTCCCCAGCGGCAGGGGGCTCGCCCAGCACCACCCGTCGGACGAGCACACCGGCCCGCCGCCGCACACGTTGGGGGTGACGGAGCCTCCGCACGTCTGAGGCGCCGTGCAACTGCCGCAGCTCACCGTGCGCGTGGCGTTGCAGGTGTCGAGGCCGGTCACCTGGCCGCAGTTCTTCGCCAGCCGCGCGCAGAAGGCTGGACCGGCCTCGGGCGTGCAGTTGCCTCCGCAGACGTTGGCCGTGCCTCCCCCGCCACAGAAGGTGGGCGCCGGGCAGGTGCCGCAGTTCGCGGTCCGTGCCATGCCGCAGTTGTCGGTGCCGCTCACCGCGTTGCAGTTCTTCGCCAGCCGCGAGCAGAACGTTGCATCCGACTCGGGCGCGCACCCGCCTCCGCCGGTGCCGCCTCCGCTTCCGCCGCCCGTCCCGCCGCCCGTGCCGCCTCCAGCGCCGCCGCCCATCCCGCCGTCGTCGCCACCTCCGCCGGTGCCGCCGCCTGTGCCGCCGTCGTCTCCTCCTCCGCCGGAGCCGCCCCCGGTCCCTCCGCCCACCCCGCCTCCCCCGGTGCCCCCATCGTTCGCGCCACCGCCGCCACCGCCTGCGTCCGAGCCGGTGGCCTGGCAGATCCCGGCGAGGCACTCCTTGCCCGAGAGGCAGTCCGCGCTGCTGGTGCACGCGAACTTCTCGTTGGAGAGATCCGGCGCCGCGCAGCGGCACCCGGCGAGGCCCAGCCCGAGGCAGAGGACCGACCACCGCAGCACGGCCTTCACGGGAACCTCCCCGACACGACGACCCCGCCCGGCGCGGGCAGCACGGCCACCGAGTTCGGGAAGTACCGGCTCCTCCGGCGGATCGCCGTGGGAGGAATGGCGCAGCTGTGGCTCGCGGTGCAGCGGGGGCCCCACGGCTTCGAGAAGACCGCGGTGCTCAAGGTGATCCTGCCCGAGCTGTGCAGCAACGACGACTTCGTGCACATGTTCCTCGACGAGGCGCGGCTGGCGGCGGGGATCGATCACAACAACGTCGTCCGCATCTACGACTTCGGAGAGATCGGCGGGCAGTACTACATCGCCATGGAGCACCTGCCGGGGGAGGATCTGGCCTCCATCGCGCAGGCGGCCAAGCGGGCCAACCGCGCCCTGCCGATCGAGCTGATGTGCGACGTGATGATCGGCGCGGCCACCGGCCTGCACTTCGCCCACGAGCTGACCGATTCGGCGGGCCGGCCGCTGAACGTGGTGCACCGCGACGTCAGCCCGTCGAACATCATCGTCACCTACCACGGCACGGTGAAGCTGGTGGACTTCGGCATCGCCCGCGCAGAGACGAACATCACCAAGACGGCGGCGGGCACGCTGAAGGGCAAGGTGGCCTACGTCTCGCCCGAGCAGGCGGCCGGGGAGCCGGTCGATCGCCGCAGCGACGTCTTCGCCCTGGGCACCGTGCTGTACGAGATGCTCACCCTGCACCGCCCCTTCAAGCGAGAGAGCGATCTGGCGACGCTCAAGGCGATCGTCGAAGCCGAGATCCCTGCCCCGAGCAGCCTGCGCCCAGACATCCCTGCGGAGCTGGACGCGATCATCTTGAAGTCCCTGGAGCGGGACGCGAGCCGGCGGCACCAGGGCGCCGCGGAGCTGGCGGACGAGCTGGGCGGCTTCCTCGTGGCCCGCAGGTACGTGCACTCCGAGCGGGCGATGGCCGACTTCATGGCCGGGCTGTTCGACGCGGATCGCCGGATCGGCAAGCTGCGCGTCGCCCAGGTGACCACCACCGAGAGCCCCGACGGAAACCTGAAGACGCCGTCGCAGCTCAAGCACCTGCCGCAGCACCTCTCGCCGATCCGCAGCTTCCCCTCCATGCCCGCGGTGCAGCCACCCGCCGCGGCCCCGGGCGAGCCAGACGAGGCGGATCAAGCCACCACCCTCGAGCCTACCCTCGCCCGCCGCCAGCGCCGCACCCGGCGGCTGATCGCGGGAGCGGTGGGCGCGCTGGTGCTGGCGATCGTCGGAGCGGCCATCACGCTGCGTCCGTCCGAGCCGGAGCCGGTCACCCCGCCGGTGGAGCCGCCGAAGCCGTTGGTGGCGGTCCCCCCTCCCCCGCAAGCGGAGCCAGAGAAGCCGGAGCCCATCACTGATGGCCCGCAGGTCCCGCCCGAGAGGGATCCGAAGCCCGCCGAGGTGAAGGCCGGCGATCCGAAGCCGGCCAGGCCCCGGGCCGCGAGGGGCAAGCTGACGCTCGACACCACGCCCTGGTCCGAGGTGTACCTCAAGGGCAAGAAGCTGGGCGACACGCCGCTGGTGGACTATTCGCTGCCTCCCGGGCTGCACGTCCTGACGCTGGTGAACGACGGCAAGGGTGTGAAGAGCGTGATCGAGGTGGACATCCAGTCCGGGAAGACGACGGTGAAGAAGCTGAAGCTGTAGCCTCGCTCTGACCCCGTCGTATTCACCGGGTGAGCTGCGGAACGCCCCCGAGGAAAGGAACTGACGCGTCGATCTCCGAGGGATAGGAACGTGGTGTCGAGGCACGTTTCAATACCAAGAAGGGACGCGTCATGGGTGA
>JADLDB010000016.1 GCA_020846875.1 Myxococcales bacterium | reverse complement strand
GGAGGAATGGGTGGAGGAATGGGTGGAGGAATGGGTGGAGGGGGGACTGTTGGCCCGCCGACGCAGTTGGCCTTTGTGACGCCGGATCACCTCGTGGACCTCGGCGCGTGCTCTCCGGTGCTGGAGGTCGAGGTTCGCGATGCAAGCGGGACGCCCGTCGCTGTCTCCACCCCGACCCAGGTGAGCCTGAGCGGCGGCCCGCTGACCTTCTTCAGCAGCTCGGACTGCAGCGGTGCCAGCGTCGCCATCATCACGATACCCACCGGTGCGTCGCGCGCCGCTTTCCACTTCCGAAGCCAGATGGAAGGCACCTTCCCCGTCAGGGCCTCCGCCGGGGGCTTGCTGTATGCCGAGCAGAGCAACCAGATCTATCGGCTGCCTGACGCCATCGTCATCTCCTCCATTCGTCCCAACCCGGTGCGCGCAGGGGAGTGCGTGCCCGCGGCCGCGACGGTTCAGCGGATGGGCGTGCCGCTGGCGGTGCACGCAGACACCACCGTCTCGCTGACGACGACGCTGCCCGGCGGAATGCGCTTCTTCAGCGACAGCGCGTGTACCCAGCCGACGACGGTGGCGATCGTCTCTGCCTTCCAGTCGGTCGCGACCTTCGCGGTCGTCCCGGTGATTGGGCGCCGACAGAGCCTCACCGTCACTTTGCCCGCCGGGCCGTCGGCCGCTCAGGAGTGGACCCCTCGCCCCATGGTGCGCAGAGGGCAGTGCGCGTTGATGCCGATGGAGGCCTCCAGGGGCTGCTCCTTCAGCCCCGGCGTCCTCTCCACCAGCGCGGCGTTCGTCGTCGCGCAGGCCACCTCCGCCAGCTCCGCGCCAGGGGAAGGCCAGGTTGCCTGCCACTTCGCGTACTTCGGCGACGCCGTGTACTGCGTACGCAGCAGCTCCATCGTCGGAGCCGAAGTGCATTACCAGGTCGTCGAGGTGCCGCGCGGCCTTCAGGTGCAGCACGCGAATGACGACTGCCCTGCGTCCTTTGCTTTGAGTCCGCCGGTGGACCCGTCCAGGGCCTTCGTCCTCAAGGCCGTCACCAATGGCGGATCGCAGTTCGACGCGGATGACCTCACGTCCTACTGGCTCACGTCAAACGACACCCTCACGCGGACCGAACTCTGCGACAAGGTCCGGGCCTCCGTCCTTCAATGGGACGGTGTGCAGGTGACGCGGGGCAGGGTCGACGCCGGCTCGGACCTGGCGCTGAGCCTTCCGGACGCAGGGCTCCAGGTCGCCGTGCTGGTGCAGGCCACGACTTCGGTCGACGTGAGCAACTCGGCGTGCTCCTACTTCGTGCGGGGAGAGTTCGTGACGGGCGGCCTGCACTTGAGCCGAGGCGCCACCTGCGCCAGCACCATCCCCCTGACGCTCTCCTACGAGCGCATCGACTTCGGCAGTCGCGCCGCGGTGCAGCAGCGGACCGCCCTCGTCCCCAGCATGGCGATGTCCGTGGACGTGCCCGTCACGCCCGTGGACTCCACCCGCACCTTCGTCTTTGCGTCGAACCAGTCCTTCGCTGGCCAGGGCGCGGGCGACTACAGCGGCACCTCGTTCGCCGGCGGGCTCTTTCAGACGCGGCTGCGCGCCAATCCCGATGGCGGCTACCTGAGCGACACCGTCACCGTCCAGCGCGCAGCGGCCGGGGCCGCGGCGGCGACCATCACCTTCTACGTCGTCCAGGTGGAGCCCTGAGGCGGCTCCGCCGAGGTGAGCACGAACGGAGCACACCGCATAGTGCTCGGGTTCACGCACGCTCACCGGAAGCACACGGTACTCCTCCGCCCCGACCGCCACCGAGACGAGGTTGTCGATGCCCGCGCCCCAGTACGCCGTCCACTTCCGCGCGACCCAAACCGCCACGGCAGGTTTTTGACGGGACCGAAACCAGAGGAGACGAGTTGAGTAGCGGTCCAGCTCAGCGGCGCTTGCCGCCCTTGCCGCCGCCGCGCTCCTTCCACAGGCGATCGAGCACCTTGCGGGGATCGAAGCCGCCGCCAGTGGCCGGCTTCTCGCCTTCCCCCACGTCAGGCTCGCGGAGCTCCGGCTCGTCTTCGCGCGGAGAAGGCCGGTCCCAGGGCTGCTGCGGAGGCTGCGGAGAACGGGGACGACCCTGCTCCTCACGCCAGCGCTCGATCCGCTCGTCGCGTTCACCGCGAACGAAGGCGGAGCCGCTCTTCCCCCGCCCCTGCTTCCCACCGCGGCCTCCGCCCTTGTCCTTGCTGCCGAACCCGGAAGCCCTGCCCCGCCTGGCGGAGTCCTCGCGGCCACCGAAGCGCCCGCCGTGGGACTTCTCGCCCCCGCCGGGGTCGTCGCGTCCGCCACGCTTTCCTGGGCCTCCGGCGAAGCCCTGGCGGCCGCCGGAGTCGTCACGCCCACGGGAGGCGCGCCCCGCGTCCTCACGCCCCCCGAAGCGTGCGCCACCGTCTCGCTCGTCGCGGCCGGACCTCTCCCGCCCGCCAAAGCCCGGACCACCGCCTCGCTCGTCGCGGCCGCCCCGCCCCGACTTCCCGCGCCCGCCGAAGCCGCGCCCCTCGTCGCGCCCACCGCGGCCAGGCTTCTCACGCCCGCCCTTGCTGCCACGCGATCGACTGGAGGGCCTGCCCGTCTTCCCCTCTCCCCATCGGGGCGAGGGGACGTCGTCGCCCAGCTCGTCCGGCGTGAGATCGATCTGCTTCCGCTGCAGGTTGACGCCCGCGAGCGTCACCTTCAGCTTCTGCCCCACCTTCACCACGTGCCCGCTGCCGAAGACCAGCCGGTACGTCTCCTGCTCGAACTCGAAGTCCGGGTACACCAGCTCCCCGCGCACGAAGCCGTCCACGTGCAGCTCGTCCAGCTCCACGTAGAAGCCGTTCTCCGAGAGGCCGGACACCGTCCCGGCGAAGGACTCGCCCACCCGATCCTTCACCAGCAGGCAGCCGTACAGCGCGCTCACCTCGCGCTCCACCTGCATCGCCGCCCGCTCGCGCTCGCTGCACTGCACCGCCAGCGCCTCGAGCCGGTCCAGCTCCTGCTCCAGCGCGTGCCCGCCGTGCTGCTTCTTCTTCGACCACGCGTGCTTGAGCAGCCGGTGCACCAGCAGGTCCGGGTAGCGGCGGATCGGCGAGGTGAAGTGCAGGTAGTCCTCGGCGCCCAGGCCGTAGTGCCCTGACTCCTTCGACGAGTACACCGCCTGCATCATCGAGCGCAGCGCCAGTTGGTTGAGCGCCCGCTGCTCCGGGTGCCCTTCCAGCCGCTGGAGCACCGCGTTCAGCTCCTTCGAGGTCAACTCCTCGCCCTTCACCTCCACCCCGTACGCCCGCAAGAGCCCGATGAAGGTGGCCAGGCGCTCCTCGTCGGGCAGGCCGTGGTAGCGGTTGACGGTGGGCAGCGCCTTCTCGCGGAAGTAGCGCGCCACCGCCTCGTTCGCGGCCAGCATGCACTCCTCCACCAGCCGGTGGCTCTCCCAGCGCTCGCGCTCCACCATCCGCGCCGGGAGGCCCTTCTCGTCCAGCTCCACGCGCCGCTCCGGCAAGTCGAAGTCGATCGAGCCACGATCCCGCCGCATTTTCGTCAGCGTCTGCGCCAGCTCGTTCGCCCGTCGGAACAGCGGCGCCAGCTCGGTCCGCCCCGGGACGTGCTCGCCGCCCAGGACCTGGTGCACCTCCGTGTACGTGCAGCGCGCCTGGCTTCGCATCACCGCCGGGTAGAGCTCCGTCGCGATCGTCCGCCCGCCGGAGTCGATCACCAGGTCCGCCACCATGCACAGGCGATCGACGTCGGGCTTCAAGCTGCACAACCCGTTGGACAACCGTTCCGGCAGCATGGGCAGCACGCGCCCGGGCAGGTACACGCTGGTGGCGCGGCGCAGGCCTTCCGCGTCCAGCGCCGTCTTCTCCTGCACGTAGTGGGACACGTCGGCGATCGCCACCACCAGGCGCCAGCCCTTCGGGTGCTGCTCGACGTAGATCGCGTCGTCGAAGTCGCGAGCGTCCTCTCCGTCGATGGTGACGAGCGGCAGCCTGCGCAGATCTCGCCGGTGCTCGCCGCGCTTGTCCTGGTCCGAGACCTCGACGGGGATCGCGTCGGCCTCGTCCATCACCTCGGGTGGGAACTCGTCGTGGAAGCCCTTGGCGAAGGCCACCGACAGCACCTCCACCGAGTGATCGTCCGGGCTGCCCAGGCTGCCGGCCACCTCGCCCGTCAGCCGATCGTGCGCCTCGAACATCGCCTCGCCCACGCCCAGCCGCACCTTCACCGCGTCGCCGGGCCGCGCCAACTGCGTGGCCGGCACCCGGATGCGCCCCAGCTCTGCTTCGCGGGGCTCCACCCAGGCGCCGCGCGCGTCCTCGAAGTACGTGCCCACCACCAACTGCCGGGTGCGCGAGGTGACCTCCACCAGCCGGCCGATGGTCCGCCCGCCGCGGCCGGGGACGAGCTCCACCACCACGCGATCGTGATCGAGCGCCCGCTTCGCCTCCTCGGGTGGGATGAAGACGTCTTCGTCCGCCGTCTGTCCGACGATGGGCTTCAAGAAGGCGAAGCCGTCCCTGTGGTGGTGGATGATGCCTTCCACCGTCTTGCCGCGCGAGGGCTTGCCCGGCCTCGACCGTCCTTCTCCCTGTCCCTCTGCCCGCGCACCGGGGCGAGGGGACTTCGCTCCGAAGCGCCGCGCGACCTCGTGCGTCTTCCGCCCGCCCCAGGCCGGCCCCGACTTCGGCTGGCCCTTCGCTTCGGGAACCCCGAAGCGCTTCCCCTCGCGCGTGAGGCGTCCTTCCTTCACCAGCTCTCGAAGCGTCCGCTTGAGCTCCGTCTGCTGTCCGGGGGGGAAGCCGCCCGCGCGCAGGATCTCTTTCACTCCGACCAGGCGCCCTGCGGCGCCGATCAACTTCACCAACTCGTCATGTTCAATCAATCAACGTTCCTTTGAAGGCCGGACGGTACCCACCGACGGCGGGCGCGACGTGACGGCCAGGTGAAAATGTAACGACGGGCCAGCGTTCCTGCTCGTGCAGGATCGACTGGCCCGCCTGATCTGACAGACGCGCTCGCTACCGCGCCCTGACCCCACGATGAAGACGGTCGCCGTCAGAAGTACCAGCTCGCCCCGATGCCGGGGGTCAGCGTGAAGAAGGCGATCGAGAAGGACGGAGAGAACTGCATGGGCACCGAGAGCAGCAGCTTGCCCGTCAGCGAGAAGCTGGGGCTGAAGAAGTACGCCGCGCCACCGCCCAGCTGTACCGAGATGCCGACGTTGGCGTTGCCGCCCACCAGCAGCATGTTGAAGGACGCCGCCGCCGCGAACAGGGGCCGCAGCGCCACGGCGGGACTGCGGAAGTGGTAGTCGAGGCCGATCGTCGCCGACAAGGCCACCGGCGGATCCCCGCGCTCGGGGATCGCCAGGCCGAAGCCGAGATCGAAGTTCAGCGCCGCCTCGTCCGAGGCCCAGAAGCTCACGCCCACCGACGGCGCGCCGATGGACAGGGAGACCCCCGTGCCCGACACCGCGGTGCTGCCCGTCGCGGTGAAGCCCGCGCGGATCCCGAAGTCACCCGACGACGCCGACACCTTGGGCCCTTCGAAGGTGGGGGCCTTCTGCCCGCCCGGGCGGTACTGGTAGCCCTGTTTCTGCTGCGGAGGAGGAGGCGGCGGCGGCTGGGTGGCGTACGGGTTGTCCGCCGGGGCCGGCGTCGCTCCCGGGCCGGGCGTCACCGGGGTGATCTCGGTGCCGATCTCCTGCGCGAAGGCCACCGCGCTCACCAGCACCACCGCCACTGCGAACGACTTCTTCATGGAACGGCCTCCGGCTGCTTCACGTTGACCAGGACCTTGAAGGTCCGGGCGACCTGCATGGGGTTGTGCAGCTTCCCCAGGAAGAACTCCACCTCCAACACGCCGGAGTTGCGCGGTGTGAAGAAAAACTCGCGCACCAGGGGCCCCGCGCCGCCCTGCACGTTCACCTCGCGCAGGCTGGCCCGCTTGGCCGTCTGCGGCTCGATGGACCAGACGTAGCCCTGCTTCTCGGTCAGCTTCACCGACAGCCCGTGGTTCAGCTTGACGTCGATCTCCTTGGTGGCACCGGTGCCGGACGCCTCGAGCTCGGCCACCTCCAGCATCTCGCGGGACACCGGCGGGTAGTCAGGCGCCCGGGGCTCGGCGATCTCCACCTGGATGGTGCCGCCCCAGCCCGTCTTCTTCTCCACCACGCCCGTCCCCACCATGATGTCGCCGACGTACTTCTTGAGCCCCTTCACCGCCTTGCCTTCCAGCGTGAAGGCCACCTGCTGGCGCGTGCCGGGGTTGGAGACGACCAGGTAGAACTCGTCGCCGGACAGCTCCAGCCTGCCGCGCAGGGTGGCGAAGCCCTTCACGCCCACGGACATGCCCGGGCTTCCCAGCGTCTCCACCTCGCCCGGCGACAACAGCCGCAGCTTGTTCACGTCCGGCGGCGCCTCAACCGGCTCCTCCGCGTCCGGCTTGCGGGCCGAGTACTTCCGCACGTCCACCGAGCCGCCGTAGTTGTGAAAGCGGCGGATGAGGCCCGACACCGACACCTTGTGATCGGCGTAGGCGGGCAGCACCTCCTCGTCCGGCCCCTGGAGGACGAACCAGAGCTCCCGCTTGTCGCGGCCGATCACCTCCAGGTACGGGAAGCCCTGGTAGACGACCAGCTTGCCCTTCAGGCTGCCTTCACCCACCACCCCGCGCACGCCCACCGTCAGCACCTGCTCCATCTCGCGCTTGGTGAGGATCTCCCCCTCCTGCGGCAGCTTCGAGGCGCGCGGCATGGGCTTCTCAGGCAACGGACCCAGCCACCCGTCGGCTCGGCGGCTCGGCGCGCTCACCACCGGCGGAGGGATCGCCTCACCGGCTGGCGCCTTCCCGGGTTTCCCGGGTTTTCCGGCCTTCACTGGCTGGACGGGCTTCGGCGGCAGCGCCTTCTTCGCTGGCTCCCCGATCTTCTTCTCGGACTTCGCGGGTTTGGCGACCTTGGCGACCTTGGCGGCCTTCTTCGCGGCCTTCTTTACGGCCTTCTTCACGGCCGGCTTGGGTGCCTTCTTGTCAGCCTTCTTCGCCTTCTTCGCGGCCTTCGCCTTCTTGCTGGCCAACGCTGTCTCCTTTAGCCACCACGTGGAAATGGGCGGCGGGACGGCAGGGAACGGCGCCGCTTAGGCCAGTGCCGCAGGCGTTGTCAATCCAAATCCTTGCAATTCCTATTGGTTTTCACCAAGGAAGGACGCATGGGACTGCTGAGCGTGGAAGAAGCTGAAGCGCGAGTGCTGGGCCTGTGTGAGCGGCTGCCCGCGGAGGAGGTGGCGATCGACGACGCCATCGACCGCGCGCTCGCAGACGACGTCCACGCCGTGTGCACGCTGCCGCCCTGGGACAACTCGGCGATGGACGGCTACGCGGTGCGGCACGCGGATCTCGGCGGGGGTGCGCTCACCGTCGTGGAGACGATCTTCGCGGGGCAGCCGCCGTCCCGAGCGCTGGGCCCGCGTGAGTGCGCGCGGATCATGACGGGCGCGGTCGTGCCGCGGGGCGCGGACACGGTGGTGATGCAGGAGAGGGCGAGGGCCGGGGACGGCACGGTGGAGATCCTCGAGGCGCCGGGCAAGGGCTCGAACATCCGCCAGCGGGGGGAAGACGTGCACGCAGGCGCGCTCCTCTTCCCGGCTGGGACGCCGGTGGGGCTCGCGGAGGCGGGCGCGCTGTGGGGCCAGGGGCTGACGCGGGTGAAGGTGCTGCGCCGGCCGAGCGTGGCGATCGCCTCGAGCGGGGACGAGCTGGTGCCGGTGGGGACAGCGCCGGGCGATCGCCTGGTGGACTCCAACTCCCCGGTGATCGCCGCCGGAGTGCGGCGCGTGGGAGGCCTGCCCACCGCCCTGGGCCTCGCGCCGGATCGCCTCGACGCGCTGGTGGCGCTCTTCGCGCAGGGGCTCTCGCACGACGTCTTCATCACCCTGGCCGGGGCCAGCGTGGGCGAGCGCGACTTCACCCGCGAGGCCTTCGCGAAGCTGGGCGTCTCGCTGGACTTCTTCAAGGTGGCGATGAAACCGGGCAAGCCGTTGGCGGTGGGGAGGAAGGGCCGCACGTTGATCTTCGGCCTGCCGGGCAACCCCGTGTCCGCGATGGTCACCTTCGAGCGCTTCGTGCGGCCGGCGCTGCGGGCGCTGCAGGGGCTGCCGCCGGGGCCGCGCGTCGTCACCGGGAAGGCCGCCGCGCCGCTCAAGGGTGCTGCGAACCTGCGCCTCTTCGTGCGCGCGCGCGTCGAGCACCGGGACGGGGCGCTGTGGGCGACGCCGCTGACCTCCCAGTCTTCGGCCGCCATGTCGTCCGCCACCGGCGCCACCCACCTCATCTCGTTGCCCGCGGGCGCTGGCACCGTGGAGACGGGCCGGGAAATCGAGCTGTTGGAGCTCAACTGGCTCCGCGGCTAGGAAAAAACCGTGCAACGTTCGTGAAGGCGCCGCATCAAAAAGGGTGGCCGGGGCAGCTTGACCGGGGGCAGCGTCAGTCGCATGGTGCGGCGACGGAAATGGGAAGGTGTGAACGCGAATGTCTGCTGAGCCCAAGATTCTACCGACGCGGAAGCACTCGAATTTCCTCGAATACTACAGCGAGTCCAAGCTGCCGACGGAGCGCGGCGAGTTCCGCATCGTCGTCTTCCGGGACAAGCGCACCGGCCGGGAGCACGTGGCGATGGTGAAGGGCGACGTGAAGGGGCGCGAAGGGGTGCCGGTGCGGATCCACTCCGAGTGCCTGACGAGCGAGGTGTTTGGCAGCTTGCGGTGTGACTGCCGGGCGCAGCTCGATCGCGCGCTGGACTTCATCAACCAGCAGGGCTGCGGCGTGCTGCTCTACCTGCGGCAGGAAGGCCGGGGCATCGGCCTGGGGAACAAGATCCGCGCCTATGCGCTGCAGCAGGAGCAGGGCCTCGACACCGTGGAAGCCAACCTCCGCCTGGGCTTCGCGGACGATCTGCGCCGCTACGACATCGCCGCGGAGATGCTGCGCGCGCTGGACGTGCGCAGCGTGGATCTCATCACCAACAACCCGCTGAAGATCGCCGGGCTCGTCGACGAAGGCGTGCCGGTGCGCCGAAGAATTCCGTCGCGCACCCTCACGAATCCGCTTAATTTGGCCTACCTGAAGACGAAGCGCGATCGGTCTGGTCACCTGATTGAGTTCCTCAGCGAGGAAAGCTCGGAAGCCCAAGCAGGCTGACGCGAAGCGCCGCGGACGATCCGGTGTGCCGTCGCAGGTGGGGCTGTCGGTGCGCTTCTGGGGCGTGCGGGGGTCGATCCCCTCACCCGGCCCGGAGACGGCGCGCTACGGCGGCAACACCCCCTGCGTGGAAATGCAGGCCGGAGGTGAGCGGCTGATCTTCGACCTCGGCACCGGCGTGCGGGAGCTGGGCGAGGCGGCCGGCGGCCCGGTGGAGGCGCACGTCTTCATCTCGCACTACCACTATGATCACCTGCAGGGGCTGCCCTTCTTCGGGCCGATCTTCAACCCGCAGAGCCGCTTCCTGGTGCGGGGGCCGACGCGGAACGGGCGCACCGTGCGCGAGGTGCTGGCCCACCAGATGCAACCGCCCTTCTTCCCGGTGACGACGGACGTCTTCCGCGCCCAGGTGGAGTACCAGCCCTTCGAGGCGGGCGATCGCGCGCGGCTGGGCGAGGCGGTGGTGAGCGCCATCGAGGCCAACCACCCGGGCGGGAACCTCGCGTACCGGCTCGACTACAAGGGCCGCAGCGTGGTGTACGCGACCGACACCGAGCACGGCGATCGCGACGAGCAGTTGATCGAGTTCGCGCGGAAGGCCGACGTGCTCATCTACGACGCGATGTACACCGACGACGAGTACCTGGGCCGCGACGGCAGCCCGAAGATCGGCTGGGGGCACAGCACCTGGCAGAACGCCATCAAGATCGCCGCCGACGCCGGCGTGGGCACGATGGTGATGTTCCACCATGAGCCGACGCGCACCGACGATCAACTGGACGCGCTGGTGAAGGAAGTGAAGCGGCACCGGAAGGCGACCATCGCCGCGAGGGAAGGGCTCGTCATCCGCCTATGAGGCGGGTGCTGGCGACCGGCAACCTCCATCACCTGCGGGGCCTCGGCGTGGTCGTCGACGATCCGTTCAGCGCCCAGCGGACCCTGCAGCGTCGAGGGCGCGCCGGGCGGCGACCTTCAGGCCATCCCACGGGACGCGCGCGCAGAGCTCCTCCAGCGTCACCCACTCGAAGGCGTCGTGCTCGGACGGCGAGAGCACCACCTTCGCGTCCAGGGGCGCGCGGGCGCCAAAGGCGTGCTCCCGGGCCACGCGCGGCGGCAAGGCCTCGCCCCAGGCGAAGGCGTGCACGTAGTCCAGCGCACGGGTGAGCAGCAACAGGCCCGTCTCCTCGCGCACCTCGCGGGCCGAGGCGTGGGCGACCGACTCCCCGTCCTCCACCTGGCCAGTGACGATCTGCCAGAAGCCGCCCTTCGCCGGCACGCGGCGGAGCAGCAGCACCTTGTCGTCGTCGCGCGTCACCGCGCAGCAGATCGTCCTGGCCGGCTGTCCCGCCTCGCGCACGTCCGATTCGAAGACCTGCCCGAAGTGGAAGGCCACGCGCGGCTCCACCTCGACGACGGAGACCTCTTTCCCCAGCTCGGCGGCCATCGACGTGACGCCCGCCTCGCGGATGCCGCAGGGGATGATCAGCTCGAAGTGCTCCAGCCGGGGCTGCACGTTGAGCGCGAAGCCGTGGCGCGTGTACCAGCGCGACAGGTGCACGCCGAGCGCACAGATCTTCCGCGGGCCGCCCAGCCGCGAGGCCTCCACCCACACCCCCGGCCACTTCTCGATCCGCGTGGCGGCGATCCCGAAGTCGGCCAGCGTGCGGAGGATCACCTCTTCGAGGCTGCGCACGTACTTCCGCACGTCCTGCCGGCCGGGCCCGAGGTGCAGGAGCGGGTAGCCGACCAGCTGCCCGGGGCCGTGGTAGGTGACGTCGCCGCCGCGATCGGTCTCGTGCACCGCGACGCCTTCCGCCGCCAGCCGGTCCACCGAGGCGATGATGTTCCCGCCCTTCGCGCCGCGGCCCAGCGTCAACACCGGCGGGTGCTCGAGCAACAGCAGCGTGTCCGTCACTGTGTCCGCCCGGCGGGCCGCCTGGAACTGGCGCTGCAGCTCGAGGCCGTCGGCGTACTCCACACGGCCGAGGCGGTGCCAGGTGACGACGTTCATCACCTCGGCTGGTACTTCCCCGGAGGAATTCGCGCAATCAGCGCCGCCAACTCGTGCGCGCCCCGCCCCGCCCGCTCGGCGAGCTCGAGCAACTGCGCCACCGCCTCGTCCGGCAGCGCCACCCCCCGCGCCTCGAGCAGCGCCCGGGCCAGGGCCTCCAGCGCCGGGCGATCGGGCGACTCCAGCGGAACCACCGCGTCCACCCGGGCCAGGCCCTGAGGCGAGAGGTGCTTCACCGACTCGTGCAACGCCGCCGTGTCGTAGACGGGCTCCTCGCCGGACTCGCTCTTCAGCATCAACACCGGCCGGGGCACCGCGCCTCGCGCTCCCACCACCGCCCGCCGCTGCGGGTGCTCGTCCAGCCAGCGCAAGAGTCGCGCCTCATCCTGCGCGCTCAGCGGCTCGGACAAGTCCACCACCAGCAGCTCCCCCGCGAGCCGCTCGAAGGGAGGCTGAGCCGGCGTCCCCAGGCTGCGCAGCAGGGTGGACTTGCCCGCGCCCTCCGGCCCCACCACCAGCGCCAGCTTCGGGTGCGACTTCTCCAACCGAGCCCGGGCCGCGGCCTGGGAGGGCAACGCCCAACCGGGGAGCGCTGGTTCGATCGCCGGCGCCGGAGGAGTCGGCCGGGGCGGAGGAGGCTCTTCGCCTTCCAGCAGCGCCACGCTGGCCTGCACGCAGCCGGCGCAGATGAAGGCGCCCGCGGGTCCGGCGATCAGCGGCCCCACCTCCTGCTTCGGGCGGCAGCAGAAGGAGCACCACGCGTCGATGGCCGGATCCGCGCGCTGGGGGCCGCGCTGCTCCACCAGCGTGCGGTCGATCCGCCGGCGGGAGACGGGGGCCTCGTCCTCCTCCTCGTCGGACAGCGCCCAGGTGCGGGGCGCAGCCGGCTCGCCCTCGTCCGGGGCCTCCCGCTCCACGCCCGAGAGCGCTGCGCCCACCAGCGCCGACGCCTCACCGGGGAGCAGCGAGTCGCCGAAGCCAAAGTCGTCGCTCGCGGGCCTGGGGCGCGCGCCTGTCACGGTGTCCTCGTCGATCAGGTCGTCGGCCGAGGCGCCCTCCAGCCTGCGGATCTGCCTCAACATCTGCAGCGCGCGCGACGCCATGTCCCGATCCCGGTACGCCGCGGCGGCCACCCGCAGGAGGCGGATCGCCTCGGCCTTGTCGCCGCGGAGCTCCGCCTGCTGGGCCAAGCTGAGCAGGTCGCGGAGGTTCGCCATCGCGCGCCAAAGTGTAGCCGCGGCCGCGGCGACGCGCCTGTTACCGTCAGGGCGCTTGTGGATGGCCCGTCGACGCGGCATGTCAGCCACCAGCGTGCCCTTCGTGACCCGCCGCCTCGCTGTCTTGACCGAGGGCCTGACGGCGCCCTTCTGGGCCCTGTGGATCGGCACGCTGATCACCAAGGCCGGCGCCTTCGTGGTGCCGATGCTCTTCGTCTACCTGACGCAGGCGCGCGGGCTGCCGCTGACGGTGGCAGGCGCGGTGGCGGCGCTGTACGGCTTCGGCTCGCTCCTGGGCACCGTGGCCGGCGGTGTGCTGGCGGATCACCTGGGCCGCCGCGTGACGATGCTCCTGTCGCTGGTGAGCGGCGCGGTCTTCATGGTGGCCCTGGGGTTCGCCACCGAGCTGTGGCACCTGGCGCCCTGCACCTTCCTCCTGGGGCTCACCGCCGACGCGTACCGGCCGGCCAGCCAGGCGCTGGTGGCCGACATCGTCCCGGCGCAGCACCGCCTCAAGGCCTTCACCCTGCAGTACTGGGCGATCAACCTGGGCTTCTCCTTCGCCGCGCTGGTGGCGGGCTACATGGCGAAGCGCAACTTCACCTTGCTCTTCCTGGGCGACGCGGCCACCACGCTGGTCCTCGCGGGGATCATCTTCGCCCGGGTCCCCGAGAGCCGCCCGCAGCCCAGGCCACGCGCGCAGGCGCAGGGCTCCGTCTTCACCCCCTTCGCGGATCGCGTCTTCCTGCCCTTCGTGCTCCTCAACTTCGGCGTGGTGCTGATCTTCTTCCAGCACCTCACCGGGCTGCCCGAGGACATGCGCACCAAGGGCCTGTCCACCCAGGAGTTCGGCATGGCCGTGGCCACCAACGGCGTGCTGATCGTCCTCCTCCAGCCCTTCCTCACGAGGTGGGCCGCGCAGGTGCGCAGATCCACGCTCCTGGCCATCGCCGCGGCGCTGACCGGCCTGGGCTTCGGGCTGACGCACCTCGCGTCGACGCTGCCGCTCTTCATGATCTCGGTGGCGGTGTGGACGCTGGGAGAGATCATCTTCGCCCCGGTGAACGCCTCGCTGGTGGCGGATCTCTCACCCGCGCACCTGCGGGGACGGTACCAGGGCGCCTTTGGGGTGACCTGGAGCCTGGGCGCCATGCTGGGCCCGGTGGCCGGGCCGGCGTTGATCGAAGCCACCAGCCTCAAGACCTTGTGGGTGACCTGCCTCGCCGCGGGGCTGGCGATCGCTTTCGTGCACCTGACCGTCTCGTCGCGGGTCCTCCCTGCAGCGTCCCCGGCCGCAGAGAGCTCATGAGCTGGACCCTCTTTCACGTCGGCCGTGTCCCGGTCCGGTTCCACTGGTCGGTGGTGCTGGGCCTGGCGGTGTTTTCCGGCTTCCGGATCGATCCGGTGGGCTGGCTGGGCGTGCTGGGGTTGATCCTGGTGCACGAGGTGGGGCACGCGCTGGTGGTGCGGTGGGCCGGCGCCGAGGCGGTGGCGATCGAGTTCACCGGC
The DNA here is from genome assembly GCA_020846875.1 of Myxococcales bacterium. GTDB lineage: Bacteria > Myxococcota > Myxococcia > Myxococcales > Myxococcaceae > JADLDB01. The sequence goes on along the minus strand of JADLDB010000016.1, from coordinate 77,978 downwards.
TCCGGCGGGCTGTGCCACTGGCGCGGGGAAGTCTCTGCTACGGGCCGGGCAGCGATCGCCTGGGGCGGCGTGTGGGGGCAACTGCTGGTGCTGGCCGTGGCGCTGGGGCTCCAGGCGCTGCCCGAGCCGCCGGCCTCTCCCCTGGCCCTGCGGCTCCTCGACCTCGCCACCTGGTCCAACGCGATGATGATCGCCCTCAACCTGCTGCCTCTCGCGCCGCTGGACGGACGCGAGGCCTGGGCCCTGCCCTTCCTCCTCGGCCGCGCGGCCCGCCGCCGCCTCACCTTCCACCGCGACGTCGCGCACGACGTGCCGGAGCCGCCCGAGGCGGAGCTCGGGGACGACGCGCCCCACGCCGGCGCCGCCCGCGCCCTCGCCAGCCAACTGCTCGAAGACGCGCGCCGCCCCGAGGACCCGTCGTGATCGGCCCCCTCCTCGCCGCCATCGCCGCGATCTTCACCGTGCTCTTCGTGATCGGCTTCCTGCTCTCGCCGGGCGATCCGATCGCCGAGCTCAAGCGGAGGTACCGGGTGCTGTCGCGCATGCCGCCCGCGCAGGTGGAGGAGGCCTTGCAGGAGCGCATGGAGGGCCTGGCGAAGAGGTTCCCCGGAAAGAGCTACCGCTGGTACCTCCAGTGGCTGGTGACCGATCTCGAGCGCGCCAAGCGGTGACGCCGGTCTCGTGGCGGGCCGCATGCTAGAAGACTCCCCGACATGCTGACCGCCCTCCTCCTCGTGGCGCTGGCCCAGGATCCCGCCGGCGAAGCCCCGCCGCCTGCCGAGCCGCCCGCGGCCGCGCCGACCGCCGAGACCCCGCCGCCGTCGGGTGAGGAACAGCCCGCCGCCCCCGCCGCGCCCGTGCGCAACAAGGCCGCCGACGACGTGCAGAGGGGCGCGAAGAAGGCCCAGGAGCTCCCGGGCGACGCCCGCCTCCAGGCCCTCGAGGAGCTCCAGAAGCAGTACGGCGGGGTGGACATCAACCCGGTGCTGCCTCCGCGCGGCTGGGCGATGGACAAGTTCATGGAGCTCTCGCCGCCGGATCAGGCCCGGGTGGTGGCCCGCCGCTTCCTCGAGGATCTGATCGCCGGCGACGGCCGCGGCCTGGCGAGCGCGTCGGGCCTGCCCTTCTTCTTCGACGAGCGCCGGATCGAGAAGCTGGACGAGCTGCGCAACGAGTGGGCCCGCGTGCTGCGCAGCCGCCGCACCGATCTGCTCACCCTCTACTCGGTGGAGATCCTCACCGCCGCGGACATGGAGAAGAAGTACGGCCGCGCGCCGCAGCGGCTCGGCGCCTGGCCGACCCGCGGGTCCAACACCTTCCTGGCGGTGGGCAACCTGTCAGGGCACGCCACGGTGCTGCTGCTGCGGCAGTCGGGGATCACCTGGCAGGTGCTGGGGATCCACGACTGAGCTCCCCAAAGGGTGGCTACCGGGTGCCCTGGGGGTTGATCTCTTCCTCGGGTCGGATCGACTCCTGGGCGCCCTTCCACGTCTCGCCGGGGGCCAGCTTCCACGCCGCGGGGGGCTCCAGCTTCCACACGTAGTTGGCGTTGAGGTCGCCGCCGGTGGGGGAGCGCGCCGAGATGGTGAACGTGATCTCCACGTTCTTCACCTCGGCGGGCAGCTTCTCGATGTCATAGTGGCCGATCACCACCATCGGCGGGAAGAACTTGATGTAGCGCTCCGGCCAGTCGACGCGGCTGTCCGGGCCGCCCTCGCCCGGCATTTCGCCCAAGAGCTTTCCCTTCTCGTCGAAGAGCTTCCAGTTGAAGCGGAAGGACGCGTTGCAGGTGACGCGGCGCACGTTGCGATCGTCGACCCGCTCGTCACGGGGCAGGCCCCACACCACGACGGGGAGGTGGATCTTGTCCTCGCCGCCCACGTTCATCGTGTCCGCGGAGAGCAGATCGAAGCGGATCCCCTGGCTGGTGCCGGTCCAGTACGGCTGGTAGTTGCCGCCCTTGAGCAGGTCGAAGACCTTCCGGGTGTACTCGTAGACGGCCTTCTTCTCGTCGGTGCGATCCTTGGTGGGCTGCGCGTACTCGTCGTACTTGGCCTGGGGGTTCTTCTTGCCCCGCTCCTCGAGCTCCTCGAGGTAGTCCTCGAACTTGCGGTTGCCGCCGTACTTGTTCAGGTGATCGGTGACCTCCTTGAAGTACCAGCGCATCAGCGTCTGCATCTCGTCCTTGTACGCCTTCTCCTCAGGCACGTTCCGCAGCCAGGCGATCCGCTCGAGGTAGTCGGCGCGCAGCTTGAGCAGGCTCGCCTCCTTCTGCGCCTCGGTGGAGGTCTTCTCGAACTTCTGCATGGTCCAGACGATGGCCGCGACGACGCCGATGATCGCGACGATGATCCCGAAGTAGCGCTTCATGAAGTGTCCTCGAGCCCCTCTGAAAGGAATGAAGTCGGCGCCTTCTATCCCGGAAAGGCGGTGGGTGTCTGCAAGCGGCTACTTCTTGCCCAGCGCCGCCTGCACCTTCTTGAGCCCGTCGCCGCCGGTCTCGGTGCCCGACAGGTTGTTGGCCGCGATGTAGGTGGTGAGGCGGTTGATCCGATCGGTGTTGGACGGGTGGGTGGAGAACCAGGTCAGCACCGGCCCGGTGTCGCCGTACTTCGCCTTGAGCTTCTCGAAGAAGGTGGCCAGCCCGCGGGGATCGTACCCGGCGCCCGCGGCGTAGCGCGCCCCGTACTGATCAGCCTCCAGCTCCATGTCCCGCCCGTAGGCCAGCATGGCGCCCTTCCCCGCCAGGCCCGCGACCAGCTTCGACACCTCGCCGGCGTCCTTGCCCAGCGCCATCTCGGTGACGGTCTGCAGGCCGTAGGCGCCCACCAACTGCCGCGCCGAGTGCCGCGCCACCACGTGGCCAATCTCATGGCCCAGCACGCCGATGATCTCTGCCTCGCTGTCCGCGGCCAGCAGCAGGCCCGTGTACACGTAGATCCGCCCGCCCGGCGTGGCGAAGGCGTTGATGGTGTTGGGATCGTCGATGACGAACCACATCCACTCCACCTTGCGATCCTGGTTGGCCTGGCCCACCAGCTTCCGCGCCAGGCCGTCGACGTACAGCCCCACCGTCGGATCCTCGCTGAACTTCGTGTTCTGCTTCTTGAGCTCTTCGTGCACTTGCAGGCCGAGCTGGAACTCCTGATCGTCGCTGATCAGCACCTCGGCCACCGCCCGCTCCGTCTGCTGCCGCTGCACCGTCGTGCAGCCCGAGAGCGCCAGCACCGCCACCATCGCAATTCGCCGCATCGAGAGCCTCCTGGGAAGAGCGGTACGGATAGCCCGCGCAATCGACAGATTCCAGTGTGATTCCACCCGGTTCCAGTCGCTTTCTGTTTCCGGGCCCGGCTGTGTCTGAAGCGGTGAAGGGGATGACCAACCAAGGGAGGCGGCAAATGAAGCGAGCAATTCTTCTGGCAGCGGCGGTGGCGGTGGCGGGCTGTGGGGTGGATCAGGCGCAGGAGTTCCGGGACGGCTTCCCCAAGGCGGACGAGGTGAAGCTGAACCTCCCGGGAGGCAACGGCGCGCAGCCCTTGTCGGGCGCCTCCACCCGGCGTGATGGGCTGGAGGGCCAGGTGTCCCTCTTCTACGCCTTCACCCGCGGCGTGACGGTGACGGTGAATGGCGGCGCGGCGGCGGTGCTGCTGCTGGTGGAGGAGATCACCGAGTACCCGCCCAGCGCAGTGACGCAGGACTCCGCGAGGTGGGGGCCGCACACCGAGCCGCTGTCGCCCAACACCTGGCGCTTCACCGTCACCCGGCACGCGCCCAACGAGTACAGCTACGTGCTGGAAGGCAAGGCGAAGACGGCGGCGGACACCGAGTACCGCGCGGTGCTGACCGGCGCGCACGTGAAGACGGGCCACAAGCTGGGCACCGGCACCTTCCTGGTCGACTGGGACGCGGCGCAGGCGCTGCCCGAGCACGACGCCAACGTGGGGCGGGTGGGCTTCGCGTACGCGCGGCCAGCGTGGGGATCGACCTTGTCCATCGACGCGGCCTTCGACGACGTGCGCGACCCCGACACCGGCCAGCGGGTGGACGCGCAGTACCGCTTCCGGGAGTTTGCCGGGAACGGCGGCTCGCTGGAGTTCCAGGTGAACAAGAACGTGGTGACGCAGGGCGCGGCGCTGGAGGTGGTGACGGTGAAGAGCCGCTGGGCGCAGTCTGGGGCGGGCCGCAGCGACGCGCGGGTCAGCGGCGGCGACGCGCCCGGATCGGCGGTGGTGAGCGAGTGCTGGGACGCGGGCTTCCTGTCCCGCTACGCCCAGGCCTCGTGGGATCCGGCGCTCGGCTACGGCGACCCGGCGGCCTGCGCCTTCCCGTCGGCCGAGTTCGCGCAGCCCTGATCCGTGTAGAAGGCCCGCCATGAGCCGCCCCGCGCTGGAGATCATCGAGGGAGGCCGGACGACCGGGCGGGCCTGGCTGCAGGCGCTGTACTCGAGGTACGGCGCCGCGGTGTACGGGCGGTGCCGCTACCTGCTCAAGGACGCCGCCGCCGCGGAGGACGCCATGCAGGACGTCTTCGCCCGCGCCCTGTCCAACGAGGCCTCCTTTCGCGCCGAGGCCTCACCCCTCACCTGGCTGATGAAGATCGCCACCCACCACTGCTTGAACCTGCTGCGCTCGAGCGGCGCCGCCTGGCGCGATCGCTACGCCGATCTGCAGCTTGCCCGCGGCGAGGCCCACGGCGGCCCAGGCGCGCTGGAGGCGAGGGACGCGGTGCGCAAGAGCCTCGGCCGCTTCGACGAAGAGACGCAGCGGGCGGTGATCCACTACCACGTGGACGAGATGACGCTGGACGAGGTGGCGGCGCTGCTCGGCCGCTCGGTGCCCACCATTCGCAAGCGGCTGAAGATCTTCGCGGAGCAGACCGGCCAGGCGCTGCGCGACGACGCGACGGAGGAACGATGAACGCCACCACCCTCACCCACCCCTCGGAGTTCGCGCTGCGGCGACTGTTCGCCGGCGAGGCGGTCGACGAGGCCACCAGGAGCCACGCCAGGGAGTGCGCGGCGTGTCAGCGTCGGCTGGAGACACTCGAGGGCGAGCAGGCGCGCTTCGCGGCAGAGATCCCCTTCGAGCGCTTCGCGGCCGGCGTGGAGCGGGCAGCGCGGACGCCACGGAAGCCGGCGTCACGTGCCCTCGCCTCCCCCAACCTGCGCTTCGCCCTGGCGATCGCCGCCTCGCTCCTGGCGCTGGTGGGCGCGCAGCGGCTCGCGGCGGAGCCGGAGTCCACCACCCGCATCAAGGGAGGAGGCGGCGCGGCGCTGGCCGGCGTGGAGGTGGTGGTGGCGAGCACCAGCACCGGCGTGCAGCGCAGAGCGTCGGAGGATCCGTCCACCCCGGAGGCGCTGGCCCCGGGGGAGCGGGTGCGGCTGGGGCTCAAGGCCGGGCCGTGGGCGTACGCGGTGGTGGTGAGCGTGGACGAGACCGGCGCGGTGACGCCGATCTACGACGAGGCGGGCAGGAGCCTGCCGCTGACGAAGGCGACGGCCACCCAGTACCTCCCGGACAGCCTGGAGTTCACCGGGCGGGGGCTGGAGCGGGTGATCGTCGTGCTGTCCGACTCCCCGCTCTCCTTGGGCGAGGTGACGGCGGCGGTCCGCTCGCGCTACGAGGCCTCGCACGGAGATCTCACCCACCTGGCGCCCCTGGACGTGAAGGGCGAGCAGTTCCACCGGACCTTCTTGAAGCCCTGACGTGATCCAGAAGACGCACAGCCCGGAGTTCCGTCTCACCCATCGGGGCAGAGGGGCAGTCCCCCGGCACCTCGCGCTGTGCTGCCTCCTCGTCGGCGTCCCTGCCCTGGCCCAGGACTCCGGCCCCCTCCACCGCTTCGCGCTCTTCGTCGGCAACAACGACGGGGGCGAAGGCACCCGCGCGCTCTACTACGCGAAGGACGACGCGAGGCGCCTGCACGACGTCTTCTCCCGGCTGGGGGGCGTGCGGAGTGAAGACGCGATGCTGCTGCTCGACCAAGACGCGGACGCGGTGCTGACGGCGCTGGGCGAACTGGAGCGGCGGACGCGCGACGCGAAAGCAAACGGCGACCGCACGGCGCTCTTCTTCTACTACTCGGGCCACGCCAAAGACGGCTCGCTGCGGCTGGGCGAGTCGAAGCTGCCGCTGGAGTCGCTCAAGTCCCGGCTGGCGGCGGGGCCGGCCGACACGCGGGTGGCGGTCTTCGACGCCTGCCGCTCGGGGGCGCTGACGCGGACCAAGGGCGTGCGGCGGGCGCCGGCCTTCGAGGTGGAGACGGACGCGACGCGGGCGGCGAAGGGCCTGGTGATCCTCACCTCCTCGGCGGCGGACGAGGACTCGCAGGAGTCGGATCTGATCGGCGCCTCCTACTTCTCGTACCACCTGGCGACGGGGCTCCTGGGCGGCGCCGACGAGTCCAACGACGGGCGCGTCTCGCTCGCGGAGGCCTACGCCTACGCCTACGAGCGCACGGTGGCGTCCACGGCGGACAGCGCGGCGGGCCCGCAGCACCCCACCTTCTCCTTCGATCTCGCGGGCAACGGCGACGTGGTGTTGACGGACGTGAAGGCGCGGCGGGAAGGGCTGCGGATCCCCGCGGAGGCGCCGCAGGGCACCTACTTCATCATCGACCCCCGGGGCGTCGTCGTCGCGGAGGCGATGAAGGGGGAATCGGAGCGCCTCATCGCGTTGTCGCCGGGCGAATACGTGGTGAAGCGGCGGCTCGTCGATCACCTGCGCCTGGGCAAGGTGGAGATCGCCGACGGCCAACTGGTGACGCTGGACGAGGCGGCCTTCAAGAACGCGAAGTTCTCCGACGATCCGGTGAAGGGCACCGGCTTGATGGCGGTGTACCAGCGCCACTGGAGCCTCTCGGCGGTGGGTACCTGGCAGATCGTCTTCGACAAGCCGACCGACTCGGGTGGGCAGTTCCCCTCGGCGCCCTACCTGGGGGCGGAGGCGACCATCCACAACCTGATCGCGAAGGGCGTGGGGCTGGGGCTCGACGGCAGCTACGGCTGGACGAGCGGGACGGTGAGCACGGAGTTGTTGCCGGAGACGCCGTACACGTACAGCAACGTCCTCATCGGCACGACGCTCTTCTACGAGTGGTTCCAGGACGGGCGGTGGATCCCCTTCGCCGGGCTGCACCTGGCGCTCAACCTGATGTCGCGCGACTTCGCGGATCCGTCGCTGCCCAGCCAGTCGTACACCACGCTGACGCCAGGGCTGGTGGGGGGGCTCAAGTTCCGCATCACGAAGAAGGTGGGGCTGATCGCCCGGGCCCGGGTGCACTACCTCCTCTACAACGTCGACGAGACGAAGAGCCTGGGGACGGCCGACTTCGGCCTCATGCTCGACTACGAGTTCCGGGAGTGAACATGCGACACGTCATCCTCTTGAGCGCGGTGGTGCTGGCGGCGTGCGGCGGCAACTGGTCCACGAAGGATCTCGAGTTCGTCAACGCCCTTCCCCAGCGGGCCGATCTCCAGGCGCGGCTGCCGGCGGTATCCTCGTCCACGCAGCCGCTGGAAGGGGTCTCTACCCGTCGCGACGGGCTGAACGTGGGCGACCCCTCGCCGATGTGGACGGACACGCGCAAGGCGTCCACCGACTTCAACCTGCTGCTGGAGTCGATGCTGGCGATCCTCGACACGCTGCGCCGCTACCCGCCCACCACGCGCAGCGACACCACGCGGGTGTGGGGGCCCTTCCCCGACACGAAGAACGAGGGCTTCGAGTTCCAGGTGGCGATCCAGCAGACCGGCCCGAAGAGCTTCGGGTGGGCGCTGCAGGCGCGCCCCCGCGCCGGGCAGTTCTTCGACGTGGTGACGGGCGTCTTCGAGGCGGACGCCTCGGCGCGGCAGGGCCAGGGATCGATGACGGTCCACGTGACGAACTTCAAGGACGTGCTGCAGGTCGATCCGGTGATGAAGGCGCTCGATCAGATCACCGTGGGCTACCAGACGGCCAACTGGCCGCACCGGGTGGACATGACGTTCGCCTTCACCCCGGGGAACAGCACCGGCCTGTCGGCGATCGGCTACACCTACCGGCAGCAGGAGGACGCCTCGGGCGCGCTCGCCTTCCAGGTGCGCTCCAGCTCCGCGGAAGCGACCCTGCTCACTACCGTGGCGCTGTGGAACCCCCAGGGCGCGGGCAAGGGGCAGGCGGTGGTGGACGAGGGCACGTACGCCGGGGCGACGGTCAGCGAGTGCTGGAACACCAGCCAGCGGGTCGTCTTCTCCGCGCAGGGGTGGACGGGCGGGCAGGTCAGCGGCGTGCAGGCGGACTGCGTGACGATCGACGGGCTGTAGTCACTTGCAGGGGATCTCGATCGCCTGCACGCCGGCGCCCGCCACCACGTCCACCGTCATCCGCTCGTCCTTCGCCTTCTGGTTCTTCTTCGCCGGACACCGGTAGTCGATGGTCAGCTTCCCCGGCGTCGCCTGCCTGACGTCACCGGGGGTCACCTCGGCGCCGTCGACCTTGAGCGTGGCGCCCTTCGGCGCGTTGAACTGCACCTTCACCGCGACGGCCTTCTCGGGGCCCGGCCGGCTCGCCGGCTTCGGCGCAGGCCAGAGGATCCACACCAGCAGGAGGATCACCAGGAAGGCGCTCACCCCGACGATCCCCAGCAGGACGTACTTGCGCCGCGGATCGTCCTCCTCGAAGGCCCGCGCGTTGGCCATGTCCACGGTGTTGATCAGATCGTCCGCGTCGCCCACCGGGCGGGGCTTCTTCACCTGCTGGGTGCGCGGCCGCGCGGGCTTGTCCGGCTGGGGCACCGGGCGCCTGGCGTCGGGCAGCTTCGGCGCGGGGAGGATCGGCTCCGACGTCTCGGCGTCGGCCACCCGCGTCTCCGGCAGCTTCGCGCCCGGCTGCCGGGTGTCGGGCCCCTTCGCCTCCGGGAGCCGCTGCAAGAGCGCCGCGCGCTTGAGCTCGACGGGCGAGCGGCGGTTCTCCTGGGACGTGGGGCTGCGCCGCGGAGGCTCGGGCGTAGGCATCGGCGGCAGCTCGCCCGCCTCGATCGCCAGCGTCGACTCCCCCGCCGACACCACCGACACGTCGCTGATCTCGGGGATCTCCCCGCTGGGCACCGGAGGACCAGGCCGCCGGGGCAGCGGAGTGTCGATGGGCTGAAGCGATCCTTCAGAGTCCGCGAAGCGGGCCAGGCCGCGTGCCGCAGGGACGAGCGCCGGCAGCACGTCGCCCACCCGCACGTCCCGGGCGCCGCTGGTGGACACCGCCGTCTCGTCGACGTCGCCGGAGCCCGCCGCGTGGTACCCGCCGTACCTCTGCGCCGGAGCCTCATCCAGCACCGCGGTGCTCGACGCGTCCCGCTTCGCCGCGGCCTCCTTCTCCGCCGCCTCCTTCGCCGCGGCGGCTTCCCGCAAGGCCTTCAGCGGGCTGGGCATGGGCGCCGTCACCGCCGTCTGCTCGGGCTCTCCGGGGAGCGACTGCGTCTCGCCCGTGGGCCGCCGCCCCTCCGGCAGCCTCGCCTTCAGGGGACTCTGGGCGATCGGCGCGGTGCGCTCCTCGTCGAGCTGCGAGAAGCCGGTGACGCGCTCCTTCGCGGCGTCCACCGGCTCGGCGCGGCTCGCGGGCGGCAAGGTGGGCTTCGTCTCGTCGGTGCGCTCCGCGTCGCGGCCCACCGGCGCCGTCGCCTGCGCGTTGGGAGGAATGTAGATGCTGGTGCGCTCTTCCTCGGCGCCGAACAGCCCCGCCACGTACCGCACCGCGTCGCTGCGCGTGGTGGGGGCGTCCACCCGCATGAAGTCCTCGAGCGCCGCGCCGATCTCCTCCGCCGACTGGTAGCGCCGGTTGCGATCGCGCGTCAGGCACTTCATCACGACCTTCGAGAGCGACAGCGGGTAGCCCGGCCGCACGACGTGCGGGGCCTGCGCGTCCTCCATCTTGATCGCGTAGATCACCGCCTCGGTGCTGCTCCGGTAGAAGGGGCTCTTCCCGGTGGTCAGCTCGTACAGCATGGTGCCGAGCGCGAAGAGATCGGCGCGGTGATCCAGCTTCTCCTGCCCCAACTGCTCCGGCGCCAGGTAGAGGAACTTCCCCTTGATCACCCCCGGCTTGGAGCGGCTCATCCACGCGGTGGCCTTGGCGATGCCGAAGTCCACCAGCTTCACGTCGCCGGTGAAGCTGACCATCACGTTCTGCGGGCTCACGTCGCGGTGGATGATGCCCAGCGGCTTCCCGTCGGGCCCGGTGCGGAAGTGCGCGTAGTGCAGCCCCTCGCACAGGCGCGCCACCATCCACGCCGCCACCCCCGGAGGCACCACCCCGCCCCGCTCCTGCTCCTTGGCCAGCACCCGGCGCAGATCGATCCCGTCCACCCACTCCATGGCGATGAAGGTGGAGTTGTCCAGCCGGCCCAGCTCGTACACCTCCACCACGTTGGCGTGGTGCAAGGAGGCGGCGATCCGCGCCTCGTCGAGGAACATGCGGACGAACTCAGCTTCCTCCGCCAGGTACGGGAGGATCCGCTTGAGCACCATCAGCCGATCGCTGCGCGTGTCCTTGGCGAGGAACAGCTCGGCCATGCCACCCACCGCGAGCCGCTTGAGCAGCATCCAGTGCCCGAAGGGGACGGCGTTCTGTGGACCCGCGGTGGCGATGACTCGCTCCGGAAAGTGCTCTCTCAGTACCTGTAGAAGCCCTCGCCGGACTTCCGCCCCAGCTTACCCGCTCGCACCAGCTTCTTGAGCAGTTGGGGGGGCCGGAAGGTGGGGCTGCCCGTCTCGGCGTACAGGTACTCGGCGATGGCCAGGCGCACGTCGAGGCCGACCAGGTCGCCCAGCTTCAAGGGGCCCATCGGGTGGCCGTAGCCCAGCTCCATCGCGCGATCGATGTCCAAAGCCGACGCCACGCCTTCCTCCAGCATGCGGGTGGCCTCCAGCCCCAGCGCCACGCCCAGCCGCGAGGAGGCGAAGCCCGGCGAGTCCTTCACGACGATCAGCTCCTTCTTGATCGTCTCCCCGAAGGCCTGCACCGCCGCCAGCGTCTCCTCGCTCGTCTGGAACGCGCGCACCACCTCGAGCAGCTTCATCAGGTGCACGGGGTTGAAGAAGTGCAGCCCCACCACGCGCCCGGGGTGCGTGGCCGCGGCGGCGATCTCGGTCAGCGACAAGCTGGAGGTGTTCGACGCGAGGACGCAGTCGACGGAGACGATCTGCGACAGCGCCTTGAAGGTGTCCTGCTTGAGGGCCAGCTTCTCGGGGATCGCCTCGATCACCAGGTGGCAGGGCGCCATGGCCGAGAGCTGATCGACGCAGGTGATCCGCGAGAGCGCAAGGTCGCGCTGGGCCGGCGTCACCTTCCCCTTGTCCACGCCCACGTCGAGGTTCTTCTGGATCTTCGCCAGCCCGGCCTGCGCCGCCTGGAGGGTGACGTCGTAGAGCAGCACGGTGAAGCCGTGGAAGGCCGCCACGTGCGCGATGCCGTGGCCCATGGTGCCGGCGCCGAGGACGCCGACGTGGGTGATCGGTCGACTCATGCGGCGAAACGTACCGCCTTCAAGCGGCGCGCGGGGATGAGTTTTCCCCTATGGTGCGCCCGCCATGAGCCCGACCTGGATCCTCGCCGCCGCCCTCCTGGCCCTCAGCGACGCCGGCGCTCCCGCTTCCGCCACCGCCGTCGACGCCTCCGTGGCGCCCGCCGGCCTGGGCAACCTCCTGCGCCGGGGGACGCTGACGAAGAAGGGCGGCGCCCCCGATGCCGAGCGCATGGCCGACGGCACCGCGCCCACCGACGGCGATCAATGGAACACCCCGCACACCTCGGTGCTGGCGGCGAAGGGCAGCGTGGAGTGGGACCTCGGCATGGTGCGCCCCATCGCCGCCGCGCGCGTCCAGGCGGACAACAACGACACGTATCTCCTCTGGGGATCGGTTGACGGCGTCACCTGGGGCCCGCTGTGGACGGGCAAGCCCGTCGATCCCCCGGGCATGCAGACGCGCACCTCGGATCCGCTGTCCGCTCGGGCGCGCTTCATCCGCCTCACCGCGGAGGGCGGCGACACGATGTACTCGGTGGGCGAACTGGAGCTGTTCGAGACGGTGGAGGATCTGGTGGGCGCGCAGCTCAAGCGCATCCCCCTGCCCCCGCCACCCAAGCCGGTGCCGCCTCCCCCCTTCGACTCCGGCTTCGTGGTGGTGTTCGGCGTGGCCCTCTACGCCGGCTACCTCCTCAACGAGGCCCGTCGACGGAACCTGGCCACCCTGCAGGCTCCTCCGCCGAAGGCCGACGACAAGCCGTCGGAGCCCAACCCGAAGGCATAAACCATCGAAACAAGAGGCGCGCTGGACATCGAAGCACCATTGCACCATGGTGCAGCCATGAGGATCACCGTCAACCTCGACGACGATCTGTACGCGATCGCCAAGGGCGAGGCGCACCTGCGCGACGTGTCGATCAGCGCGGCGGTGAACCTGCTCCTGCGGCGCGCCCTCGAGCCCGGCATCGAGCCCATCCCGGCCGCCCTGGCGTCGGACGCGTCCGGCTGGCCAGTGGTGCGCGGCAAGAAGGTGGTGACGTCGGAAGACGTGAAGGCGCTGGACGACGAGCCGTGATCTGGCTGCTCGACGGCAACGTCCTGGTGGCCCTCACGCTGAGCACCCACCTGCACCACCGCGCCGCGCACGCGTGGTTCCGGGCGAAGAAGCGCGCCTTCGCCACCTGCGCCTCGACGGAAGGCACCCTGCTGCGGGTCCTCATGGGGCCGCACGCGGAGCTGTCGGCCGCCGAGGCCTGGGGGCTGCTCGCGCACATCCGCCACCTCGACGGCCACGTCTTCTGGCCCGACTCGCTGTCCTACGCCGAGGTGCCGACGAAGGGGATCCTCGGCCACCGCCAGGTGACGGACGCCTTCCTCGCGCAGCTGGCCCGGGTGAAGGACGGAAAGGTGGCGACCTTCGACTCGGGCTTTCACCGCCTGCAGCCAGACGCGACCGAGCTGGTCCCCGTGTGAAACCGCCACGACAACCGTTAGGCTTCCGCGGCATGCATCGATTAGGCGTTTTCGCCGTCGCGCTGGCGTTCTCGGCGGCGGCGGCTCCGACGAAGCCCCCGAAGAGCACGCAGCCCGCGCAACCGCCCCCCGCCGCGAGCGTGCCGGAAGCAGCGCCCACGCCGCCGCCGCCCGCCGAGCCTGTTGCCCCTGCCGCAGCAGCGCCCGAGAGTCCGTCGAGCGCACCCGAGCCGCAGCCGATTCCCGCTCCGGCACCGAGCCAGAGGACCGCTCCGGCCTCGCCAGCGCCGGTGGTCGGGGACAAGCCCAGCCTGGTGGTGCTCGAGCTCACCGCAGGAGGCGGCGTCGATCGCGACACGGCGCAGTCGATGACGGAGGCGGTCGCGGCCCAGGCGACGCGCAGCGGCATCTTCCAGGTCACGGCGCAGAAGGACCTCACCACGCTCCTCTCCCTCGAGCGGCAGAAGCAACTGCTGGGCTGCGCGGAGGAGTCGGCGTCGTGCATGGCGGAGATGGCCGGCGCGCTGGGGGCCCGCTTCGTCCTCTCGGGGAACCTCTCGAAGCTGGGTGGAGACACCTGGCAGCTCACCCTCCAGATGCAGGACACGACCGCCGCGCGCTCCGTGGGGCGCTCCACCCGCATCGCCGGCGACCTGAAGGCGCTGCGCAGCGCGGTGCCGTGGGCCTTCGCCGAGGCCACCGCGACGCCAGCGCCTCCCGTGCCGTCGAAGGCCCTGCCGATCACCCTGATGGCCACCGGCGGCGCGGCGATCGCCGGAGGCGGGGTGATGCTGATCCTCTCGCTCCAGCGCGAGGAGGCCGCGGTGCGCGAGCTCGAGCTCTCGGCCTCGCAGCCGCAGGTGCAGATCAAGGACGCGGCGTACTACCAGGCCGAGGCCGACGTGGTGCGGACCATGCGCATCGTCGGCGGGATCCTCACCGGGGTGGGCGCAGCGGCGCTCGTCACCGGCATCGTGCTGCTGTCCACGTCCGACGCTGGTGACACGCGGCTCGCTCTCGTCCCCGCGCCAGGTGGGCTGGGGATCGTGGGGGTGTTCCCGTGAAGCGCGCGCTGGTCGTCTCGTTCTGCCTTGGCCTGGCGGTGAGCTGCACGCGGCTCGACACGCTGCCCGGCGCCTACTACCCGTGTCACCGCGACGGCGGCAGCTCCGCCGAGTGTCCCGGCGAGTGGCACTGCGGCGTGGAGGATCGCTGCCTTCCCAACCAGCCCGGCGCGTGGGCCTGCCGCGACCAGGCGGACTGCTACGGGTGGCACTGTGGCGCGCAGGGCGTCTGCTACTCCCTCGACGACGCCCAGGCCGTCGCGTGCCGGCCCGATGGAGGGGACTGCGCTCCCGGCTGGCGCTGCGGCGTTCCGGCAGGCGATCCCCAGCTGTCGGTGTGCCACGACACCAGCGTCGCGGCGCCGTACACCTGCCGCGACGACTCCGACTGCGAGCAGGCGTGGCGGTGCGGACCCGACGGCGTGTGCCTCGACACCTCCGCCGAGGGGCTCCGGCCGAACGCCGGCATCCCCGTCGCTTCGATCTCCTCGGAGGCGCCGCTCTGGAATCAGCGGCCCCGCCTGCTCTCCATCACCGCGGATCACAGGACCCGCACGAGCTGCTCGACAGTCGACGCCTGGGGGTGGACCACCGACGTCGTGGTCGGCAATGAGCTCCTTCGCGTCTCCTGGTTCCCCGGCGGACTGCGCACCTGTCAGGACGCGGGCTCGGTTATGCAGTGGGGTGCCGTCGACCGCGGCGCCCTGCCACCCGGGCTTTCGCCGGTGGCGCTGCTGTCCCTCGGAGACGCAACGTTGGCCATCGCCTCTGATGGCGGGCTCTTTTCGTTGTCCTTTGACGGGGGCGCGCTCGGTGCGAGTCCGCAGTCCCTGTCGTTCGCTCCTACGAAGCTCAAGCAGGGACTGCATCGCGGCGTGGCGTTCGCCTTCGACGAGGCGCACCTCGCCCGCCTCGAGGGTGGCTCCTGGACGGAGGCAGACCTCTCGTCGCTCGGCACGTACGACGCAGGCATCAATGACGTCAGCGAGTTCGGCGATGTCGACCAGCAAGTCGATCCGGTGGTGGTCATCGCGACGACCAGGGGCTTGTTCCGCGTCCACCGGTCGGGCCCCGTGACCGGCGTCTATGCCCCCACCCTCGGTTGCCCCACAGATCTCGGGGCTCCACCGCCCAGCATCCTCAGTCTCAGCCAGGAGGACCTCCACGGCACGTTGGCTTCGCTCGTCCACGCTAGCGAGGATGGGAGTCTCTTGCCCATGTTGTTCACCTCGGGGACTTCGACCTACACAGGGAGCTGCGAACTCCTCCCGAACAGCCTCGTCAACCCCTCGGGCGGGTGCTACGTGATGGACGCTGGCCCCGGCCCGGTTCAGATCGAGGCCACCGGGCCGGACGATGGGGGCTACTCCTCGAGGTTCATCCTGGTCGTCGAGACCGCAGCCGGGGAGCTCGATACCCGGCGTTGCGGCAACGGCCTGGTCTTCGCTGACTGGCCCCAGGTGAAGCAGTTCTCGGCCCCTGGAATGCAGGTGTCGAAGAACAACCCCCGTGTCCTCGCCTTCGCAGACGATCGAGGGCACCTGTGGGCGAGCGATCGCGATTTTCTGCTTCCCTTCTCGACGCCGCTGATGGTGAGCGCGCCCACCATGATGGTCGGACGGGAACCCCTCTTCGCGGGGAACCTGCACGGTCCGCCCACGAGCGGCCTTCCCGAGCTGGCTTCAGAGAGCGTCTTCGCCTTCCAACCCGGCGCGGGCTTCTTCTCGACAGGTCCCTCCTACCCGAACTTCGGCTCGGTTCAGAATGCCCCTGACTGGGTGATCCTGGATCTCCCCTATTTCCCGGACACCCTCGCCTGGGACGTCGTGGCCCAAAACCAGAGCCCCTCCAGTGACTTTCCAATAGTGGTGCGGTGGCCCGGGCGCGCGACCGGTCACCCGCTGGGAGCCAGGCACGATCTTCCGGACGGTGGGACGATCTTCATCGGCATCTCCGGGGACCTGCTCCTCTCAGCGGACATCACTGACCGCCTCGCGGCACGCGCCGACGCGCCCACCCTTCGGCCCGCCGTGGTTCCGCTGTCCCGGGGGAACATCACCTCCCTGGTAGCGCTCCCGAAGAGTCCACAAGGGGCGTCCTACGCGGGCGGTTACCTCATCGCCAACGGGAGGTTGTTCCGCTTCCGTGCTGACAACCGGGTAGTGTGGAAGACCGACGAACTGGACCTGGGCCTGGCCGAGGCGGCGCTGGTTTGGAGCGACCGCGAGCGCGGCCGCGTGGCACTCAGAGACGGTTCCGTCTTCTCTCTCCCTTCGCGGACGAGGATCGCTCCGCCGCTCGGTGCAGCTTCCACCCTCCTGGATGTGGTGGAGCGGTGCGGACACACCTTCGCCCTCACCGCCGGCGCCGTCCTCCGGCTGGAAGCAGACGCTGCTTCACAAGTCGGGGTGTGGACACCGGTCACCGTGTCCTCGTCGCCCGAGGCCCTCGCCGCAGGCAAGCTCCACGCTGACGCCGAAGGCGTTCACCTCGTCGACAATGAGGGCCGCCACGAGCTGCTGCGAGCTGACTGCGTGCCTTGAGTCGCTACTTCTTCGACTTCTTCTCGAGAAACGCCGTCATCCGCGCGCGCTTCTCTTCGGAGTCGAACAACAGCGCCTGGCCCAGCCACTCCACCGGGGCCGCGGCCTCGCGCCTGGCCAGCGCATTGAGCGACACCTTGGCCACCTGCACGGCCAGCGGGGCATTGGCGGCGATGAGGCCGGCGATCCGCTTCGCCTCGGACAGCGCGTCCGCCTCCACCAGCGACTCGAACAGGCCCCAGCGGCTGGCCTCCTCCGCGGCGACGATGCGCCCGGTGAAGACGAGCTCCTTCGCGCGGCCCAGGCCGACGATCCGCGGGAGCCGCCAGCTGCCCCCCGCCGACGGGTAGATGCCCAGCGTCACCTCGGGCAGGCCCACCTTCGCCGTCTTCGCCGCCACGCGGAGATCACACGCCAGCGCCAGCTCCAGCCCGCCGCCCAGCGCGTAGCCGTCGAGGGCCGCGATGGTCGGACGCGGAAAGTCCTCCACCTTCTGCAGGAGGCGCTGGGTCCAGGCGAGGAAGGACTCCTTGTGGGTGCGCTCCTTCAACTCGGCGATGTCCGCGCCGGCGGCGAAGGCCTTGCCCCCCGCCCCGGAGATCACCACCGCCCGCACGTCGTCCCGCGCCGCCCACTCGTCCAGCGTGCGGCCCATCACCTCGCACAGCTCGCGGTTGATGGCGTTGCGCACCTCGGGCCGGTCGAGCTCGAGGTGCCCGATGCCGCCGTCGACCGTCGCGTTCAGCATGGCCGATCAGGGCCCCGCGTCCACGTAGCCCTGCAGATCGCCGCAGCTCGTCGGGTACAGCACGTAGGTGTACGTGTTGCTGGTGCCCGGGACGATGCCTGAGTCGCGCTGGGTGAAGCCGTCGTTGCAACTGGTGCCGCCGTCACGGCAGGGTGCGTGCGAGTACGTGTCCCACACCCCGCGGATGCCGTTGGGGAAGACGACCGTGCCCGTGCCCGCGTCGAGCGCGATCGCCCGCCAGTCGCAGCGAAGGGTGACGCCGCCGTCGCTGCGGCGGAGATCGTAGGTGTTGAAGTTGTTCACCAGGATCCCGCCCGTCACCTCGAAGCCGTAGACGGTGGTGTCGGTGGTGCTCCCGGAGATGCGCTTGAACGCCTCAGGCGCCGCGTCGGTCAGCACCAGCGGGCCGGGGATCTCCACCAGCGCCGAGCCGAGCTCCGGGTCGGGCCGCGCGCTGCCGCCCATCGCGTCGCCGAAGCCAGGGGCCGTCGGGTTGTAGAAGACAGTCCCGGCGTCGCTCACCGCGGTGATCTCCAGCTTGCCCTGCAGCATCGGGCCACAGCCGAACTGGCTGCCGAAGACGAAGCGGTACGCGGTGCGATCGTTGTGCGCCGACTCGTGCTTCACGTAGCCCTTCAGGTTGACCACGTCGCCCACCGCGACGCGGTGCGGGCCGGGCAGGTCCGTGTAGAACTTGTCGACGTACATGCCGATCGTCGGATCGTTCGGGTCGGCCACCCAGAACTGCGACTGCCAGTCCCCCTGCCCTCCCTGAAACTCGTTCTCGAGCGCGGTGACGATCACGCCGTCCACCTCTACGTTCTCCTGGCAGAAGCGCGCGCCCCTCACCGCGTCGATCGTCTTGCCGCCGTCCCAGGCGAAGGAGCTGCCACCGCCGCCACCCGAGCCTCCACCCGTGCCTCCGCCGCTCCCGCCGCCCGAGCCTCCGCCGGAGCCGCCGCCCGTCCCCCCACCCGAGCCTCCGCCGGACCCACCGCCGGTAGTGCCGCCTCCGGTGCCTCCTCCCTGCCCCGCGTCATTCGTCGGACGAGCCGGTCCGCAGGCCACCAAAGCGATCGCTGCACCCAGCACCACTGCACGCGTCATCATGTCTCGAAGCTCCCGTAGATTTTCGTAGCGACCGCCTCTAGAAGCGGGCGCGACCGGCCGTCGCGGACGCGAATAGCACGACGGCACCCCAACGCGGCAAGCACGGAGTCGTGACCATGAAAGCCATCGCCTTCCGCCAGCACGGAGGCCCAGAAGTCCTCGAAATGACGGAACTTTCGACGCCCGAGCCCCGCGCGAGAGAGGTGCGGGTGAAGGTGAAGGCGGTGGCGCTCAACCACCTCGACGTCTGGGTGCGCAAGGGGTGGGCGGGGCTCAGGCTGGAAATGCCCCACGTGCTGGGCAGCGACGTTGCGGGCGTCATCGACGCGGTGGGCGCGGAGGTGAGCGACTTGAAGCCGGGCCTGGAGGTGCTGGTGAACCCGGGGCTGTCGTGCGGCGCGTGCGAGAGGTGCTTGTCGGGCGAAGACGCGCTGTGCCGCAGCTACGCGATCCTCGGCGAGCACGTCCGCGGCGGCTACGCGGAGTACGTGTGCGTGCCGCGGCAGAACATCCTCCCGAAGCCGAAGGCGCTGTCCTTCGAGGAGTCGGCCTGCCTGCCCCTCACCTTCCTCACCGCCTGGCACATGCTGATGACGCGCGCGCAGCTCCGGCCTGGCGAGACGGTGCTGATCCACGCGGCGGGCTCGGGCGTCGGCAGCGCCGGGGTGCAGATCGCGAAGCTGGCGGGCGCGAAGGTGATCGCCACCGCGTCGACGCCGGAGAAGCTGGAGAAGGCGAAGGCGCTGGGCGCCGATCACGTCATCAACTACGCGCAGGCCGACTTCCTCGAAGAGGTGAAGAAGCTGACCAGCCGCCGCCTGGTGGACGTGGTGTTCGAGCACGTCGGCGCCAGCACCTGGGACAAGTCGGTGCTGTGCCTGCCGAAGGGCGGGCGCCTGGTGACGTGCGGCGCCACCACCGGTCCCGACGTGAAGCTCGATCTGCGGGTGCTGTTCTACAAGTCGATCTCGTTGTTGGGATCGACGATGGGCAGCAAGGGAGAACTCTTCCGGATCCTCGAGCTGGTGGAGGCCGGGAAGCTGAAGCCGGTGATGGACCGGGTGCTGCCGCTGTCCCACGCCGCCGAGGCGCACGGGCTGCTCACCGATCGCAAGTCCTTCGGGAACGTGGTGCTGACGCCATGAGCGCCTGCTTCGTGGTGGACGCGGTTCGCACGCCTATCGGCAAGCACCGTGGCGCGCTGAAGGACGTGCGGCCGGACGATCTCGCGGCGCTGGTGATCCGCGCGGTGCTGGCGCGCGCGGGCGTCGAGGGGGCGCTGGTAGACGAGCTGTACCTGGGCTGCGCGAACCAGGCGGGCGAGGACAACCGCAACGTGGCGCGCATGGCGACCCTGCTCTCGGGGCTGCCCGACTCGGTGCCCGCGGCCACCGTCAATCGCCTGTGCGGCAGCGGCCTGGACGCGATCATCCAGGGGGCGCGGCAGATCCGCCTCGGCGAAGCGGATCTCGTGGTGGCCGGCGGCGTGGAGTCGATGACGCGCGCGCCGTGGTCCACGCCCAAGCCGTCCGAGGCCTTCCCGGGCGGCAAGCTGGAGTCGTGGGACACCGCGCTGGGCTGGCGCTACCCGAACGCGAAGCTGGAGGCGCTCTTCCCGCTCGAGGCGATGGGCGAGACGGCGGAGAACGTGGCCGAGCAGTGGAAGATCGCCCGGGAAGATCAGGATCGCTTCGCGCTCGCCTCCCACCAGAAAGCGGTGGCCGCGCAGCAGGCGGGTGCCTTCGCCGCAGAGGTGGTGCCGGTCGAGCTGCCGCAGAAGAAGGGACCGCCGCTGGTGGTGAGCGCGGACGAGCAGCCGCGGGCGGACTCCACGCTGGAGAAGCTGGCCACGCTGAAGGCCGCCTTCCGCAAGGGCGGCACGGTGACGGCGGGCAACTCCTCCTCGCTCAACGACGGCGCGTCGGCGGTGGTGCTGATGAGCGAGAAGGCGCTGGCGAAGTGGGGCAAGGCGCCGCTCGGGCGCTTCGTCTCCAGCGGCACGGCGGGGGTCAGCCCGCGGGTGATGGGCGTCGGTCCGGTGCCGGCGTCGAAGCAGGCGCTGGCGCGCGCGGGGTGGACGGTGCCGCACGTGGAGCTGGTCGAGCTGAACGAGGCCTTCGCGGCGCAGTCGTTGGCGTGCGTGAGGGAGCTGGAGCTCGATCCCTCGCGGGTGAACGTCCATGGAGGCGCGATCGCCCTCGGGCATCCCCTCGGGATGAGCGGCGCGCGGATCGTCACCACGCTGTTGCACGCGATGAAGGCGCGTGGCGCGAAGCGCGGCCTGGCGACCATGTGCATCGGCGTGGGCCAGGGCATCGCCGCGACGTTCGAGGCGCCGTGAGGCACCGCTTCTTCTCCGGGCTGGAGGCCCCGCTGCACATCTGTCATCGCGGCGGCGCGAAGCGCTACCCGGAGAACACGCTGTACGCCTTCGAGCACGCGGTGAAGGTGCATCGCACCGACATGCTGGAGCTGGACGTGCATGCCTCGCGGGACGGCGTGGTGGTGGTGGCGCACGACGCGACGCTGGAGCGCTGCACGAATGGCACCGGGGCGCTCAAGAATCTCCCCTGGGCCGAGCTCTCGAAGCTGGACGCGGCCTTCCACTTCACGCCCGCCGGTGGCTCCGGGACGCCGCTGCGGGGAAGAGGCATTGGCCTGTCACGGCTCTCCGACGTGCTGTCCGCCTTCCCCGGGCTCAAGATCAACGTAGAGCTCAAGGACGAGGCCGCGCTGGCGCCCTTCGTCGACCTGGTGCGCGGCACCGACGAGCTGGATCGGCTGTGCATCGGCTCGGAGCACGACGGGATCGGCGAGGAGCTGGTGAAGGTGTTGCCCGACGCGTGTTACTTCTTCCCGGCCAACGCACTGGCGGCGTTCGTCTTCGCGGTGAAGGGCGGCGAGGAGCCCCCCGAGGGCCCGTGGACGGTCCTCGACCTGCCGTACGAGTGGGAAGGGTTGGTCGTCTTCGACGCGCAACTGGCGCGCGCAGCGGCGGCGAAGGGCAAGTGGATCAACGTGTGGACGGTCGACGATCCGGCGCAGATGCGGCAGGCGATCGCCGACGGCGTGGGCGGGATCATGACCGACCTCCCGGACGTGCTGCGCGCGGTGTTGGATGAGCCCAGGTCCGGACGAGTGAGCACCTGACGGAAGATCACGGCGCCGGCGCTGCGTGAACGAGGCCGCGGGCCAGGAGCGACGCCCCGAGCGAGAGGAAGTACAGGTACCCGCGCACGTCACCGAAGCGCTCGACAGCGCGCTCGTGCGAGGCGCCGGGCCGCAAGCGGAGCAAGGCGCCCAGGCCTCGCGCGACCCCGACATCCCCCGGAGGAAAGACGTCGAGCCGCCCCAGCCCTCGCAGCAGCACCACCGTCGCGGTCCAGGGCCCAATGCCGGGCAGCTCGCACAGCAGGCGGATCGCCTCTTCGTTTCCCAGGTGGACGAGCCGGGACTCGGTGAGTTCTCCCGTGCTGATGGCGCGCGCGATCCGGCGAAGCGTCTCCGCCTTCCGGTGGCTCAGGCCGCTGCGGGCGATGCTGTCGACCCGCGCCCCCGCCACCACCTCGGCGCTGGGGAAGGCGTGGAACGTCCGGCCGCCGTGCTTGATGATCCGCCCGAAGCGCTCGACCAGCCGGTTGACGATCGCCACACCGGCGTCGAGGCTCACCTGCTGAAAGGGCACCACGCTGGCGAACGCATCGAAGAGCCCGGCGAACCTGGGAGGCCGCATGCCGCGCAGCGCGCGCGCGGTGGACACCAGACGGGCCTCCGCCTCCGCGGCGCGCTGGAGAGGCCGGGGATCGACGTCGAGGCCAAGCATCCTCCTCAGCGTCGCTTCGTGCGTCCCCGCCCTGGCGCCACGCAGCACCGCGTACCGGACGTCGGGGCGCTCGATCGTCCCTCGATTCGACACCTCCAGGAGCGCGAGGCCGGTGCGCGCCCCGAGCACCCTCACGTACCTCCCCTGCTCCCACAGATCGACCAGGTTCCCCGCGCGACGCTGCAGCGCGCGCACCGTCGCCTCCAGGTGAAAGGGAGCCGAAGTCGCGAGCCGGCCGCTCCCGGACGGATCGAACGGGTAGGTGACTTGCGCGCCCTCGACTCGCGCGAAGGGCGTGAGTCGATGCGGCCTGGGGCGGCCGGCGCCCGTGAGGTGCTCGACGTGCGCGCCCCGCGCGGTCAACGCGTCGGCGACGAGCGACCGGTGGCACCGCCATGGCACGGCCTCCGCGCACATCAACGCCACCGTGCCCTCCGCCGCGGACGCGCGCAGCTCGTCGAGGCCTGAGGCGAACTCCTCGGTCTGCATGTAGTCGGCGTAGCCGCGAAAGCTCGCGTTGCGCCACCCGGCGTTGGGCGAGTCCGGCCGCGCATGGCGCAGGCCGCCGAGCGCCGGGAGGTGGACGTAGCGGATCCGTCGGGATCGAAGCGCCTTGCGCAGCGCGTCGCGGTTGAACTGCGGGTTGTGGCGGGAGCGCGGGATGGTCCGGATGTCGGCGAGGACCGTCACGCCAGCCGCCCGCAGCGCGGCGATCAGCTCGTCGAGGGAACGGGTGGAGTGGCCGATGGTGTAGAGCCGAAGACCTCTCCAGTCCTGCTTCGCGCGCATCACGCCTCTTTGGTGCGGAGTCAAAGCACCATAACGGGCGGCGGCTGAGCGCGCTCTGGTGCCCCTACGCCACGCGCTCCACGCGCACGCGACGCACTCCAGGGTCCGCGCCGAGCGAGCCGACGAGCGTCTCGAAGTCCACCTCCGCGGGGACCCGGACGTCGAGCGTGAGCGACTGGGTCTTCTTCTCGGGCTTCCGCTCCTGCTTCACCGTCGAGACCGCCACGCCCAGCTCACGCAGCCTCGTCGAGATCTGCGCCGTCGAGACCTCCTCGCCCAGGACCAGATCGATCCGGTGCCGATGCGTGGTGCGGGAGTCCTTGTCCTCGAAGCGCCGCAGGGCGGTCAGCGCGATGACGCCCATCACGGTGACGAAGATCGCCACCCCGAACATCCCCGCCCCGGAGGCCATCCCAATGGCGCCGACGAGCCACAGCGCCGCCGCGGTCGTGAGCCCCTGCACCGAGACACCCGTGCGGAGGATGGCGCCGCCCGCGAGGAAGCCCATGCCCGTGACGATCGAAGCGGCGATGCGTGACGCATCGACCTCGACCATGTCCGCGTGCTGGAAGTGCTGGTGGTAGACGAAATTCGTGGACACCACCATGAAGGTGGCCGACGCGAGGCCGACGATCATGTGGGTGCGGAGGCCCGCGGGCCTCCCGTGAATGTCCCGCTCGTAGCCGATGATCCCACCCAGCACCGTGCCGACCGCGATCCGAAGCAACAACTCCCAGGGGATCGTCGCGAGCACGGCCGCGCTCACGCTCCGCTCGCGAAGAAGAAGACGAGCAGGGCCGCCGACGTCGAGAAGACCTGCCGCACCACGAAGTGCTGGACCTGGAGGCCCGGGAAGGGATCGACGTGCCAGCTCCCCATCGACGCGGCGTATCCACCGAGGACGCCGAAGGAGAGCAGCGGCAGGGCAGACCTCACGAGCTGCGGGCGGAAGACGAAGCTCCAGACCAGGCCGAGCGTGGCCACGATCAGGACGGCGTCGTTGACCACCTGCGCCGGGCGCTCCGTGAGGTGCCCTCCGGCCGGCGCGATCAGGATCGCCAGATGGACGAGGGCGATGGCCAGCGCGGCCCCCCACAGGTGCGCGCGCCAGACCAGCGGGGCGCGACGGACCCTCACCGCCGTGCGAACTCCAGAGGTCTTCGCCGCCACGACGACGAGCAGCGCGCCAGCCGTCACCGCCAGGCTGCAGAGCCAACTGAAGGCAGGGTGGCCCTCCGCCAGCCGGACACAGAGCAAGCTGCCGCTCGAGACGAGCGCGAAGCAGAAGGAGGTGAGGAAGGCGGCGCGGGAAAACTCGGCATCGAGGGGCTCGGGTGCATCCACGGCTCTCTTTGTACTCCCCCGAGCAGCGCGGCTCAACTCGGCGCCTCAGCGCTTCGGCCCATGCGGGCTGACGTAGCTGCCGACCTCGGTCTGGAAGGCGACGTTCATCCGGTTCCAGCCGTTGATCGCGATGATCGCGAGGGTTAGATCGACCAACTGCTTCTCGTCGAAGTGGCGCCGGACCTCCGAGTACAGCTCACCGGGCACCCCACCCTCGGCGATCCGCGTGACGGCCTCGGTCCAGGCCAGCGCCGCGCGCTCGCGCTCGCTGTAGCACGGCGCCTCACGCCAGGACGACAGCAGGTACAGGCGCTGCTCCGTCTCCCCGCGCGCTCGGGCGTCCTTGGTGTGCATGTCCAGGCACCAGGCGCAGCCGTTGAGCTGGGAAGCGCGCGTCTTGATCAGCTCGAGCAGCGAGTCCTCCAGCCCGCTCTGGTGAACCTGCTGTTCGACGCCGAGCATCGCCTTGAACGCGCCGGGCGAGGCGACCTTGTAGTCCAGACGCTGGTGCATGAGCCCTCAATACCCCAAGTCCTGAGCGTCTTTGAAGCCTCGCGCCGGTGTTACGCTGCGCCCATGTCCGACTCGGTCGACGAGCTGATCCTCAAGATGCAGCACCTCGAGGCGCAGGCCCGCAACACGCTGGAGAGCAAGGCGCTGCAGGTGGGCCTCGATCGCCTCAAGTCCGCTGCGCAGAAGCTGGCCTGGTCCACGGCGAAGGAAGTCCACGAGTGCGAGACGATCGAGGCAGACGGCGACCGGCGCCTCGAAGAGCTGCGCGTCGGCGGCGTCACCAGCGAGGAGGCCCCGGAGTTCCTCGCGGTGAAGCGGAAGGTGGACGAGGCGAAGAAGCGGCTGGTGAAGGCCCGCGCGCAGCTCAACTTCGCGCTCGATCAGATGACCGAGGTGGAGCGGCGCGAGTACGAGGCCTTCCACGCGGAGGTGCGCGCCGAGACGCACGGCGCGCTCGCCGACGATCTCACCGAAGACAAGGGGATCCCCCAGCCCTGATCGTTCCGCCTACCGCACGTCCAACAACTCCACCTCGAAGACCAGCGTGGAGTTGGCCGGGATCTTCGGCTTCGCCTCCATCCCGTAGCCGAGCTTCGCGGGGACGGTGATCGTCCGCAGCTCGCCCTCGCGCACGCCCAGCAGCGCCTGGTCCAGCCCCTCCACCACCTGCCCCTCCCCCACCCAGAACTTCATCGGCTCGCCCCGCTCGCGCGAGCTGTCGAACACACCGCCGTCCAGCAGCCTGCCCACGAAGTGGATGGTGATCTTGTCGCCCTTCTTCGCCGCGTCACCGTCGCCCGCCCGCAGCGTGCGCACCACCACGCCGTTCTCCATCGTGAAGGGCGGCTGCGGGTTGAGCGGCTTCGGCGCGTCCTTAGTGCAGGCCGACAGCAGCAGCACCACGAAGAGCGCGCGCCTCACCGGACGGATCCCAGCACCCAGTCGAGGTACGGTTGGTGCCCGGCCGCCACGTCCATCCGCAGGATCTCCGGCACCTCGTACACGTGCAGCGAGCGGACCCGCGCCTCCACCGCGGCGAAGCGCTCGCCGCGCGTCTTCATCACCAGTAGCACCTCCGCCTCGTCGCACAGCTCGCCCTTCCAGCGGTAGATGCTGCGGATCCCCGGTATCAAGTTGGCGCAGGCGATCAGCGACTCGTCGATCAGCGTCCGCGCGATCTCTGCGCCCTTCTCCATCGACGGCGCGGTGACCAGCACCACGCACACGCCGCTCACAGCTTGACCTCGATGGCGTGCGTCTGGCCGTCCACCAGCCTCACCACCACGCGCGCCGTGCGCCCGGCGACGTCCTCAGGCGCGCCGAGGTCGAATTCGTGCCCCAGCTCACCCGAGCGCGAGGGCAGTCCGCGCTCCGGCTCGTCGGATCGGAAGACGGCGGCCGCCGCGAAGCGGTCCGTGCGGCGGGGTTGAACCACCACCTGGACACGCGTCTTCGTGCGGAACACCAGCACCTTGAACTCGGTCCGCTCCTCCACCACCTCGGGGGCACTGCTGCGCGGCTCGACCGGCAGGGGCACGGGAGCACTTCGCAGGGGCGGCTCGTCGTCCTTCGTCACTTCTTCGATGGCCCGCTCCCCTTCCTCCATCGCGGCCATCACCCGCTTCAGCTCTGCGTCTTCCGCGGCCTGCCGCCTCAGCACCTCGGCTTCGACGGTGGTGGCCAGGCCCAGATCGAAGCGAAACAGCTCGTCGTAAGAGATTCGCCTCACGCGCGTCCGGGTGACGACGCCGTCGGCGCGCTTCTCGGCCGGAGGAAGGCGGCCTTTCGCCTCGCCGCCCAACACCTGCACCAGCGCATCGTCTTCGATCCCGCTGCGCACCACGTACCACCAGGCGCGAGCGCGGTGCGCCACGTCCAGCAAGGCAGCCTCTGTGCGCCTTCGACCATTGAGCGCCGACAACGCCGGGGCCGAAGGTCGACAGGCCGAGTCTACGTCTTCCACCGCGCGGCGCAGCCGCTCGAACAGCACGCGCGCGTCGCCCCGGCCATTCGACGCCAGGGCCTCCAGAGCCACCAGGGAGGACTCGAGGCGGTCGCGGGCGTGAAGATCCTGCATCGCCCAGCCGGCCAATTGCTCCCCCTCCTCCGGGCTGTCGGGGATCGCCGCCTCCACCGCCTGACTGGCTGCGCGCTGCAGCCGCGTGCGCAGCTCCGGGAGCTGCACCCCGTCGCTCCAGGACTTGAGCGCCGCCTCGGGGATCAGCAACAGCACCGCGGTGACGTTGCCGCCCTCGGCCTTCACCGCCTCGGTGCGCCGAAGCAGATCGCCCGCCGCCTCCAGCACCCGCCCGACGAGGGGCCCCGGATCGCCTGGTCTGTTCCCGCCCTCGAGCTCGTGACGAAGCGACTCGAGCTCCTCGACTCGGGCCGAATACCGCTCTGGGGTGGGCGCGATCATGACTCATTCTCCTCGTCGTCTGCTGGTGCTGCGTGTGGCGCCTCGTCGCGCTTGCGCGCTTCGAGGACGTAGAGCTTGAGCCAGGCCTGGGCGCGGCTCACCCGCTTGTACGAGTTGACCACCGTGATCCCGAGGATCCGGGCGACCTCCGCGTGATCGTCCATGTCCTGGTGGTGGTACAGATCCCACGCCGCCGCCTCGTTGGGGTGCTCTTCCTTGAGCCGCTCCCAGGCCGCCCAGTACTCCTCGTGCGCTTCGCCCTGATCCGCCTTCGCGCGCGCCTCGGCCATCGCCTTCTGGGCCTCGTGGCGGGGCTGCTCGTAGTCCTCGTCGTCGTCGCGCGGCCCCTCGTCGAGCTCCTCGCGCTGCCGGCGGTAGCGGTCGATCGCGCAGTGCTTGACGATCCGCAGGAAGAACGTCTTCGGCGACGCCGCCTTGCCCGGCACCTGCTCCGACACCCCGCGGAACTGATCGAGCCCCTTGGCCATGAACTTCGTCACGGCGTCCTGGAAGATCTCGTCGGCGTCGTCGGGGGAGCCCCTCATGAAGGCTCCTTGCACGCGGCGGATGACGGTGGTGGCGGCATCGCGCCAGCGGAAGACGAGCTCGCCAAGCTGCTTCTTGTAGTCCTGGCCTTGCGCCTTCCGCCGGGAGATCTCTGCGAACAATTCGTCGTCAGTGAGCATGGGCGGAGGCCCGGAACCATACCGCTGCCCGACGGGGCTGTGCGGTCATTCCTGACGAGCGCAGGAGCGAAGTCTACGCTTCAGATCCTGCTGGGTTGGGGGGCCGTCAGATCGCAGCACCCAGCACGCCGCGCGCCCAGCGCCGGGCCACAGCGCCGCCGAAGTGGACGCCGTCGAGGGTCTGGTGCTCCTCGGTGAAGGGGCGGGAGTCGACGAGCTGCATGGGCCCAAGCCCCCGGAGCCGCCGCGACGCGTTCACCTCGCGGAGGGCCTCGTAGAAGTGCCGCTCGGGAGCAGGGCCGGCCAGGTTCCCGCCGTAGCCGTGCACGTCGGGTGGGCCCACCCACGTCACCTTCACGCCGAAGTGATCCGCCTTGGCCAAGAGCGCGCGGATCTGCGCCGCGTTCTCAGCCTTCGAGTTGAAGAGCATGTTGGTGCCGAGCGCGACGACGAGGTGGGTCGGTCGCGGCCGGCGATCGAGCAGCGTGGCGAGGCGCGGCGTGTGGAAGGTGGCGCTGCCGGCCCGGGTGTCGGTGCCGTGGAGAAAGTGAGTGACGCTCGCCGAGGGCACGCCGGTGAAGCTCTGCAGCTTCCCGCCGCCGCCCTTCAGGTGCGAGGCGAGCCGCGCCTTGAGCGACGCGCCAAAGACGCCGGCGGTGTGGCTGTCGCCGATCACCACGACCCGGGCGCTGCCGGGGATGCCGCGCGTGGGCCGCGAAGTGGCGGTGGCGGCCTGCGCCTGCTGCGGCCGCCGAGGCGTGGGCGCGACGGGGCGGCGTACCAGGAGCGTCATCGTGCCGAAATTGTCGCCCCGGCCCCGGAGCCCGGTGCCCACCCGAAGTGTCAACGGGCGCGACAACTCGAAGCGCTCAACCCCAGCGGTCAGGATGCGAGGCGGATCACCGTCCCTGTCTCCAGCGGCCATGAAGGACCCGGCCGATGATGCCCTACACGCTTTCGGCGCTCCCTCACGGGACGCGCCCCATGGTCTGGGAAGTCCTCCTCGCAAACGGAGGCTCCCGCAGCGGCGTCTCAACTCGGGTGCTTCCGCTGGCCGAACGCCTCGAATCACTCCATCCTCCCCGGAAGGGAGCCCGGCCATGCGCCGCACCATCGTCATCGGGGATCTCCACGGCTGTCACGACGAGGCCGTCGAGCTGCTCTCCCGCCTGGCGGTCACCTCGAGCGACCGCGTCATCTTCGCCGGCGATCTCGTCGACCGGGGCCCGAAGCCCCGAGAGTGCGTCGAGCTGGCGATGCAGCACGAGTGCGTGCTGGGCAACCACGAAGAGAAGCACCTGAACCAGCGCCGCCGAGACAGAGAGAAGCTGTCGCCCGATCACCTCCGCACCCGCGAGTCGCTGGGGGATGGGCACTACAGCTACTTCTCATCCTTGCCGAAGGTGATCCGCCTACCGGAGTTCGGCGCCGCCGTCGTCCACGCGGGCGCCTTCCCCGGCGTGCCGCTCGAGCAGCAGCTCGATCACCACCTGCTGCACATCCAGCACATCCAGCCGCCGCACCCGAAGTCCTTCTGGCCGTCGAAGGCGCCCCAGGGCTACGCCTTCTGGACCAACCACTGGAAGGGCCCGGAGCGGATCATCTTCGGCCACTCCGTCCTGGACCGGCCGCTCGTCACCGAGTGGGCCGTGGGCGTGGACACGGGCGCGGTGTTCGGAGGGGGGCTGACCGCGGTGGTGCTACCCGAGTGGAAACTCGTCACCCTGCCCAGTCGTGACTCTTCGGGCGGAAGGAAGCGCCTCGCGAAGTATGACGTGGGGTGCGGCGTGAAGGCGTTCAGTTGAAGGAGCCTTCGGCTCGTCACGAGCCGGAGGCGCCGGGATCGCCGATGCGGCCGATGAAGAGCAGCGCCCCCGTCGCGCGATCGCGGATCAGGTACACGAAGGCGCGGTCCACCTCGATGTACTCGGGGATGGAGGTCCTCCCGGCGATCACCGCGGTGGCCGCCGCCGCCTCGGTGCCGTCCTCGTCCGTCTTCACCACCGCCTCGTGCACGACCGCGGTCAGCGCCAGCTCTTTCTGCCCGGTCATCCCGGAGAGATCCGCGTCGCCTGAGAAGGCCACGCCGAGGCCCAGCGCCGAGAGGACGTCCTTCAGGTCCGCCTGCGCGCGCGCCTCGAACTTCGGCATCCGCACGCCCACGTTGCGCTCCTGGAGCGCTCCGATGAAGGCCCGCACCTTCCCGCCGTCGAGCGACTGCTCCAATTCGCCCAGCTTCCCGGCCGGCGGCACCAGCAGCACCATCGACACCTCGTCCCCGGAGTACGGCAGCTCCAGCACCTCCACGCCGTCCAGCATGCCGTAGTTCACCGCCATCGACTCCTTGCTCATCATCGGCACCTGGGTGGTGGAGCCGTCGCGGCGGGTGAAGGCGCCGTTCTGCGTCTGGTCGTGATCGAACTTCGTCTTCCACGCGGCGTTGAAGTACAGCGTGTTGACCAGAGCGAGCACCGTGTCCGAGGTGATCGTCCCGTCCTCGAGCAACTCGGGGATCAGCTTCTCGGTGTTGGTGGACACCCAGTCGTTGATCGCCTGCCGCGAGGGCTCCGGCTTCTTCTGGAAGTCGAGCAGCCTCATGCCCGCGCCGTACTCGGCGGAGAGGGTGTCGAGGAACGGCGTCTCGAAGTGCTGATCGAGCTGCCCGAAGAGCTGGTTGTTGATCCGCAGCCGGAAGGGCCGGCCGTCTTTGCCCTGGGCCCCCTGCCCCCGGCTCCGCAGCGCGGAGTCGATGGTGTTCATCGCCCGGTGGTAGCGATCCTCGGGGATCGTCACGTGCAGCACGTCTTCGAAGGCGTCCCGCGTGCTGCCGCGCGCGCCCGGGTACGTCATCGAGAGCGCCACCGACACGCTGTACGGCGAGAAGGCGGTGTTCTCCCGGGTGGCCGGCAGCTTCCGGTACACGTCGAAGGCGAAGGTGGTGGCGCCGTCCACCACCGCGGCCAGATCGGCCTGCGGCGCTGCCTGGGTGATCCGCTCCTTCGACGACCTCACCAGTTCGCCTGGCGCAGGCACGTCGGCTTCGCCTCCGCAGGCCACCAGCGAGAAGACAGCGACGACGGCCAGGGCGGCGGCTCGCAAAGGGCTCATGGACCGCACACTCTGCATCCGTGGCGCCACCGCGTACGCCCGCACAATGACAGGGACGCGGTACGGCGCAGCCTGCCGAAACTGCACGGGTTCCCTCAGATTTTCGTGGTCGGCTTGACCCCGAGCCGACGGTGATCACCCGGGGGCTCAAGGGCTGTTCAGGATCTCCAGCGAGAGATCCATCGCCCGCGCCGAGTGGGTGAGCGACCCCATCGACACGTAGTCCACGCCCAGGGTGGCGAGGCTGGGCAGCCGCGCCAGCGTCACCCCGCCGGACACCTCGAGCTCCACCCGCCCCTTCGCCAGCGCCACCGCCTGCCTCACCAGCTCGTCGCTCATGTTGTCCAACAACACCAGGTGCGCGCCGTGGGCGATCGCCTCTTCGAGCTGCTTCAAGGTGGTCACCTCGATCTCGATCTTCACCAGCCGGGGCGATCTGGCCTTCGCCCGCTCCAACGCCTTCGCGATCGAGCCGCCCACCGCGGCGAGGTGGTTGTCCTTGATCAGCACCCCGTCGAAGAGCCCGAAGCGGTGGTTGTGCGCGCCACCGTGCCGCACCGCCTGCTTGGCCAGCCCACGCATCCCCGGGGGCGTCTTCCGGGTGTCCAGCACCTTGAGCTTCGTGCCCGGCACCTGGGCCACCGCCTTCGCCGCCTGCCGGGCCTGGGTGGCGATCCCAGACAGCCGCTGCACCAGGTTGAGCGCCGTCCGCTCGCCGATCAGCAGAGATCGCAGCGGGCCTTCCAGCGTGGCTACCCGCTCCTTCGCGCTCGTCTCGTCGCCGTCGGCCTTCTCGAGGCGCACCGTGACGGAAGGGTCCACCCGCTCGAAGGTGCGCCGGAAGACCGGGAGGCCGGACAGCACCATCGGCTCCTTCGCCCAGAGCTCCGCCTTGCCGTGCGCGTCCACCGGCACCAGGGCCTGGGTGGTGACGTCCCCCGCCGCGCCGAGATCCTCGTCCAGCGCGAGGTCTATCAACCGGTCGACGAAGGGATCGTTCACTCTGCCGTCCTCTACCGCTTCTTCTTCGTGGCCGCCTTCTTCGTGGCGCCCTTCTTCGTCGCGGGCTTCTTCGCGGCCTTCACCTTCTTGCCGGGCGCGGGCTTCTTCGCAGCGGCCTTCTTCGCGGGCGTCTTCTTCGCCGAAGCGCCCTTCTTCTCCGGAGCCCCCTGCGCAGCGGCGGCGGCCTCGGCTGCCCCCTGGGCGCCTCCGCCTTCCTTCGCCTTGTTGAACTCGCGCACCGCGTCGTCCACCAGGCCCATGTTCATGTAGGCGACGCCGAGATCGTACCGATCGCGCGAGGTGAGGCCTTCTTTCGTGCCCTCGCGCAGCTTGTCGAGCGCCTCCTTCACCTGCTGATCCGGCGCCGGCACCGACACTGCAGAGAGCTCCTCCTTGAGCTCCTCCTCGAGGTTGACGTTGCCGGCGGCGGGCGCGGCGATCTTCACCTCTACCGGGGCGATGCGGCGCAGGTTGTCGCCGAGCTTCTGGATCCGCGACTCGAGCTCCGCCACCCGCGCCTTGTCCTTCTCCACCAGCTCCGCCGGCGCGCGCGCCGCGTAGTTCGGGTTGTCGAACTTCTTGTTGATGGTGGCGATCTCCTTCTCCGCCTTCTCGAGCTCCTTCTTGATCCGCTCCCGCTCCTCCGCGAGGTCGACGATCCCAGCCAGGGGCACGTAGATCTCCATGTTCGCGCGAATGTCCGCCGCGGACTGCGGGGGCTTGGAGCCGAGATCGGTGACCGACAGCCGCTCCAGGCCGGCGAGCGGCAGGAGGTAGGCGCGCCAGCGATCGAGGGTCGCGCGCACCTCGGCGTCGGCGGACTGCACGTGGGCCTGCACCTTGAGCGCGGGGCTCAGCTTCGACTCGCCACGGATGCTGCGGATGCCTTCGATCGCCTCGATCACCGGCTTCATCTCCTGCTCGGCGGCGGGATCGTCGAGGCGGCGATCCTCCGTCGGGTAGGTGGCCAGGCTCACCGACGCCACCGGCCTGGTCATCGGCAGCTTCTGCCAGAGCTCCTCGGTGAGGAACGGCATGAAGGGGTGCATCAGCCGCAGGACGTGATCGAGGCAGAAGGTCAGCACCGCGCGGGTCGACGTCTTGGCGTGCTCGTCCTGGCCGTAGAGCGACGTCTTGGACAGCTCGATGTACCAGTCGCAGAACTCGCCCCAGAGGAACTGGTAGATGAGCGACGCCGCCTCGCTGAAGTTGTAGTTGGAGAGCGCGGTCGAGGTGCCGGCGATGGCCCGGTTGAGCCGAGAGAGGATCCAGCGGTCCGCCAGGGACAGCGAGCGCTCCTTGATGAACAGCTTCGGATCGTCGCGGTAGTCGCCCAGGTTCATCAGGGCGAAGCGCGCCGCGTTCCACACCTTGTTGCAGAACAGCTTGTAGCCGCCGATCCGCTCCACCGACAGCTTGATGTCGCGGCCCTGCTGGGTGAGCGAGGCCAGGGTGAAGCGCAGCGCGTCCGCCCCCATGGCCGGCATGCCCTGGGGGAACTTGTTGCGCACCGCCGCCGGCAGGTTGGACGCGGGCGCGCCCCTCACGATGTCGAGGGGATCGATCACGTTCCCCTTCGTCTTCGACATCTTCTCGCCCTTCTCGTCGCGCACCATCGCGTGGAGGTAGACGGTGCGAAAGGGCACGTCGCCCATGAAGTGCAGGCCCATCATCATCATCCGCGCCACCCAGAAGAAGATGATGTCGTGCCCGGTCTCCATCACCGAGTTCGGGTAGAAGGCCTTCAAGTCCGGCGCGTCGGTGTTCGGCCAGCCCAGCGTGGAGAAGGGCCACAGGGCGGAGCTGAACCAGGTGTCCAGCACGTCGGGATCCTGCACGTACTGGCCGTCGGGCTTGGTGCGCGACACCACCGGCGTGGCGTGCTCGAAGTCCACGGTGCCGTCGGGCTTCACCGGGTACCAGGCGGGGATCTGGTGGCCCCACCAGAGCTGCCGCGACACGCACCAGTCGTGGATGTTCCGCATCCACCCGTAGAAGGTCTGGGTCCACGTCTCGGGCACGAACTTCGTCCGGCCCTGCTCCACCGCGGCGATCGCGGCGTCGGCCAGGGGCTTCACCTTCACGTACCACTGCCAGGACAGGCGCGGCTCCACCGGCACTCCGGTGCGCTGCGAGAGCGCCAGCGGCACCTTGTACGGCTTCTCTTCCACCAGCAGCTCGCGCTCCTTCAGGTCCGCCACCACGCGCTTGCGGGCCTCGAAGCGATCGAGCCCCGCGTACACCCCGCCGTTCTCGTTCACCCTCGCCGACGCGTCGAAGATGTTGATCATCGGCAGGTTGTTGCGCTGCCCGGTGGCGTAATCGTTGTGATCGTGCGCGGGCGTCACCTTCACCACGCCGGTGCCGAACTCGGGGTTCACCAGGATCGCGTCGCCGATGATCGGGATCTCCCGGCTCACCAGCGGCAAGAGCACCGACTTGCCGATCAGGTGCTTGTAGCGGGGATCTTCCGGGTGCACCGCCACCGCCGTGTCGCCCAGCATCGTCTCCGGGCGCGTGGTGGCCACCACCAGCCGCTCGGTGGAGTCCTTCACCGGGTACGCGATGTGCCAGAGGTGGCCGTCCTTCTCCTCGTTGTCCACCTCGAGATCGGACAGCGCGGTGTGCAGCACCGGATCCCAGTTGATCAGCTTCTGCGCGCGGTAGATCAGGCCTTCCTGGTGGAGCCGCAGGAAGACCTCCTTCACCGCCTCGGACAGGCCTTCGTCCATGGTGAAGCGCTCGCGCGTCCAGTCCAGCGAGGCGCCGAGCACCTTGTGCTGCTCGCCGATGCGCTTGCCGTACTGCTCCTTCCAGGCCCACACGCGCTTGAGGAACTCCTCGCGCCCGAGATCGTGCCGCGTCTTCTTCTCGGTGCGCATCAGCTCGCGCTCCACCACCATCTGCGTGGCGATGCCCGCGTGATCCGTGCCCGGCAGCCACAGGCAGTTGAAGCCGCTCATCCGCTTCCAGCGGATCAAGATGTCCTGGATGGTGGCGGTGAGCGCGTGGCCGAGGTGCAGGCTGCCCGTCACGTTGGGCGGCGGCAGGACGATGCAGTAGCTGGGCTTCGTCGACTTCGGATCGGCCGTGAAGTACCCGCGCTCGTTCCAGATCGGGTACCAGCGCGCCTCCACCGCGGTGGGATCATAGGGCTCGTACTCGGCCTTGGCCTCGGTGCTCATGCGCGAATCCGCCTGTCTCACGGACGAAATGGGGCGGCCACTCTTGACCGAGCAGCCGCCGAATTCCAACGAAAAATCAGGAAGTTGTGGGCGCCAAGCAGGGCTACGCGATGCCCCTGGCCTCGCGCTCCTTGATGAGCCGCTCGAGCTCCTCGCGGATGATCGCCTCGGCGAGCTGGGGGACGACTTCCCAGGCGATCTTCTCGATCACCTCTCTGCTGGCCTTCGAGAGCGCGTCGCGCAGCACCGCTTCGCCGCCGTCGCCGTCGAGGCGCAGGGACTCGGTGGCGTGCGGTGGAGCCCCCGGCGCACCCAGCCCGAAGGGATCTCTGCGCGGCGGCGCCCCGACGCCCGGCAACCCCGGCGCTCCCGGCGGCCGAGGGAAGCCCTGCGGAGGCATGCCCGGACGAGCCATGCCCGGCCCTGGAGGCATCGTCCCCGGCATGCCCGGTACGCCCATCGGGCGTGGCGGCATCCCTGGAGCGCCCGGCATGCCCGGTCGTCCCATGCCCGGCCCCGGAGGCATCCCCGGGCGTGCCATGCCCGGCCCCGGCGGCATGCCCGGACGAGCCATGCCCCCCGGCGGCATCCCCGGCCGCGCCATGCCGCCCGGCGGCATTCCCGGAGCGCCCGGCATGCCCGGCCCCGGCGGACGCGGCACGCTCGGCTGAGTCCCCGCGGGGATCGCGCCCATCGGACGAGGCGCCATGCCTGGTGCGCCCGCCATGCCCGGCATCGGCCGCGGCTGCTGGAAGCCACCTGGAGCCCCCGGCATCCCCGCGGGCGCTCCCACCGGCCTGGCTGTCGGCGTCACCGGCGCCGTCGACACCGGCCCCACCGTCGAAGGCATGGCCGAGCCGGTGGCGATCCCCACCAGGCCCTTCACCTTGTCGAGGAAGCTGGTGCTGTCGAACGGCTTGGAGATGTGTCCGTCGGCCCGCGCCGCGCGCGCGCGCCCTTCATCGAACGGCTCGAAGGTACCGGCCAGCAGCATCACCGGGATGTGCGCCGTCGAGGGATCGTTCTTGATCGTCTCGCACACCTCGTAGCCGCTCTTCCCGGGCATCATGCAGTCCGCGAGCACGAGATCCGGTCGCAGGTCCCGCACGCGGGCCAACGCGTCGAGCCCGTTGTCGACCATGGTGAGGGAGAAGTCCTCATGGCTGGTCAGGAGCATCCCGATCACTTTGCGAATGGTCAGCGAGTCGTCCGCCACCAACACTGATTTGGGCATCGCCGTTGTTTTCCGTTCACGAGGAAACCGACAACCGTCGGCATGTTAGGGGCAAGGCAGAAGCGCGCTCAAGAAAACATGCGCTCCAGATCGAGCACCGGGACCTCGCCCAGCGCCCCCGGCTGCTGCACCCCATCGGCCCGCTGCGCCGAAAGGCCGATCACCTCCCCGCCCGCCTCCGCCAGGACGATCAACGGCTCCGGTGCGGTGGTATCCGACACGGAGAAGACGGGGCAGAGGCTGCCTGCGTGGGCGACCGCGCCGAGGAAGGCCCCGGTGCCGGGCGCGGGGTTGAAGGCGGCGGCCGCGGGGACCACCTGCCGCACGCGGGACAGCAGCACGGCCAGGCGCTCGGTGCCGGACTCGAACACCAGACAGGCCTCGGTGGGCGCGCGGGTGGTGCGCTCGGGCCGGCGCGTGGAGCGTGGCAGCCCGCGGGCCACGCCGTCGGTGTCCACCTCGAAGGACAGCCTGCCTTCGCGCAGGAGGCCCCCCCGCAGCGCCGGGGCGGCCAGGGGGATCATCCGCCGTGGGAGCGGCAGGAGCCGATCGGCCGCCGCGTCGAACACGCCTTCCACCGTGCGCACCCGCACCGCCAGGGTGGGGCTGGTGTCGAGCACCAGGGCCGTGGCCGGCCGCGCCTCCGCGTCGCCTCCCAGCAGGCGCGAGAGATCCTTGAGCGCGAGGTTCCCATGCAGGGCGTCGGCGTCGGCCGGCGGGCGGGCCACCTCCAACACGCCCACCGCTTCGATGGCGTAGCGCGTCTTGCCCGCCTCGAAGAAGACGTAGAGCCGCCGGTCGTTCGCAGGAGCCGTCACCGCCCACAACGCTCGCACGGCTCCAGGCCCTCTGTTAAGCGCTTCGCCGTCATGGCGAGCATCCTCCTGGTGGACGATGAGAAGGTCGCGCGGGCGCTGTACAGCGACTTCCTCACCGGCGCCGGCCACGACGTAAGCGCGGTCGGCTCCAGCGCGGAGGCGCGCGAGGCGATGGGCAAGGCCCCCTTCGATCTGCTGGTGACGGATCTGATCCTCCCGCAGAGCGACGGGATGGAACTGCTCCAGCACGTCAAGACGACCTGGCCCGGCACCGAGGTGCTGGTGATCACCGCGCTGGACAAGGTGGAGCCGGCGGTGCGGGCGATCAAGGCGGGCGCCACCGACTACCTGGTCAAGCCCATCGCGCCGGAGGTGCTGGCCCACGCGGTCAGCCGGGCGCTCGCCCAGCGCACCCTGCTCAAGGAGAACGAGGAGCTGCGCCGCCACGTCAGCATGCTGGAGGCCGGGCAGCGGATCGCCCTCACCCTGGATCGCGAGCGGTTGATCGAATCGGCGGGCGCGGCCTTCCACTCCACCTGCGGGGCAGACGCGGTGGTGATCGCCACCTGCGAGGACGGCGTGCTGACCGTCGCCGGCACCTACGGCGTCGAAGAGGGCGCCCAGGAGAAGCTGCGCAACGCCGCGCTGGAGCCGCTGCGCAAGGCGGTGGACGGGCTGGATCGCGCCGGCCAGGAGCTGGAGGTGCCCGCCTCGGGCTTCGAGACGGCCTTCGCGGTGCCGCTCTACGACGCGGACACCCTGCTGGGCGCGGTGCTGCTGCACTTCGAGGGGGACATTCCCGAGGAAGGCGTGGCCGCCTGTCCGTACCTGGCGCGGCACCTGGGGCTGGCGCTCAAGAACCTGGGGCGCTTCGCCGAGGTGGAGGACCTGGTCTACCTGGACGATCTGACGCACCTCTTCAACAGCCGCTACCTGGAGTTGGTGCTGGACAAGGAGTTCAAGAACGCCACCAGGACGGAGAAGCCCTTCGCCCTGCTCTTCCTCGATCTCGACTACTTCAAGTCGGTCAACGACACCCACGGCCACGTGGTGGGATCCAAGCTGCTGGTGGAGGTCTCGAAGATCCTGAAGAACTGCGTGCGGGACAACGACGTGGTGTGCCGCTGGGGCGGCGACGAGTACGTGTGCCTGCTGCGCGGGACGGACTCCGGCGGCGCGCTGAAGGTGGCCGAGCGAGTGCGGCGGGCGATCGAGAGCCACCGCTTCCTCGCGCGCGAGGGCTTCGGCCTGAACATCACCACCTGCATCGGGATCGCCAGCTACCCGGAGCACGCGCTGGACAAGGACACGCTGATCGACTTCTCCGATCGCGCGATGTACCGGGGCAAGAAGGGCACGCGGAACATCATCTACGTGGCGTCGAAGAACCTGGAGGCCACGCCCGCCACCCGCCACCAGACGGGACCCTTGCCCGCGGTCCCCAAGCCCGACTGACGTGCTCCTCGCGCTCGCAAGCCTGGAGTGGGAGTGGATCCTCCCGGTGCTGGAGCTGATGTGGGTGGTGGGCGCGGCGCTGTGGATCGTGCTGGAGAAGCGATCGCCCACCGCGACGCTGGCGTGGATCTTCGGGCTGGCCCTGCTGCCGCTGGTGGGGATCCTGGTCTACCTGTGGATCGGCCCGCGCCGGCTCGATCGCAAGAAGAGCAAGCTGCTCAAGGCCCGGGTGACGGTCGGCCGCACCACCGAGGAGATCGCCCACGCCCACCGCCTGCCGGAGGCGGCGCCGCTGATGCGCCTGGCCTGCCGCCTGGACGGCATGCCGCCGATGCACGCGCAGAGCCTTCGCGTCTTCGGCGAGGGCGACG
The DNA here is from genome assembly GCA_020846875.1 of Myxococcales bacterium. Classification (GTDB taxonomy): domain Bacteria; phylum Myxococcota; class Myxococcia; order Myxococcales; family Myxococcaceae; genus JADLDB01. The sequence continues at coordinate 38,796 of JADLDB010000016.1, read as the reverse complement.
AGCTGTACGACGCGCTCGAGGCGGCGATCCGCGCGGCGAAGCACCACGTGCACCTCGAGTACTACATCTTCCGGGACGACGCGGCCGGGCAGCGGATCATCAGCGCGCTGATCGACCGCGCGAAGGCGGGCGTGGAGGTGCGGCTGTGCTTCGACGCCGTGGGCTCCTCGCTCTCGCGGCGATCGCGCAAGGCGATGCGAGCGGCAGGCGTGCGGTTGGCCCCCTTCAACCCGGCCTTCAGCGGGCGGCTCGGCCAGCGGATCTTCAACTTCCGCACCCACCGGAAGATCGTGGTGGTGGACGGGAAGGTGGGCTTCACCGGGGGGATCAACGTCACCGACGATCACTCCGCGAAGGCGCGCGGGGAGAAGGCCTGGCGGGACACGCACCTCGAGGTGGTGGGCGAGGCGGTGCAGGGGCTGCAGCGCACCTTCCTCGAGAACTGGGCCTTCGCCTCCGGGGAACGCAAGAGCGGCGCGGAGCTGGACTGCTACTTCCCGCCCGGCGAGGAGGCGCCGCACCTGGTGCAGATCGTCGCCTCCGGCCCCGACGACACCTCGCGGGCGATCGAAGCGCTGTACCTGGCGGCGATCGGCGCGGCGCGGCGGCGGGTGTGGCTGACCACCCCCTACTTCGTGCCCAACGAGGCGCTGCTGTCGGCGATCTGCCTGGCGGGGCTGCGGGGCGTGGACGTGCAGGTGGTGCTGCCGGTGAAGACGGACTCGAGGATGGTGGACCTGGCCAGCGCGTCCTTCCATGATCCGCTCCTGCGCGCGGGGGTGCGGATCCACCTCTACGCGCCGCGGATGCTGCACGCGAAGACGGCGGTGATCGACGACCTGGGGATCATCGGCACCGCCAACCTCGACGACCGCAGCCTGAAGCTGAACTTCGAGGTGATCGCCGCGTGCTACGGCGGGCCGGTGGTGGATCGCCTCGTGCAACTCTTCGAGGCCGACAAGGAGCAGTGCCGGCTCAAGATGAAGCTGGAGGAGAAGGCGCCGCTCCACCGCCGCCTCGCCCAGTCCTTCGCGCGGCTGTTGGCCCCCCAGTTGTGAAGCGTTCCCCTTACGCGGCCGGCCGGAGCGAAGGCTTGACGGGGTGTGCGCGCCGCTGACCTCTGGTCCAGGTGGTGACGGTGACCTCCTCGGCCGCGTCGAGCAGCGCCAGATCGGTCGACGCGTCGGTGCCGATCAGCCGCGCAGGCCGTAGGCCACGGTGACGAGTTGCTTCTCGTTCCACACCACTCCGCTGGTGGGCCGGCGGCGCCCGCCTTCCACGCGCACCACGGACTGCCCGGTGCCTTCCACGATGCCGCTGAACTGCTCCGACAGGTCGACGGCTGAGATCGCCATGAGGTTGTCTCCGGGTTGCGGGTGGTGCGACACGGAGAACGCTACGGGCGAGGCGCTCGGGGCAAGTCAGGCGAACGGCTGGGAACGACAGGGTGCGCTCCCCGCTCGGGGAGGCAGCAGAGGACTCGCTGCGCTCTCAGATCTCGATGAGCCCCAGCTTCGCGGCGCGGACGACGGCCTCCACGCGCTTCTGGGCGTTCATCTTCTGGAGGATCGAGTTCACGTGGAACTTGGCGGTGTGCTCGCTGATCTCCAGCTTGGCGGCGATCTCCTTGTTGGAGAGGCCTTCGGCCAGCAGCGTCAGCACCTCGTTCTCACGCGGCGTCAGCACCCCACCCGCCTTCTCGGGCGTGGGCGTCGAGACGCCGTGCTGGACCGCCTGGGCCCGCGGCACGCCCCGGTAGTCGCCGTCGAACACGGTCAGCCCCTGGTGCACCGCCTGGATCGCCGCGATCACCGCCGAGGCGCGTGAGTCCCGACGGATCGCCCCGCTGGCCCCGGCCTCCATGGCCTCGCCTGCGCCGCCCGCGCTGATCAGCGCCAACACGGGGCGATCGAAGGTGAGATCCTGGATCGCCGCGAGGCCCACGTTCCGGTTGGCGGCCACGTCGACCACCACCACGTCGGCCTGCGTGACGCGCGCGGAGATCTCCAGGCTCGTCTCGACAGGGCTCAGGATCAGCCGCTCGGAGTCCGCAGAGAGCGCTTCGATCAACGCGTCATCGCCCTGGACGACGACACGCAACGGCAGGGTTTGGGGGGGCAGACCTTTCATGACGACCTCAGTGGGAGACGTTCCATAAATAAGACGCGGATTTGCCCGCGCAACCGGAGTCATTCCGGCGCCTTCACACTCCCTAGATGTCCCGAACGGGCAGGTTGTTTCCCAAGAGAACGATTAAGACGCGCCGGTGATCGATCTGGTCCTCGTAGGTGGCGGATTGGCCAATGGTTTATTGGCCTGGCGCCTCCTGCAGACGCGCCCGGACCTCGCCTTCGCCGTGGTGGAGGCCGGCCCCACCCTGGGCGGAAACCGCACCTGGTCCTTCCATGGCACGGACGTGACGAAGGCCCAGCTGGAGTGGCTGTGGGTGCTGACCTCGAAGTCGTGGCCGTCCCATGACGTGTGGCTGGGAGCCGAGGCGCGGCGAATCGGCGGGGCCTACCACTCGATCCGCAGCGAGGACCTCCACTGGAAGCTGGCGGAGCGGCTCAAGGATCGCCTGCGGGTGAAGACGAAGGCCGTCGACGTGGGCGCGACGCACGTCACCCTCTCCACCGGAGAGCGCCTGGAGGCGAAGGCGGTGATCGACGGCCGCGGCTTCTCGCGCGCGCCGACCTGGCCGTGCGGCTACCAGAAGTTCCTGGGCCTCGACGTGGAGTTATGCGTGCCCCACGGCCTCGAAGTGCCGCTCTTGATGGACGGCCGCGTCAATCAACCCGGCGCCTTCCGCTTCGTCTACCTGCTGCCCTGGGACGAGCGCCGGCTGCTGGTGGAGGACACGTATTACTCCGATGACGCCGCGCTGGAGCTGCCCGTGCTGCGCGGCCGCATCCACGCGTACCTGGCGACGCGTGGCTGGCCGGTGGCGAGGGTGCTGCGGGAGGAGTCCGCGGCGCTGCCCATCCCCCTCTCGGGAGCCGTGCCTCACTTCGAGCGCCCGGTGATCGGCGTCGCCGCCGGCCTGTTCCACGCCACCACCGGCTACTCGGTGCCGCTGGCCGTCGCGCTGGCGGAGGACCTGGCGGCACAAGAGGACGTCTCTGCGGCGGCGCTGACCCGGTGGCTCGAGCGACGCGCAGCGGCCCACTGGGCGGACCAGGGCTTCTTCCGCATGCTGAACCGGATGCTCTTCCGCGGCGCGGATCCGCAGGCGCGCGTGAAGATCTTCGAGTCCTTCTACCGGCACGACGACGCGCTGATCGGCCGCTTCTACGCGGGGCGACTGACGGCGTGGGACAAGCTCCGGGTGCTGGCGCGCGGGGCGCCGGCGGTCCCCGGGAGACGCGCGGTGAGAGCGGCGCTCGGAGCGGAGTAGTCTGACGCTCGTGAACGGAGCGGTGCGAACGACGTGTCTGGCGCTCCTCGTCGCGGGGTTGACGACGAGCTGCATCCCCTGGCCACGCAAGGCGGCCAGGACGATCGCCCTCGACGTGGCGGTGACGGACGTGGACGGGGGCGCGATCCTCGACGCACAGGTGACGCTGATCCGGTTCAGCTTCCCGCACGCCCGGGTCAACGAGTCTTCGGCGCGGTCGACGGCCGACGGCGGAGTCGCCTCGTGGGCGGAAGAGAGGGCGTGGGAGACGATCTGGCCGCTCTTGCCGCACGGCATTCCCTTCTACGAGTTCGCCTGGTGCGCCGAGGCGCCCTCGCGGGAAGCGAAGTTCGGGCTGGTGCCTCACGACGACGCCGGCTTCACCGTCACCCTGTCGCCCGGCGACGGAGGCTGCCCAGCCGCTCAGGAAGTCGTCGACGGCGCGCGCGCCGGCCCAGGACACGGTTGACCCACGTCATGGCTCCGGGCGTGCGGGAGTCAACCCAGGGTCCGAGCGAGTAGGCTCGCGCGGCATGACGCCGAACTGGTCCCCGCGCTTCCCCTTCCAGCCTTCCCTGGTGGACCCCGTCTCGGGGACGCGCGTGTGGCTCTTCGATGAGGCCTTGGCCGTCGTCGATCAGACGCCGGGCGACATGACGATGGCGGTCGCGCGCTTCCTCGTAGAGACCGTCGATGGAGCAGCGCGCCGCCGCTGGCCGGACCGGAAGATCCGCTTCGTCCACGACTGGCGAAGCTGTGTCCGCTACGAGGTGGAGGCGCGCGAGCGGCTCATCGAGTGGGGCCGGGCCTCGAAGCCGTACGTGGCCCAGGCCACCTTTCAGATCTCCCCGGACGCCTCACCCTTCCTTCGCATCGCAGGCACGACCGCGGTGGCCCTGCTCAGAGTGCTGCGCCTGCCCATCGACATGGTGGATGATCTGGATCCGATCTGCCGGGAGTTGTCGGCGCGCCAGCCCGTCGCGCCCCTGGCGCTCGCGGTGCGGGTGGCCTCCTGAAGGCCCAGCCACCGCCGACCCCTTCTCGAGAGCTTCAGCCGATCAACGCCTCGTGCAGCGCCTTCGTCAGCGCCGTCACCTGCTGGTGCTCCACCACCAGCGTCAACTGCAGCGCCGAGGTGTACGTGGCGGCCACCTTGGCGCCGAGGCCCCGCGCCGTCGCGTGCGCCTTGCGCGCCACCGTCCAGTCCGAGTTGAGGCCGGTGCCCACGCACGTCACCGTGGCGCAGCCGTCCAGCACCGTCACGCCCGCCGGCAGCTTCGCCTTGAGCGCCTCGGGCCCGTGCAGATCCTGGGTCGGCACCACCACCAGCGTGCGGCCCGCCTCGTCGAACAACAGGTTGCGGCCCTTCACCGCCTGCGCGTCGAGCAGCTCCAGCAGCGCGTCCGGGGCCCCTGACGCCGCCAGCACCCACACGTCCTTCTCGCAGGTGACGCCCTTCACCCGGCCACCCCCGGAGCGGGACTGGATCGCCGTGCCCGTCCCCGCGGTGTGCGTCGAGCGCGCGTGGATGACGATCCCCTTCTCGCGGGCGAACTCCACGGCCTGGGCGTTCAAGACCTTCGCGCCGGCCGACGCGAGCTCCTGCATCTCTTCGTGGGTGAGCGACTCCAGCTTCTGCGCGCTGGGCACCACCCGCGGATCCGCGGTGAAGACGCCGTCGACGTCGCTGTAGATCTCACAGTCCGCGCTCAGCGCCGCCGCGAGCGCCACCGCCGAGGTGTCCGAGCCCCCGCGCCCCAGCGTCGTCACCTCGCGCGCCTTCGACACGCCCTGGTACCCGGCGACGATCACCACCTTCCCCTTCCCCAGCTCCTCCTCGATCCGCGCCGGCTTCACCTCGATGATCCGCGCCTGCGAGTGGGCCGTGTCGGTGATGATCCCGCTCTGGCTGCCGGTGAAGCTGATCGCCTCCACGCCCTGCTCCTGCAGGGCCATCGACATCAGCGCCATGGAGATCCGCTCCCCGCAGGTGAGCAGCATGTCCAGCTCGCGCCGCGGCGGGTTGGGGCTCACCTTCTTGGCCAGCGCGAGCAGCTCGTCCGTCGTGTCCCCCATCGCCGACACCACCACCACCACCTGCCAGCCCTCGTCGCGTCGCGCCTTCACCTTCGCCGCGACCTTCTTGATCTTCTCGACGTCCGCCACCGACGAGCCACCGAACTTCTGCACCACGATGCGGGACATGTGTCCTCCGAGCCGCGCCGCATCTAGCCCACTGCATGGCGACGGCCAACGCGGGCGCTGGGAATAGCCGGCGCACAAGCGCGGTTGACTCGACTTCGCCACGCGCAGAACCCATGGGATTTGCTTGGGAATCGCGTTGACTTCGAGCGATCGGCCTCTATCATCCGCGCGCCTTTGTCCAGGGCTGCCCCGAAGGAGCTTCGCGCGCATGGCGATGATCGAGGTCGAGAAGCTGACGAAGAAGTACCGGGATCGCGTGGCGATCGACGCGCTGTCCTTCACCATCGACGAGGGATCGATCGTCGGCTTCCTCGGGCCCAACGGCGCGGGCAAGTCGACGACGATGAAGATCCTCACCGGCTTCATGCCGGCCACTGAAGGCAAGGCGCGGGTGGCGGGCTTCGACATCTTCGAGAAGCCGCTCGAGGCGAAGCGGAAGATCGGCTACCTGCCGGAGACGCCGCCGCTCTACCCGGAGCTGACGGTGCGCGGGTACCTGAAGTTCGTCGCGGAGCTCAAGGGGGTGCCCGGCAAGCAGGTGAGGGCCGAGATCGAGCGCGTCAGCACGGCCACCGGCATCACCAGCGAGCTGGATCGCCTCACCTCGGCGCTGTCGAAGGGCTACCGGCAGCGGGTGGGTATCGCGCAGGCGCTCCTGGGAGACCCGGCGCTCCTCATCCTCGACGAGCCGACCGAAGGCCTCGACCCGCGCCAGCGCAAGGAGGTGCTGGAGCTGATCAAGTCCTTCGCCGGAAGACACACCGTGGTGCTGTCGACGCACATTCTCTCGGAGGTGAAGGCGATCTGTCAGCGCGTCCTGATCATCCACCGCGGGAAGATCGTGGCCAACGACTCCATGGAGGCCCTGACGAAGGGCAAAGAGACGGGCCTCGAAGACACCTTCATCCAGCTGACCTCGGAGTGACCATGCGAAAAGCCCTCGCGCTCGCGAAGAAAGAACTCGCGGTGTACCTGACCACCCCGTGGGCCTGGGTGGTGTTCACCGGGATGGCCTTCATCAGCTCGTTCTTCTTCATCGCGTCGCTGCTCACCTTCAAGCAGGTGCAGGAGGTGGCGCGGCAGGCTCCCAATGGCTGGGCGCAGCTCCCGCCGGACTACCAGGCCTTCCGGAACCTCACCGACGGCGTGGTGTTGAACCTGTTCAGCGTGATCCTGGTGATCACCCTCTTCGCGGCGCCGTTCCTCTCCATGCGGCTGCTCGCCGAGGAGCGTCGGCAGAAGACCTTCGAGCTGCTCATGACCACGCCGACGCGGACGATCGACATCGTGCTGGGCAAGTACCTGGGCGCGGTGGGGATCGTGGTGTGCACGCTGTCGGTGACGCTGGTCTTCCCGGTGATCCTGAGCATCCTCGGGAGCTCGGAGTCGGGCACCGCGCTGGAGTGGAGCACCGTGCTGCTGGGCTACTTCGCGCTAGTGCTGTGGGGCGCCACCTGCATGGCGATCGGCCTGTTCATCTCGTCGCTCACCGAGTCGCAGATGGTGGCGGCGGTGATCACCTTCGCGGTGTCGATCACCTGGATGTTGATCCGCGCCGTAGCCCCGGGCGTCGACGAGCCGGCGCGCTCGGTGCTGGCGTACCTGTCCTTCGACACCCAGCTCCAGAACCTGATGAAGGGCGTGCTGGACTTGAAGCCGCTCATCTTCTTCTCCAGCGTGATCGCCTTCTTCCTCTTCCTCACGCACCGCTCCATCGAAGCCCGCAGGTGGGTGTGACGACATGAAGACCTTCATCAAACTCGCAGGTGGCATCGGGCTGTTGCTGGTCCTCTCGTCGCCGTTGACGCTGCTGGTAGCGACGACGCCGGTGGTCTTCTTCGCCAAGCTGGGCCTGGGCGTGCTGCTGCTCGCTCTGTGGTTCCTGAAAGACACCGGGCGCAAGGGCATCACCGCCGGTGGGTTCTTCTTCACGTCCACCGTGCTCATGTCCCTGGCGGTGCTCGCGCTGCTGGCGTTCGCCAACTTCGTCGCCGCGAAGCGCGCGCCCACGTGGGATCTGACGCGCAAGAAGATCTACTCGCTGTCCGCGCAGACCGAGTCCACCCTCGAGCAGCTCAAGGAGCCGGTGAAGGTGATCGCCTTCATCGAGGGCGGCGGTGGCCCCCCGGTGCTGGACGATCTGTTCCGGCGCTATCAGGAGCGCAGCGACAAGTTCAGCTGGGACTACAAGGATCCCCGCAAGGCACCCGATCTCACCCTCAAGTACCAGGTCCGCTCTGGCCAGCCGACGGCGGTGCTGGTGAAGGGCGACGGCACCCCCGGCGAGAGCCACACCCAGCTCAACCTCGCCCGCCTGGGCAGCCCGCAGCTCGGCGAGCAGGAGCTGACCAACGCCCTCATCAAGCTGAACACCGTCGGTACGCAGAAGCTGTACTTCACCCAAGGGCACGGCGAGTGGCCGCTGGAGCCGTCCGCGCCGGGCGAGGAGGCCGCCCTGGCCTCGCTGGTGGCCTTGAAGCGCGTGCTGCAGGACGAAGGCTACGCCCCCGAAGCCCTCAACCTGGTCACCCGCGGCGAGGTGCCCCGCGACGCCTCCGCGCTGGTGATCGCCGGCGCGCGCTCGAGGTTCACCGAGCCGGAGCTCAAGGCGGTCGGCGACTTCCTCGCGCAGGGCGGCCGGCTCGTCTTCCTCGCCGAGGTGGGCGCCGAGCCCGGCCTCGACGCGCTCCTCGCCAGCTACGGCGTACAGGTGGACCCGGGCCTGGTGGCCGACGTCAAGACCAACCCGGAGAACCCGTACATCGTGATCACCCCCTTCTTCGGCGAGCACGAGATCACCCGGCTCTTGGAGAAGAGCCGCGCCAACGTGGTGTTCCCCATCACGCGCGCCCTCACCGTGCTGACTCAAGGGCTCCTCGAGGGCGTCACCGCCACCCCGCTGGTGACCACCAGCGACAGCGCCTGGATCGAGGCCTCGATGGCCGAGAACCCGGTGCTGGACTCCGGCGAGAAGTCGGGCCGGCTGCCGCTCGCCGTGGTGGCCACCCGCAGCACGGCGTCGGTCGCCAACAAGCGCTCGGACGAGGCGCGGCTGGTGGTGTTCGGCGACTCGGAGCTGATGGTGGGCGCCTTCGGCTACGATCCCGATCGCAACCTGGTGATGAACTCGCTCGCCTGGGCCACCATGCAGACGCAGAAGATCACCATCCGCCCTCCCGATCGCGACATCAGCACGCTCGATCTCACCCCGGACCTGCTCTCCACCATCCGCCTGCTGTCGATGGACGTGCTGCCGCTGCTGCTCATCGGCGTGGGCCTCACCATCTGGCTGACCCGCCGCGCGAGGTGACAGGGCATGACGCAGAGCGCGAAGACGCTGATGATGATGGCCGTCCTGCTGGTGCTGGCCGGCGGCGTGGGGCTCTACGCGTACTACGGCGTCTACGAGAAGGACGCGGCCGAGACGAAGAAGAAGGAGCACGACGCGCGCCTCTTCGCGCCCCAAAGGCCGGGTGAGCAGGCGCCCGACGGGGGCTCGCCGCCGGCCGACTTCGTGAGGCTGACCGTGGCCTACAAGGGCGAGAACACCACGCTCGAGCGCGAGCCCGGCAAGGACTGGCGGCTCGTCTCTCCCGTGCAGGCCGCCGCCGACAAGCTGGTGCTCGACGCCCTGGTCAGCCAACTGCAGACCGCGAAGTTCAAGGCCACGCTGGAAGACAGCCCCGACCCCGCAACGCTCCAGAAGTACGGCCTCGACACCCCGGTGTTCGTCGTCGAGGCCCAGGCCCGCGTCGGCAGCGAGATCCGCACCGTCAAGCTGGAAGGGGGGATCGAGAACACCTTCGACGGCTCGGTCTTCATGCGCAAGGACGGCCAGCCGCAGGTGTACTCGGCGGAGGGCGGCGTGCGGTACGCGCTGGCGAAGACGACCTTCGAGCTGCGCGACAAGCAGCCGTTCGCGATGAACGAGGCGGACCTGGTGAAGGTGCAGGTGAAGGCGAAGGTGAACGCGTACTCCCTGGAGCGCAACGCCGAGAAGCAGTGGGCGATCACCGCGCCCGAGGCCGAGCTGGCCGACCCCCAGCAGATCACCGGGGTGCTCGGCTCCTTCTTCGTGCAGCGGGCCCAGAAGTTCCCGCCGGACACACCGGAGAACCGCAAGGCCTTCGGGCTGGACGCGCCCCAGGTTGACGCCACCTTCACCCGCGCCGACGGCAAGGCGGTGCGGATCCGCGTCGCGAAGGGCGGGACTCCCGAGGCCTTCTACGGCCTGCGCGAGGACGAGCACGGGGCGCTGCTGGCGGAGATGCCCGAGGCGGCGCTCCATGACCTCGATCGCAACATCAACGATCTGAAGGACCGCACCCTGGTCCGCTTCAAGAAGGAGCTGGCCACGAAGCTCGTCTTCCACAACGCCGACGGTAGCGAGGTGGTGGTGGGCAAGGACTCGCCCGACGCCTCCGCGGAGGCCTGGAAGGTGCTGGCGCCCCGCGAAGGCAAGGCGCTCATCTACAAGGTGACCTCCGCGCTGTGGGTCTTGAGCTCGCTGAAAGCAAGCGAGCGCGTGGATGAGCACCCGAAGGATCCGGGGAAGTACGGCCTCGGTCCGCAGTCCCGCTTCATCTCCGTGTTGGGGCCGGACGGCGAGCTGGCGCGCCTCACCATCGGCGACGCGGTGAAGGGCAAGCCAGACACCTTCTACGCCCGCGGCAGCAGGCCGGCGATCGTCGAGGTGGACGGCTCCCGCTTCAAGGAGTTCCCCAGCATCCTCGGGGACGTGCTGGAGCAGCCGAAAGACGCCGGGCCGTAGGGTTGAGCCGGTGTATGTGAGGGACATATAGTAGTCACCTATGTCCCAGGTGACGATCTACCTCCCCGATGACGTCGAGCGCGAGCTGCGGGCGGCGGCGAAGAAGGCCGGCAAGAGCTTCTCCGCCTACATCACCGAGCTGGCGTCCCGCCGGCAGAGCCGGAAGGCCGGCTGGCCGAAGGACTTCCGCGCCACCTTCGGGGCCTGGGAAGGCCGGCTGGAGGAGCCGCCGGAGCTGGAGCCCGAGGAGCGGGACCGGCTGTGAAATACCTGGTCGACACCGACGTGTGCATCGCCTGGCTCAAGGGTGACCGCCGGGTCCGCGAGGCCTGGCTGGACACGCAGCCGGAGGACGTGGGCCTGAGCTCCGTCGTCCGTGCCGAGCTCCTCTTCGGAGCCCGGAACAGCCAACAGGTCGCCGGCAACCTCCACCGCCTCGAGGTCTTCTTCGCCGCGCTCCAATCGCTGCCCTTCGACGACCGCGCGGCGGAGCAGTACGGATTGCTCCGCGCCCAGCTCACCGCCGCCGGCCGGCCGATCGGTCCGAACGATCTGATGATCGCCGCGGCCGCGCTGGCACAGGATCTCACGCTGGTGAGTCGCAATGATCGCGAGTTCAGCCGCGTGCCCGGGCTGCGCCTCGAGCGCTGGTGAGGCCCTACGTCCGGCGCACCAGGCGCCCTTTCAGCGCGCCCACCAGCATGTCGATGGCGATGTCGTTGTTGCCCCCGTGCGGCACCACGATGTCCGCCCAGCGCTTGGACGGCTCCACGAAGGCCAGGTGCATCGGCCGCACGTGCCGAAAGTACTGGTGGATCACGTGATCGAAGTCGCGGCCCCGCTCCTTGATGTCGCGGGTGAGCCTGCGGATGATCCGCACGTCGTCTTCGGTCTCCACGAAGATCCGCACGTCCAGCTCGGCGCGCACCGCCTCCATGTGCAGCACCAGGATCCCCTCGATCAGGATGATCTCAGCCGGGTTGACCACCACGGTGCGGGCGGTGCGGGTCGAGTCCACGAAGTCGTAGACCGGCTTCTCCACCGGCTGCCCGGTCTTGAGCGTCTGGAGCTGACCCACCAGCAGATCCTGGTCGAAGGCGTCGGGGTGATCGAAGTTCACCTCGCGCCGCTCCTGCAGCGGTATGGCGGACAAGTCCCGGTAGTACGAGTCCTGATCGATGAAGGCGACCCGCGAAGGCGACAACGCCTCGTGGATCTTCCGGGCCACGGTAGTCTTCCCCGAGGCCGTCCCACCTGCGATTCCGACGACGAGCGGCGCTGACATCGGGCACCGCCCCTAGCACGAAGCGGAGGCCGGTTAGAACTCGTACTCTTCGTCCAGCTCCAGCACGTGCACCGGGAGGTGGCGCACCTCGCGCTTGAGCTGCTCCACGAAGGCGGGCTTCAGGTGGTACAGCAGCACCTCGCAGCCCCGCCGATCGAACTTCTCCAGCTCCTGCTCCAGCGTCCGCGGGGTGAAGTGCCCGGAAATGTCCGCCAGCTCCTGCAGCTCGTTGGGGAAGCTGCATTCCAGCAGCAGCACCTCCAGCTCCTTCACCCCGTTCAGGACCTTCCAGAACCTCTCGGTGGGGCCGGTGTCGCCGCTGATCGCCAGGGTCGAGCCGCCGTGGGAGATCACGAAGCCGCACGACTCCACCGGGTGCGTCACCGGCACGCTCTTGACCTGGTACGCGCCCACCTTCACCGTGGCGCCCGCCTTGAAGGCCTTCAGCTTGAACACCGGGTCGCGCCTGGTGGGGATCGCGGTGAAATCGGGCCACAGCACGTTGTTGAAGAGGTTCTTCTTCAGCGTGGCGATGCACTCGGTGTTGCTGTGGACCGTCACCGGCTTGTCGCGCCGCCCCACCAGCACGTCGGCCATCAGCGGCAGATCCTTCACGTGATCGAAGTGGCTGTGGGTGAGGAGAATGTCGTCCACCTTCACCAGCTCGTCCAGCGGCAGCGTGCTGGTCAGCGAGCCCGCGTCCAGCGAGAGGCGCCCGTCCACCAGGAAGCAGGTGCTCCTGCACCCGGGCAGCTCACCGCCGTGGGGACCGAGGACCTTGAGCTTCACGGGCCTAGAGGTCTCCGAACTTCCACTTCATCTCGAGGAAGCGCAGGAAGTCGAAGAGGCGCGCCGTGTCCCGCACGGTGATCCGATCGCCGGAGATGTCGATCAGCCCGGATCGCTCCAGCCGGAAGATCATGAAGCGGATCGCCGGCTCCCCCACCGCCAGCTCGCGGGGGAGATCCTTCACCGGGAAGTCGATCTCGATCCCCTCCTCGCCCGCCTTCCCGCGCGTCTGGCACAGGTGCAGCATGTGGTGGACGATCCGGCTGTTCGGATCCGCGAGCAGCAGGCTCTCGATCTGCGCGTCGGCGTCGGACAGGCGCTCGGCCAGCTTCTTGATCATCCGCACCGCGATCTCGGCGTTCCCGCGGATCATCGCCTCGAACGTCTTGGGATCGATCACCAGCAGCCGCGCGTCGTCTTCTACGGCGGCCGAGGCGTTGCGGGGCTTGTTGGAGATGATCGCCATCTCCCCGAAGAACTCGCCCGGGCCCAGCACCGCCAGCACCTTCTCTACGTCCCGCACCTTCTTGCTGATCGCCACCCGCCCCGACTGGAGGACGTACATCTCCTTGCCGGGCTCGCCCTCGCGGAACAGGACCGTCCCGCGCTTGAATTCCTTGCCGAACCGCTGGAACAGGGCGTCTTCAGCGCTCATGTGCGTGCGGGGACTCTCACCCGTGTTTTGAGGGGCGTCAATTGAACTATCGCCTACTTGGTCTTGAGCGAGATGACGCCGTCCCAGTTGGCGCCCGGCGGCTGCGCCTGGAACTCCTCGGCCGACACCTGGTAGCGGGCGGCGGGCGCGTCCTTTGGCCACTTCGCGAGCACCGCCGCGAAGCCCTTCCCGGCCTCCTCGAAGCGCTGGGCAGCCCACGCGTCGAGCGCCGCCTCGAAGGTGGCGATCACCTCCGCCTCTTCTGCCGACGCCTCACCCAGCGCCCGCAGCTCGTAGATCTGCACCGGCTGCTGCTTGCCCTTGACGCGCACCGCGCCCAGGCGCCGCGCCACCACCCGGCCCTTCACCTGCGCGAAGGTGAACTGGCTGATGATGATCTTCGCGTCGTACAGCTTGGTGGTGCCCTCGAGGCGGCTGGCCAGGTTCACCGCGTCGCCCAGCACCGTGTAGTCGACGCGCACGTCGGATCCCATGTTGCCCACCACCATCGGCCCGGAGTTGATCCCCACGCCGATGTCCAGCTCGGGGTAGCCCTTCTCGCGCCAGCCCTGCTTGAGCTCGTCCAGCTTCGACAGCATGGCCAGCGCGGCGCGGCAGGCCCGCAGCGCGTGATCCGCCTGGTCCAGCGGCGCGTTCCAGAAGGCCATCAGCGCGTCGCCGATGTACTTGTCCAGGGTGCCCTTCTCCTCGAAGACGATCCGCGTCATCGGCGAGAGGTACTGGTTGATGAAGTCGGCGAGCACCTCGGGCGACATACGCTCGGACAGCGACGTGAAGCCGCGGATGTCGGAGAACAGCACCGTCATCTCGCGCTTCTCGCCCTGGTTGAGCCGCTCGGGGTTCTCCAGTGCCAGCGCGATGACGTCCTCGCCCAGGTAGCGGCTGAAGGTGCTGCGCAGCTTCAGCTTCTCGCGATCGACGGACAGGTAGCCCAGGAAGACCGCCCCGAAGGACGCCACCAGCAGCCCCAGCGTGGGCGCCACCCAGGACACCTGCACGCCCCGCGTGAAGGCCAGGTAGGTGACAAAGCTCCACCCGCCGAGGGTCCCGGCGATCACCACCGCCTTCGCCTTGAAGGACTTGAGCCGCGAGACGCCCACCGTCACCGCCAGGGCCAGCACCACCAGCGCCAGCACCTCGAGCTCCGTCATCCCTCCGGGGCGAGTCAGGAAGTCGCCGCGCAGCACGTTCGAGACGAAGGACGCGTGCGTGTAGATGCCCGGGCTGAACTCGTTGAAGGGCGTCACGCGCTGATCGCCCGAGCTGCCGGTGATGGTGACGCCCACCAGCACCGCTTTCCCTCGAAGGCGCGCCTGGTCGACCGTCCCGTCCAGCACCTCGGTGGCGCTGACGCGCTCGAAGCTGCGCTCGCTGCCCGGGTAGTTGATGGGGGTGAAGGGCATGTCGCCCTGCATGGGGACGATCACCGGCGCGCCCTGGGCTCTGCGCAGCCGCACGCCGTCCAGCTCGTGCCGACTCAGATCGACCGTCGGCTCCACCGTCGCGTCCAGGGCCACCGCCGCCGCCTGGAGGCCGAGCGACGGGAAGAAGCCGCGATCGCCCACCCTCGCCAGCGGCGCTGCGCGGCGGATCGTCCCGTCCACGTCGGTGACGGTGCCGAAGTGGCCCAGCCGGTTCCCGAGGCCCTCGAAGCGCGGCAGCGGCGTCTGCACCGCGGCGATGTTCCAGCCGCTCACCTCCGACACCTTCACCGGCAGCACGCTGCCCTTCACCGCGCCAGGCAGCTCGCGGATCAGCGCCCCGTCCTCGCCTCTCCGGTACCGGGCCAGCGCCTCCGCAGGCACCGACTTGAGATCGCCCTCGGACAGCGGCAGCACGCCCTGCACCACCCTGGGGCCCCCCGCCTTGAGCGCCTCCTCCAGCGCCGCGTCCGGGCTGTGGCTGGCGGCCGCCTGGAGCTCGGCCTTGAGCGCCTCCAGGTCCGCACCCAGCGGCCCCGCGGCCTCGAGGCGCGCCAGCCACGCCTGCGCGAGGGCGCTGCCCGCCACCTCGTCCGTGAAGGCGATGTCCAGCCCCACCACCTTCGCGTCGGCGTCCACCAGTCCGCGGATCAGCTTCGCCACCACGTCGCGGGGCCAGGGCCACAGGCCATACCGCTGGGCGCCCTTCTCGTCGATCTCCACCACCACCACGTCGGGGCTGGCCGGCCCTTCTCCCCGCACCCGGAAGAGGATGTTGGTGACGCGCGCCTCGAAGGCCTGAATGCCCCGGTGCACCGCGCCGCCTTCCTTCGACAGCCCCACGATGGCCCGCGCCGTGCAGCCGTGCAGCGCGCCGAAGAGGATCGCCACCGCCAGGCCGAACACCTCGTAGCGGCGACGGAAGATCAAGGCGCGCATCGGGAAGGAGCTGCCGAGCCTACTTCCAAAGGCCCAGCGCGCACGTCGCAATCGATGGCCCCACGGGGCCCCTCGCGGTACAAGCCGTGGCCCGTGGCGACCACCTACAAAGACGCGGGCGTGGACCTCGAGGCGGGCGACGCACTGGTCGAGCGAATCAGGCCACACGCCGTCAGGACGAAGCGCCCCGAGGTCGTCTCCGGCGTCGGCGGCTTCGGCGGCCTCTTCGCCATCCCCCCCGGGAAATACAAAGAGCCGGTGCTGGTGTCCGGCACCGACGGCGTCGGCACCAAGCTGAAGCTGGCCTTCGCCATGGACCGCCACGACACCGTCGGCATCGATCTGGTGGCGATGAGCGTCAACGACGTGCTCACCAGCGGCGCCGAGCCCCTCTTCTTCCTCGACTACTTCGCCACCTCGAAGCTGGAGCTCGAGCAAGCCGAGAAGGTGATCGCCGGCGTGGCCAGGGGCTGCGAGCTGGCGGGCTGCACGCTGCTGGGCGGAGAGACGGCCGAGCTGCCCGGCTTCTACGCTCCCGGCGAGTACGAACTGGCCGGCTTCGCGGTGGGGATCGTCGAGCGCTCGAGGATCATCGACGGACGGGCCATCGTCCCCGGCGACCGGGTGATCGGCGTGGCCTCCACCGGGCTCCACTCCAACGGCTACTCGCTGGCGCGGAAGATCCTCGCCGACAACCGGCTGGAGCTCACCGCGAAGGTGGACGGGCTGGCGCTGGGCGACGCGCTGCTCGAGCCCACGCGGATCTACGTGAAGGACGTGCTGGCGCTGCAGGACGCCGTGCCGGTGAAGGGGCTGGCGCACATCACCGGCAGCGGGCTGCCAGGAAACGTGCCGCGCTGCCTGCCGGACGGGACGCGCGCGGTGCTCTCGCCTTTGGCCTGGAAGCGGGCGCCGATCTTCGACGTGCTGCAGCGGCTGGGGCAGGTGGCCCCGGCGGAGATGTACAGCACCTTCAACATGGGCCTGGGGCTGACGATCGTCGTGGCGCCCGAGCACGTGCAGCCGGCCCTGAAGCTGCTCGCCGCGCGCGGGCTCGAGGCCTGGGACGTGGGGCAGATCGAGGCCGGCAAGCCGGGCGCCGAGGCGGAGGCGATCATCGAGTCATGATGCGCGTGGGGGTGCTCGCCTCGGGCAGCGGCTCCAACTTCCAGGCGCTGGTGGACGCGCTCAACGTCCCCGGCACGCCCGCGGAGGTGGTGGTGCTGATCTGCAACGTCCCCACCGCGAAGGCGCTGGAGCGCGCGCGGGCCGCGGGGATCGCCGCGGTGCTGATGGATCACTCGCGCTGGCCGAGCCGTGACGCCTACGACTCCGCGGTCGCCGGCGAGCTGGCGCGCCACGGCGTCGATCTGGTCTGCCTCGCCGGGTACCTGCGGCTGGTGACGACCACCTTCCTCAGGCGCTTCGCCGGGAAGGTGATCAACCTGCACCCCGCCCTGCTCCCGTCCTTCCCCGGGCTGCACGCGATCCGCCAGGCGCTGGCCGCGGGCGTGAAGGTGACGGGCTGCACCGTGCACTACGTGGACGAGGGCACCGACACCGGGCCGATCATCGCGCAGGCCGCCGTGCCGGTGCTGCCGACGGACGACGAGACGTCGCTGGGCGAGCGGATCCACGCCGAGGAGCACCGCCTCTTCCCCGCGGTGGTGAAGGCCGTCGCCGAAGGCCGCGCGAAGCTCGCGGGCCGCCAGGTGCTGCTGTCGGAGCGGATCGCATGACGGCTCCCGCGAAGCGCACCCCGACGCCCGGGCGCCACGTCTACGACGCGATCGTCTTCGGTGGACAACTGGCGGGGACGATCACCACCGCGCTCCTCGCGCGCCACGGCCTGCACGTGCTCTTGGTGCCTCACGACGGGCTGTCGGCGCCGTACGTGCACGGGGACTGGCGGCTCCCGCACGCCCCCTTCGTCATGCCCCCGCTCAAGGAGATCCCGCTGCTGGAGGAGCAGTTGCTGGCGCTGGGCGTCACCAGCCTCGTGCACCGGCAGCTCCGCGCGCCCCCGCTGCAGCTCATCGAGCCGCGCCGGCGCTTCGAGCGCAGCCCCGACGAGGCCGTCCGGGTGAAGGAGCTCACCCGCGCCCTGGGGCCGGCCGCCGAGGCCTACGACGCCGCCTGGAGCGCGGCCGTGGAGGCGTCGACCGCCAGCGATCCCTTCTTCTCCACCCACCCGGATCTCCCGCCGGAAGGCTTCTTCGCCTCATGGCGCTTCAAGCGGGCGCTGGCGAAGGTGGAGGGGCTCGCGCAGGACACTCCCCTGGAAGAGACGTCGCCCCTGCGCGCCCTGCTGCCGTGGGCCGCCCCGGTGTCGAACGGCAGCCCCCTCACCCGCACCCGGGCGCTGGGCCACCTCCTCGCCGCGCCCACCGTCTTCCCCGGCGGCCGAGAGGGGCTGCTCACCCTGCTGCAAGAGCGCGCGCGCGAGCTGGGCGCGGACGTGCTGCACCCCGACGAGGCCGTGCAATTGCTGGCCTTCGAGGGCGCTCTCGCCGCGGGCGTCCGCCTCACCCGCACCGACACCGTCTACAAGGCGCCGATCCTGGTCGCCGCGTGCGATCTCGAGGTGCTGACGAAGGTGATCCCCGAGGCCCGGCAGAAGGCGGCCGACAAGGCGCTGGCGCGCGTCCCCTCGAGCAAGGCGCTCTTCACGCTCAACGCCGTGGTGCCCGAGAAGGCGCTGCCGCGGGGGCTGGGCGAGCTGGCCCTGGTGAGGAGCGAGGCCTTCGACGGGGGCGCCGTCCTGCTGCAGGTCTCAGCGGTGCGCACCGCGGGGGACGCCGACTCCCCCGAGCACCGCGTGCTGACGGTAGGCGTGCCGGCGCCGTCCCAGCTGCGCGCAGGAGGCGAGCCGGCGATCCGCGCCTTCATCGGGACGATCTGGAGCGCGCTCGACGAGCTGCTGCCCTTCACCCGCCAGCACGCGGTGCTGGAGTCCACGCCGTGGCTGGACGCGGGGCCGGTGGCGGCGGGGCGCGGTGAGCCCTGGCCGATCTTCACCGTGCCCGAGGACGCCTGGCTGGGGGTCTCGGCGCTGGGCACCTCGTCACCGTGGAAGCACCTGCTCCTCGCCAACCGCCAGGTGCTGCCGGGCCTGGGCATCGAAGGTGAGGCGCTGGCCGCCGGCCGCGCGGTGAAGCAGATCGAGGCGAAGCTCAAGAAGACTGACCCGCTCAAGGCGAGGAGGCCCGCATGAGTACCGTCAACGTGATGGCCCGCGAGGTCGCGGCGAAGCTGGTCTTCTACGGCCCCGGCCTGTCGGGGAAGACCACGTCGCTCAAGTGCATCTACGAGTCGATCAAGCCCAGCCTGCGCGGCGAGCTGATGTCCCTGCCCACCGAGGCGGATCGCACGCTCTTCTTCGACTTCCTCCCGGTGCGGGTGGAGCGCGTCGGCGAGTACGCCCTGCGGCTGGCGCTCTACACCGTGCCCGGCCAGGTCTTCTACAACGCCACCCGCAAGCTGGTGCTGCAGGGCGCCGACGGGGTGATCTTCGTGGCCGACTCCAACCCCGGCGCCGACGACGCCAACCGTGAGTCGATGGCCAACCTCGAGGAGAACCTGGCCGAGCAGGGCGTGCGGCTGGAGTCCTTCCCCCTGGTGATCCAATACAACAAGCGCGA
This sequence comes from Myxococcales bacterium, assembly GCA_020846875.1. Lineage (GTDB taxonomy): Bacteria > Myxococcota > Myxococcia > Myxococcales > Myxococcaceae > JADLDB01. Next base: position 19,675 of record JADLDB010000016.1, on the reverse strand, counting down.
CCTGACCAACGCGCTGCCGATCGAGCACATGCGCGCCGCGCTCAACCCGCGCAGCGTGCCCGACTTCGAGACGTCGGCCACCGCCGGCCAGGGCGTGCTGGACGGGATGAAGGCGATGATCCGCCTGGTGATCCTCGACTTGCGTGCGCGGCGGGTGGTGCCGTCGCCGAAGTCGCGCAAGCAGCCGGTGGCCGAGCCGATGGCGCTGGCGAAGGACGAGAAGAGCTCGCTCGAGGCGCAGCTCAAGGAGCACCTCGACGCGGCGTCCCCTTCCCTGCCCGCGCCCCCGCCGGAAGCGCCTCCCAGGCCCCTGCTCGGAGCCGTGGCCGCCCTGGCCCCGGCCGCGCTGATCGATCCCACCCGCGCCGCGGAGGTGGCCTTCTCGCAGGGTGACTACGACGGCTGCGTGCGCGCCTGCCTGGAGGTGGTGACGCGGGGCGTGGCCTTCGCGGGGGACGGGAACATCGGCAGCCAGTCGTACCTGCTCGGGCTGGACGGCCGGGACGTGCTGGAGCTGCAGACCCGCGCGGCCCGGGCAGACGCGCGGATCGACGACGCCGCGTTCGCGCTCTACGTGGTGTCGCAGACCTTCGTCCGCTTGACCCACGCGGGGCTGCCCACGCCGCAGCAGTGACGCTTCACTCCGGCGCGCCGGCGGACTCGGAGCGCGGCGTGACGATCCCCTGGCGGACCAGCTTGTGGATCGCCTTGAGCGTGTCCAGCTCCCGCTGGGGGCTGGCGAGGACGACGGCGGACAGATCCCACCCCGACTGGAGCTGCCCCACCAGGTTCCGCTCGTCGGGGCGCAGGGCGGTCATCGCCTGGGGCTCGGCGGCGACGTCGAAGACGGTGACGGGCGCGATCTCCCGGTACAGGGCGGCGACGTGCTCCCGCTCCACCATGCGGGCGAACTCGCGGACGCGGCGATCGCCCGGATCTCGCTGCATGAGGGTGGCGAAGACCAGGGCGGCGGCGTCGAACTGGCGCTCGCGGAGCAGCACGGCGCCCTTCTCCAGCATCTCCGCGATCGGATCCGAGTCAGGCGTGCGCGCGCCGTCGACCGAGACGCGGCCGGCGCGGAGCAGATCGTACACCGCGCGGGTGACGACGCCGCGCGACACGCCCAACGCCAGCCACACGCGCGACAGCGTCATCTCGGGCTCCTTGCCCACCAGGCGCAGCACCGCCCGCCCCAGCGCGTGCGACGGCTTCACCGCGCCGGCCACCGGCCGCACCACGAGGTGATCGTGCGGGAAGACGCGCTCGACCTCGTGGGCCTCGTCGACCCGGCGCAGCGCCTCGAAGACGACGTGGCGCAGGGGCAGCTCCATCGACACCCACTCGTCCTCGCCTCGGTCGGGATCCTCGGTCCAGTGGAAGCGACCGCCCTGCGCGCCGTTGAGGTCGATGAAGGAGCCGAGCAGATCCTCCTCGGCGATCTGCCGGACGGCGGTGGTGACGGCGGGCTCGGTCGCCTGGCCACGCTTGAGCATGGCCAGCACCCGCTCGCCCTGGGCCTCGCCGCCCTGCTCCATCACCCGCGCCAGACGCTCCCACAGCCCGGGCGCCGCGGTGGCGACGATCTGCCCGGTGAGGAGGAAGATCTTCCGCTGGCCGGCGTCCCAGGTGAGCCCCAGCGCGCCGGTCTTTCTCGACGCATCGAGCCACTGCAGAAGATCGGGCAACGGGTAGCTGGACAGGTCGCCGTGGAAAGCCATGGAGAGGCCGGGAGGTTACAGTCAAAGCCGGATGCGCGTCGCGCTGCTCTTCATCGACGGGGTGGGCGTGGGCAACAAGGACCCGGCGGTGAACCCGCTGACGCGCGGCGACTTCCTGCTGTCGCAGTTCGGGGGCGGCGCAGGGGCGCCCCTGCCCCACGGCGGCCGGCGGACGGACTTGGACACGACCTTCGGCGTGGACGGGCGACCGCAGTCGGCCACCAACCAGACGGCGATCTTCACGGGGCGCGAGGCGCCCAGGCTGCTGGGCCGGCACGTGCTGGGGTACCCCAACCCGGCGCTGCGGGCGTTGATCGACGAGGCGTCCATCGTCCGAAGCCTCACCACGGCCGGCCGGAGCGCCACCTTCGCCAACGCCTACCCCGCGGCCTGGCTGGACGTGCTAGGCGTACCGCGACGGGGCTCCTCCACCCCCGATATCCAGGTACCGGAGCGCTACCGGAGGAAGAGCAAGGCCTCGGCCAGCACCCTGGCGATGGCTGCAGGCCGGGTGCCCCTGCGCACCTTCGACGACGCGCGGCGCGGGGAGGGCCTCACCCACGACATCGACGGCCGGAGGGCGAGGGAGCGCGGGCTGGACGTGCCGGAGCGCACCGCGCAGGAGGCCGCGGAGGTCTTCTGGGGACTGGCGCAGGACTTCACGCTCTTCGAGCACTACCTGGCCGACGAGGCGGGGCACGAGCAGGACGAAGCGGCGGCGGTGCGGGCGCTGGCCACCTTCGACGCCTTCGCCCGGGAGGTGATCGCCGCGCGGCCCGCCGACGCGCAGGTGCTGCTGGTGAGCGATCACGGCAACGTGGAGGACCTGTCGACGCGCAGCCACACCCGCAACCCGGTGGCGCTGCTGTCCTTCGGCCCCGCGAGCCTGGCGGATGCACGCACGGTGGCCGACGTGGGCCGGTTGGTCCTGCGCCTCCTGGGAGTGAGCGCCGGAGCGGCCCGCGGGCCTGAAGAAGAGTGACAGCCCGCGTGGGTCGGCGATCATCGGCCGTCCGATGCGCGCGCCGTGGCTCGTCCTCCTCCTCGTCTGTGGCTGCACGAGCCCGCTGTCGGCCCTCACTAGCGAACGGACGATCACCGTCGACGCCCAGCGCTTCCTGCTGCGCTCGCGCGAGGACGCCGGCCGAGACGTGGATCGGGTGGCCAGCGCGCTCTCCACCGCTACTCCCCCGCTGAGCGTCTGGGGCGGCCTCGAGCAGAGCGTCACCGTGCACGTCCTGCGCGATCACGAGGAGCTGGAGCGCGCCGTCCGCCGCCCGGGCTTCGACTGGCTGCGCGCCTGGGCTCGCTACGACGACGTGATGCTCCAGGCGCCGTCCACCTGGGCGCCGGCGCAGGAGCCGCTGGTCGAGCTGCTCACCCACGAGCTCACCCACTGCCTGATGTTCCAGAGGAGCGGCGGGCCCGACGACTGGAGCAAGCGCGGCATTCCGCTGTGGTTCCGCGAAGGCATGGCGGTGTGGACCGCGAAGCAGGGCGACAAGTACCCGACGCTGGAGGACGCCTCCTCGTGGATCGCCCAGCACCGGGATCTCGACGCCTTCAAGGACGGCGAGGCGCTGTCCCAGGCCTGGTCGGGTCCCGTGTACGGCATCGCCCACCACGCCTTCGCCTTCCTGGTGCGCCGCTACGGACAGGACGCCGTCACCGCGCTGATGGCGCGCATGAAGTCTGGCCAGTCGTTTCACGACGCCTTCACCGGCGCGGTCGGGCTGACGCCCAGGCTCTTTCAGAAGGACTTCGAGACGTACCTGCGCCTCAAGGGCTTCCGCGACTGGGCCAGGCCCGTGGGGCGCCCGCCGAAGACGCTGCGCGACGTGCTGCCGGAGCGCTGACGCCGCCTACCTGGTGATCGCCGCCGGACTGGGGAGCAGCGGCGGCCGATCCTTCCCCTCCAGCGCCCGCTGCAGCTCGATCTCCTGCAGCACGATGGCCGGCGCCACGGTGGACACCGGCACCATCCCGCTCTCCGCGCCGCAGAAGCCGTTGAAGACGCCTTCCTTCTGCCCGGTGGCCAGCACCCGGTTGATGGAGGACAGCGGCGTGCCGACGATCTCTACCCCGCGGACCAGCGTCTCCTTTCCCGTCTTCACGTCCACCCGGTACACCATGCGCGGCGTGCCCTTGAAGGCCTGGTAGCCGAAGGACGTGGTGTTGGTGGTACCGCCGGTGATGTCGCGGATCAGCAGCGCGAAGGGCTTGCCCTGCCGCTTCGCCTCGTCGAGGAGCAGCTTCTTGAGCTCTGCGTCGCTCACCTGCTTCTTCGACTCGACGATCAGGTTGGCCATGCGGGCGATCGGCTTGCGGTTGGCCTGCGCGCGGCCGTGGCCGTTGGACTTGAGGAAGCCCTCCACCGGCCTGCGCGAGAGGATGTACGCCTTGAGCACGCCGTCCTTCACCAGCAGGGCCCGCTGCGCCGGCACCGCCTCGTCGTCGTACTGGTAGTAGCCGTTGAGCTGCACCCCGGCCCGCTCGCGCTGCGTGGGATCGTCGGCGATCGACAGGAAGGCCGGCAGCACCGCCTTGCCCACCTGCCCGCGGAAGGTCTTCCCTTCGGCGTCGTTGTCCTGGCGCTCGCCCTCGAGGCGGTGGCCGACGGCTTCGTGGAAGAGCACCCCGGCGGCGTCGGGCTCGAGCAGCGCCGGCCCGGTGTAGGGATCGATGGTGGGCGCGGCGCGCAGGGCCAGCAGGTCCTTCACCATCGCCTCCACCGCCTGGCGGATCACCGCATCCCCCGGCAGGCGATCCTCGGTGGGCGCGTACCAGTCGCGGGAGTTCTCGAGCAACTGCCCGTCGGCGGCGCGGGTGAAGGCCTGCACGTGCACGCCGTACAGCGTCTCCTCGGTGACCAGGCGCGTCCCTTCGGTGTTGACGTGCAGCCGCAGCACCTTGTCGCCGGTGATCCGCACCTCGGAGTCGAAGAAGGCCGCCTCCTTCGACAGCCGCGCGGACAGCTCGCGGGACAGCTTCACCCAGCGATCGCGATCGAAGGCGAAGGGGGCGCGCACGCCCAACTGCATCACCCGCTCTTCCTTCGTGAAGGACGGCGGCTTCTTCGGATCGTCGACGCTGTAGACGTCTTCGCCCTTCTTCTTCAGGTAGTTGAAGAGCGCCTGCTTGTACTTCTCGTCCGTCACCAGCCAGAGCGCGGTGCGCAGGGCGGTGGGCGAGTCGTCGATCGGCCCCTGCTTGCGGGGGATGTAGCTGGTGCCCTTCATCGAGATGGAGAAGTCCAGCTCGTCGGTGACCGAGCTGTCGAAGCCGTAGTCGCCCACCCGCACGTCGACGAAGAGCTTGCGATCGTGGAAGGAGATGTCCTGGAAGAGCGCGCCGTAGCGGGCGCCCACCTCCCGCGAGTCGAAGTCCTTCACCTGGTAGGCGATGAAGTACGGCGGCTTGTTCTCCTTGAGCTTGAGCTCGCTCATCGAGCGATCGAGCTCGGCCACCATGGCGTCGAGGAGATCCTGGCGGGGATCCGGCGGAGGCTTGGCGGTCAGGAGCGTGGCGAGCAACAGAGCGTGCGTCATGTCGGACGCACTCTATGCGGCGGGGCGGTCGCCAGAGTAGCGGCGACTGACTGACTAGTCGTGAAGACGACCCTCGAGCTCCCCGACGAGCTGCTGCGCCGGACGAAGGCTGCTGCCGCGCTCCGCGGCATCTCGATGCGCGACTTGATCGCCGAGGCGCTCGAAAGACAGCTCAGCGCCCGCCCGACGCCGGCCTGGAGGCGACTTGCGGGCAAGGCCAGGAAGCTGGACACCAGGCCGGTGAAGGACGCGATCAACGCTGAGTTCTCGCAGATCGACAGGGCGACGTGGTGAGCGACCTCGCGCTCGACACCAATGCCGTCTCGGCGCTCTTCGACGAAGAGCGGGCGCTCCTCGGTGTCCTCGCCGGGGCCGCTCGGCTCGCGCTTCCGGCCATCGTGATCGGCGAGTACCGCTTCGGCCTGCAGCGCTCGCGGTACCGCAAGCAGCTCGAGGGGCTCCTGGCCGAGCTGGTCGAGAGTTCGCAGATCCTGATCGTCGACGCGGCCGTCGCCGTCACCTACGCCCGCGTGCGCGAGCGCCTCAGCGGGCTTGGCCGGCCGCTCCCGGAGAACGACGTGTGGATCGCCGCGCTGTGTCGACACCATGGGTGCGAGCTGGTGTCGCGAGACTCCGACTTCCGGAACGTCGAAGGGCTGCGCACCGTCGCGTGGTGGCGGGCGCGTCGATCAGGCGACTTCCCCTCGCGCGCCGCCGGCCTGGGGCTCGCCCCAGTCGGTGACGGTCCACCCGCGGCGGCCCGCTTGCCTGCGCAGGCGGGGATCGGGGTTGACGGCCACCGGGCGCCCCACCCGCTCCAGCACCGGGAGATCGCTGAAGGAGTCCGTGTAGAAGGTGCAGGCCTCGAGCGCCACTCCGTGCTTCTGCGCCGCGTCTTGCGCGTAGGGCAGCTTGCCCGCGCCGAAGCAGACCCGCCCCACCACCCGCCCGGTGTGGCGCCCGTCGGGCCCCACCTCCAGGGTGTTGCAGAGGATCTCGTCGAGCCCCAGCTCGTCCGCCACCAGCTCCGCCAGGTAGTTGGTGGAGGAGGTGAGCATCACCACGCGGTCGCCGCGCTGGCGGTGGTGCTCGAGCGCCTGGCGGCCACCCGGGCGGTAGGTAGGTCGCACCTCGGCCTCGAAGAAGCGGCGCGTGCGCTCGCGCAAGGGCTCTGCCGGGCTGCCCGCGAGCTGAGCCACCGCGTCTTCGACCAGCTTCTCCGCGGACGCGAAGCCCAACTGGTAGCGCGCGAGCCACAGCGCCGCGCGGAGGGCGTCGCGCTTGCGCAGAAAGCCCAGCGCGACCTCCCGGCGGACCCACAGGGTGCCGGAGTTGACGGCGAGCAGCGTGCGATCGAGATCGAAGAAGGCGACGGTCACGGCCCCTCGAGGTTAACGAAGGCCGTCCCTCCGGGGCCACTGGCTGCTGGGGTCTGGACAGCCCTCCCCCGAGGCCTCCGCGCGTGCTAGGCCGCACCTCCGTGTCCCGCGCCTTCCTCATCGGGCTCGTTCTCGGCGCCCTCGCCGGCGCGCTCCAGGCGTGCGGCCCCACGTCCACCGCGCTGCCCTGCCTCAAGTCCAACTGCGCGGGCTGCTGCGACGTCAACGGCGACTGCCAGGCGGGCACCGAGCTGTTCGCCTGCGGCGCGCTGGGCAACGCGTGCCTCGGCTGCGCCCGCACGGACAGTTGTGTGAAGGGGAGCTGCGTGCCCGCGAGCCTGGGCGGTGGGCCGGGCGGCGGCTCGGGCGGGGGAAGCAGTGGTGGCGGTGGTGGCGGCGGCGGGCCCACCGACGGAGGCTGCAGCCCCGCCAACTGCAACGGCTGCTGTGAGGCGGCCACCGGCCAGTGCCGCGGAGGCAACCTCTTCGCGGCCTGCGGCACGGGCGGCGTCGCCTGCCAGCGCTGCCCCACCGGCCAGACCTGCAGCAGCTTCACCTGCCAGACGTACCAGTGCCCCGGCTGCACCGACGCCACGGGCGCCTGCCTGTCGGGCACGCAGAACCAGGCGTGCGGCGTGGACGGGGGCGCGTGCGTGATGTGCCCCGGCACCCAGAGCTGCCTGGGCGGCGCGTGCGTCACCGCCACCACCTGCGGCCCGGCCAACTGCAACGGCTGCTGCGACGGGACGGTGTGCGTCACCTCGCCCAGCGCCTCGCGCTGCGGCGCCTCAGGCAACGCCTGCGTCACCTGCAGCGGCGCGCAGCAGTGCGTGGGCGGCGCCTGCGGCACAGCGGGCGGCGCCGGCGGAGGCTCGGGTGGCGGGGCCGGGGGAGGCGCGGGGGGAGGCAGCACCGGCGGCGGGGCCGGCGGCGGCTCCACGGGCTCCTGCAACCCGTTCACCTGCGGCGGCTGCTGCGACAGCCAGGGCGTGTGCCAGGCCGGCGATCAGCGGTCGGCCTGCGGCGCGCTCGGCTCACCCTGTCAGAGCTGCAGCCTCGCCTGCCTCTCGGGCATCTGCATCTAGCGCTTCCAGACGATCGTCACCGTCTGCGACGCGCTCACCTTCGGCTGTGTCCACTCGCGGGGGGCGCTCACGTCGGTCCCGCGAGCGTCGGTCATGAAGAAGTACGTGAAGGTCGAGCTGGCCATGGCGCGCATGGTGCCCCGGCCGATCGATCGCGCAACTTTCCAGCTCGCCGTGATCGCAGCCGATCAACCCGCGCGAAGAACCCGATCGAATTCAGGCGCTTTGCCGCGCATGCGCCGTGCCGGCCGATCGGCGCCTCAGAGCGCGCAGAGCAGGCCGATCTGCACCTTCTGATCGTCCGCGCGGCGGCGGCACTGGTTGCCGAAGCGCACCTTCGCCGCGGCCCCTGCCGCGCCCTTGGTGTACGAGACGATGCCCTGGTTGGCGATGGTGCACGGCTGCAGCGCGCCGTCCTTGCGGGTGATGTTCACCTGCAGCATCCGCTCGTCGGGCACGTTCTTCACCTCGATGAACTGAGACACCGACGCCAGCTCGGCGATGGCGATCAGCGTCTCCCGGAAGGACGAGCGGCAGATGGAGTCGAGGTTGGCCAGGGTGGGATCGAACAGCTCCGCCATCTGTCTCATGCGCATGCCGCCCTGGTTCGAGGTGGGGCAGTCGATGTTCTTCACCTTGCCGTTGTCGACGATCTCCATCGCCGCCTTGGTGTCGATGCCCACCGGGGCGATGGCCGCGAAGATGCCTTCCTTCGGCGAGCCGTCGCCGTTCTTCAGCTCCTGGGTGAAGAGGCGGAAGTACTCCGGAACGGGCGTCAGGCTGTTCGCCTGGCGGGTGCACTCGTTCACCGCGGGATCGTCGGAGACGACCACCACGCTCGGCCGGGCCAGCTCGCTGCAGTCGTCTTCGTCGGTCAGCACCGTCACCAGGAGCCGGGCGCCGTCGCGCATGAAGCCTTCGTTGCCGCCGGCGTCCAGCGGCGTGGTGGTGAGCTGCGACATGAGCGCCAGGCGGATCGCCTCGAACGGCGTCTCCTGGCCGGAGCCGAAGGTGCCCTGCTGGACCAGCTTGGCGAACTTCTCCACCACCTCGGGATCATCACCCACCAGGATCCGCTCGTTGTCGGTTTCCCAGTTGATCCCGCCGTCGTCGTAGAAGTCCGGCACCGGGCGCAGCCGGCCGCCGTTGGGGTACACCTGCCACCAGTCCAGCCCGTTCACGCTGGAGTGCTGGTACACGCCGGTGGTGATCACCCCGATGTGGAAGTCCTGGCGCACGCCGCCTGCCTGCTTGATCTGATCGACGAAGGCGGTGAGTTCTCGGGCGACGGCTTCCTGCTCTTCCTTCATCGAGCCGGAGTTGTCGATCACGAAGAGGATGTCGAGCTTCTGCGGCTCGATCAGCGGCTGCTCGGACTCGCACGTTCTGGGCAGCGTGGAGTTGGGGTTGTCGACGGGCGTCTGGCAGCCGAAGCAGCCCTGGCAGTTGGACACCACGGCCAGGGCGGCGAGGGCCAGCAGGTAGCGGCGGGGCATGGGCGTTGGTTCCTCGAAGTCGTGCGGCCTGTCGGACCATCATGCACCGGAAGAACGGCGGGTGGAAAATCGCGTCTTTCCCGTCGTTGCCGGTTGCCGACGCGTTTTCGGCTGCTACCCTGTCACCTGTAGCATCCGCGGGAGGGCGACCCCTCCCAACCCCCTGAAAGGACTTTTCATCCACATGTCCGACGACAAGAAGAAAGCCGCGGGCGCTCAAGCCATGCCGACGACGATGACGCCGCCCGGCGCCATCAACAAGGACGACATTCCACAGGTCCTGCCCATTCTCCCCCTGCGCAACTCGGTCTTCTTCCCCGGCGGCGTGCTGCCCCTGGCGGTGGGCCGGCAGAAGACGATCGCGCTGATCAAGGACGCGGTGCGCGACGATCAGGTGATCGGCGTCGTCACCCAGCGCAAGGCCGAGGAAGAGGATCCCGGCGCGTCCGATCTCTACGGCATGGGCACGGTGGCGCGCATCGTCAAGCTGCTCAAGATGGGCGAGGACAACTACTCGCTGGTGGTGCAGGGCCTGGCGCGCTTCCGCGTGCTGGAGCTGGTGCAGGAGTCGCCGTACCTCAAGGCGCGCATCGAGCCGGTGGACGACAAGACGCCCGCCGACAACGTGGAGATCGAGGCGCTCACCATCAACCTGAAGAAGCTGGCGCGCGAGGTCATCGAGATGATGCCCGAGCTGCCGGCCGCGGCCACCGAGCTGGTCGAGTCCATCACCCACCCCGGCCACCTGGCGGATCTGATCGCCGCCAACGTCGACGTGCCCATCGAGGAGAAGCAGGCCGTCCTCGAGACGGTGGACTTGAAGGCGCGGATGAAGCTGGTGCTGGAGCTGCTCAACCGCAAGCGCGAGATTCTGAAGCTGTCGAACAAGATCGACTCCGCCGTGAAGGGCGAGATGTCGAAGACCCAGCGCGAGTACTACCTGCGCCAGCAGCTCAAGGCGATCAAGGAAGAGCTGGGCGAGATGGGCGAGGACGAGGAGGAGCTGGACGATCTGCAGGAGCGGCTCAAGAAGGCGCAGCTGCCTCCCGACGTGGAGAAGGTGGCCAACAAAGAGCTCAACCGCCTCAAGACGATCCCCGCCGCGTCCAGCGAGTACACCGTCGCCCGCACCTACCTCGACTGGCTGGCGGATCTGCCGTGGTCCAAGCTGTCCGAGGACAACCTGGACATCGAGAACGCGCGCCGCCAGTTGGACGCCGATCACCACGGCATTCAGAAGGTGAAGAAGCGCATCCTCGAGTACCTGGCGGTGCGCAAGCTGAAGAATGACATGAAGGGCCCCATCCTCTGCCTGGTCGGTCCTCCCGGCGTCGGCAAGACGTCGCTGGGCCAGTCGGTGGCCAAGGCGGTGGGCCGCAAGTTCGTGCGCCTGGCGCTCGGCGGCGTGCGCGACGAGGCGGAGATCCGCGGGCACCGCCGCACCTACGTGGGCGCCCTGCCCGGCCGCTTCATCCAGCAGATGAAGAAGGCCGGCACGCGCAACCCGGTGATGCTGCTCGACGAAATCGACAAGCTGGGCGCGGACTTCCGCGGCGATCCGTCGGCGGCGCTGCTGGAGGTGCTGGATCCGGAGCAGAACCACACCTTCAGCGATCACTACCTCGACGTGGCCTTCGATCTGTCCAAGGTGATGTTCATCGCCACGGCCAACCAGCTCGACCCGATCCCCGGCCCGCTGCGCGACCGCATGGAGATCATCGAGCTGTCCGGCTACACGCTGGACGAGAAGGTGGCGATCGCCAAGGCGCACCTGATCCCCAAGCAGGTCAAGGAGCACGGGATCACCAACGAGCAGGTGGAGATCATCGACGAGACGCTCACGGAGATCATCACCGCGTACACCCGCGAGGCCGGCGTGCGCAGCCTTGAGCGGCGGATCGCCGACGTGTGCCGCTCGGTGGCGGTGCAGGTGGCGTCGGGCAAGACGGACAAGCAGACGATCACCAAGGAGAAGCTGCACGAGCTGCTCGGGCCCCAGCGCGTCGAGTCGGAGATGGCCGAGCGCACCGCGCAGACCGGCGTGGCGGCGGGGCTGGCCTGGACACCGTACGGCGGGGACCTGCTCTTCATCGAGGCCACCAAGATGGTCGGCAAGGGCGGCATGACGCTCACCGGCAAGCTGGGCGACGTGATGAAGGAGTCGGCGCACGCGGCGATGAGCTACCTGCGCTCCAACGCCGAGCGGCTGGGCGTGCAGCCCAACTTCCTCGACAAGACGGACATCCACATCCACGTGCCGGACGGCGCGATGCCCAAGGACGGCCCGTCGGCCGGCGTGACGATGCTGACGGCGCTCACCAGCCTGATGACGGGCATCCGCGTGCGCAACGACACGGCGATGACCGGCGAGGCCACCCTGCGCGGCCTGGTGCTGCCGGTGGGTGGCATCAAGGAGAAGGTGCTCGCCGCGCACCGCGCGGGAATCAAGCGGATCATCATGCCGGAGAAGAACAAGAAGGACATGGTGGACGTGCCCGAGCAGGTGAAGAAGGAGGTCGAGTTCTTCTTCGCCACCCGGATGGACGAGGTGCTGAACCTGGCGCTGGAGAAGGCGCCGTTCGTCACCGCGCCGCCGCCGGCCGATGCCGCCGGCGCCGAAGTCCGGGCGTAGCCGTTACGGTCTGCCTCACCGCGGGCCCGGCTCTCCACCGTGAGCGCCGGGCCCGTCGTGTTTGCGCGGATCACACCACGGCGCGGAAGTACTCGATGGTCCGCGCGAGCCCCTCGTCGAGGCCCACCTTCGGCGCCCAGCCCAGCAGCGTCTTCGCCCGCGTGATGTCGGGCCTGCGCACTTTCGGATCGCCCTGCGGCAGCGGCTTCGTGACGATCTTCCCGCCGCCGCCCACGGCGCGCCGAACCGCCTCGGCGAACTCGCGAATGGTCCGCTCCTCGGGGTTGCCCAGGTTGACCGGCTCCGTGACGTCCGACAGCGCCAGCCGCACCAGTCCGTCCACCAGATCCGCGACGTAGCAGAAGCAGCGCGTCTGGCTTCCGTCGCCGAAGACGGTGAAGTCCTGCCCTTTGAGCGCCTGCGAGACGAAGGCCGGCACCACGCGGCCGTCCTGGAGGCGCATCCGCGGGCCGTAGGTGTTGAAGATCCGCGCGATGCGGGTCTTCACGCCCCGGTGTCGGTGGAAGCCCATCACCAACGTCTCGGCGTAGCGCTTGGCCTCGTCGTACACGGCCCGCGGGCCGGTGCAGTCCACGTTGCCGGTGTAGCTCTCCACCTGCGGGTGGACGATCGGATCGCCGTACACCTCGGAGGTGGACGCCTGCAGCATCACCGCGCCCGTCTTCTCAGCCAACTCCAGCGCGTGCTGCGTCCCCAGGGCGCCGGCCCGCAGCGTCTCGAGCCACAGCTTCGCGTAGTCAAACGGCGAGGCGGGGGACGCCAGGTTGAACAGCACGTCCACCGGGCCCTGGAGGCCCAGCGGCTCAGTCACGTCGTGGCGGACGAGCTCGAAGCGCGCGTCTTTCCCCAGGTGTGCGACGTTTCCTTCCGCGCCGGTGCAGAGGTTGTCGACCGCCACCACCCCCGCGGCGCCGTCGGCCAGCAGCCGCTCACAGAGGTGGCTGCCCACGAAACCCGCGCCGCCGAAGACCATCACCCGCTTGCCGCTGAACGTGGCCACGACAGTCGTGTAGCAGAGCCCCGGCACCTCGTCGTTGCTCTCGGGCGGCAGGGCGGGTTTGCTGCAGCCCATGCGCGCCCCCGGCCGCCGAAGTGCCCTGCTCTGGATCGCCGTGAGTGCCGCGGGCGTGTGCGGCCTGTGCACCGTGGGCGGCCTGGGGTTGACCGCGCTGGGGTTGCTGTCCGACGGCACCTTCGAGTCGGGCCAGATCGCCCAGACCGGCGACTTCGTCACGACCCCGCGTCGCGCCGGGCAGTGGGTGCTCGACGGCTACCTGTCGCAGATCTCTCCGGCGGACGCGCGCGGAATGACGCTAGATGCCGTCGAACGTCTGCTGCCCCGGGAGCTCGTCCCTGTACTTCTCCAACACGAGATCGATGCCCTGCCGGATGTACTCAGCCACCGGCACCTTGGTCTTGGCGTTGAGCAGCTTGAGCAGATCGTTCTGCTCCGGCGTGATGTAGATCGTCGTGCTGATCTTCTTGCGCGCCATTGACGTATGTGACGCTATGTCGACCAGGTTGGAGGTCAAAAAGATGACCAGGACACATTGGCAGGTCGCCGCGCTGGCGCTGGCTGTTGCGGGCTGTTCCACCTCGAAGTCCGCCGAGCAGGGCGAGCCCGGCGAGAACGGGGAGGTGCTGGCCGAAGGCATCCGCCAGAAGCAGGCCGGCAACGAGACGGTCACCGAGTTCGACTTGAACGGCGACAAGAAGGCCGACGTATGGACCTTCACCATCACCGCCAAGAATGAAGAGGGCAAGGACGTCGATCGCGTGTCCCGCAAGGAGCTGGACATCAACTGGGACGGCAAGGTGGACATCAGCCGCAACTACGACGAGCGCGAGCAGGTGGCCCGCGAGGCGCTGGACCTCGACTTCGACGGCAAGGTGGATCAGGTCAACTACTTCGAGAAGGGCGTGATCGTCCGCAAGGAGCTGGACCTGTCCGCCGCCGGCCGCCCGTCCGAGTTCAAGTACTACGAGAAGGGCAAGCTGGTGCGCAAAGAGCGCGACACCAACGGCGACGGCAAGGTGGACTACTGGGAGTACTGGGAAGGCGACCAGGTGGATCGCATCGGCGAGGACCTGGACGGCGACGGCAACGTCGACAAGTGGACGAAGAACCCCAACTCCGAGACGTGAGTCAGTTCGCCAGGGTGACGATGGCGCTCATCTGCGTCTCGCGCCGGAAGTCCTCGAGGTAGCGGCCCGCCGCGTCCTTCGTCCCGAAGCGCCCCATCCGCACGCGGAACCACGTCCCCTTCCCGGGGATCGCGGCCTCCACGATGTACGGGGCGTAGCCCTTGTCGCGCAGGCCCGCGGCGAAGCGATCCGCCTCGCCGCGATCCTGGTACGCGGCCAGCTGGATCGACCAGGAGCCGTCGGCGGCCGTCTCGGGGGCCTTCTGCACCTTGCCGAAGGCCTCCTTGAGCGCGCCGGCGTCATTCGTGCGCGTGGGCACAGCCTCGTCCTTCGGCGTCTCGGGCAGCGCCACGGCGGGAGGAGGCTCCACCGGCGCTGGGGCGGCGACGACTGGATCCCGCTCCGGCGGCTTCGGGGGATCCGCTGGCTTCACCGGCTCTGCGGGCACCGGCTTGACCACCGGCGCGCCCGCCACCAGCGTGGGCGACTTCTTCGTCAGCTCGTCCTGGAAGGTGAGCGACGCGTCCTGCTGCACGTCCTCCAGCGCCTTCGACTTCTCGTCCAGTTGGGTGAGGAGATCCGGCGCCTCCTGCTGCGCCACCGTCACCCCTGCCAGCTTCTTGCCCACCACCACGCCCAGCATGAAGACGCCGCCCAGGACGATCAGCGACGCCACGGTGATGCTCACGAGCTGCCGGTTGTCCAACGACAGCTCGACCTTCTCTTTCAGCTTGTGGGTGTCTCGCATGTGATCCCCGCGCCCACGTACACCTCTGTGGCGCTCGAACCGCCACGGTAGCGCGATCGGCCCGGCCGTCAATTTTGGGAGGCTGCCCGATCAGTTGTCAGGCGCGCCCTGTGAAGCTGACCGGCGCGCCTGCGTCCGGCTACCCGGCATCCATCGCCCCGGCGTCGGCCCCGCCGGCGTCGCTGCTCCCCGCGTCGGGCCGCCCCGCGTCCGGCGTGCCTGAGTCCGGGCGTCCGGCGTCGGGAGCGCCGCTGTCCACCGCGCCCGCGTCCATCCCCGCGTCGAGGATCGGCCCCGCGTCGTACACGCCCGCGTCGTAGTTGATCGACGAGTCGGGGCGATCAGGGAAGCTGCCGTCGTAGTCCCCCCCGTCGATGAGCCCGCAGGCCCCGGCGAGGCACGCCTGGTTGGCCGTACAGGCCACGCACACACCGCCCCCCAGGCCACACGCCAGCAGGCCCGAGCCCGCCAGGCACTCGCCGTTCTCGTCGCAGCAGCCCAGGCAGTTTGACGGACCGCAGGGCTGCGGGGCCGGGCCACAGGAGGAGCTCACAGACACACTGAGGCCGACGGTGAAGCCGAGGACGAGCGCGCGGGTGGACATGCGGGGACCGCGAGCATACCCGCAATGGGGCGCCGCCCGTCGAGCGCCTCGGCTCAGCGCAGGCGGAGATCCATCGGGCCGTCCAGCTCGAACGTCCGCCCTTCGTACTCCAGCTCCGCCTCAGCGCCGTCCGGCAGCACCAGGCGCACCGTGCGGCCCAGCTCGTAGCGCTTGCCCTCCAGCAGCGCCGCGGTGGCCAGATCATCCGTCTCGGCGAAGACGACCTCGTCGTCCACCTCCAGCACCGCCCCGCCCTGCCCCAGCTCCCCGGCGTGGATGCGCGACACCTTCGCCCGCGCGGCAGGAGGCGCCAGCTTCGTCGGCCCTTCCGGACGTGGACCCGCCTGCATGTTCTCGATGCCGTTGGGGGTGAAGAAGGCCTTGAAGTAGTCCGCGGAGGTGGGCTCGCTGGCGGCGAGCGCGCTCTTCGGCGTGAAGCGGTTGTCGCTGTAGCGGGCCACCACCGCGGGGGACGGCCCCTCCACTCTCACCGGTTGGCCGCCCTTCAGGACAAAGCGCGGAATGGTGGTCGCCTCCACCTTCGCCTCCATCAGCTCGCCCACCACCACCGTCTCGTCGTCCAGCACCTTGAGCGCGCCCTTGAAGCACTCCAGCAGCGCCAGCCCTTCCGCGGTGACGCGATCGCCGGGCTTGAGCCGCGCCCCCACGGAGAGCGCCTGGTCCTTCGTGCCCTCAAGCGTCACCGGCTCGGACGCGGAGTGGAGCCCGCACACCGGCGCGACGGGCGCCGCCTCCTTGCAGCTCGCGAGCACGACGAGGGCGAGCACCGCTGCCCACCTCACGCGATCCACCCTCCGCCCAGCACGCGATCGCCGTCGTAGACGACGGCCGCCTGCCCCGGCGTCACTGCCCGCGCCGGCGCGTCCAGCAGCACGCGGTAGTGGCCGTTGGCCTCCAGGCGCACCCTGCCGGCCGCGCCCTGGTGACGGTGGCGGATCTTCACCTGGACGGGGCGATCCACCGGCGCGGCGCCGTCCACCCAGTGCGGCCGCAGCAGGTGGAAGGCGTCGCGCTCCGCCTCCACAGCCGGCCCCACCACCACCTGGCGCCGGTCGGCGTCGATCCGCTGGACGTAGAGCGGCTGCCCCGTGGCCACCAGCCCCCGGCGCTGTCCCACCGTGTAGCGGTGAATGCCCTCGTGCGCGCCCAGCACCTCGCCCTGCGCGGTGACGATGTCGCCCTTCGGCTGCGCGCCCGCCACCTTCTCCACGAAGCGCGCGTAGTCGCCGTCGGGGACGAAGCAGATCTCCATGCTCTCGGGCTTGTGCGAAGTGCCAAGCCCGTAGCGCTCGGCGATCACCCGCACCTCGGCCTTGGTGAGGCCGCCCACGGGAAACACCAGATCCCTCAGCTCGTCCTGCCCCAGGGTGAAGAGGAAGTACGACTGATCCTTCGCCGCGTCGGTGGCTCGCCGGAGCAAGCGCTGCCCGCCGGCATCCTCGATTCGTGCGTAGTGGCCCGTGGCCAGCTTCGCGCCAAGCTGACGCGCTCGCTTCAGCAGAAAGCCGAACTTCACGTCCTGGTTGCACGCCACGCAGGGGATCGGCGTGCGCCCCCCGAGGTACGACTGGACGAAGGGCGACACCACCCGCTCCTTGAACAGCTCCTCCACGTTGGCGACGTAGAAGGCAATGCCCAGCTTCTCCGCCACCCGGCGCGCGTCGTCGATGTCGTCGGGGCTGCAGCAGCTGCCGCACTGCGCCTGGCCCTCGTAGCTCCACACGCGCAGGGTGATCCCCAGCACCTCGTGCCCCTGCTCCTTGAGGAGCGCCGCCGCCGCCGAGGAGTCGACGCCGCCAGACATGGCCACCACCACCCGCATGGGCCCCTCGATGCCACAGCCGCTCCCATCCTGAAAGCCCACACCTTTTCCACAGCCCACGCGAGGTCAGCCCCTCTCGAAGGCCGAGAAGCTCCGCTGCATGACGCGACCCGACCATATGCGCCAAGTACTTGATTTTACATAGTATTGTGGTGCGGGTTCTCCGAGTCCCCTCGAAGACGTTCCTCCGAGGGAGGTGGAGGCATTCAGGGGATGTGGGAAAGACTGTGGGAAACGACGGCCGACATGACGACAGTCAGGCGCCGGCTGGCTTCCAGGCCTTGAGGGCGGCGGCCAGGCCCTCAGGGGTGTTCTTCGAGGGATCCTCGAGGACGACGTCGAGGAGGTAGCGGGACGCTTGCCCCACCACAGGCGACGGCCCCACGCCCAGCGCGGCCATCAGGGCCTTTCCGTCCAGGGCCAGCGCCTTCGTGGTGAGGGGGGGGCGGCTGGCCAGCACCGCCTCCACGCGCGCCCGCACTCCGGCCGGCTCCAGCCCTCGCGCCCTGGCCACCTCGAAGAGGGTGAGCGCGTGCCGCTCCTCCACGCGCGACAGCCAGCGGCGCAGCCCCGCGTCGTCCGTGGTGGGGGCCGGGAGTTCCTGGTGCTCGAGGAGGTGGGCGACGTCCTCGGCCACGCGGTTGGGGAAGCGCAGGCGCAGCACCAGCTCGCGAGCGTCCAGGCGGTGCGAGAGGAGGACGGCCAGGCGGGGCACCTCCTCCTTCGGCGCCTTCCCGACCGCGGCATAGTCCGAGCCCAGCGCCTCCGGGAGGAACTCCTCCAACAGGCCCGTCCGCGCGAGCAGCTCGAGGCCCATGGGCGCGTGGGGAGCCACGAGGAGCTTGACGAACTCCTGGTGCACGCGCTCGGGCGCCACCTTTCGGAAGACGGACAGCGTCGCGCCGATGGCCGCCTCGGTGGCGGGATCGACGGTGAAGTCCAGCACCGTGGCGAAGCGCACCGCGCGCAGCGGGCGCAGGCCGTCCTCGAAGAAGCGCTCCAGCGGATCCCTCACGCAGCGCACCACGCGGGCCTTCAGATCCTCCTGGCCGCCGAAGGGATCGACCAGGAGGTGGGACACCGGATCCCACGCCATGGCGTTCATCGTGAAGTCGCGGCGGGCGAGATCGGCGTCGATGTCCTCGTGGAAGTCCACCCGGGAGGGGCGCCGGCCGTCGACGTAGTCCGCCTCGGCGCGGAAGGTGGTGACCTCCACGTGCGCCCCGCGCTGCACCACGGTGACGGTGCCGTGCTCGATCCCCGTGGGGATGACGCGCCGGAACAGCTTCTGCAGCGCGTCCGGGCGCGCGCTGGTGGCCACGTCGAAGTCCTTTGGGACCTGGGCGCGCAAGAGATCGCGCACGCAGCCCCCGACGAGGAAGGCGCGGTGGCCTGCGTCTTGGAGGCCCTTCACCACCTCGAGCACCGCGGGTGGAATGTCGGCCTCGATGAGGCGGATCGTCATTGCAGTGGCTTGACCCCAGCAGGAATCGAACCTGCGACCTACAGTTTAGGAAACTGCCGCTCTATCCAACTGAGCTATGGGGCCTCGAGACGCGCAGGTGATTATCAGCGGCGCCACTCCAGCGGAACAGCCTCGTTCGCGGCCCGCCGCTCCAGATCGTGCAGCTCCTCCTTCGCGCGGATCAGCCCCTTGCGGTTCCGCTCCAGCCGCTCACGGATCCGCTCGTAGTCGGGGTTGAAGCCGTACCAGCAGGGCGTGGTGATCACCGACGGGTAGTACCAGCCGTAGGAGGAGCCCACCGCGGCCCCGACGCGGACGCCCGGAGCCACCTGACCGCCCACCGCCACCCCTCCCCCGCTGACGGCATAGGGCGTGGCCACCGCCGGAGGGTACGGCACGCCCCAGCCCGTGGGGCACGTCCACCCGGCGTTGACCGGCAGGCCGTCCACCTCCTCCACCTTCTTGCGGTCGACTTCGATCTCATCCTCCAGCTCGTGCACCTTCTCGCGGGCCTCGCGGAAGCGCCGACGCCAGGCGTCCTCCACCGTCTCCTTCGCCTGGGCGGAGGCGACCAGTTGGGCCTGCGCGGCGGCGGCCTGAGCCTGCGCGGCGGCAGCCTGGGCTTGCGCGGCAGCGGACTGCGCCTCTCCGGGATCCGGCTGGGCCAGGGGCTGCTGCTCGTCCTTCCTCGCCTTCGAGGACACCACGTTGACGTGCGAGCCTTCGGTGGTGCGGGCCTTCGCCTTCTTCGGCACCGCGTTGGGATCGTCGGTGAAGTGCTGAACGCCGTCCGCGTCGGTCCAGGTGTAGACGGGCTTGGCGCCCTGGGCGAAGGCGGCCGAAGCCACCAGCAGCGCCGCGCCGAGCCACCGTGCCATGGAAAGAACTGTAGCGCCGGCGCATGAAAAAAGCCGGGGCCCGCGGTGGGACACCCGGCTTTCGTCTGCTTGGGCGCACAAGGATTCGAACCTTGGACCCCTCCCGTGTGAAG
>JADLDB010000015.1 GCA_020846875.1 Myxococcales bacterium | reverse complement strand
GCGGGCACGAACAGCCATCCCTGGTTGCGCTGCGGCTCCTTCGTCCGGACTCGGCGACTCACTCACTCTTGATCGTCATGGATCATCCGAAGTTGCGCCGCGCCCGATTTTCCGACTGCTCTTGAGCTGGGAGCTGACCGACGCGGGGCGCCTCTACGAGGCCCTCTGTAGCGGACCCGGCTGGGCACTCGTCGACGGCACCTGGGTGCGCGCCACCGGCACCGGACGCCTGTTTAGCGACGGCGTGGGTTGTGTGCTGCTCGGCGGACTCACGGGGTACGTGAAGATGCCGGAGTTCTCCAGCCTGCCGACCACGGTCTCTATGTTGACTCCGGTCCCCGACATCACGGATCCGGTCCTCATCGCGTCGAGAAACGCGGTGGTCGACTCGCAGCGGGACACGCTTGGCAATCCCGCCTTCGGAGTTCCACTGCGCTCAGGCCCGCACGCGATGCGGCTGGTCTCCGTGACGGACGATCTTGGGAGGATGCTGCACTTCTCATACGGCTCTTCCGGAGTCGAGAAGGGCATGCTCCAGAGCGTCACGGGGCCCGCTGGCGCGAGCGTCACGTTCACCTACCAGAACCCCGTCGGCCAGAGCGCGCTGCCGGTGCCGGAGGGGCTCAACGAGCTCTTCCTGCGCCGGGCGATGCGGACTGACGTCGCCACCTCTGACCCCGAGGTCCTCGCGGCGGGCGGGCGAGGCTTCGAGTTTCAATACGCCTTCGAGCGCACCGATCAGATGCCCAACGACATCACGACGGCGCTCACGGCCTACCGAGACTTCTTCAGGAGCGTCTATAACTGCGGCTTCCAGACGCGGGACCAGTGCGGAAAGCTCTACGCGGCCGGGGCGATGTTCGTGAACCTCGACGCGCTGCTCGACGCCCAGCGGCGGCGCCTCTTCTCCGAAGCGGCAGACAACATCACGACGGTCACCGTGAAGGACGAGGCCGGCGGGGTCGGCTACATCGAGTCCGAGACGCGGTACGCGAGCAACGTCTATGACGAGCACTTCGACAAGGTCCGGGCCCAGCGCTGGGGAAGCGTCGCCGATCCGTCGCTCCAGGCGGTGCAGAACCACCCGCAGCTTCCATTCACCTGGCAGACCGCGCTGCCCCTCGCGACCTTCGACTACCAGGAGGCCGTGCCGCGCTCGACGTCGTCTGGCGTGCTGACCGGCGACGAGACCGACGACTTCCTGCCGCAACACCTCCGCACGCGGTACCCGCTCGAGGTGGCTGCCGGCCCGGCGATCCAGATGAGCTGGAACAAGGGCCTGCTGCTCCCGGCCCACTCGCCGGCCGGGCTGCCGCCGGCCAACCGGCTCCCCATGCTCGCGGTCGACTCGCCTCAAGTCTCGGTCGACGGCCAGTTGATGCCCGGCTGCGGGCTCTCGCGGTTGCCCGAGCTTCGGACGCGACTGCCGGGCTACCAGCCTTCGCTGGACTACTACGATCGCACGCTGCCCACCGCCAACCTCCCAACGCCCGGGGTCTCGTGGACCCAGGGCCTCGAGCGCAGCCGCGTGTCCTGCAACACGCTCGCGCTCGCGCTGACCTACGACGTCACCCACAACGATCTCGCCTCGACCTGGCAGAAGGCGATGAACGGTGACTACGTCTTCGAGACGATGACCGGCCGGCGGGCGCACATCGCCGCCAACGCGAACCGCATCTGTGCGTGGAGCAGGTACATCGATCGCGACGGCGACGTGCACTACTCCGGCGTCAACTTCCAGGGCAGAGCGCTCGTCGACGCGGTCCGCGTCATGAACGGCACTCAGGAGATCTGGAAGGTCGCCGAGAGCCTCTACAACGCCGATGGGAACGTGCTGTCGCAGCGGCGCACGACGTCTGGTGGAACGGCGTGGACGGAGGCTGCGGGCGACACCCGGTACTCATACCTGGAGGAGGTCATCCCGGCGCACAGCATCCACACCGTTCGGCCCTACTACTGGGCGAGGCGAGGCAACGTCGTGTACGTGCTCGATCGCCCGCGCGGCGGCACGGTGTGGGACGAAGTCGAAGGTCAGCCCGGCACCAAGGTGCAGTCTGCCGGCCGGTACAGCAGCTACGGGTACGATCCCTTCTTCAACCAGGTGACCTTCGTCGAGAGCGGCAATCGAACGACGTCGGGCACCGATGAGCCGACGTCGCGAACGCATGTGGTGATGGACTACCAGGAGTACGCGAACGCCTCGGTCCCCGAGTTCGGCGCGATGCTCGACGAGCTGCAGAGCTGGGGCGCGCAGCTTCGCCGGACCACCAACGGCTACGACTGGACCTTCATTCGCGCGAACCAGCTCTTCGTCGACTTCCACGGTGTGGACGTCAATGGCGACGGCGTCGTAGGCGGCCAGTCGGCGGTGCCCGTGCTGATCGAGCGCCAAGGTGGGAACTTCGCGCAGAACCCCGCGAGCGAGTTCACGTTCCTGTCGTGGTCGGCCGGCGGGGCACCCGCCTCGGTGCTCAGCCCGGACAAGACGCTGACCACGTTCTCGTACTACCACGTCGAACAGCCTCCACGGGGTCAGACGGACCTGCCCGCGACGGGTGACATCGCCGGGAGCTACTCGGGCTTCCTCGCCGCGATCACGACTACCCGCAAGAGCTGGCCGTCGAGCGCCGGCCCTGCGCGGCCTTCGTGCGCTGCCTTGCCGCCACAGTACCGGTTCCTCCTCCGCTCCTGCGGGGCGGATCTCCCGACGTCGCTGGCGCAGCTCGGGCTCTCGCCGGAGGCTGTGGAAGGCGTGCTTTCGGCGTCCGCGGGGAAGACGACGCGCTTCGCCTACAACGCGGCGGGCCACGTCTCCGCGGTTCGAGGCCCCGCCGGCGCGCTCACGAAGAGCATCGCGGACACGGATGGGCGGGTTCGCCGCACGGACCTCTTCGCACACGCCGCGCCCACGGCCCATTCCCGGGTCGAGACGGAGTACGACCGCTTCATGCGGCCCTACCGGACCCGGCGCTACACCGGCACCGGCGAGTCGCTCGGCGCCACGTTGCGGAGCTTCGACAACGACAACCGCGTCCTCACCGAGTGCCGCGAGACGGCCACGGGCGGTTGTGATTCCGGTGGGAGCCCGACGCACCGGACGACGCAGCGCTGGATCTACACACGCGAAGGCGACCTGTTCCGCCACGTCGATCCTGAGGGTCTCGTGACGGAGTACCGGCGCGACGGTCGGAAGTGGGTGACGCTCGAGAAGTTGATCAGCCCCGTTCCTGGCGAGGGTGAGCGCCTGGCCGCGTGGACGTGGGACGACGATGGCAACGTCCAGACGCGCCTCTACGGGACTGGCTCGGCGGTGCTGAGCGAATCGATGACCTGGGATGGGTTCGGTCGCCGAATCGGTCACGTGGACACCCAGGGGCGGCGTTGGTTCTACGGCCATTCGAAGCGCGACCTCACCGTGACGTCGACGCACGACTCCACCTCGGCGCCATGGAGCGAGCTCTTCACCTGGGACTCGTTTGGCCGGCTCTACTCGGTGGAGCAGAACGGGTTGGTGACGGCGGAGTACTGGCGCCTGCCGGGCGGGCTTCCCTTTGCCACGTCGGCGGCGGGGCGTGCGCCGAGCTTCGTCACCTACGATGAAGTCGGGCGCGTCGTCTTTGCCGAAGACGCCGCGGGCAACCAATCCGTCTCGACGGAGACGGGCGCCTCAGCGACGTCGGCCCACCGCATCACGCAGTCGACCATTCGCAAGCGCCCGAGCCCGAGCCTGCCGCTGACGACGGGGACCATCGCGACCCTCGACGTGCTGGGGCTACCGTCGGAGCTCCGAGAGGTGGGCGCGACGCTCTCGAGGACCACGGCGGTGCTGGCGCGGACGGGCTCTGGATTCGTGAAGCGCGTGCGCGCGCCGGACGGCAGCTTGACGGAGGCGGACTACGACTTCCTCGGGCGCATTCTGGAGCTCCGCCAGCAGCGGGCCTTCGGGGGAGTTGACTATGACCGCAGCACGTACTCGTACAATGCGCGGGGCCAGCTCGACACCCAGGTGGACCCCGCGGGCAACACGACGGTGCAGCGGTACACCGGCTTCGGCGACCCGCTCTTCAAATCGGCGCCTGCGTCGAAACCCGTCGAGAGCCACTGGCAGTACGACGCGCTCGGCCGGAAGGTCCAGCACCTGGTCGGCAACACCGTCGACCTCGGCTACCGGTACGAGTCGGCGACGGGCCGGCTGGAGGCCATCGTGCGCGGGGACCCGAGCAACACCCAGGCTCCCGTGCTGCAGGAGTTCAGCTACGACGAGCTGGGGCGTTGGACGCGCTCCAAGCACAACAACCTCGGCGTCGGCACCGCCTTCGGACTGGTGCCTGAGAGCCGAGAGGTTGAAACCAGCCGCACGTACGACGACGCCGCGCAGCGCTACACGGAGACGACGCGCGTCGGCGTCCAGTCCTCGCGCACGGTAACAGCCGATTGGGACGTCACCGTCAACAACACCTGGCTGCGCACGCTGACGTTGCCCGACGCGCGGACGCTGACGGAGTCCTTCGACTTCGACGGGCGGCAGGTGGGGCTGGGCCGCGCGAACGGCGGGGTGACGGACTTCACCTGGGTGGACGAGTTGCTGGCGGAGACGGCCTCGACGAAGACGGGCACGCCGCTGAAGCGGACGGTGGGCTTCGACGGGCTGGCGCAGCCGGTGTCGTGGAACTTCACGCACCAGGCGACGGGGCCGTCCGCCCTCACCGTGGACGTCCGGCGCGACGTGATGGGGCGCATCGGCAGCAGCAGCGTCCGCTTCACCACGCCATCGGGCAGCGCGCCCAGCTGGCGCGGCTACGCCTACGACGCGATGGGGCGGCTGTCGCTGGTGCGCGAGGCGGGCGCCATTCCCTCCTCCCTGCCGGCGCCGCACCAGCTGCCCGCGGCGATGGAGTCCGCGGTGGAGGGGGCCGGCGACGCGGTGTCCGCCGAGCGCTGGGCGTACGCCCGCGAGGTGGCGGTGGGCAGCGTGCTGTCGATTTCCCGCACGGACGTGACGGCGACTCCGCCGCGCTTCTTCGCGCCGGCCAACTACCAGACGCCCTTCGGCACCCCGACGGCGCGCCTCGAGGGGCACCAGCTCGACAGCTACGAGGTGGGCGCCAGCGGCACGCGGACGGTGGCGCACGACGAGGCGGGGCGAGTCACCTCCGACGGGACGCAGGACTTCGTCTACGACGACTTCGGGGCGCTGGTGGTGGTGCGCGAGG